>CAJUEJ010000010.1:147682-155205 GCA_910585435.1 uncultured Hungatella sp. | reverse complement strand
TTTTTATTGCACAATCGCAGATTTCCCTCTGCATCTTGTATTTGCCTGCACATATCTCTTTTGAATATGCTATACAGCTGCGGTTTTTTTTTTTTTTCTATAGTAATACCATTTCTTTAAAAGTACCGTAACATCAGCTCCTTGAGACACCAGCCTGTAAAGAAACTGTGTATCCTCACCACGTGTCAGCTTCTCGTCAAATCTGACAGACTTTACCGCGTCACGAAGAATCAATTTTCCTCCTATTGCGTCAAGCCTTATTTTAGAATGTGTAAAATATAAAGGTGTTATCGCATTCTCATTACTAAGATAAACGCTTTTTTTCATATACTTTTTTTCTGTCTTCCAGCTTCTGGGTTTCTGAAACTTTCCTTCTCCTGCACTATACAGTCCCACAGTCGCTATAACCGTATGGTTTTTTTCCTGTAAGTTATAAAGTGCCTCCAGCAGCTGAGGGTGTATAATATCGTCACTGTCCAGAAAAAACAAATACTTTCCTTTCGCTATGTCTATGCCCGCATTTCGTGCCGCCGAAACCCCTCTGTGTTTCTGATACATGCATATTATCCGCTCATCTTTTCTGCGCAGCTTTTCACATTTTTCTTTACTGCCGTCATCAGACCCATCATCAATCAAAATCAATTCAAAGTCCGTGCAGGTTTGCTTTAAAACAGATTTTACACAACCGCATATGTATTGTTTGTTATTATAAACCGGAACGATCACAGATATATTCTTTTTGTATCTCCTCATTTATCTCTCCCTGCTTTTATTTCCTATAGATAAAACTCCACAACAAATCTTTCCATATCCGGTCAGGTTTAACTTCACCATATCTATTCATTTGCCTGATTGCCTCTATCATTTTCTTACCCTCCCTATATTTTACAGCCAGCTTATACCTTCTCTGAGATTTCCAATACTCGATTCTATTTTTTGTTTCTGTGTCTTCAATATGACAGATCAATAAAATATCATCTATAAGTTTTTCATAATCCTGATATTTTTTCTTTTCCTCTTCCTCAGTTAATCTGATTCTGGAATGGCTTCCCGGCCTGACGCACACTCCATATAAGGCTTCCGGAATCGTAGGACACAAATGATAAAATGTAAACGGAAGAAGCATCTGAAAATTCTGTCCCACATCATACTCTGGTATCCGGCGTCCGGGATAAATTTTAAAAAAGCTTTCGGTCCGCAGCATGTAACACCCACAGCATACGTAGGTCTCAGACTCCAAAATATCCCAAAATAAATCCTCCTTGAAAATATCCCCTGTCTTCTCATCGGCAGGCATTATGTTTTCTGTTTTTTGATCAAAATAGTATGCCAATGTTCTGACACACTGATACTGAGGATTCTCTTTTAAAAACCTTATCCTCTTCTCAACAGACTCTTTCTCAAGTCTGTCATCGCTGTCTGGCCATATAAGATATTCCCCTGTAACATAAGGCAAACCGATATTGATTGCTGCTGAAGCATTTTTGTGTTTGGACTGAACAACACAATATTCGTATCCCCTCAATATAAACTTCTCACGGTAACTCTCCGCAACCTGCACAGTTCTGTCGGTTGAACCATCGTCCACCAAAATAATTTCTATCCAGGGATATGTCTGAGTCAGAATAGAATCTAATATTGAGGATAAATATAATTCTCCATTGAATACAGGAATAACCGCAGATACTTTATTCTCTATAAGCCTTTCCATTTTCTTTCCCCACAATCACTTTACTCTTACAAATCCCATGTTCTCTATTTTATACACGATATCGCACTCATTTGCTAAACTCATATGGTGTGTTACGATTAATATGGTTTTGTCTCCTTTTACCTGCCTTATGGAATCAATCACTGCTTTTTCGGTTTCCATATCCAGCGCTGCCGTTGCCTCGTCCATAACCAGCAACTCAAAATCCTTATATAACGCCCTTGCCAATGCGATTCTCTGACGCTGCCCTCCGGAAATATCTGTTCCGTTTTCCCCTATCAGCGTATGGATCCCTTCCGGCATCTGCATGACATCTTCCCACACCTGAGCACACTTCAAACACTCCGTTACCCTTGCAATATCTGCCTCTTTTTCCTTTCCCAAAAAGCAAACATTATTACATATTGTTTCTCCGTTTAAGTATATGGTCTGCGGAATATAGCTTACAATATCTCCGATATTCGCTCTGCAAATTCCTGTTTTATCCATATGCGTTACTATATCATAATCATCAAAAAAAATATGTCCTGCCTGTGGCGTTAAAAGACCTAAAATCAGATCAAGAAAGGTTGTTTTTCCAATACCTGAAACCCCGATTACCGCAACTGAGCAGCCTGTCGGAATATCAATAGAGGAATTTCTGAAGATGTCCTTTCTCTCATTATAAGAAAACGTCAAATCCTTAACAAAAAGGCCTTTATTTAGAGTAAGTTTTTTCTTCCTTACCTTTTCCTCCTCTTTTTCCACTCTCTTTATTTCTGCGTACCAGGTCATCCCTTCCTTTACCACTTCATATGACTTCTGCGCAAATTTCACGTCGTTCAGTCCGCTTACAATGGTAAATGCCACTGGAATCATTTTAATCAGCATAGTAAGATAGATCACCATGGACGCCAGAAAATAATTCATGCCTTCCCCTGGCCTTATGAGAAAACAGGCCAGTATGACAAACATTGCTGTCATAACGAAGTCCTTCATGATCATACTTATTATGCTTTTCTTATACTGAAATTGCTTTTGCACCTGGGAGTAGTTCTCTCCCGCCTCACAGTATTTCTGCAAAGTATTGGAGAAATCACCAGCGATTTTCATCTCTTTAAAATTCCCATATGCAATCGTGACCTGCGCATTTGCCTCAATCCCATATGCTCTGGATTTATCCCCGTCAAGCTGTATCTGATCCCGATAATAAAAAAACATTCCGCCCATCAGCAGTACAAATGCTGCACAGCTAATTATCCCCACTCCTTTTGATGCATAAATCATCACCCCAAAATATAACGCCATTGAACATACATGGACCCAGATATCAATGATGGTGACTATAATCTTCATACAGTTCAAAGTATCGTTTCGTACCAGGGAAAGTGCCTGCATGGGGCTTTTCTGATTGTGATGGAGCAGGTCTTCTTTCAGCAGCAGCTCACATAGCTTTTCCGATAATCTCTGGGATCCGTTATATACAAACCGGTTATAGATTTTACACTTATATAAATCGAAGGGCCCTTTTAAAACAGAAATCATGCCTATGAAAAATGTAAATACAGCTATCCTCTTTGGCTCCTGCTGTTCTCGCATTACAAAATTTATAATGTAAATAAGCATGGAAAAATTTATAATATCCGTAGCCGGACTAATAAAATCTACTACGGCCAATATTTTCCAGTCCCTCTGCTCTTCCTTCGATAATATTCCTGTCAAATATCTGAACATTTCCGTCATTTTATTTTTCCTTTATCGGATCATCGAATCAACTGCATTTTTAACAATTTTACAATTATTTCAAACGATATCCGTTCATACATTTTCATAAACCGCTTCCGCCCTCTGGCCGGCTCAGCAGGCTTTAGTAATCTTGGCTGCAATACATGTTCCTTTGTACATGCAAACCAATTTAATTCTGTCTTTATTTGATTCCATATCTTTCCAGCCCTTTCTGAATGTATGATCACCATAGATGTTCCCATACCGTCATCCATATGTGGTCTTATGTGTTCTATTCCCCAGAAATCCCCAATCGTAAAATCGCTTTTTCGATTTACCGTACAAAACCTGCAATTATGGCAAGAGGGGCGCAATATATAATTTTGAAAATACATTTTACAAAATATATCGCGATAAAGCGAATCTGTATATTCTTTTCCATCTATTATGTAAGAACATGTATGACCATTGTTCATGTTTCTTTTGTCTCTGAAAGAAAAATCTGTCATCTTTCCTCCATGTATATGCTCCAGATACTTTACATAATTTTCCCATATGCCAGGAGACGGGACCCCATAACACACTAAATCAATAAGAATCAGCTTTTCATAGTCATCTCTCAGAAAGAGCCTCAGCGCATCTGCCTGACACGGTGTTCCACAAAATAACACCCATCTTCCTTCTTTCAGCTTCCGCTCTACCTTGCCATATATTCCCTCCATATTGCTTTGCACATATTTCGTTCGTTTAATTTTCTCCAGCTGTTCATCATTTTGTGCTTCCCTATGGACAACCGTCATACATTCATCATAGCCGGCGCCATAGACAACTCCCTGATATCTGAGTACATATTGAGCCAATACAGAAAAAACGCCGCCTGATGAACCTGAATATCTTAGCTTATCCTCCTTTGCTTGTGCCCCTGCATAAAATCTTTCGCTCTTGATTGGTTCATGTCCTTTCATTGGACACACATATCTGCATGCTTCACATTCAGCACAGATATCCCCATTTATCTGCGGATAGTCAAAGCCCTCCTTATCCCGTACCATTTTTATTGCTTTTTGGGGACATACTTCCGCACATGCACCGCAGCCGCAGCACATTTCTTTTATCAGATATAATTCCATACTGTCGCCTCAGAAATCTTTTCTCAGCATCCAACATGTTTCCATAAAAAGTCTTTTGCCAGGCTTACATTCTTTTTTATTTGTTCTTCAACTCTGCTCCAATCAATCTCATCATCTATTCTCATCTCTCTATTTTCCTGATACAGCCTGTCTTCCATCCCATAGCCTCTTAATATATTGCTTATTCTTTCTCCTGCGTGGTTATATTGAAACGCCGCAAATTTTTTCTGATAGATTATACTGAATGCTATCATATGAAAGGAACTGGTTATTATATAATCTGCCTTATGGATATAGCCTAATACCTCTGAGGGGCCCGCCGTATAATCCATACCGATGCTTTCCTCTGCAATTTCTGTTCCGCTTGTTATCTCAATAATCGATAATCCACGGCTTTTTGCTAAGTCCTTCGCATAATCGTACAGCTTTCTATTTTTTTCCACCGCACACACAACAATATATCCTTCCTGCTCCGGCAGTTTTTCAATTCTCTGCCATTCCTTCTTTTCCAATAAAAAAACAGGATCCGGAACCTCCAGAATCTCCCCGGTATAAAATTGCTTTATATATGTAATTGCCGATTTCTCCCTGACGGAAACCGCATCCACATACGTTAACAACTCAGAAAATTCTTTATCGTATTCTTCAGAAAGAGATGCCCTTCCTAAGCTGGCCCCATAAGCAATTACTTTTCTCTTGTTTCTGTTATAAAAAGCACCAAAATATGCTTTTTTTAATCCGCACGTAATGTCAGGATTCCAGATTTGATCGCTTCCAACTATATAATATTCATAAGGCAGGCGCCTGAGCTGATATGTAAAATAGAGCTTTCTCTGTCCTTTTTTGATAAGATACCTTTTTCTGAATTTCTTCATATTAGCTCTTTTTTGAAAAAAAAGTGTTCCTTTTTTTACATTGGCTCTCCATCCATATAAACTCCATCCCAGCCTCCGAACTATGTTTCCTATTGGTACATATGGAATCCACCAATGTCTTCCTGTCATAAAAAACGGTTCATAGCAGACAATCTCCCCGCCTGTTCCCTGTTTTTCTAGATAGCATTTCAAACCATACGCCTGTAACAAAGCCCCGTAATTATCTGCGCAGTGAAATGTCAAAATCCCCACGTTATTCATATTCTGCCCCTGCCTCCACAAGTCCTAACTCATACGGTAATTTTCCTGCCTCCTGTCTGAAATAATAGCAAACAAAATCATCGTCTTCATAATAAACCTTTAATACAGAAGGATTCTTCTCTGAAAATTTCTGGCACCATTCATATACCTTTGATTCCAAAATAATGCGCTTATCAAAGTCTGAATACATTTGCCATCCATTTTCATATTCTGGCAATTCCTGTCCAGCCATATCCTCAGAAGCCTGTCCGGCTATAATCTCCGGCGCCTGGCTGGCCCCGTTATCCGGATATTTTACAGAATACACTTTCCAAAACGGCTCTAAATATTTCTCCTCTCCCAGCCAGGAAGGCCCATGAAAAAAATGAGACTGCGCATAAAGAAGAGGCCTTTTCTCCACATAGATAAACACATATTCGGACGGAATAACATATTCTCCCTTACTGCTGTTTTCCACAAAGGTCAGCAGTTCTTCATGCCATCCATACTGGATAACAGGGTAAAGTTCATCTGTAGGCGATACGATTGTATAACTATGGACGGGAAACGTGTCTATGATAGAATCAGTTACCATCGCCGCAGAATTATAACGCGATAATTCATAAAATAAAAATCCCCTAAAGTTTCCCGTTGCAACTGACAGGCCGTATACCCCCAGCATGGACGATAAAGATATAATCCGCAAAGTGAAATCCTTACAGAAAGCCGACAGTCTGAAAAAAGCCATGTCAAATGGCATTGCCATAACTGCAAGTACCATTATATGCCCGGGAGCAAAAAAACGTCCCTCAGGTATAATATCCGGCAAGCCGATTGTAGGGGCAGCATATACAAATACATATATAACAGAAGCAGCAATTACAAAATAATATCCTTCGCACATTCCGCGAAATTGCTTCAGACAAGGCTTTCGTTTAATTTGCCAGCAAAAAACAGACGCAAGCACAGTAAAAAGAAAGATCCATCCGCCCCCTTCCTTTCCATATAGTGCACTATATCCTTTCCTGTAGATATCAAATATCCCCTGTAACACACTGGCTGTAATGCTTACATCATTGCGCTCAATCTTTGTCTGGTTTTCCCCTTCTTCTACAATGTCTGCTTTCTTCTCATTCTGTCCACGCAATGCTCTGCTTTCTTCACCATTCATAGCATTTACGGCCCAATAAATAGAAGAGTTAAGCGGAACCCCCTGGGCCAATGCTCCGGCCATAGGCATGAATGCAACCATACAGGCGCAAATGGCTGAAAGTGCTAAGGGAAAAAAATACTTTCTGCTTAATATTTTTTTCCATGCAAATACAGCGACAGATATGCAGAGGACAACCGCCATCAACGCTACATGAAAATGAATCATAAGGGCAGCCATTGCAGAAAGCAGAAGCAGAAAAAGAGATTCATCTCTGCGGGTATCAATATTCTTTTTATGCAGATATTCGAACAAGTATAATGCACACAAGAATACCGTATGAAGTCCAAATTCCTGAGGCAATGTTATCTGTAGGCGAAACATGCTGTGTATTGCATCTGCATTGCTCAAATCCAGCGTTAAGAACAACAGTAACACAAGAACCGGCGTATAGCGCCAGCAAAAAATCTTTCTAAGCAGCAAATACGCTGCGAGAATAAAAACCATTACATGAATTATCTGCAAGAATAACAAAATACTGTATACTTTAATTCCAAACAAAGTATGCATGCAGTAAATAAAACAGTGCATAGCTTCCGGATAAACTCCGTCCGGAAAAATCTCTCCTTGTGTAAGGCTGTATATCCATCTGTGATGGGTATACAAATCTCCATAACCATATGAAGATCGGAAGAGCACACGTCTGAACTCCA
>CAJUEJ010000010.1:0-147672 GCA_910585435.1 uncultured Hungatella sp. | reverse complement strand
CCATATGAATATATCTGAAATGCCCCATAGGAAAAATATATCATCCCATATAGAGTGACCAAGCCTAAAGCACCATATTTTCGAACTCCGGAAACCAGTTTTTCCCCAAAACAATATATGCTTTCCTTAATCCTTATTTGAATTCTTAACCAGCTTATATTTTTGCAGGACACCTTATTCTTACTGAAATGAAGAATCATATGTTTTACAAAAGTAAACCAGAAAATCCCGTAAAATATCAGAAAGATGGCCTTTGCGCTTAAGATATGAAAAATACCGAGAGTCAGAACCGTTGTATTTATGATAATAATTGGCACTGCAACACAGAAACCAAAATAGTATGTCTTTGATTTTCCCCTCAGATGGCTTCTGAATACAACCGAAGGCCAGAGAAACATTAAAAACATATATCCCAAAAATACTTTTCCATACTCCGGCAGCCAATACCACATGTCCATGCATGCTCCTTTCCGTCCAAACCCTATTTATTTCTCAATATCGCTGTCAAGTAAATCCTTAAAAAGCTGTTCCTGTCCCTGAGGAGTTTTCCTGGTTCTTGCCGTCTGCCCCAGCCTTTTTCGCTCCTCTTCATCTTCCAAAAGTCTCATAATGCTATGTGCAACTGCCTGAGGAGTAAGTTTACATAGTATCCCATCTTTTCCGTCAGTAATCAGTTCTCTGTTACCGCTACATTCAGAAGCAATTATCGCACATCCCAAAGTCTGAGCCTCCTGGATCGCAATACTCTTCCCTTCAAACCGCGTCGCATGCACATAGATATCTGTTTGCTCATAATAAGGATATGGATTTTCAACCGCACCTAACAGCAAAAAATCTTCTTTCAAACCGGATGCGTCTATCATTTTTTCCAGATATCTTCTTTGCTCTCCCTCACCAAGTATATACCATCTTATCTTCTGTCCTGATTCTTTCAAAATACGCATAGTCTCTATGGCAATATCGTATGACTTCTGGTAAGTCAGCCTTCCTACTGTCAAAAGCCTTATTCCGTCAAAATCATCGGAAAATCCTCCTGGTTCTGTAGCACGGAGACGAAGAGTATCCTGATCAATATAATTGTCAAATACACTTACTTTTTCTGCATATTCCGGATAAAAAGCCTGAAAATGTCCTCTCACTTCTTCAGAAACCGTAAAGATCCGGGCATATTGTTCCCAGCATCCCCGATCCATATTTCTCGTATATCCTGCGCTTTCATAGTCAATATGTATAAATGCTGCTTTTTGCCTTGCCTTCACATGATCGGCTACATAGTAAGCTGCGCCTCCTTCCAGCCAGGCAACCGCCAGATCAAATTCCGTCTCAAAACGCTCTGTGCCATCTGAAAGAACACGCCAAAACAATTTACTGACCTGAATCCTTTTCTCTTTTACCATATCCGCAAAACATCGAATAATGCTATATAGTTTTCCCCACCATCCTCCATGAAGCCAAAATGCACAAAAAACCTTCAATGCCATCTTTCGTCTCCCCTGTTTTGTCAGCACTGACAGGCAGCTAAGGGAGCGATTCAAAATTCTGACATAGGATGGAAACTTGTCTGCCAATTCTCCCTGCCCCATAAGGACATAAAGAGAAATTTCATATTCTGGCTTATATATTTTCTTTATGAATTCTATAAGGGCCTTCTCCGCTCCTGCCTGTCCCAGCGTGTTGATTACAAAAAGAACTTTTTTCATTCATTCTAAACTTATAATCCTTACAATTTGCAAATACACAAATATTAAGAACCAGTTTGTTGTCACCGCCTCTCTGACCTTATCAAATACTCTCCTGCTTATAAGAGAAGTCTGCGTATTGCACTACTTCCCCCTCTTTCCATTCGGGACAGCGCAGAGCCCATGTGCCATCGTCCCTTCCAGCAGAGGACATATATGGTAACGCTGTCAGATTTGCAAACATTTTTTGACAGAATCACCGGCTTAATTCAACATACCCCAAACAGTACCCATACTCATCCATATTCTGCTGATTCGCCAGATAAATGTATTTCTGACTGTCAGGATCCACCATAGAAAAGTAAATCCCATACCTTCCTTCCTGGAAATCTGTCAGATTAATCTCTGTCCGAAGAGAAAGCACTTTTTCCGTTTTATTTCCGCCTGTAAGCTGGCCTAGCTGGCTCTCTACCGGATAAACTGATGCCTCACCCGATGCTCCCTCCTGGCTTTCTTCTCTGTGAATCACAAGCCTCAGCTCCGGTTCCCTGTACACAGGCGCGAAGCCTGCATTTTTCATATTGATTCTCACCGACAGGCGGGAGCCTCTCCTTCTGTAGTTTAACTGAGCTGATTCTATGAAAAGCCGATAGCCCAGATGGCGCTCCACGTAAGTGTAGCCGTCCATGCCATTAAAGCATCCATCCTCCTCCACAATGGTATCCGCCCACTTATTCAGAACCGCCGGATCATGCCATTTATTCAGATAGGTAACATGCATCGCTGCCATATCCTTCAGCGCACCTGGCAGATCATTGTATGGGTTTTCCACAATGGTCTCTCCGCCGTTAGGCACCAGACAGCACAGAGCATCCTGAAAATCCAGTTCCTCTTCCCTCTGCCATCCCGCTGCCCATACCCTGTCCGAGGCCTTCTGCTCACCATAAGTTCCATAATCCTTTTCATTGCCAAGCATGCCGTCATTAAACAGCCCCAGCCGTCCCCACAGAGGACTGGCGTCTGTGATGAATAAATTGCCCTCCGTGTTGAAATCCTCAGGTCTATATGGCAGCTCTCCCTTCGGCACCTGTGTTATGGATATCAGGCTGCGCCACTGAGCCGGTGTGCGGACGCTGAGGTATGTGGATTCATCCGTCACCCTGGCAAGCTTTCCTGCCAGTATTCTCCAGTTTTCCTCCGTATCGTACCGGCTGCCGTTCATCTCTCCCCAATTGCCTGTAAAGACCCCCTGGACAATAAAAATCTGTCTGTAATGCTTCCTAAGCGTATGTTCCAGCTGTTCCATATGTCTCAGTATGATATCCAGGCTCTCTGGTTCATGCTCCAGGACTTTCCCTTCCCTGTCGTATACAAAACGGATGATCAGCTGTTTCTCATACGTTTCCAGTGTGTAAAACAAGCTCTCTATATTATCCAGTCCCTCCGGAGATATGTCCCCTTCCCTATAAGACTGCAGGTTTATCTGAATGAACATAAGGCTGATATCCCCAACCTGGGGATACCACTCCTCAATATATGTTTTAAAGTCCGTCTCCTCATCCGTAATCATAAATTCGTATAACTGATAAAAACCTCTGTTGGGATTCTTTAATTCACGATCGGATTCCGTAAAAACAACCTGCTCAATTTCTCCTTTAAGACCTTTTGCACCAAACGGAGTCCATTTTTCCAGCATTTCCTTTTTAAAGCTGCAGCCTCCCAACACCATCGAACACGCTAACGTCACAGCCATACCAGCTCCTGCTCTCCATATCCTTCTCATATATACAATCCCCAGACTATTGTTGTTAATAAGCCCAAAACGCACTGCTCCTTTCGAAACAATGCGTTATACCAGGATTTTTAAACGCCGCTTTTGTCCGGGCAATATTTTTTGTATACAAGGCCCGACGGTTTGGGACCATTCCCCCGTTTCAGAAGCTGGCCTCTGCAGAAGATATGGGTATCCAGATTCTTTTCTATCCAGCGAAGCCTTGTATAAGCAACGCTCCATCCGACAAAGGCCCCGCCTATCAGACCCGCCCCATACCAGATTTCTGACAGGTTCATAGCCAGGATACTTCCGATTAATGTTGCAATAAAAAAACTTAAGGTAGAGATAACCGCACCCGGCAGATCATTGAAATAATACATGAACAGGACAGCCGCATACATAAGAAACAAAATAAAATATCCTACTGCCAGGCAGGGATAAATTCTCAGAACGGATCCTGCAAATCCCAGTCTGGGCAAAAATATCACACACAGCAGATATACCACAACCGAAATAATAAACTGTATACGCACCAGATTCATCAGTTCGCTGGACAGCTGCCGGAACATACGCTTCTTGGCATTTTCAATGTCTGCTTTTTTTCCTCCGATAACCGCTTCAGAATAATTTCTGTATTTTTCATGGAAATGCATTTCAATGTTGGTGATAAAAATAATGGTAGCCGATATGTTGGTAAACATTGCCAGACAGGAAGCCATATCATAGGGCTGATTGTACACAAAGCTTCTGACAAGCACAGTTCTCGTTTCATGGGTCCAAAATACAAAGTTGTGGACATATAGTCCGAAAATATAGAAAAAGTTGGTCACCACCAGCTGCCACCACTTTTTAAAATATCCCAGTACCGGCCTGTACCGGTTGCTGTTCTGCCTGAAATATCGTTTCACAGCAGCAAATTCCATAGCTGCTATCAGAAAAAATCCTGCTGTCAGAGACAAAAGCATACTCCATGTAATCTCCCATCCCAGGTAATAATTCAGAAACAGGCACATCAAAAACGCGATTGCCATCCCCATAAAAAAGAACGCAAAAAGCTTCTCATAGTCTTTACAGATAGAAAGGTATACCATGGAATAGAGCACAAACGTCATGGAAATATAGGAGCAAAAACCGCAAAATACATAAAAAACCGGTACCCCACCTGCAAAATGCTCCCAAAGGCAGAAAGGAATTCCAAGCAGGCAGGTAAGAGCCATATTCATAGCCAGTCCCAGGTAGTAGCAGGGCAGGATATCCTGAAAGCGCTCCTCATAGATGGCGTCCTGCATATATTTGGACAGCACTGCATTGAAAGGAGCTACGGTTAACAGGGCAAACACAAAGGTATACAGAATCGTACAGGAAAATAATTCTCTGGTCAGATAGTCTGCCTTGTTAAATCCCAGCACCAGCCCCATAAGCAGAATCGTTCCGATTATCAGAAGTACCGGGGCGATGGTGATGATTATACTGTAAGTAAAGCCTACAATATCTGCCGCAATAGACTTTTTTTCAAAAATACGGTTTAACTTAACACCTACACCTGCCATATTTAACCCTCCCTGCCATCTGTATCTGTCTGCTTATCTTCCCATCTTTTCTGCATGCTCTCTGCAAACTCTTTATATATTTTTTCATATGCATCCTGCATGTATCTGAACTGATAACCGCCTTTCACTCTCTTATACCCGTTCTCTCCCATCTGCTGGCGCAGCTGTTCATTATGCGCCAGAGATACTATTGCCTGTGCAATCTCCTGCACATTCATGATACGGGTAACGATCCCGGCTGCTCCGAAATCATCCTTCTCTCCCAGAATCAAACCGCGGCAGTTCCCCACATCGGTGGAAATCACCGGCTTTTTAGCCGCAAAGCTTTCCAGAATCGTAAGCGGCTGTCCCTCGCTTATGCTGGTTAGAAGAGTCATATCCATTCTGCCGTAATATTCGCCGGATTTAATTTTTCCGGTAAATACCACATCAGGAACCTCCATAGTCCGCACCAGCTCAAAACACCCTTTTGCATATTCCTGATCCTCGTCCCACGAGCCCATGATCCACAATTTTAAGGAGGGTTCCCTCTCTTTCGCAAAGCCAAAAGCCTGTATCATGGTTATAATATCTTTTATGGGGGTCACACGAAGCACAGCTCCGATATTGATTTTATTCTTATCCTCTTCTGTCTTGCCTGGAATATCCTGAAACTCTTCAATCCGGATACCGTTTGGCACAATTCTTGTCTTTTCTTTGGGGCATCCCACCTCTGTCTGCAGCTCCCTTGCCTGCTCATAAAGGCTGGTCACCAGATCTGCCCTTTCATAAGCAAGGTTTGACATCTTTCTGAACTGCTCAATCCATATGGTCTTGTAGATTCCCTGCACCCATTTTGCTATAATCAGCTCCTCTTCCCGCTCCCGGGTATAGATACCGTGTTCTGATATCAGCAGACGCCCCCCATACAGATATTTGGCCATGCTTCCCAGCACTCCCGCATATCCGGTACATACGCAATGGTATATGTCTGCTTTTGGTATCTTCATTTTCAATGTGGTAAACAGCGGCAGATAGACAGAGCGAAGCATCCACAAGAAATCGGAGAACACCAGCTGGCTGTAGTTCAGTTTATAATATTCTGTAACCGCGTTAAAAAAATCCTCCCCCATAAGCATATCGTTAAGGGATATGTCCTTTTTCTGGAAAAAATCAAACAGTGTTCCCCACTCGGTCTCCTGCCCCAAAAGCAGTTTTCTCAGCGCATCATATTCTTTTCTGTTCATTCGGCTTTTCCGCCGCTCTTTCTTTCCCCAGTCCACATCGTCAAGGTAAAGCTCATGGACCTCCGTCACATTGTCCGGCAGATCGTACACAAATTTTCCCCTCAGAGAGCGGTTGGCCACAATAGCCAGGATAACGAATTCCTGATCCGGAAACGAAGTTATCAGGCTGTGGGTCCAGCCGGACACACCACCTACCACATATGGATAACACCCTTCTGCTATGATACATATTCTCATAATGTTACTTCCTTTTGTTCTTCTACTTCATCTGGATAACTACGGTGGGTTCCAAAGCCTCAATCAGATACACCTGTTCTTCGATCTCCTTCCAGCTGCCGCCGGTCACCTTGTCTATAAGGCCTTCGTCTGTCCTGAGGATAAACCATACCGGCATCTGAGGACTTGCCACATCCAGCCTGATGGAGTTGTTCTCCCTGGTTTCCCTGTAATCCATGGCAAGGAAATTACGGATATGCTCATCGCACACAGACACGGTTGTCCGGGCAAATCCCTGAAAGCCTTCCAGGTAATGCTGGGTATTCCAGCCAAAATCATAAATGATCTTTTCAAATGTATCTTCAGAGTTTTCCGGATACGCAGCCTGACTTATGTCTGCCAGAACACTGGTGTATGCCAGGGCTGTCTCCACCGCTCTGACCCGGAAATCTTCGAGAAATGTATGTCTGTAGCCATCTGAAATAACGGTCTGCCTGGTTATCTGTTCCGACTGATAGCCTACCACCTCAGCGTCTCCTTCATAGTCAGCCACAACCGTCCGCACCATTTTCAAAAATTCTCCTGAAAGGGCCGAATCTATCTCTTCATCAGACACCCCCTTGCCGTAGAAAGAAGAAAACCTGTATTTCGGAATTGTTTCCTCTATAAGCTGGGCATCTTCTTCAAGCTTTTCCTCCAAAGGAGTATCTGACATCCTTAATCCTGACAGCCCTACTTCCGCTCCCTGTTCATTCAGACGTTTCATATAATACAGAAAATCTGACTGTTTTGGATCATTGCCATCCTCATAATCAAACTGAGGAGCCAGCATACAGGAAAGTCCCATAGCATTTTTCTCATAAGATGCCACAATGGCCGGCCAGGCAATATAGCGCATCATTTCAGGCATGGTACGTCCGTAGCACTTTATCATCTCATCATTGTTTTCATCTGCAAGCCCCGGATAATTGGCAAATATCATATTCTGTGCGTTTACCACCGGATAAATCACATAATCTTCTGACTGGGCCCAGGCTGCGGACAAAATCCCAATCCCTGCTGCATCCTCCATATATTGTCCATTTACTGCAAATATGTACCCTCTTCCCAGCCGGTTTCTCCAGATTACAGCCGGACGCTCTTCCTCCTCCAGCTGCCGATCCTCATAGACGCCTGTCATATATGCCTTTGTTCCTGCTGCCAGAGTAATCTCAGGAAACACCAGATCCATGTTCTGCCGCCGTTCATATTCCTCCTGGCTTCCCGCCTGATAAACGATCTCTCCGCCTATAAAGAAGCCCTCGTGCAGATGAAGACCTGACACAGACGCCTCTTCCTTTATCTCTTTAATACCCAAAAGACGCTTTAGCTGTCTGTTGTCTTTTATGACCGATACATCCGGAAGGCCGCAAAAGACCAGATTGATTCCTGACCGCGCATATTCATCCAGCTGGCTGACGGTTTCCTCATTTTCCCAGTCCAAATCAACGGAATTTACTATCAGCATCTGCGGGGTGTCTGTTCTGTCGCCTTCTCTCCTTCGCTCATATTCCTGCAGGGTTTTGTAGCTTTTCATCTGCTTTTTGGCGTAGGATATCCACGTCTTCACAACTTTTCTCACCGCTGCATTCTCATCGCCTATATAGACAGCCACATCCCTGGATACATCCCAGACGCCCTCTTTAAGCCCTTCTTCTGAATCTCCTGCCCCGTATGCTCCGGCTTTCCGTGGAAGCCATTCCCTGTCCACAGCATGCGGATTGCTCTCATAAGCATTCCGGCTTTCCAGGGCTACATTTGTAAACTGAAACAGGAAAAATACAACCAGCATTACAATTGTAATTGCCAGATAATTCCTATGTGATACCATTTGCACACTCTCCTCAGCTGAAAATTCGTATCATATCCAACGTTTCTCTGTTGATCACCACATCTGATCTTTTCAAGGCGTCAAGGGTCCCAAAAAAGGCCTCCCTGTTCTTTGCAGTAAAATACAGCTTCAGCTTACAAGTATAAGCAGGCAGCTGATCCGGATGCTGCGCCGACAGTCTCTGACACCATTTTTCCGAATTTTCAAAATCCCTTATCTCCAGCAATCTGAGACACACATTTTCATACTGCTGCTCTGTCATTGCAAAAGCGTACTTTTCATAGTATGCCTCTGCCACCTCATCCATCATCTTTACGAACCGGTTCTGCTCCAGCTGTGTAAAAACATTCTGCCTTAAGACGCTGTTCATATACTCTAAAAGCATCTCCCCATACTCTGCCTGGTTTTTCGAATCCTCCTTAAACTGTCCGTATATTTTTTGGACGTTCATACGAAATTCATTTAATTTGCTGCTGAGGACGGCGGCGGCGTAATGAGCCGCCTCAGAATCCTCTGCATCCAGGGCCAGGGCAATAGATGACAGAGAGTCCTCCATCTCTCCTCTGATGATATTCATCATGGCCATGCGAAGGCTCTTTTTGTCATTTACCGCAATGGCCTCCTCCACAGGAATTACATTTCTCTCCCGATCCTCATCTGCCTTCTGCTGCGTCCGTACACGTTCTTTACCGAACACCACATCCTCCAGGTTTACCTGAAACCGGAATATGGTCAGATACAGCACATGGGACACAAAGAAAAATAAAATCCCCACTGCCGGACACAGTACCATAACAACAAAACGCAGCACATATGCCCCCCGTTTATCACGAAGTATCTCCTCTTCGTCCTTCTTCTTGCGGGCTCTCACAGGCACTACTATAAAAACTGCCGCCAAAAGGTACAGGACTGCCACCACCAGATTGATAATCAGCAGGATTCTAAAGAGATTCTCTTCATAGGTCAGCATCATACCATCTCCTCCTCCCATCGGCAGTCATAACCTGAACCCCTGAAGCGCTCTATAACGCCTTGGGCATTCCCTTTATTTGTGTTGGAAAGAAGTATGTATAATCTCCCGCCTGCAAGCATCCCCATGTAATCTGTCTGGCGAATCTCCTTCCCCAATACGGAAACCGCCTGTCTGTAATCTGCGTCATTCTTTGTTTTAATTTCCAAAAGAGTGCATTCCGTAAGTCCCTTGTCTCTTGCCTCAAAGAAAGCCCTGACAAGCAAAGTAAATGCTTCCTCCCTCATTACATTTGTATCTTCCACGTACCGCTGCTCCTTAAGGGTTTCCAGATAATGGTTGGCCCGCAGGGAAGCATTTTGAATCAGTGTTCCTATGATAGTCAGCCGGTTAGCCTCAGCCAGGGTCATTCGCTGCCACGAAATCCCCCAGAGCATGAGAATCAGCTGCATATCTTCTTCTGCATACACGGCGCATGCCATTAGGGGCAGCTCCTCCGCCATGGTCTTATTGATAAACACCCGATGCTCTTTTAATTCTCCGTACAATTCCTCCATAGCCGTATATTTAATCGAGCTTCCCAGTTTCCTGGCCTGAGGAGATGTGGCCGAAAACAATCTGGCATAATCCTCATTGGCTACTCTGTATATTGCCACATCCCTGCTGTCCATCAATGTACCCAGAACCTGTGCCGCATAGAACAGCACTTCCTCCGGTCCATATTGATCCAGGCTGGAGGTAATCTCATAAATCTTTCCCAGGCTGTCTTTCTGGTTTACCAGCTGAGATTCAAAGCTGTGCTTCATCCTGACATTGCTGTCATTGATATCCTCAATCCCTTCCAGCTTTTCGTTGACAAAGCGGAGTTCCTCATCCTTCTCCTTTCTCACCTGATACAGAAGATCCCTCATATACCCTACAACCATTCCTATGATAAACAGCTGAACCATCCACACATACGTATTATAGTCCAAAAGCACATCAAACCCTGTTCCCCCCTGCATCTGCTGGAAACAGTAACCAACCACTGCCATCAAGCCGGAAAAAATAGCCTGCTGCTGGCCATGTACTGTTGCAAACAGAAGCACATAGAGAAGATAGAAATCCAGCCGTTCAAAGTACCGGCTTCCTGCCGTCTGGCTGTTCAGCACAAAAAACAGGAAGAAGCATACCACATTCTCAATAAATGGCACCATTGTTCCGAATATAATCTTCGTATTGTGCCATATCCTCCCTATGAAGCTTCCACCCACGTCTTCATCTTTAATAAAATAGTCCTTATTTTTCTCCATAAACCGGGCAACCTTTTTTACCCCTTCGTCATAATGAACGAATATTTTCTGCCCCAGTTCCTCTTTAAATCTGCCTCCGTCAAGTATCAGCCGCTCGCTGTCCCCCACCGTATTATCAATAATGCTGATTCCTGCTCCCATCCCATTTTTGATATATTCGGCAAGCTGCATCTCATTCAGTTCTTCCATAGACGAGACATTGTAGCAGTCTTCTTTTACTTCCTTTTCTATCATTACCTTATAGATCTGTTCCACCGCATCATTTAAATAGATCATGGAAAACACATGTTTCCCGTTGGCAGATATGCTCCCTGTTTTCAGAGCCTCTAAACACATGGCAAAGCATGGGTTATCATCCTTATGCCCTCTTTTAGGAATACTGTAGATACAGTCGAAACGCAGAGAAACCGTACAAATCCCCTGCATCTTTCTGTAGTTTTTACAGATTTCTTCTCCCTGTGCGATGGCCATGGCCTTATAATTTTTAGGCGATACCGTCTCCTCCTCCAAGACAGGACTCCCATAGCTTCCTCCGTATACTTCCTGAGAAGAGAGATAAATAAAACGTCCGTTTTCCATAACAGAACATACGGACAAAAGATTGATCAGCGCCGATGTAAAGCGCACACTTTCCTGCCTTCCGTTGCGCCAGTCAAAATTTGTATCATATGCTCCCATAAACAATACGATATCTGGCTTAACACTCTCCACAATATGCATGATATTGTCATCATCATATGAAAAATTATATCTTTCAAATACCCGTTTATAAGAAATCTTCTTTTCCCTCTGTCCGGTTAAAAGATATACCCGATGCCCGCCTTTATTTAATTTATCAATCATGGCATCCATGATTTTACCGTTTCCACCTACCAGCAGTATGTTCACCGAATTATCTCCTCCTCTTTCTTATCGCCATACCACAAAAACACAGTATGAGAAGCTGCCGTAATTATTTTCAAGTATAGCATTCAATAAGAATTGAGTCAATTCATTTTGTTGTTTTTTTGCGTTTTCCAGGCACAATCCCTGTATTATTATTTTGAGTATACTTAATACTTTAAACATAAGATAAAGTTCCGGACAGTCAAACTATACTCCTTTACCTGTCTGGATTTAAACGCCGCGAAAGGAATTCGGTCAAGATGAAATTTGGAGACGTTTTAAGAGAACTACTGGAAGAACAAGACTTAAGCCAAAAGCAGCTTGCAGACGCCCTGAATATCTCTGCAAGCGCCATCGGGAATTATGTCCGGAACAACAGGGAGCCTGATTTTGAAACCCTTAAAAGAATCGCACAATATTTTTCCGTATCCACAGACTTTTTGCTGAATTTTCGGCCCGTTTCCAACTCTGATTACCGGGATCAGAAGATTTTACAGATATTTCACTCACTTACGGAGGAGCAAAAAGATTTATATATAGAACAGGGAAAGCTGTTTATCAGAAGCAACTCCAGAAAAAAAGTAAGATTATCCAATTTCGCGCTAGATAATGCTGCAATATAACAAAAAGACTCCTTTCGGAGTCTTTTCTTTTTACCTCTCTACATCAATGATTTCCTCAGCCTTGGCAAGAAGATCTTCCTCGCTGAATCCGCCGTCCAGGGTAAACAGAAGGGGCTGCCTTTGCACCTCGCTTCACCTTCTCTCCATCCTCAGCTTGGAAAACGCAAACTTCTGGCTGCCATACAGCCCATAATACCCGGACAGTCCAAAGCTGACGGTCACAACAATAACAAGGTAGGGCATGGCGTCAAAACCAAACATCTCAAAGGCAATCAGCATGCTGGCCAAAGGACAGTTGGTAACCCCCACAAACAGTGCCACCATGCCGCAGGCCGCACACAAAGAAGGCGAGAACCCAAAAAGTGTCCCGATCATGCACCCAAACGTAGCTCCCACACACAAGGTCGGCACAATCTCTCCTCCTTTATACCCTGCCCCCAGAGTCACTGCCGTGAACACTGCCTTTATAAGAAATGCCTCATATCTTACATGTCCCTCCATGGCCTCCTCGATCAGTTCCATGCTGCTTCCGTTGTAAACCCTGGTCCCCACTGCCAGCGTAAGAAACCAAAGGATTCCGCCGGCCGCCAGAACCCGAAAGTAAGGGTTCTCTATGTACTTCTTATATAGATGCTCCCCGCCGTGAAGCAGCAGGCAAAACCCCACACTGACCACCGCACACAAAATCCCCAGAATCACGATAATCACCGCAGGCCCTACCCCAAAAGCCGGGATTTCCTGAATCACAAAACGTTCCGCCGCAAGCCCGACTCTCCCGGCAATCCCTGCGCCGATGAACGAAGAAAACACGCTGGGAATCAGCGCCGCATAATAAAAAGCCCCTACATTGGCAACTTCCATGCAGAACACCGCAGCAGCCAATGGCGTTCCAAACAGGGCGCCAAAGCAACCGCTCATGCCGCAGATCACCCCGATCTTCTTGTCCTTTTCATCCAGCCTTACCAGCCGCCCCACCAGGCTGCCGATACTTCCCCCCAACTGCAGGGCCGCCCCTTCCCTGCCGGCAGATCCGCCGGTCAGGTGGGTCAGAATCGTGCTGGCAAAAATAAGGGGCGCCGTAGCCAGGGTGATCCTCTCATCGGAAGAAATAGCCAGAAGCACCATATTGGTTCCCCGGTTCTCCTCCTGATGCGCCGCCCGATACATCCACACAATCAGAACCCCCGCCAGAGGAAACATAAGAAGAAGCCAGCCATAGGCCTGAAACGCCCTCGCCGCCAGCCGGATCCCATGCCCGAACACACTGCCTGCCGCTCCTCCCAGAATCCCGGTCAGACAGGAAATCAGTGTCCATTTCACAAAATAAATCACACCCGCTCCCACGCGGCTTTTCAATATATCCTGGTATTTCATCCTAACACTTCCTCAACTGCAATTTCTATAGCATCATATCACAATAGACCCTATATTACTCCGCCCCAGCCGCTCATTCTCCCTCACTCCCGGAAGAACTGGTTCCGGAGCGTCCCCCTCGGAGCATACCTTTCGTCTAATATGTCCCCGAAGTCTTCACCAGCTTCGGCCGGTACCCGGCGTCATTCAATGCCTGTACGATGGCGCTCTTATGGGCCGTCCCATAAGCCTCCAGCGTAATCCGCAGCTCCACCGCCGCATTCCGGTTAATACTGATAAACTGGTTATGCTCCAGCTTAATCACATTACCCTGCTCCTTTGCCAGCAGCGCAGACACCCTTGCCAGCTCTCCCGGCTTATCCGGCAGAAGCACCGACACCGTAAACACCCTGTCTCTCTGTATCAGCCCATGCTGCACAATAGAAGCCATGGTAATCACATCCATATTCCCTCCGCTTAAGACGGAGACAATCTTCTTCTTCTTCACATTCATATGTTTAAGAGCCGCCACTGTCAGAAGCCCGGAATTCTCCACAATCATCTTATGGTTCTCCACCATATCCAGGAAAGCCACAATCAGCTCACTGTCTTCCACAGTGATAATATCATCCACATTCTCCTGAATATAAGGGAAAATCTTCTCCCCCGGGCACTTCACCGCCGTGCCGTCTGCAATGGTACTCACCGAAGGCAGCTCCACCACATGCCCTGCCTTCAGGGATTCCCTCACACAGTCCGCCCCGGCCGGCTCCACACCGATGACCTGAATCTTGGGATTCAAAAGCTTTGCCAGTGTAGCCACGCCTGCACAGAGCCCCCCTCCCCCTACAGGAACCAGAATATAGTCCACTGTAGGCAGCTCCTTGATAATCTCCATGGCAATGGTCCCCTGTCCCGTAGCCACCGCCAGATCATCAAACGGATGGACAAAGGTCAGCCCTCTCTCCTGGGCCAGCTTATAGGCATGCTCACAGGCCTCGTCAAACACTTCCCCTGCCAGCACCACTTCTGCCCCATAGCCCTTCGTCCTGTTTATCTTAATCAGAGGCGTAGGTCCCGGCATCACAATGGTAGCCGGAATCCCTGCAAGCTTTGCCGCATAAGCCACCCCCTGGGCATGGTTCCCGGCGGAAGCCGCGATCAGCCCCTTCGCCTTCTCCTCCTCTGACAGAGTACTGATCTTATAATAAGCCCCTCTCACCTTATACGCCCCGGTAAACTGCATATTCTCCGGCTTAAAATACACCTTGTTGCCTGTCTGCTCGGAATAATACTCGCTGTAGACCAGCTTGGTCTCCTGAGTTACTCTGCTGACTGCCTCCGCAGCCTCCTCGAAACTCTCAATCGTCATCATAATGTTCTCCTCTCTGCCCACGTTTTTCCGGGGGCATCCTTTTTTCCTTCAGGGCATCGGCTCCATTCTGTGTTCATCCTTTCAAGGACAGGCACGGTTCCTCTTTCCTTCCAGGACAGCGCTTCCATTCCATGCTCATCCCCCGCAGGCTCCCCGGAGGCTATTTCTTCTCTCCCCGGCAGTGCCTGTAAGGCATTATCAGGGGTTACTGTGGAATAACGCATTGATAAACTGCTCTGCGTCAAATTTCTGCAGATCATCAATGGTTTCCCCAATCCCGATGTATTTCACCGGAATCCCCAGCTCAGACTGTATCGCCACTGCGATTCCCCCTTTGGCCGTGCCGTCCAGCTTGGTTAAGATGATCCCGGTTATATCCGCCACCTCCATAAACTGCCTGGCCTGGGACAGGGCATTCTGCCCCGTAGTCCCGTCCAGAACCACCAGGGTCTCCCGGAAGGCATCCGGATATTCCCTGTCAATAATCCGGTTAATCTTTTTCAGCTCCTCCATCAGATTCTTCTTGTTGTGGAGCCGCCCTGCCGTGTCGCAGATCAGCACGTCCGCATTTCTGGACTTTGCCGCCGCCACAGCGTCATAGATCACAGCCGCCGGATCCGATCCCTCCTGCTGGGCGATGATCTCCACCCCCGCCCGGTGGGCCCACTCCGTCAGCTGATCCACTGCCGCCGCCCGGAAGGTATCTGCCGCCGCCAAAATCACCTTTCTTCCCTTGTCCTTTAACTGTCCTGCCAGCTTTCCCACAGAGGTGGTTTTCCCCACCCCGTTGACTCCGATAACCAGGACCACAGACTTCCGGTTCTCAAACTCATAGGCATTCTCCCCCAGATCCATCTGCTTTTTCATGCTGTCCATGAGAATGGCCTTGCACTCCGACGGTTCCTTTATATGCTGCTCCTTCACCTTGTCCCTGAGATCCGCCACGATGGACATTGTAGTCTGGATCCCCAGATCTCCCATGATCAGGGTCTCCTCAATCTCCTCATAGAAATCATCGTCAATAGCAGAAAACCCATTAAAAATGTTGTCCATACCGGAGACAATATTGTCTCTTGTCTTTGCCAGCCCTTCCACCAGCCTTCCAAAAAAACCTTTCTTCCCTTCTGCCACTCTTAATCCCTCCTAATATGAAGCTGCCGCCTCTTTATTTATCCAAATCCCCCTCAATCAGGTTTACAGACACCAGGGTGGACACGCCTTTTTCCTGCATGGTGATTCCATACAGCCTGTCCGCCGCCACCATGGTGCCTCTTCTGTGTGTAATCACAATAAACTGGGTATATTTTGTCAGTTTATGTAAATAGCCTGCAAACCGATCCACATTGGAATCATCCAGCGCCGCCTCGATCTCGTCCAAAAGGCAGAAGGGAGACGGCTTTAAGTTCTGAATGGCAAACAAAAGCGCGATGGCTGTCAGCGCCTTCTCTCCGCCTGACAGTTGCATCATATTCTGCAGCTTCTTGCCCGGCGGCTGGGCGATAATCTGAATCCCCGCCTCCAGGATATCCTCCCCGTCCACCAGCTCCAGACTGCCGTGGCCTCCGCCGAACAGCTCCCGGAATACATGGTCGAATTCCTGGCAGATTTCCTTAAACTTCTCCCCGAACTGGCGCCGCATCCCTGTATCCAGTTCCTCTATAATCTTTAAAAGCGCATCCTCTGCCTGAACCAGATCCTCATGCTGGGTCTTCATAAACTCATACCGTTCTGACACTTCCTTGTAATCCTCAATAGCATTGACATTGACATTGCCCAGGCCCTTGATGGCTGTCTTTAGCCGGTCCGTCTGCTTTTTCATGTCCGGGATGGAAGTCAGCTCCGGATTCTTTAAGCTTTCCGCCGTAGAAAATGTCAGCTCATACTCGCTCCACATATATTCCACATGGTGTTCCATCTTCTCATCCAGCTTTTCCTGCTGGTTCTGAAGGCGGAACAGCTCCTTGTCAAGGGTACCGATTCGCTCTGACAGCTCCTCCCTCTTCTCAAAAAGCCCTTTCTGCTGCCTGCTTTTTTCTTCCTTTTCCCTGCCCTTTTGCTCCAGCTGCCTCTCAAATTCCTCCATCTCACCGGAGGTCTTTCCGATCTGCTCCCGGATTTTTAAAATCTCTCCCTCTTTTTCCTCGATCACCTGATCTGTACCGGTGCTTCCCTCCAGAAGCTGGCTCTTCTCCTGGTTTAAACGCTCCAGCTCTTCCTTCACACGATTTACATTCTCCAGAACAAACTGGTACTTCTGCTGCAGGCCGGCTGTCTCCAGCTGAATCACGGACAATTCCTTTGCCAGAAGATCCCTTCTCTCCCTGGCCTTTTCCAGGCTTCCATTCAGCTCTTCAATCTCCTGGTTGGTCCGGGTATTTTTATCTTCCATGCCCTGGACATCCAGATACAGCTCCTTCTGATTCTTCCTGATGTCCCGGATCTGCTCTTCCAGCTGCTGGTTTTCCAGAACCAGATCGCCGGAAGAATCTGCAATCTCCCGGATCTTTTCCTCCAGCTGGGCGATGTTTAACTGCACCGTGTTCTGTTCCAGGTAAGCCTTCTGGCGCTCTTCCTTGATCCGCTCCAGCCCTTCTCTCTGCTCCTTCAAAAGCCCTTCATTCAGCTCCTGCTCTTGCTGCAGCCTCTCCACCTGCCTTATGATCTTCTCGCAGCGGCCCTCCAGCTCCTCGATCTCCCTCTTTCTTCCCAGAAGATTGCTGCTGTTTTTAAATGCGCCGCCGGTCATGGATCCTCCCGGGCTTAACAGCTCTCCATCCAGGGTGACAATCCGCAGGCTGTACTGGAACTTTTTTGCCAGGGGGATGGCGTGATCCATGTGATCCACAACCACCACCCGCCCCAGAAGATAGCGCACCAGCATCTGATACCGGGAATCCGCATGTACCAGGCTGCTTGCCAGGCCGATGACCCCCGGCTCTCCCAGGGCCTTTTCCTGGCCGCCTCCTGCCTTCTGTCCCACACTGGTGAGAGGAAGGAAGGTAGCCCTTCCGTATTTATTTTTCTTCAGATATTCGATCAGCTGCTTGGCTGTGGCCTCCGAATCTGTGACAATATTCTGGATGCTGCCTCCAAGTGCCGTCTCAATAGCCGTCTCATATTCTTTTTCCGTGGTGATAATGTCAGCCACCACACCGTGAATGCCCCGCACCCGGTCCCGGACCTCCATGACCCGGCGGATGCTGCCTCCGTACCCGTCATAGCGCTCCGCCAGGTTCCTCAGGGATTCCAGCTTGGAATAGTCTGCCTGATAGTGCTGCTGCTGTTCGTTGATGTTCCGGTTTAAGCGGCGTACCTCCTGCTCCAGACTGTCTATCTGGCTTTCCGCCTCATTCTGTCTGCCCTCCAGGCTGTCCAGATGCTCCTTTATCTGTCCCAGACGGTTCTCCTCTTCCTTTTTCTGCTCCTCCTGGACAGACTCGTCGCTTTTGGTTTTTAAAAGCTTATTGGCCACCTGGGAATGGCGCATCCGCACCTGCTCCATCATGGTTTCATAGTGCTGCTGCCTGGCTGTGAGAGACGCCTTCTCATTGAGGGTGAGGATGATACTGCTTTTGCCTGACTCCACCTTTTCGTCCAGCATCATAATATGCTCGTCCTGCCTGCGAAGGTTCTCCTCCGCCTGCTCCTGCTTCTTTAGGCTTTCCTCTGCCCGGACTTCTAAATCCTGATTTTCTTTCCTGTACTGGCCAAGCTGATTACCTTTTTCTTCTGTCTCCTTGTCAATGGCCCGGATTCTGGATGCGATATGCTCCGCATTGATTTTTTCCGTGTGTATCTGTTCCTCCAGCACATTGATCCTGCCTTCCAGATTGCCCTTTAAAAGGCCTGCCTGGTTCTTCTGGCTGCGGCTCTCCTCCATCTCCTGATCCAGCTTTGAAAGCTCAGCATCCAGGCTGGCGTATGTGGCTTTGATCTGCTCCGACTGCTGCCTCACATCCTCCAGATGGCCGGATACGATATCCTCCCGATCCTTCACTTCCTTTAACTGCACCTTCAGGGCTTCGCTTTCTGTCAAAAACAGGTTCACCTCATAGACCTTCAGCTCGTCTCGCAGCCGCAGATACTCCCTGGCTGTCTCTGACTGCTTTGCCAGAGGGCCTACCTGTTTTTCCAGTTCCGCCAGAATATCCGACACACGGACCAGGTTCTGCCTTTCATTTTCCAGCTTCTTCTGGGCAATATTTTTCCGCCTCTTAAACTTTACGATACCGGCTGCCTCATCAAACAGCTCCCTCCGCTCTTCCGGCTTGCCGCTTAAGATTCTGTCGATCTGGCCTTGTCCGATTATGGAGTACCCCTCTTTTCCGATTCCTGTGTCATAGAACAATTCATTGACATCCTTCAGACGGCAGGCATTTCCGTTGATCATATACTCGCTCTCGCCGGAACGGTAAATCCGCCGTGCCACCGTCACCTGGTCATAGTCAATGGCCAGCTGGTGGTCTGCATTGTCCAGGGTTATAGCCACATAGGCAAAGCCCTGAGGCTTTCTGGCCTCAGTGCCGGAGAAAATAACATCCTGCATGCTGGCGCCTCTCAGCTGTTTGACTCTCTGCTCTCCCAGCACCCACCGCACCGCGTCCGCCACATTGCTTTTTCCGCTTCCGTTAGGGCCTACAATACCGGTGATTCCGTTGTGAAATTCAAATACGATTTTATTGGCAAAGGATTTAAACCCCTGTACCTCAATGCTTTTTAAATACATAGAACACCTACATTTTCTTTACTTGTCCTTTTTTATAAAACAGAATCCCCCGGTATGCCGCCATGGCCTCCGCCGATTTCTTGGTTCTTCCTGTCCCCCGGCCGATCTCCTTTGCGCCAACCCTGGCGCAGACCTCGAAAAGCTTGTCGTGATCCGGCCCTTCTTCCCGCAACACCTCATAGGAGAGAAGCTCCTCCCCCATGCCCTGCACCATCTCCTGTAAAATAGTCTTGCTATCATAAAAGAGCTGTTTATGCTCAATATCATTTAATACAAATCTGTGAATAAACTCTTTTGCACTAGCAAAACCACCATCCAGATAGATCGCCCCTATAAGGGCTTCCATGGCGTCTGATACAATGGAATTCCTGTGGCGTCCGCCTGTGGTTTCCTCTCCCCTGCCCAGAAGCAGATAGTCTCCTAAGCTCAGCTCCCCGGCACACAGCGCCAGGGTGGGCTCGCAGACGATGCTGGCACGGATCTTTGTCAGCTCTCCCTCGCTTACCTTTGTGTACTTGTGAAAGAGAAAATCGCTGGATACCACCTCCAGCACCGCATCCCCCAAAAACTCCAGCCTCTCATTGCAGCCAGACTTGTCCAGATGGTGTTCATTGGCATAGGAACTGTGTATCATAGCCTGGCGGAACAGCTTTTTATCGTGAAATTCATACTGAATCATCTGCTCCAGCTGTTTTAAATTTTTATTCATTGAAACCTCCATATATGGCCTAATATGTCCAGCCAATATTTTGCAGCCCCTCATGTCATGTATGGGGGCTGCAGCGTTTGCAAGCTTATTAATTCAGTGCATTCTTGATTTGCTCTACGGCATCGCCGACCGTCACAATATTCTCTGCGGCTTCCTGCGGAATCTCGATATCAAATTCTTCTTCAATACCCATGATAATCTGGAAAATATCCAGGGAGTCCGCTCCTAAATCATCTACAAATGTGGTGGCGCTTGTGATATCCTCCGCCTCCACATTCAGTACCTCAGCAATAATCCCCTGTAATTTTTCAAATTCCATAATAAAACCCCTTTCTTCTTTATTATATATGTTTTTTATTTTCTTTTAGGTTTCCTGCCTCATGCTCTGCAGCTTCCGGCTGCAAGCTTTCCCTGATCTTTTCATTGATCCGCTGTTCCTTGAAGGTCTGGCACTGTATGATAGAATTGCAGATCTCCCCTGCCCTGGAGTTCCCATGGGTCTTTACCACCAGTCCGTTGAGCCCTAAAAGAGGCGCTCCGCCGTACTGGCTGGCGTCAAAGGCCTTCAGGGTATCCTTCAGGGCCGGCTTCACTAAAAGGGCTCCTATCTTGCTTCTTGTCGTAGCCATCATTCCCTGCTTTACCATGGAAATCAGCGTAGCGCCTACTCCCTCGTACAGCTTCAGGATTACATTTCCCACAAATGCCTCGCTGACGATCACGTCTGCGCCTCCGTGAGGAATCTCCCTGGCCTCGATGCTGCCGATAAAGTTTATGTCTTTACATGCTTTTAAAAGAGGGAATGTCTCTTTTACCAGGGCATTGCCCTTTTCCTCTTCAGCGCCGATATTGACGATAGCTACTCTGGGATGTTTCATGCCTATGACATGTTCCATGTAAATAGAACCCATCTTTGCAAATTGTACCAGATGAGAGGGCCTGGCGTCTACATTGGCCCCGCAGTCTATGAGGAGGGAGACCCCTTTTTCCGTGGGAATCAGGGGAGCTAAGGGCGGTCGCTCCACGCCCTTGATCCTTCCTACGATCACCTGGCCGCCTACCAGGATGGCGCCGGAGCTTCCGGCAGAGACGAAAGCGTCCGCCTCCTTCTTTTTCACCAGGTTCATGCCTACAACGATGGATGAGTCTTTCTTCTTCCTGATGGCGTTGACCGGAGGCTCATCGGTCTCGATGACTTCGGAAGCGTTCTGAATAAGGATGCGGTCCTTAGGATAGGAAAGCTTTTCAAGCTCAGGAACAAGGATTTCCTCCCTGCCTACCAGGACGATGGTAAGGTTCTCCTTCTGGCTGACTGCATTGACAGCGCCTTTTATAGGTTCTATGGGGGCATAATCGCCGCCCATGGCGTCTACTGCTACTTTTATCATGTTTAGGATACTCCTTTGTTAATCTATTACATAATATACTAGATAATTGTGATGAAATCAATCCTATTTTTTAAGAGTAACGGTTCAGGAGGAGTACCGGAACTGTTACGGGGAAGGGCTGTTTAACAGCCGCACACGGATGCCTTCCATGGAAGCCTTTATTTCTCCGTCTTCATCGCAGATTCCGAAGGACACCAGGATTCCCTGACCGTCAGAATCCCATCTAAAAATCGGCGTTTCACTGTCCAGGGGGCAGATCCATAAATTTTTGTAGAGACTTTCGTAGGGACAGTATGGTTTCCTGGTGTTGTCTTTGTATGTGAGGATCAGACGGCCGTATGCCGTGTCTTCTTGGGCGGGGTCTGTTTTTAATACCGCATTTTCTCCGTAGGTATCGCTTTTGTAAGCAAGCCGGTATCCGGCGGCTTCATTTTTTGTATCTTCCGGGGTTTCTATAGTTAAATCCCGGGAGTAGCGGATTTCTTCCGTGATGAATGTCAGAAGATTTTCCGCCAGCGCATTGGCTGCGTACTGTTCCTCCATGGCGGTGAGGGATCGCTTTACGGCTTCGGATCCGGTTACAATCAGCGCTGCCAGGATGGAGAGGATGAGGACGCAAAACAGCATCTCTGCCAGGGTAAAGCCTTTGGAATCTTTCAGGTTCTTCATCTGTAGACGGCTCCGTATGGGCTGTAGTAGACATCCACCGTAAAATGATCTTTTGCGATGGTTTTGCCGTTTTTGGATTTTACGGAAACTATCAGCTCTTCTTCCTCGCTTTTATCTATGAATTCCGCCTCTTCCCAGATGTCGTCTTCTATTGCTTCCAGCATTGCAGTGGCAGTGTGTATCTTTTTCTCTCTTTCTTTGGCTCTGTCCATGATTCTTCCGGAAATGATGATGAAATTCAGGAACATGGATGTGGCCAGAGCTATGATTAGTATGGAAAATAAGCTTTCTGCCATGGTTTCACCTTTTTCGGATGTAAGCTTCATCTTAAACCTGTATCTCATTATACCTGTATCTCATAGAAAGAGGCACTTATGCCTTCGCACAAATGCCTTTTCCTGCCCTTTAATCCTTTTTATCAGTTGTTGATCAGTTTGTCGCTTTCGTTGTTCCAGCTGTACAGCTTGCGGATCTCCTCGCCCACCTTCTCAGCCGGATGCTCCGCCGCTTTCTTTCTCATAGCCTGGAAATGAACCTGACGGCCGGCGGGAGACATGTCTAACAGGAATTCTTTTGCAAAGCTGCCGTCCTGGATGTCTGCCAGGATCTTCTTCATGGTCTTCTTGGTCTCTTCGGTAATCAGCTTCGGGCCGGTGATATAATCGCCGTATTCTGCCGTGTTGGAGATGGAATATCTCATGCCGGCAAATCCGGACTGATAGATCAGATCCACAATCAGCTTCATCTCGTGGATGCACTCAAAGTATGCGTTTCTCGGGTCGTATCCGGCCTCCACCAGCGTCTCGAAGCCTGCCTGCATCAGGGCGCATACGCCGCCGCACAGAACGGCCTGCTCGCCGAAAAGATCCGTCTCTGTCTCGGTGCGGAAGGTGGTCTCCAGAACACCGGCTCTTGCGCCGCCGATAGCCAATGCGTAAGCCAGCGCCCTGTCCAGAGCTTTGCCTGTTGCATCCTGCTCCACCGCTACCAGGCAGGGAACGCCTTTGCCTTCCAGATACTCGGAGCGGACGGTGTGGCCCGGGCCCTTAGGCGCGATCATGGTTACGTCTACATTCTTCGGAGGTTTGATACAGCCGAAATGGATGTTGAAGCCATGGGCAAACATCAGCATATTGCCCTCCTCCAGGTTAGGCTCAATATCTTTCTTGTACATATCCGCCTGCAGCTCGTCGTTGATGAGAATCATGATAACGTCTGCTTTCTTCGCTGCCTCTGCTGCTGTATATACCTGGAATCCCTGAGCCTCTGCCTTTGCCCAGGACTTGCTGCCCTCGTAAAGGCCGATGATCACGTTGCACCCTGACTCTTTTGCATTCAGCGCATGGGCATGTCCCTGGCTGCCGTAGCCGATCACCGCAATAGTCTTTCCATCCAGCATGGATAAGTTACAATCTTCCTGATAATAAATCTTTGCCATTCTTACTTCCTCCTAAAAATTCTCTCTTTAATTATATCTCTTTTTATATCTCATTTTTAAATAATAGATTTTTTGTCAAAATTTCCGTTTGACCCCATGGGCCTTAGTCCATGGTACTGCAGTACTGCCGACATCGCCGTAACAATTTGCCTCATTCGGCCGCCTGACTTCATCCAAATCTATGGAAGATACCGAACATCATCGGCGCCTCTGGACAGGCCTGTAAGACCGGTTCTGGCTAACTCCAGAATCTCATAATCTCCCAGCAGGTTAATCAGCGCGTCCAGCTTGGACTGATCTCCTGTCAGCATCACGGTCAGGGACTCCCTTCCCACATCTACGATGGTTGCCCGGAAAATCTCCGATATGGCGCTGATAGCCTGTCTCTCGCTGGCGTTGGCCCGCACCTTTATCATAATCAGCTCCCTGTATACGGAACGCCCCGGCTTTAACTCCTTTATGTCCCGCACATCCTCCAGCTTCCGAAGCTGCTTCTCAATCTGCTCCAAAATCTCCTGATCCCCGGTGGACACAACGGTCATGCGGGAATATCTCTCGTCAGCCGTCACACCTACCGTCAAACTTTCAATATTATATCCCCGTCGGCTGAATAGACCTGCCACACGGCTTAAAACGCCGGCAGTATTGTCTACCAGCAATGATAAAACAATTCGATCCATATAGAATGCCTGCTTTCTTTCTCTTTCTTTATAATAAGTAGCTTTTATCTTATCAATCCCGGCACTGTTTGTCAACTATATAATAGGAATAGATATCATAAATTTCGGTTATAAAACAGCTGTTAACCGGTTTTGTTTTCCTGTTATAAATCACAGCTTTAAGGTTGATTTCGTATGCCGCATAATATTCTACCAAAAACTGCAAATATTATCTATAGAAGAAAAAACTTTTTTGTGGTAAAGTTATAAAAGCACAGCAGTTCCGGGGGTATGCGGACTGTTGCCGGGAGCAAAATAATGCAGAGCACTCTCGCAAATCTTGGCACAGAGAGTTTCCGAGAGCGCTCATGTAATGAATTGGAGGTATTAATACTATGGCACTACATGTTATGGATGAAGCCAACCGCTGTCTGGGATGCAAGGTTCCCCAGTGTCAGAAGGGCTGCCCTATCAGCACTCCTATTCCCGAGGTAATCAGGCTGTTAAAAGATAACAAACTGGATGAGGCAGGCAGGATGTTATTTGAGAATAATCCTCTGACTACGGTGTGCAGCCTGGTATGCAATCATGAGAATCAGTGCGAGGGGCACTGTGTCCTGGGGAAAAAGGGCGCGCCGGTTCATTTTTCCACTATCGAAAACTATATATCTACCACATATGCCAACAAAATGGTGAAAGGCCCCACCCCTTCCAACGGAATGAAGGTGGCTATCATCGGCTCCGGCCCTGCCGGAATCACCATCGCCATTATCCTGGCACGCTATGGGTATGATGTGACTATCTTTGAGGGAAAGGACAAGCTGGGAGGAGTGCTTCGCTACGGCATTCCGGAATTCCGTCTTCCCAAATCGGTTCTGGATGATATTAAGTACCGCCATATTGATATGAAGGGAATCAAATTCCGGCCCAACACCCACATCGGAGGAGCCATCGGCGTAGACGATCTGTTCCGGGACGGTTACAAGGCGATTTTCGTGGGCACAGGAGTGTGGAAGCCCAATGCCCTCCATATTAAAGGGGAAACTCTGGGACATGTACATTTCGGTATCAATTATCTGAATAATCCGGACAGCTACAACTTAGGCGAGCGGGTCATCGTCATCGGCGCCGGCAACGCCGCCATGGATGTGGCCAGAACCGCGATCCGCAAAGGGGCACGGTATCTTACCTGCTTTTCTCTTACCAAAAAAGTGGCTGCCAGCCAGCATGAATTCAGCTATGCACAGCTGGAGGGCGTTGAGTTTGAATACAACAAGGCTCCTGTGGAAATCACAGACGAAGGAGTGATTTTTAAAGATGTGACAGAACAGGAAGACGGAAAGTTTACAGACGTGCCGGATTCCAGTAAACTGTACCCTGCCGACAGCGTCATCATCTCCATCAGCCAGGGACCACAGAACCGGATTGTCAACACCACGGAAGGATTGGCTGCCAACAGCCGGGGCCTTCTGGTGGCAGATGAGACAGGCCATACCACCAGGCCCGGCATCTTCGCCTCCGGCGACGTGGTAAACGGCGCCCGGACCGTGGTGGAGGCAGTTGCCCACTCAAAGATTGTGGCAGAGTCCATGCATGAGTATATGCAGAGCCTTAAAATCCAGAAACACAATATGACGGAATCCGCCGCATCAATGCCAGGGACTGGCTGCCTGGTTTGACGGATGCCTGTTAGGGTGTTGTGCAAAGCCCGGTATAAAAATCCCCCAGCTGTATATTACACTTTTGGGCGGTACAGCTGGGGGATTTTTTGAAGCTTTTTTGAAGCCTGAGAGCCGATCATTTTTTTAATTTTTCGATGACACACTCATGCTTCTTTGAACGCTTATCATAGCTGACTCCCACCAGAAGAATATCCCCGGTATAGTGTTCCAGCGCCTGGGTATACTTCTTCTCCTTAATCTGCCCAATGGCAGCTTCTGCTCTCTTGTTCCATTTAAGCTCCGCCACTAACGCAGGCATTTCTTTAACATATTCCGGCTTAGGAATAAATACATAATCAGCAAATCCACGGCCTGTCGGAAACTCACGAATCGGCATAAAATAGTACTGCATTGCACTAAGGTATGAAATAGTCAGCACACTGCTAAGTGAATTTTCATCATTATATTGGATAGCTGAAGTGTAATTATCATGAATATTCTCGATTCCTTCTGCAACTGCATCATTGTCCATAGTAAGCGTAGCTTCAAGCAGCGCATTGGATCTGCGCTGGAACTCTAATAATTCATTCCACCGCGTTTCTTCCAATATTTCTTCCAATTCCAGGCGGATCTCTTCATTAGGAACAAAAGCAACTTGCTGCTTTTGCTCATAAGCAAAATATCCCAGATGAATCAAGGCTGTAATAACATCATCTTTGCTTTTAAACCCAACCATATTGTTTTTATATTTTGTAGTTTTCACTTTTACCCGCGCGCCTGCCAGCATGGAAATGACTGCTGTTTTTAAGCCATCAAAATTCATATTAATCAACGGCATTATTGCATCGGATGAACCTGTCTGGGACCAGTAGCTTTGAAACTCTCCACGCATCATAGCACTTACGACAGCTCTTGGATTATACACATGATATCCTCCCAAAGCGTAGCCGTCATACCATCTTTTCACCTCATCAAAATCAATACCGTAACTTTTGCAAAGCCCCTTCACTTCTTCCTCAGTAAAACCGACATAAGGAGCCAGGGGACCGGATGAAAGCATTGTAAACTCATCGAAGTTATTTAATGCAGATTCTGTTTTCAGCTTTGTAATCGGCAATATGCCTGTCAAATATGCAAGATAAATAAACTTGCTGGGCTCTGTACCTTTGAAAAGGCTTCTGAGAAAGTTGATATACTCTTCCTGCACATGCATATTTGCCGATTCATCCCGCACTAATATGTCCCATTCATCAATAACTACAATAAATTTTCTGCCTGTTACCTGTGTGATCCGGGCCAGGACGCCCCCCAGCGTGAAACATCCGGATAGATCTACGTCAGAGAACTCAGCCTGCAATTCATCTGTTATTACCTTAGTAATATAGGAAACCGTTCCTTCAGCCGTTCCTGCCTGCATATAGCACCACTGCACATCAAAATGAATTACATCATGCTTATTAAGATGTTTCAAATGATCATATTCTTTCTTATGTGCAATATCTGTTTTTGCAAAAAGCTGTAAAGAATCACAGCCTTTGCTGTAATAAGCCGTAAGCATATTGGCCGTTATGGATTTGCCAAAACGTCTGGGGCGGCTGTTGCAAATATAACGCTGCTCTGTTCCCAGCACTTTATTGGTATATGTAAGCAGCATGGTTTTATCAACATAAATTTCTGAACTTACTGTGCCCTGGAAAGCACTGTTATCCGGATTCACAAACATCCCCATAACCTATCCTCTCCTTTCCCGATACCTTTCGGCACCGAATTTAATTTTCGAATCCCCTGTCTAAACAGCCGGAATACACGGTTCATCGTACCCCGGTACAGAAGAATCGCGTGTGGCAGATATCATGTTTTATCCAATCAGGGATTCGAATCCTCAGTCAGGATATGATTCTCCTTCAGTATCCTCTCCAGCTCATTCTTTAGCTTCCAAATAATTTTTGTCATTTCAATATCCTTTTCATTTAAAGAATCCACCGTTCTTCCCTTCATCTGCTTGGACAAATACATGTACTGTTCCTTCAGAATATGCAGAACTCTTTGACTTGCAGAAAAGAAATCTTCATCTGTCTGATGCACAGTAGCCGATTCATTTTCTTCCGATTCATGTATTTGTTCCTCTTCTTGTGTTTGTTTTTTTTCTTTCTCCTGTTCCATTTCATGTGCCTGTTTTGATTTATGCTGTTCCAAAACATCGGGATTCATCCTATAGCTCCCCCGTTCCAGCTGCTCTAATGTCCCGTCAAGCCTGAAACGCCTCATAGTTGAAGAGAATTGTCCTTCAGTATAATCTGCTTTATACGACCACCCGTTTCTCTGTTGAATTTGTTCTTTTATATCTGATAAGTCATGCAGCCCTCCGTCAGACATAATATCAAAAATTACTCTTTGCAGTTTCTTGCTTGTTATCGCCATTTAGCACCCTCCTTTCTTCTCTGCCTGCCCGCCTTTCTTTTTTTCTTTTCTTATAATTCAAGTTATCATATATTTTAAGTACCGTCAACATTTTTCTTTATTTTTCTCTTCCATTTCTGCAAAGAAGACTTTACATATCAATAGCTGATTCATCCAGCAAAAATTCCTCGATACCAATATAAAGAATTCCACGGTCATCATGCCAGGGCATGATATCATCTTTGACAACAACAATTTTCTTAAAAGAATCCTCCACTCGGTTCAGGGAATTTGTTTCCTGTTCCCGCTTCTCTTCATCAGCGACTGTCAGAGCAGACTGAATATAATATCGTTTGCTGCCTTTATTTGCAACAAAATCAATTTCCAATTGTGTTCGAATTTTCTTACCGCCTTTGTCTCGTCTATGGTACTCAACCATGCCCACATCCACATCAAACTCCCTCGCCATAAGTTCATTATAAAGAATATTTTCCATGATATGGTTTTCTTCCTGCTGACAGAAGTTCAGCCGTGCATTGCGTAGGCCCACATCCGTAAAATAGTATTTAAGAGGCGTCTCAATATATTTTTTCCCTTTAATATCATATCGAAATGCTTTGTGTAAAATAAAAGCGTCAATGAAATAATCTAAATATCTGCTTACTGTGTTGGCAGTTATCTGAACCTGCTTTACACTTTGGAAAGTATTTGCAAGTTTTGTCGGATTGGTAAGGGAACCTATGGAAGAAGAAACAATATTGAGAAGATCTTCCAGGACAACCTGTTCATTTAATATCCGATTATGCTCCAGAACATCAGAGAGGTAGGTTTTGGCGAATAGGTCCTTGAGGTACTTGCTTTTTTCCTCATGTGATTTCTTGGAAAGTATCAATGGCATTCCGCCATAAGTATAATATTCCCGCCAGGCATGGCGTTTTTCGCCTTCAAATGCAGCGTAGAATTCTCTGTATGTCAACGGATTGACGCGGATTTCATCGCCCCGATCCTTGAATTCAGTCAAAATATCAGAAGAGAGCATATGAGAATTGCTTCCCGTGACATAAAGATCAACTTTCTTTAGCTTCATAATCCCAAGAAGAACATCTACAAAACCGATTTTAGCTTCCGGATCATTCACATATGGATTCTGAATTTCAGAAACCTTTTGTATTTCATCAAGAAAAACATAATACTTCTGAGTTTTATCTGATACCAGGCTGCGTATATAGCTATCGAGTTCAAGAGGATTGCGATATCTTGCATTAATTGCTTCATCTAACGCCAGTTCTATAATGTGTTCATCATCAATGTCAATAGAATTCAGGTACGCATGATATAATTCAAAAAGCAAAAAAGACTTACCACATCTGCAAATTCCAGTGATAACTTTGATCAGACCATTTTCTTTTTTAGAGATGAGTTTGTCAAGGTAGTGCTTGCGTTGGATAATCATTCCATACCACCTTCCTTTCTTTAATTTAAAGCATAATTGCGGCAAGCCGCATTTTTACTTCAAGTTCTCTCCTGTCAGGACATAAAGAGTCCGGCTCGCCGGACTCTCACGCCGGAGCGCGGCTGCGACAGCAGCCATCTTCCTTTGCACATAATGTGCTCTACGTTTCACCTCGGTCGTTGCTAAACGAGTGCCACTGGCACTCAGCAACCTCGCGGAGCGTTTTTGTTTCATAGGACGCAATTTCCAATGAAATGAAAAAGCACCTGTCAGATTTCTCCAACAGATGCTTTATATATCTAATCAAACAGCTTCTCCCCGCTCTGTATAAGCGCAGTCCGGATCCGTTGCCAGCAATTTTACCTGTCTTTCCTATACTATATACCAGCTTTCCGTGCCGCCCGACGTAAGCTTTATTTTCCATTTTTCCGTACGTCATCCTCTCACATCCAAAAACTGTGCCTGTCCATGAATAGCCAGCAAAACGGAGTCCGCCGGGACAAAGATACAGTCTCCCTTGTAGAACACAATCTCTCCGCCTTTATAGGAAATCGTACCGCAGCCATTGACGCACAGAAGAACCCGAAATGCCAGCTCATCCGCACGGTAAAGAACCTTCTGCCGCCGTTCCGTATTGACCAGCATCCGGTAGACCTCAAAATATTTACATCTCGTCAGTAATTCCGAAGCGACGCCCTGCCGGTATTTCAGTACCCGCAGAGGCTGCCGCGGCTCTGCACTGCTGTTCAAATTAGCCACTTCCAGCGCCTTATCAATGTGGAGCTCCCTCTTTTTACCATCCCTGCCAACCCTGTCATAATCATACAGCCGGTAGGTCAGATTTGAGCTTTCCTGAATTTCTGCCACCAACGCCCCGGCACCGATGGCATGGATTGTTCCGGCCTGGATATAAAACAGATCATCTTTGTGGATCGGTACCTTTTGAAGATATTTCATCACCGTCCCGTCTGCAACCGCGCTGCGTATTTCCTCTTTACTGCATTTCTGATTTAATCCGTAGACAAGGCTGGCACCCTTTCCTGCGTCCAACACATACCACATCTCCGTCTTTCCAAGCTGGCCATTCTCATGCTTTTTCGCATATTCATCTGTGGGATGTACCTGAACGGAAAGATCCTGCTTTGCATCAATAAACTTAATCAGGATAGGCAATGCATTTTCTCCTTTGTGACGCTCCCCCAGATACTCCTGATGTTCATACAGCACTTGTGCCAGTTCTTTTCCTTCAAACTCGCCGCCAGCCACATAGCTGGATCCGTCCGGATGGGTAGAACACTCCCAGGTTTCCGCAAGGGGAATTAAGTCTATATTCTTCTCAAATTCATCATTCAGGCGGCTGCCACCCCAGAGATAATCCTTGCCGGAGGGACGAAGCAACAGAGGTCTGTTGCCATCAATACTCCAATTCATATTTTTGCTTGTCATGCACATTAATGTCTTCCCCCAGCTGGACTTCAATCAATTTCAATTCCGTCTCCGCCATCACCGTATGACGGCACCCGGCCGACATGGTGATCACATCACCGGCCCTGACCTTCTGCTCCATACCGTCAACGATTGTCTTGCCCTGGCCGGAAATCACGACCCAAACCTCATCACGGTTTTTATGGCTGTGGTAATTCATGCTGTGTCCGGTATTCAACGTCACCTTTATAGTCATGGATTCCGTTTCTACATCGATTACCCGAAAGCTGCCCCAGGACTTTTCCGCAAACATAATCTGCTGCTCCAGCCTATCCACGAAAGGCTTGATATAACTGCTCTGTTCCTTATCGGAAACCAAAATCCCCTCCGGAGAAGCGGAAATCACCACATCATGCAACCCCATGGCCAGCACCGGCACATCCATCTCATTGATAATATGAACGCTGGAACAGGTACTGTTCAGTTCACCTTTTCCAATAACTGCATCTTCCATGGCTTCCGTCAGCGTATTCCATGTTCCAAGATCCTTCCACTGGCCGGCAAAACGCTGCACCTGAATTTTCTCTTCCTTTTCCACCACAGCATAATCAAACGAAGTTTTTGTCAGTGTATCATACTTTCTGAAAAGATCATAATAATCTGTAAAATCAACCAACCGTCTGGCGATCTCCATCACATATTTCAGCTTATATGCAAATACCCCGCCGTTCCAGAGTGCCCCCTGGGCAATATATTCTTTCGCCACATCCACTGTCGGTTTTTCTTTAAATGTCTTTACACGCGCTGTCTGATCAGCAGTCTCAGGAATAATATAACCATATTTCTCGGAGGGATAGGTCGGTTCGATCCCCATGAGAACCAGGTTTGCTTCTCCTTTGTCCGCCTGGACAGACAGCCCTTTTAATGCTTCGAAATATTCGTCCTCAACATATGGATCCACCGGACAGACGACAACGGATTCTTCTGGATCAATGTGCATCACATCCACCAGGTAAGCGGTCGCCAGGGCAATAGCCGGGAATGTGTCACGGCGGCAGGGCTCTACGGAAATACCGACCTCATCTCCCAGCTGATTGTGGATTGCTGACACCTGGGTCTTGCTGGTAGCGATTGTCACGGTTGCATCTGCATCAACCTTCTTAATCTGACGATAAACACGCTGCACCATCGATTCATAGCTGCCATCTTCCTGTTTAAATATTTTTATAAATTGCTTAGAGCGGATATCATTGGACAGTGGCCAGAGGCGTTTGCCAGAGCCACCGGAAAGTAAAACAATATTCATCTCTTATTCCTCGTATTTTATCGTTCAGCCCGCATTGGGTTCTTCAGGAAATCTTCATAAGAAAGACGGATTCCGTCTTCCAGTTCTGTTTTATAAGTCCAGCCAAGAGCGGTCGCTTTGCTGACATCCAGCAGCTTACGCGGAGTACCATTGGGCTTTGCAGTGTCCCATTTAATCTCACCGGTATAACCGATCACCTTAGCCACCAATTCGGTCAATTCCCTGATCGTCAACTCCTTACCAGTACCTGCATTGACCGTCTCATTGCCACTGTAATGATTCATCAGAAACACGCACAGGTTGGCAAGATCGTCTACGTACAGGAATTCCCGCAGGGGGCTGCCGTCCCCCCAACAGGTAACACTGGGCAGGCTGCTGGCCTTCGCCTCATGGAAACGGCGGATCAGGGCTGGCAGCACATGGCTGTGGGTGGGATGATAGTTATCATTAGGGCCGTACAGATTGGTGGGCATTACGGAAATGTAATCCGTGCCGTATTGACGGTTCAAAAACTCGCAATACTTTAAACCGGATATCTTCGCCAGGGCATACGCCTCATTGGTCTTTTCCAACTCTGAGGTCAGCAGACAGCTTTCCTTCATAGGCTGGGGAGCCATGCGGGGATAGATGCAGGAGGAGCCAAGAAATTCCAACTTCCTGCAGCCATTCTTCCAGGCAGAATGAATCACATTCATTTCCAGGATCATGTTATCATACATGAAATCCGCCAGTGCTTCCTGATTTGCCACAATACCGCCAACCTTAGCTGCGGCAAGAAACACATACTCCGGCTTCTCCTGCGCAAAAAACTCCTCTACCTCATCCTGACGTGTCAGATCAAGCTCTTTGTGAGTGCGGGTAATTATATTCATATAGCCCAGACGCTGCAGTTCCCGGACAATGGCGGAACCCACCATGCCACGGTGGCCTGCAACATAAATTTTTGCGTTTTTATCCATCATAATCTCAATCTTCTTTCATAGTCTTTTCCCGTTTTGCAAGCTCCCGGTCATGCTTTGCCATGATCTCAACAAGCTGTTCATAAGACGTGGTCTGCGGATTCCAGCCCAGGACTGTCTTTGCCTTGGTGGGATCACCCCACAGATTGTCCACATCGGTCGGACGGAACCACGCCGGGTTCACACACACCAGCATCTTCCCGGTGGCAGTGTCATAGCCCTTCTCGTCCAGCCCTGTGCCCTCCCAGCGAAGGGTGATTCCATTGGCCGCAAAAGCTTTCTCGGTAAAGTCCCGAACCGTGTGCTGAACGCCAGTGGCGATGACAAAATCCTCCGGCTTATCCTGCTGCATAATCAGCCACATACACTCCACATAATCTTTCGCATAGCCCCAGTCCCGCAGGGAATCCATGTTGCCCAGCTCCAGATGATCCTGCAAGCCTTCAGCGATACGGCCGGCGGCAAGGGTGATCTTGCGGGTAACGAAATTCTCGCCGCGGCGCTCAGACTCATGATTAAACAAAATCCCGTTGACCGCAAACATATGGTAGGCCTCACGATATTCCTTCACGATCCAGAAGCCGTACTGCTTGGCAACTGCATAGGGAGAGTAGGGATGGAAAGGCGTGGTTTCCCTCTGTGGCACTTCCTCTACTTTTCCGTAGAGCTCCGAGGTGGACGCCTGATAAACCCTGGTTTTCTTCGTCAGTCCAAGGATCCTTAAGGCCTCCAGAATACGCAGGACGCCCAGAGCGTCCACATCCCCGGAATACTCCGGCACATCAAAGGACACCTGTACATGGCTCTGCGCCGCCAGGTTGTAGATCTCATCCGGCTGAACCAGACTGATAATGCGGATCAGACTTAACGAATCCGAAAGATCACCGTCATGCAGCCTGATTTTATCCATAATGTGATCGATACGAGCTGTGTTGGAAATAGAAGCGCGGCGGATAATACCATGAACTTCGTACCCCTTCTCCAGAAGGAACTCCGCCAGATAGGAACCGTCCTGCCCGGTAATTCCGGTAATCAATGCTACTTTAGACATATGTATAAACCTCATTTCTGTTTGTTAATTTCTGTTCGTTGCCCTCAGTGGACAAGGGGACCGTTAGCAGGATTCATACCTGCCGCTTATAATTTTAAGGGATGTACCATCTGTTTTAAATGGCACATCCCTTATATTACTTGCACAATATTGGTTTTTACCACATCTCCCTGTACTCACTGGGACTCATCCCTTCTATCTTCTTAAACGCCCGGGAAAAATAATTTGCCGCTCCAAGCCCGCATTCAAGTCCGATGGTTTCCAGTTTTTCATCTGTAAAGCGGAGCATCTGTTTGGCTTTCGTGATGCGAATTTGAAGAAGATACTGATTAATCGTCGTCCCATATTCTTCTTTAAAGCATTTTGTCAAATAGTATTTATCCATGTAGAAAACCGCAGAAAGAGCGTCCAGCGTTGTTTTTTCTGCAAAATGTTCATCCAGATAGTTCTTCACATCCATACAGCTCTTTCGCTTTCTGCCCTCCCGGCGCTCGCCCGGATTCCAGCTTTCCTGCATAACAAGGGTCAATAAGGTATTTAATCCTTCATTAATTTTCATGTCCCGGATATAATCGGATGATTCCGCTATGTTATACAGCTGCTGGAAAATTTGGCGAAAGGGAGCTGCATCGGCGGGAGTAAACACTGGCCGGCCGCCTCTCTCTCTGTACTTGGCATATATACCAGTCAGCGACGGCCCATAGAAATGGCACCATCGAAGAGTCCATAGATGTATGTCAGTGCTGTGGCTGTAAGCCTTCCGACAATCGATAAACACAACATCCCCCGTCTTCAGCCCGTACGTTTTTCCTTCATAGACCAGTTCGCCCTCCCCATCCTCTACTACAAAGCAAAGATAAGACTGCAGTTTCTCACGCCTGCTGGTATGGGGCTTTAAGGCCTGAAGCGTACCAACCTCCTGCAGATGAAGCAGCCAGGTTCTGGCAAAGGGTGACGGCGTGTAAAGAATACGGGAAGAACGGACGGACGGTGCAGATGTAAAGAAATTATTTTTATCCATTAGCAATTCACCTTTCCTTTCGAAATCCCTCACCTAGAGCGTGTTTGGAAATTCATTCCCGCCTTTTCTTTATCATTTTGGAAGATACTTGCTCAACTTTCCGGCTCCGCTCTGTTCCATTCTTCCTTCGTCGCACAGCTCCTTCAGAAGTCTGAATGCTTTCATGGTTCCGATATCCAGGAGTTCCTCCGCTTCTTTTCTCGTAATCAGTCCGTTCTCCGCTGGTCTGAAGAATCATTTCCCGGATTTCCTCGTCTGTCATGGGTTGTGAAGAACTCCCCTTGCGGACGTAAACGCCTCCGGCACGCAGCCCCTTTTCCCTCAAATAATAGGGCCTGTTTGTTCCGGTAGATACCTCAACTTCATCAACAGATTTCTCCTCCAGGTCAATCGTTCCAATGGATACGAAGGGCATGACTTCTTTCTTGATGCTTTGGACATACTCCTACTTGAATTCAACATTCTGATTCTCAAATCGAAGCATTTTCTTACTCACCTTTCTTATTTTACAATAGAATGAAAAATCAAGAGTGAGAAAGAATGAAAGAAAGAATGTTTTCTCAGAAAAGATGTAGAAAAGAAGGACAGTTGCTCACCCTCATTTTTATGATAGGTAAAATGCTCGGAGAAATCAACTGGGAGCCGGAGACTCCCCTGGGGCAGTCTTGCAATCCACTGGTATTGGTATCTACTAATGATTTGGATGACGAGGATATCAAGAAGGCAACGGCACACCTCTTGTCCAGTACCGGGATGCAGTTTACGGTGCGAATAACGGCAAAATCAGTGTTTTCTCTTTGGCGAAGACACTTCACCCAGTTATAAAATGTGCCTGGCTTAATTTCATATGCCTGACATCATTGGTAAACCGTAAGGCCGTTGGCTCTGCATTCCATGATTAGATGGGGTTGTTCGTTAACAGTTATTGATTTTGCACGCATAGGCTTATCTCCCATTTATCGAAATTGGAATGCCACATTTATAGATCCCCTATTTATGGAATATTGTAAAACGTTTGCATCTCCAGTAACTATTATGGTGTAAAAAGCGGGTGTTGTCACTCCATTGGTTTATTTTAAGCTTACTTTTACGCAGCTATACCTGGTGATTTCCATGTGAATCCGCTTCTGCAGTCTGCTCTTCTTGTACAAGTGATATTCTATGTGCTTTCGATTTGGGCTTCCTCCACTGCTAAATGCTTTTGCTAGTGTCCTGCACAATTCCAAGCTCATTGTGGAAATATTTTAACATCGTGTATTTATACCGCTTCTGATCAAATTCCGTACCTTTATTCGATTGATATCGTATGTAGCCATTCAAATATCTCTCAAAACTACTAATGATGAAATGAGCTTTCCTGTCAATCTCAATGTATTCTTTATTATTGATTGATGCATCTTCATCAACATACTTCTCATCATTAACGACTACAGCCTTTGTGAAATCAATGCCGGTACCATAAGAGGTTTCACGGTCGCTGCTCTTAAATTTATATCCATAATTATGCCTGATATTAGTTCTAAGCGGTAAAGCAAATGTGTTCTGCCCTACTTTTACAAGTAGAACCATATAAGGACGTTTTCCCTTATGTTCTATTTCTGGATATGTGTCCGCATCGTAGTCCTTATAAAATCCAGCGGATAATCTTTTCAATAAGTATTTTTTCTCTGCCATAATTTTCTTTACATATTAGAATAGCCCTCGCCTTTCGACGAGGGCATCTTCATTCGGGCTTTCTTTTTAAGGTGCTGCCCTCGCACCGTATCTTCGTCTGGGACTTCTTTTTAAGGTGCTACCCTCGCACCGTTTCTTCGCCTCTTGGCTCACTTATATTATATGCGGAATACTCTGAAAAATCAAGAGAATCCTCTGATTACCTTATTTTCCATGAATAAGTCGTTATTTTTCACGGGATGGGGAAATTAAGGCATAGAAACTCTTCTGAAGCTTCCGGTTTTTGGTTTTCCCTGAAATTGGTCTGGCTGATGAACTCGACTCCGGCATGAGGAACACATACAAATATACCCAGCTCTACTCTGGCGGGAAACCACAGTTTATAGAAAGTGACATATTCCGTACTGTGATTCCTCTAAGCGAACTCGACTGTTACTGTCAGACCCACCACCCAAGTCACCACCACAGTAGATGATCTGGACAAAGATGAAAAAACAGGCATAAAAATACTCCTTGCCGCCCCAGAGCAGTCATCCTGCATGGGACGGCGCGATCTTACGCTGATTCTGATGCTCTACAGCACAGCTGCCGTTCATGCAGAATGTAATCCGCTATAGCGTTCCCATAAGAGGCCCTTAAGGGAAACCGCAGAGGCATCTTCGTCTTGTTCTGTGCGATTGATATGGAATCTTCTTCCCATTCGATATCCTTTAGAAAGAAAAGATCAGACGTGGCAGCTCTTCAAAACCATCCGATGCATCCGGCAGCATATCCAATGCGCCTGCCACATCAAGCACGTCAATCGTACACCTTCCGCAAAGGCATAATGGGCCTGAACTGCCCTTCGGCGCAGTCATCCAGAAATACCGTAACCAGAGTGGAATGAACCAGTCAGAACTTGCCCGCATCATGGGAACCGCCCGCAACACGGCCACAAACTGGGAAACGGATAAGAGCCGCCCGGAATTTGACACCATCCGGGAACTCTGCACTCTCCTTGGCATTCCGAATGCCGGACTGCCGTCACCGGGTGAAAACCGTCTGTTGAGCCAATACCGCAAGCTGCGTCCTGTCAGCCGCAAAGTAGTAGATAACCTTGTCCGCAACATGCTGCAGGAGGAAACCAACGCCCGAGATGATATGCTGCGCAGCAATTACCTTCTTCAGTCCATACAAGCGACGCCTATGGCAACTGGAGTCGGATGTCCGGACACTGGGCTCCCGCCGGACTATTTCTTTGTAAAAAAGACGCGGCGCAGCTCCTATGCGGACACAATTGTCCAGGTATCCGGCAGGAGCATGGAGCCGAAATATCAGGACGGCGATATGGTTTATGTGAAATTCACTCTGAGTGCGGACAACGGGGACGACTTGGTCTGCGTTTACCACGAGGGTTTCATCATCAAGCGGATGTATGATCGTAAACTGTATTCCCTGAATGCGGAATATGACTTTGGTGGCCAACATGAATTTGATGACATTGTTATGCTCGGCCGGGCAATCGGTATTGTTGAAGATGATGATATTCCCGCATCTGATGACATACCTATTTTAGAGGAGCTGTTTGCACGTGAGATACGGTAGTTTAATGAGGAACACGGAATTGAAAGCTGATATAATCTGCACCTGTGATGTCTGCTGCAATGCCTTCAATACGGCAGTGGTGACCGACAGGGATTACTTTTGATGATATTATGGAAATTGAAGATGAGAGCATAGCTTTCCAATCTTGAATTCGAAATAAAAATACGGCTTGCCGCACTTCGCTTTGAGTTTCGTTGAAAATAAATTTTCGGAAACTCCTTGATATAGCTCTCCACAGCGGTTACAATACAGAGGAAGAATTTTCTCAGGAATGGAAGTGAGTAGTATGGCAAACACTACTGATGTTGAATATTTGCAATTTACACCTGAAGGTCAGCGTTTTGACCGCAAAAGCGCCAAGATAGATGCGAAGGCTCTGGCAATCCACATTATAGCCTTTGCAAATGCCGATGGCGGCACACTAGTTATCGGTGTTGAGGACAATGGGGACATTACTGGTATTGATGGATATGAAACAAAAATCAACGAACTGCTCTGCGCACCATTCGATTATTGCATACCTTCCATCACTGTGGAAACGGATATACTTGATTGCGGAGACAGAAATGGTAAGCCAAACCATATTCTTTTGATGTGTATATTCCCAAGCTCCCAGCTTCATGCAAACCAGGCTGACGAGGTTTTCTACCGCGTTGGGGATAAATAGTTTTGAGCAGCGCACACGCCTCATGTACGCAAAAGGCGGCCTTTATTTCGAGGATGCCCCTGTGAGGAACGCCACACTGGATGATATCGATCTGGATTTTGTGGAAAGCTACATTGAGAAAATTGGCTATGGGAGGTCCGCATTGGAATACCTGCGGAGCAACAAAGATTTCATTACAACCAGAAACGGGCAGGAAGAAATCAGCGGCGCGGCTATCCTGCTCTTTGGCAAAAACCCGCAACGATTCTTCCAGCGCGCACGGGTACGCTTTATCCGCTATGAAGGCACGGAAGCCAAATTCGGCACAGAAATGAATGTGGTCAAAGATGTGGTTTTCAATGGGAAGATTTTGGATATGGTACGCAAGTCCACAGAATTTGTAAAAGGCCAGATTAAAGAACACTCTTTCCTGGGACAAGACGGACGCTTCGTTACCATACCGGAGCTTCCGAAATTTTGCTGGACTGAGTTGATCGTGAATGCTATCGGACATCGTGACTACAGTATCGCTAGAACAGATATTCAGTTCAAAATGTTTGATGACCATCTGACTGTGGAAAGTCCCGGTATGCTTCCTGGCCTGGTTCGCACAAGTAATATCCGTTAAATCCACTTTTCCCGGAATCCGAAGATTTTTGAATTCCTGCATGAGTATGAATACGTCAAAGAGTTTGGTGAAGGCGTTGACCGAATGTTCCGGGAGATGGAAGCAGCCGGACTGTCAGATCCGGAATACCGGACAGTGGAATTCATGGTGTATGCGATGATTAAAAATCAGAAGTGGGTGGAAAATCAGAAAGCATCGACTTCCGTACCTTCCACCACGCAAATCAGTACGCAAGTGACTCCGCAAGTCGGTACGCAAGTCAAACTTGAGCCTGATAGATTAGCTTCTCTTCTTGACTTTTGCTCTGTACCAAAAAGTCGCCGGGAAATGCAGGGCTTTTGTGGCATTAAAACTACAGAATATTTTAGAAAAAATATAATCAAGCCGATGCTTAATGAGAACTTGATTAAACAAACTATTCCAGACAAGCCAAACAGCAGGCTTCAAAAATATATCAAAGCGTGAGTAATCACACAGGCACAAAAATACCCTTCTGCAGGTGAAGCTCAATCATCCGAGCTTTTCCCACAGAGGGGTGTTCTTCATTTTCTCATGGTCTCATCAATTCCATTCTGCCATGTGTTTAATCTTCCCACAGCTCCATCACAAGCCTTGCCCCGACCTTCAAGCCTTCAATAAAGCTCTGACACTCATACATTGAATATTCTGGTGCGGCGGAGCCACCTGTCCGGTGTGGCGTGAGCCACTCGTCCGGACAAGCATGAGCCACCTATAAATTCGAACCTTTACAATTACATACATTCAGACTTTTTCAGACCATATACTTCCCACATGGAGGAATCGGACATTTGCGCCCGGAAGGCATCTGCCATGGTAGTAAGCCTCATTTCCAAAAGTTTATCGATCGTTGCCTGATTTGTCATGAACGTGTTCTCCTATAATAACCGGCACCTCTTGTAATGCCGTGGCTGTTGTTGTGGGTGGCATCATTACTATCTGGTGCATCAGGATGATCCTTTTGGGAAGCCGCCAGTATGTTGCTGATGCTCTTGTAGCTTGGGCTCTGCGTGTATGAGAGGGCTGTCCTGCAGGCTTCCTCCAGCTTTGCAGGCGAATGCTTGTCTGCAAGCTTTAAAAGCCCCATGCAGGCTCTATAGGACTGTTGTTCCACCCGTTTGGAACGGAGAATCGCATCTATGACTTTTGCGGTATTTTCACCTATCCTTTCCGCCCACTTACGGAAGCAGTCACCATTCCATTCGAGATAGAACTGATGATCCTTTGACATATGTACCGTAACAGTGCTGTACTGCTTTTTGCGGCCGTATAAGCGCCTGTGGGAGGCGATACAGTTCTGGTTATAGAAGACTTCAATGACTGTACCTGTTATCCGTACATCGACCTTCTTGCCGATGTATTCGTATGGAATTGAGTATAGCATTCCGTCCACGGATATGTGATAATTGAACTGAACGGTGGCTTGTTTCCATTCCGCCAGTTCATACCGGCTGCCCTCTTTCTTTTGGAAAGGGCGTTGATTGAATTCTTCCAGCTTCACTTTGATCGCCGCATTCAACTCAGCGATCGTAAAGAACTGTTCTTTGCGCAGGGCAGCAATGATCCATGTTGAAATACTTCCCACAGATCCTTCGGCATTTGGCTTGTCCTTCGGGGCACGGACACGGGCCGGAATGATTGCCGTCCCGTAGTGTTCTGCCATCTCATGGTAGACAGCGTTGATTCGCTGGTCTTTCCAGCCGCCGCTATGGATGACTGCTGTTTTACAGTTATCCGGTACAAGGATTTTGGCGACACCACCGAAATATTCATACATATGGACATGGGCATCAATCCATGACTACTGCTTCTCGTCAGAAAACGCCTCCACGTATGCATACTGGCTGTATGTCATCACACCAACAAAAATATAGGCCTGTACGACTTCGCCAGAGTAGAGATCAACAAGTTCTGCGGTATCACCTGCCCAGTCAACTTCGACCTGCTCCGCGGGCTTACGGTTGATGTGCATGGTGGCATGACGCTTGTTTTCTTCCTGCTGGAGGTAATAGCAGAACTGGGAATACATGAGGGGCTCTTCCCCAGCCTGACGGCAGTCCTCCATGTATTCAGTCCACAAGAGCTTCTTTGAGACGCCGTTCTTTAGAAGCTCCTTACGGATGCAGGCATAATCCGGCATTCGCCTGGATGAAGCGGATGGCACCGATGAGGATAACTGTCTTTCCAGATCCCCATCCGTTATGCCCTCAGGCAACGGCCAGGAAATTCCTTTCTCCTCGGCGCGTTTGAGCACTTTGGACATTGTGTTGCGTGAACACGGAACCGATAAAGCGATATTCCGCTCACTGAATCCTAAGCTCTTTAATCTTAGGATTTCCCGGTATTTGGTCATAATCTTGATTATCAGCGAATAGATATTACAAGTATGCTTATGATAGTAACTAATTCAATCCAGTATAGAATTCAATTGATAGTTATTATATTTTTAAAAAATTATTACCTTTATGTTCTTATAATTGTGTCAACACAAATATTAAACAATATCCTTACCGCTTGTTCTCAATGTATTCTTTATTATTGATTAATGCATCTTCACCAACATACTTCTCATCATTAACGACTACAGTCTTTGTGAAATCAATGCCGATACCATAAGAGTTTTCTCGGCCTGCTTCGTAAAGTGGCTTCAGCATACTTCTTTTGAGCGATTTTCTCATAAAAATGGTAAGTGCCTCAAAAAATGATGTAGTGCAATTGCCGAGCAGATTTGCTATATTTGGAACAAAGTATCAACGAAAGGAGTGAACCCTTATGGGTAAAGCAAATCTGGAATCCATGGCGGCATTTGCAGAAGTCCCCCGTCCTCTCAGGCCTTCCTGCCAGCCGTATTCTTCCTCTGCTTTTAATGGCAAATTTATGATCTCCTGCCAGGGAATGAAGCTGTTTATACCACAGGATTTTCAATCAGAAACTCTGCTGGAGCTGCCCCGGGTCATGAAGCGGTTATGATGAGGCGTCTGGCCCAGGATGCACAGCGCATTTTCCTTGCGACAGGGTTACACAGATCTACGTTCTGGAATGGATCGGCTGGCGGCGTTTATTGAATCGCAGACCGGGAAGCAGCCGTATGTCCGGGATACCCTCTACCTTTTCTGCGGACGACGCACAGACCGGATCAAAGGACTGGTATGGGAGGGTGATGGCTGGCTCTTATTATATAAGAGACTATCAGAAAGCCGTTTCCAATGGCCGCGCAGCCCGGAGGAGGTCCGCTCCTTAACACCGCAGCAATTCCGATGGTTAATGGAGGGACTCACGATTGCCCCAAAGAAGTCCGTCAGGCCGGTGGAACCTCCAGAATATATGGGATGATTTGTGCAAAACAGAGAAATTTTCAGACACTTTCTTTGCCTGGGAGATTCCCCACGCTTTGGCGATATACAGCCGGATCTATAGGTCTGAAAGGCAGCTTAGAGGTTTCATATCTACATCGGGATCATTTTTAGCTGCCGTAAAAAAAGCAATCCAATAAAAGGCAGATCCGCTGCCAAAAGCATAGGCATTATGACGAATAGAGATAAAAATCTGATTCGCAAGAATCGCGGATTTCTGGTATACTGGAGATACAAAATACCAGGAGGAAGCAGTATGGCTTTCAAATATACACAGGAAAAACTGAAGAGCCTTGATAAGGAGATGATCATTCAGCTGTTTCTGTCTCAGCAGGAGCAGCTGGAAAATATGGATCACACACTTCAACTGGTATTAGAACAGGTATCGGATTTAAAAAGGCATCGTTTTGGCAGATCAACGGAGAGGCATGAAACAGAAGATCCGATTTCTTTTATGGAAGTCGATGGGAAGGTGGTATTCTTTAATGAGTCAGAGGCTGTTGCAGCCGAAGAGTCCGCCGAAGAGAACGAAGCTGTATCTCGCCGGAGGCCGAAAAAGAAACAGGGAAAGCGGGAAGAGGATCTGGAGGGCCTTCCGGTCGTTGTGATTGAACATTGCATGACACAGGAGGAACTGGAAGCCCGGTTTGGGAAAGAAGGCTTTAAGCAGCTTCCAGACGAAGTGTATCGCAGATATGGCTTTACTCCAGCAAAAGTAGAAGTGGAAGAGCATCATGTAAAGGTATATGCCGGAAAAAAGACAGATGAGATCGTCAGAGCCCCCCATCCACAGAGTTTGTTGAAGGGAAGCCTCGTTTCACCTTCTCTGGAAGCGGCCGTGATGAATGCGAAATATGTCAATGCAGTGCCGCTTTACCGCCAGGAGCAGGAGTTTGAACGTTATGGACTGCATATTTCCAGGCAGAACATGGCAAACTGGACGATCCAGTGTGCAGACCGTTATCTTGCAGTCCTCTATGATTATCTGCATGAAAAGATGTATGGCTACCATGTGCTGCAGGCAGACGAGACCCCAGTAGTGGTAAATAAAGATGGCCGCCCTTTCGGAAATAAAAGCTATATGTGGGTATACCGAACCGGCCAGATTTATACAGACCGCCAGATTGTGCTGTATGAATACCAGAAAACACGCAATGCCAGCCATCCCAGAAAATTTCTAAAGGATTTCCGTGGTATATGCATAACAGATGGATATCAGGTCTACCATACCATCGAAAATGAACGGGAGGATCTGAAGATCGCAGGATGCTGGTCCCATGCAAGGCGCAGATATGATGAAGCAGTAAAAGCGTTGCCAGGAACAAAGCAGAAGGACAGCCGTGCATATCTTGCCTTAACCATGATCCAGTCGATATACCGGGAAGAGAAACTGCTAAAGGATCTTCCTCCTGATAAGCGCAGGGACCGCCGCCAGCTGAGTGTCAGGCCATTGGTGGAGGCTTATTTCACATGGGTACGTGAAAACCTCTCAAAAGTGCCACAGAAAAGTAAGACCTGGGAAGGTTTCCAATATTCACTTAATCAGGAGAAATACCTGAAGGTATTCCTGGATGATGGGGAAGTCCCCATGGATAATAATGCCGCGGAACAGTCAATCCGTGGATTCTGTATAGGGAAAAGAATTGGGTCATGATTGATACAGTTGCCGGGGCCAAATCCAGTGCGATTATCTACAGCATTGCAGAAACAGCAAAGGCAAACAATCTGAAGCCCTATGATTACTTTGAATATCTGCTCACTGAGATACCAAAACATTTGGATGATACAGAACGAAAGTTTTTAGAGGGCCTGCTCCCCTGGTCACCGACCCTTCCCGCGAACTGCAGAAAGCTCAGTAAAGAAGAAGTGAAATAAGACAGGAGCAAATCTGTTTGTATTATACAGGTTTGCTCCTGTTTTGGATAGGTACATACTATTTACCGTTTACTTCCATCTGCATGGCCCGCAGGATGCGCAGGTGGACGGTTACGCCCATCTCCACCAGCTCGTCATAGATTTTTTCTGACAGGGATACTTCTCTGGGCAGGGAGAACAGTACCTCATCCACCCATTCCCGGCAGGCGTAATCTACGATAGTGCCGGCATCAGCCACCACTGGGATTCCGTCTATCCGGCTTCCGATTTTGGCCTTTGAGCCTTCCTCCATCAGAGCGATGCCTATGAGGCGCAGTCCGCTGAAATCGTTCTTTTTCAATCCCTGTATTACATCGGCTGCCATCTCTTCGGTTGTCAGCACTACCAGGGACCGTGTTCCGTTTTCACTTGCCCCTTTTCTTCTCAGGAAGTCCTTCCACAGGCATCTGACTATGTAAGTGGCAAAAAAATAAATTTCTGCCGTGATGATCATGACGGTTCTTGAATACATCCCTGCCGTCTGGGTCATGAATAGGTACAGGGTTGACAACAAAACCGTCAGAAGCACATGACGGAATGTGGCGGAAAACTCCTGAAAATATCCTCGCTTTAAAATGTTTTTAAAGCTGTCGTTAAAAAGGCTGATTGACATCTGACAGAAGAAAAATACCAGTATCATATTGCGGTACAAGGGACTGTTCAAAGGAGAGTTACCTGCATGCCATATATAGTACGCACTGATATAGGCAGCCTGCAGACATATCAGATCCAGCAGCATAAAATCAAAGTGCTTCGCCCATCCAATGCTTGATTTACGGTACATACTCTCTCCCCCTCGTACAATACACACCGGCCCATACCGCTATGTGCCACTTGCCAACTAGTCAAAACGATGCCGATTGTGAAACTGCCAATTCAAATCTTTATCATTATGTCACTTCCGTCTGTAGATAACAGTCATTATCCCGGAACCGGTCAGGGTTACTGTCACGGTCTTGGCGTCTGTGTCCACCTTTTCTGCCGGTATAATCCGCCATTCTCCCTCCGCCTTGTCATAAAATAATGCGGATACATCGGATAATCCCTTCAGCAGATTGGGGATATACAGTGTCAGGCTGTCTTTTCCCGTCTTTTCTTCCTTGCTTTCCGGATCTCTGGCCACAATGTTGTATGTGGCAACCAAAGCATAGCAATCCTCCAGTTCCACGGAATCAATTACATCTCTTAATGGTTCTCCTGCATTTATACCTTCTATCTGGGCAAGAACTTCTTTTGGAAGCCCTGCCAGCGCTTCCTCGTTTCCGGCAACGCTGAATTCCAGCCTGCCGTCTTCGTTCCTCTCTATTTTTTCTTTCGTCTTTTCGTTTGTTAATCCTTCCGGAGCTGTCTGACTCTCTACTGCCGCGCCGCTGACAGAAATCTCCTGTCCGGCAGCAACTTCGCTGTCATCCGCTGCTTCTGCCGCACCGCCCGGTCCCGGCTCCTCCTGGCTGACCACGTCTGTCCCCCGGCCGGCCTGGACGTCCTCTCCGCCCATCCATACCACTCCGGTCACGCAGCCCAGTATCAGGCCGGCGCTTAAGACCATGGCAAAACCTTTTATCATATCAATATTTCTTTTTTTCATAACCGCCTGTTACCATACCTTTTATGAGGCAGGAATGCCTCACTTTATTCCCCGGGCCGTGGCCCGAAGGCGGCAATGAGGCTTTCCCGTCCGCTGCACTCTGTATCCGGCACCTTTTCGTGCCAGACTCCCTAAGGATTTCTGTTACTTCCGTCCCAGACCTTTCAGGAATCTGATAAACTTGGATACCAGACCCGAGCCTGCTGCATTCGCTCCGCCGGCGCCGGCTGCACCAGCTGCTCCTGCAGCCCCGGCAACACCTGCTCCGGTTCCAATAACTCCCGTCGCCGTAGGCATAGGCCAGTGTCAGGTGCTGAATGTCGGTTCCCAGCACATTGCCGCTTAAATCAGTCATGGTAATCTCTGTCATAGAATCTCTGGGCACAACCAGGATTTTTATAGTATTTCTGGTGGTGTCCTGGGCAATCACAAAAATGCCGTCTGCCTGCCGCCGAAGGTATAGGTGGTGGTATCAAGCATGCTTCCCTTCCGATCCACCCCCATACAGAGAATGGCTTTTACATAGCTGTTGCGGCGATAGGTCTTCCCCTGATATTCAATGGTCTCGCTCTGAAACCGATGGCTCTCTTCAGACTGTACATACTTTCTTGCCCCAATCAGGGCCTCTGTTTCCTTCCTTTTTTCATAAAGGCGAACTGTCACATAAGCAAATACGGCTGTACAGACAATTCCTGCTGCCGTCAACAAAAGAATAAACTTTTTTCTCCGTCTCCTGCTCCGCTCCATGTCTCTTACCTCATCCTCTTACTTTAAACCCTGCTGCCGGGCACATGCAGGCTTGCTTTAAGCCCCGCCGCCGATTAGGCGGCATCCATTCAGGTATGCCCAATGTGCCCGCCTGACTTTTCTGTGCGGCGGTATGTCCACTGCCGGGCACATGCAGGTTTACTTTTTCCCTCGCTCTGCGCCGTAGCCTTCGTCGTATCTGCCGTATTTCCCATACTTTCCGTACTTCCCGTATTTTCCATAATACCCTTTGCTGCGGATATCCACTTTATTCAGCACGGTTCCCAGGATTCTGCAGCCTGCCTTTTCCAGCTGCTCCTTGGTCCTCTGCTCCAGATGGTAGCTGACCGTCCCGCTTTCTATCACAATCACCGCCCCGTCACACTGCCTGGCCGCTATGGCCCCGTCTATCACCTTGGCCATAGGCGGGGTGTCTACAATCACATAGTCATAGGACATCCTGACCGCCTGGAATAATTTTTCAAACAGATCCTCTTCCAGAAGCTCCGCCGGGTTGGGAGAATAGGGGCCGGCTAAAATAATGTCCATATTCTCTTCGCTTGTCTGGTAGATAATATCTCCGTAGGTCCTCTGGCCGCTTAAATACTCGGACAGGCCGCAGATATCATGTTCCGCCTCACAGCGTGTTATCAGCTCGGATTTGCGGATATCCGCATCCACCAGAAGGGTCTTTTTGCCAATCTGGGCCAGAGACCGTGCCAGGCAGAAGGAAATCTCGCTTTTTCCTGCATCTGGGAGAGAGTTGGTAAACATGACTACACGGATGCTTTTTCCGCAGAACTGAAGGTTGGTCCGGAGGGTTTTTATGGCCTCCTCAAAATTGTAATCCTCTTCCTCATTTTTCTTTAAGGTCAATACCTGACTGCTCATCTATTTCTCTCCCTTCCCCTGTTTCTTTCTGGATCTTCCAGGAGATTTGCCGCCGGACTTTTCTTTTTCCGACCCCTTCTTTTTATCCTTCTTTCCCTTTTTGCTCTTTCCTCCCCGCTCCGGCACGGATGCCAGAACCGTCAGGTTCAGATATTTCTCCACGTCCTCTTCTGTCTGCACCGTGTCATTTAAGATAAATCCTATGGTAATCAGGCCGCAGATCAGGCCTGCACCTGCAACAGCGCCTAAAAGGGCGTTTTTCTTGTTGTTGGGGCTGACGGGATAGACGGCTGCCTCTCCGTCTTCAATCAGCTTGGGCGGAACCATCTCCATGATGTCGCCGATGTAATCAGAGGCCGTGGCAGCCACCTGATCCACGATCAGCTTTGCCAGCATGGGATCCGGATCCTGAACCGTCAGCGTAAGGATTCGGGTATCTTTCGGATTGTCGATGGTTATTTTTTCTCTCAGTTCCTTGTATGTAATATCCAGATTCAGGCGGCTGATAACCTCCTCCAGAACCGGACGGCTGGTTACGATCACCGTATAATCTTTGGTTAACTGGCTTCCTATCTGCAGATCCGCCAGAGACGTAAGGGTGGTCTCCTTGGAAAGAATGTAGAGCATGGCGCTGGAATTGTACTGGGGAATCAGTACGAATTTGCTAAATGCCCCTGCTATGCCTCCTCCTAAGAAAGCCATGATAAGTATGAGCCACAGCTTCCGCTTCAGAACCATAAACAGTTCCAGCAAATCGATTTCGTCGTCATTATATGTACTGGTGTTGCGCTTCTTTTCCATACTTACTTCTCCTGGTGTACTTCATCTTTGTTCTTGTAGCATATAAGCTTTAAGGGATTTTCACGGGTCATGGCATCCAGCTGTTCCCCGTCCACATGGCTTTCCAGCCACCCCAGAGCCTCTGTAATCACTGGCGGCCTGAAATCAGTCCGGTGCATATCCGTTCCCAGCAGATGGATCCTGCCTTCTGTCACCTGCCTGCGGCACCAGCGGACATTCTTGTTATACCATCTGCCCTGAAGGCCTTTATAATTCATCTGTAGAAAACATCCTTTGTCTGTCAGCTCCTCCATCCTCTCTTCCCGGCGCATGCACCGGTATCGCTCCACGTGGGCCAGAACCGGAAGGTATCCGATGGAAGACAGAGTGTGGATCCCCCGGTATAAGGCGTCATAGGTAACCCCAGGATCAAATTCCACCAGGACATACCGGCTGTCTGTCATGGTAAGCGCCTTCCCCTCCCTTAAGCGGGCAGGCAGCTCCTCGCGGTAGAAATTTTCCTGCCCCAGATGCAGGGTAAAATCCGGATACAGATACCGCATCTCCTTCTGTATCTGTTCTGTCACTGCTTTCAGCTCCTCCACACGTTTCCCTCTGAAACTGTGAGGCGTGGCGATGACTTCTCTGATTCCCTGGCCTGCGGCCAAACTTAATAGACGACAGGACTCCTTTATGCTGCGGGCCCCATCGTCCACCTCCGGAACAATATGGGCATGCACATCTATGATTTTTCTCTCACTCATATATACACCCACATGTTAAAACTTTAAAATTTCAAAACAAGTCAAAATGTTTTCATGGCTGTTCCATTTTCTCAGGTTGTATTATATCCCCCCCAGGCATCCAAAAGTCTACATGTCGACCGATTGTTCTTAAAAAAAACAAAAACCGGCTACCTCTGGTTTTATAAAAACTTTATAAAGCATAAGATATCCGGCTTTCTGCCATTTTTATTTAATTTAAATATATTTAATATATTTTATGGTTATTTGTTAAACGCTCCGACTCTGTCACTAAATCCCCATGCCTGCCGTCAGGCGCCGCCATGAATGAAAGGGGGCCTGTAACCCCTCCGGGGGATGCACGTCAGTAAGAATATTTAACCATATATTTGGATCCGTCCCCGATATAGGCAGCCACCGACGCCCTGTCGTTGTTGGCTCCCAGGGTGGGATCCATCAGCACCCAGGAGGTTCCGTCAAATTCGATGATCTTGTCCACCCATCCTATCTCGGCGATATAGGTGCTGATCCAGGCGTGATATGCCTCCCCTGCATACCCGATCTCCAGCTTGGTGGGAATTCCCTGAGAGCGGAGCATGGCGCTCATAAGGGCCGCATAGTCAAAACAGATTCCCTTTCCGGAAGACAGGGTCTCATCAATCACCGGAAGATATCCGTAAGCCACATTCCGGGCCTTCTCCTCGTCGTAAGTGATCTCCCCGATGACGTAGTGGTATACATTTGTAATCACATCCAGCTCCGAATATGTATTCTCTGCCAGCTCCTTTCCCTTCGCCACAGCCTGGCTGTCCGGGCTGAAATTTACATACTGGTTGGGGTAGAGAAAAGGCCGCAGCTCATCCCCGACAGATACCTGCAAATCCGCCGAGCAGGCGATGGCATAATTGTCCCCTGTTATATTTTCCAGGATCTGAACCTGGTAGTCCCCGCTTCCGCAGGGAAGGGGAAATGTCTCGTATTCTCCGGAATCAGACAGCAGGTAATAGTACTCCTCCCCACCCGGCCCGGCCATCCGCAGCTTTACCTTCTCGTTGTCCCCCTTATATTTCACCATAAAATAGCCTTCCTCTGTGTGGGAGGCATCGATATCTATATAGTCATTTCCGTATACCACAGTCCCGGAAGCCTGGGGAGTCAGAACCTGAGGGGTATTGTCCCTTAAAGTGCCGGAGCCGGACCGACCTGCCCCTCCCTTTCCCGAACATCCACACAGAAGCGCCGCCCTTGCATATATCTCAGAAAAGCTACGGCAGACCGATGCAAAAGGGGCCCTGAAGGTTGTGTCCATTGAAAATACAGACTGTCTGTCCATATCCATGGACTATGAAGGGACTGCCTGCACCACCTACATCTATGAGCAGGAAGGGATGTTAAAGGAGCTGTTTGTCAAGGACAGCACAGCCTTTTCTTTAAAGGACGGAAGAGATATTACAGCAGTCTCCTCCCTGTCCATAGAGGCTTTAGGCGATGGCCTCTATCATTTTACGACGGCTGACAGCCGGGGGGAGACAGCCTCCCTGATTGCCGCAGAAAGGAGTGTCCCATGAAATCAGATTCCTCCAGCCGATCCGGCCTGCTTCTGATGGAAATCATCCTTGCCATCCTGTTCTTTTCTCTTATAAGCGCCCTGTGCCTTCAGGTGTTTGTAAAAGCCCACACCTTAAGCCAGGATACCAGAAAACTGGATGCCGCCGTAAGGCAGGCTGACAGCGTGGCCTCTGATCTCTTTATTCTGGCGGGACGGCCGGCATCTATGCGGATCAACAATAAAATCGTGCAGACCGATGAGACACGGCTTCTTCCCGATGATACCAGACAGATTATCACAGAGATTTACGGGCTTACAAAAGGCCGTTCCATGGATCAGCTGCTGGAAACCGGGGATGACGATTTCTCCTTTGCCATCCCGGGAATGTCCCGCTTCCGAATCAGCGCATACAAACAGAGAGGATCCCTCTCCGCCGTGATCCGGATCATCACCTTTTCCCTTCCGGATCCTGCTGCCCTGGGGATCCCTGAAAATGTTATGGCGCTGGACCGTTTTTCCAAAGGCCTGGTGCTGGTGACAGGCTCCGCCGGAAGCGGCAAATCCACTACCCTGGCCTGTATGATCGATGACATCAACCGGAATTTTGAGAAACACATCGTCACCCTGGAGGATCCTCTGGAGTTTTTGCACCAGCACAAAAAAAGCATCATCAGCCAGAGAGAAATCAATGTGGATACGGAAAGCTATGTATCTGCCCTCCGGGCCGTCTTAAGGCAGAGCCCTGACGTGATTCTTCTCGGTGAGATGCGGGATTATGAGACTATACAGATTGCCATGACCGCCGCGGAGACCGGACACCTGATTTTCTCCACCCTTCACACCATCGGCAGCGCCAACACCATCGACCGGATCATCGACGTGTTCCCGCCCAGCCAGCAGCGCCAGATTGCGGTGCAGCTTTCCATGGTTCTTCAGGCAGTGGTATCCCAGCATCTGGTTCCCACAGTACATGGAACGCTGGTTCCGGCCTTTGAGATCATGACCGTCACACCAGCGATCCGCAATATGATCCGGGACAACAAGATTCCTCAGATCGACGGGATTATCTACTCCTCCTCAGGCCAGGACATGATATCCATGGATTCCAGCCTGGCAAATCTTTATAAGGAAGGCACCATCACCCGGGAGACTGCATTGACCTATGCCTCCAACCCGGATATGCTTTCCAGGAAGCTGCGGTAGGCTATTTCAAAAATCCGTCCACAATCTGGGCTTCCGCCTCGGCCTCTGTAAGCCCCAGGGTCATAAGCTTTATAATCTGCTCCCCTGCGATCTTGCCGATGGCCGCCTCATGAATCAGCGCAGCATCCACATCATTGGCAGTAATCTTGGGGATGGCGCTGATTTTTGCGTTGTCCATGATGATGGCGTCGCACTCCGAGTGGCCTGCACATCTGGCATTGCCGTTGATTTCCGCGATAAACAGCTGGCTGGATTCCTCCTTGGCCACAGACCGGGAGATCACGTTGGTGCTGGAATCCGCCCCATTGAGATTCACCACGAACCCGCTTTCCGCATACTGGGTTCCATGGGTCAGAAGACGCTCTCTTATAACCAGCTTGGCCCCTGCCGCCAGGTCCGCCCTGGTGCTTCTCTTGGTGGAATCCACCCCCTTTATCTGTACCATCTCCATCTCCATGTAGCTGTTCTCCTCCATGGTGACTTCCGTGGCCGGGTTCATGATCCGCTTTCCCCTGCCGTCTCCTGCCCCGTAATGCTTCTCCACATATTTAACCTTGGCATTCTTTCCCACAAAAAACCGGTGAAGCCCATCATGCTTGGAATCCGCATCGCCGCCGTTGTGGATGCCGCAGCCTGCCACGATGACCACGTCCGCGTCATCCCCGATATAGAAATCATTGTATACCATCTCTTTTATGCCGCTTTGGCTTAAAACCACCGGAATATGGACGCTTTCTTTCCTGGTTCCCGGCTTAATGTGGATATCGATCCCGGTGCCGTCCTCCTTTGAGACAATCTCAATGTTGGCTGAGTTCACTCTCTGGGCCAGCTGTCCGTTGGCCCGGATATTGAAGGCCCCTGCCGGAACCTCATGGAGATCCGCCACCTCCTCCAGAAGACGAAGCTGAATCTTATCTATATTTGCAAAATCTGCCATCTTATCGTTCCCCCTTATAAAACTTGCTGCAGGCGTCCACTGCCGACGTGGTCCCTAAAAGCCCTGGAAGAATCTGCTCCCTGGTTCCCTGGCTGGCAATCTGCCCGTCCTTAATCACCACAATCTCATCTGCAATATTCAAGATCCGCTCCTGATGGGAAATAATCAGCACGGTGCCTTTCGTCGTCTCCCGCATCCGCTCAAACACTGCAATAAGATTCTGGAAGCTCCACAGATCGATCCCGGCCTCCGGCTCGTCAAATACAGACAGCCTGGTCCCTCTGGCAAGAACCGTGGCGATCTCGATCCTCTTTAGCTCACCTCCTGACAGGCTGGCATTGACTTCCCGGTTAATGTAATCCTTGGCGCACAGCCCTACCTCTGACAAATACTGACAGGAATCTGCCACAGACAGCTTCTTCCTGGCTGCCAGCCGGATCAGATCCAGCACCTGTACGCCTTTAAAGCGCACCGGCTGCTGGAATGCATAGCTGATGCCTGCATTGGCCCGCTCCGTAATTCCCTTCTCTGTGATGTCCTCCCCGTCCAGCGTGATCTTCCCTTCCGTAGGCATTTCAATTCCTGCAATAAGTTTGGCAAGCGTAGACTTGCCGCCTCCGTTAGGCCCGGTAATCACCACAAATTTATGGTCGCCTATAGTCAGGTTCAGGTTGCGGATGATTTCCTTTTCACCCTTTTCTTCCTGTACGCCAAACGATAAATTTTCTAATGTAAGCATATAACTTCTCCTTTTACAATCTATGCAGCCCTTCGTTCTGTCCCGGATCCTTATCTCAGCCTCTCCTGCAGATTCTCGATCTCCTTCTGAAGGGATTTGCGCTCCACATCAAAGCTTTCCTCCAGCTCTGCCCGGATACTCTCCTCCAGATCTTCTTTTATCCGTTCCTCCAGGCTTTCAAGCAACTCTTCATCTATAGTTTCTTCCACCGGCTCAATCTTGATTCCTCCGATTTCCAATTTGGCAGGACTTTCCTGTTCCTCTTTATCCTGAGCTGTGGCTGACTCCAGTCTGTCTGAGATATCTGCCCCTGCTGCCATTCCTCTGCTGCCTGAAGCCTCCGGGGCTGCTGTCGTCCCTCTCCCGCCCTGGGTATCCGACCCTTCTGTCGTCTCCCTGCTGCCTGTGGTGTCTCCGGCCCCTGTCGGTTCTTTGCTTCCTGGCTGCTGTCCGGCGCCTGCAGATCCTCTGTCCCTTTCCTTCTCTGACGCATCCGCCATGTCCAGAGAAGCCTCTGTCTTCTCCCCGGCTACTTCCAGGTTAAATTCCACAAGGGAAGCAGCTCCATAGATACTGGGGTAGTATCCTGGCTTTTCCATCACCCGTTTCTCATGCCAGCCTACCTTGAACCGGTAGGCCTTTCCTGTTTCTATCTCCCTGAAGGCCTGGGCCGCCCCGATATTCCCCTCCAGCGCCCTGTCGGTCAATTCAAATGTATGGACAACGCCGTTTTCATCCTCACAGTCAATGAGATACACCTTCTCCGTCCCGTTTTCCTCATCATCCCGTGTGACAACCTCTCTCTTTACAACCTGGCCTTCCACCCGCCAGTCCTCATTCTTTTCCCCTTCCTTCTGGATCCTGGCAAGCAGTACCAGTACCAATGCAAAAATAATAAGGACTGCTGCTCCTATAATAATATTTTTTACATTTTCCTTGTCCTTCATGTCACCTTTTCTCTCCCTTGCTTCTTGGCTCTTTTGCGGAACTTATATTCCTTCGCTTTTCCTGTCTTTTCATTTTATCACACCATACCCCATTCTTCCAGCTTTTTTTGTAACTATTCAGCCCCTTTACGATCCACCCCCCGGCTTCTGCGCTATGGCATATGCCCCATATAAAGTTTGGTTTTGCCTTGACATTCCCTCTGATTCATATTATAATCCCCACTCATCGCCTTCGATTCCCTGAAGGTTACATAATTTTTGAGGTAAAAGGAGTGACAGAAACTATGAAAATAATCACCATCAGCCGGCAGTTTGGCAGTGGCGGCCGGGAACTGGGAAGACGGCTTGCCGATGAACTGCAGTTTGACTATTACGATAAAGAAATCATCACTGCTATTGCACAGAAGCAGGGCCTTAAGGAGGCCTATGTTGAGCGGACCCTGGACAGCCGCACATGGCAGAGCGTTCCTCTGACCTTCCGCCGCTCTCTTTTCGGCGTCTCGTCTCTTCAGTCCGCCCAGACCAGCCTGCTGCTGGAACAGAAGCGGGTCATCGAGGCTATCGCAAAGAACAAAAAGGATTGCGTCATCGTAGGCCGCAACGCAGATGTTATCTTACAAGAAGAGCATCCCTTCAATATCTTCGTCTGTGCAGACATGGATGCCCGGATCCGCCGGTGTATGGAGCGGGCCTCTGAAGGAGAGAATCTGTCTCCCAAAGAGCTGGAACAAAGCATCCGCCGGATCGATAAAAACCGTGCCGCCACACGGGAGATACTCACAAGCAGCCCATGGGGCAGATGCGGCACCTACCATCTTACGGTCAATACAACAGACTGGAATATGAAGGATCTGACCCCTGCTGTGGCTGCATTCATTACACATTGGTACAAAAGGAGAGAGTAGAGAACACTATGAACATTCAATTATCCGATCATTTCACATACAAGAAACTGCTGCACTTTACATTGCCCTCCATCTTCATGATGATTTTTACCTCCATTTACGGCGTGGTAGACGGCTTTTTTGTCTCAAACTTTGTGGGGAAAACCCCGTTTGCCGCGGTCAATTTCATCATGCCCTTTTTAATGATTCTTGGCGCCGCAGGGTTTATGTTCGGCACAGGAGGAAGTGCCCTGATCTCCAAGACCATGGGAGAAGGAGACGACCAGAAGGCCCACAGCCTGTTCTCCCTCTTTATCTATGTGTCCATCCTCTGCGGTATCATCATCGCCGCGGCCGGCTTTGCTTTTATCCGCCCGGTGGCCGTCCTGTTAGGCGCACAGGATACCATGCTGGAGGACTGCGTCATATATGGAAGAATCATTCTTCTGGCCCTTCCTGCTTTCCTCCTGCAGTATGAATTTCAAAGCTTTTTTGTAACTGCCGGAAAGCCTCAGCTGGGGCTGGCAGTCACAGTGGCATCCGGCGTCACCAACATGGTGCTGGACGCCCTGCTGGTAGCCGTATTCTCCCTGGGCCTTCCGGGAGCCGCGGCGGCAACCGCCTTCAGCCAGATTGTAGGCGGCATCATCCCCCTGTTTTATTTTTTCCGTCCCAACAAAAGCTTACTGAGGCTGACGAAAACCAGATACGACGGCCGGGCCATCTTTAAAGCCTGCACCAACGGATCTTCCGAGTTAATGTCCAACATCTCCATGTCCCTTGTAAGCATGCTGTACAATGCCCAGCTTATCGCCTATGCAGGCGAAGACGGTGTCGCTGCATACGGTGTCCTGATGTATGTCAACATGATTTTCCTGGCCGCCTTTATCGGCTACTCTGTAGGCACCGCCCCGGTCATCGGCTACCACTATGGAGCCCAAAACCATCGGGAGCTTAAAAGCCTGCTGAAGAAAAGCCTTACTATCATCGCCGTCCTCTCCGTGGCCATGCTGGCCGCTGCAGAAATCCTGGCCCGCCCCCTGGCCACCCTCTATGTAGGCTATGACCCGGAGCTTTTGAGCCTGACTTTAAGAGGATTTGTTATTTTTTCCTTCTCCTTCTTGTTTGCAGGCATTGCCATCTACGGCTCCTCCTTCTTCACTGCCTTAAATAACGGCCTGGTATCTGCACTTATTTCTTTTCTCAGGACCATGGTCTTCCAGATCGCTGCTGTCCTCATCTTCCCTCTAATCTGGGGAATCGACGGCATATGGGGTTCCATCGTCATCGCAGAGCTGATGGCCGCCCTGGTAACCATCCTGTTTGTGTTAGCCATGAGAAAGAAATATCATTACTGATATATAAAAAGGCTGCTGCAGAATCTGACAGTTCTGCAGCAGCCTCTTTTCATTTAGTTCACAAACCTGCTAAGCACCTGTATAAAAATATCCACATCAATAGGCTTGGAAAGATGGGCATTCATCCCGTTTTTCAGCGCCGCCTCCTTATCCTCTTCCATGGCATTGGCCGTCATGGCAATAATGGGCAGGGTTCTCACATCCTTCCTGGGCAGATTTCTGATGGTCCTGGTAGCCTCATACCCGTTCATAATCGGCATCTGCACATCCATCAGGATCACATCATAATAGTGTTCCTTAGAATCTCTTACCATTGCCACCGCATCTGTCCCGTCCGGTGCACACTCCACCTCAAACCCGGCCTCCTCCAGAATCACTTCCGCAATCTCCCGGTTCAGCTCAATGTCCTCCACCAGCAGGACTCTCTTCCCCTTAAAATCAACCAGGCTCCAGGCGGCAACCTCCTCATCCTCCTTATTTCCCAGACAATTAGCCGCAATAAGCGCAGATTTCAAATCCGACATAAACAGGGGCTTGGCGCAGAACGCAGTAACTCCTGCAGATTTCGCCTCCTTCTCGATATCCGTCCAGTCATAGGCAGTCAGGATGATAATCGGTGCATCCTTCCCCACGACGCTGCGTATTTTTCGTGCCGTCTCGATTCCGCTCATCTCCGGCATCTGCCAGTCTATAATATATGTATGGTAGGCATCCCCCTCCTCATGGGCCAGCTTCGCCCGGTAGGATGCCTCCCTTCCGGAGGTGGTCCACTCAGCCCGAAGCCCGATCTTTTTCAACATCTTGCTTACGCTGTCACACACATGGAAATCGTCGTCCACCACCAGGGCTCTCAGTCCTTCCAGCTCCTTTATCTGCGCTGCATCCTTCTCCACATCCTGCAGCTTCAGGGTAATCTCCACTGTAAACGTACTGCCCTTTCCCACCTCGCTTTCCACATGGATGGTACCGTTCATCATCTCCACAATATTTTTGGTGATGGCCATGCCAAGGCCGGTTCCCTGGATGCCGGACTGGGTAGCCGTAATCTCCCGCTCAAAGGGCTCGAAAATGTGTTTCACAAACTCCTCAGACATACCTATGCCGTTGTCCTTGACAATAAAAACATAGTCCCCGTATCCATGGCGGAAGGCGGTCTTTTGCATGATCCGGAAGGATACGCTGCCCCCTGCCGGCGTATATTTCACCGCATTGCTTAGAAGGTTGATAAACACCTGATTCAGCTTCAGAGAGTCTGCCATAACATCCTCATTGGCAATCTCAAAGGTGTCGATAAACAGCTCCAGCTGCTTTGCCTTCACCTGAGGCTGAATAATAGTTACCAGATTGTGCATCAGCTCGGAAATATTACACTCCTGCTCCTTAATCTGTACCTTCCCGCTTTCAATCCTGCTCATATCAAGAATATCATTGATCAGGCTTAACAGATGATTGCTGGAGGACAGAACCTTCTGTAAGCAGTCTTTTACCTGATCCTTGTTGTCAATATGGCTGACAGCGATGGTGGTAAAGCCGATAATCGCGTTCATCGGCGTACGGATGTCATGGGACATATTGGACAGGAATGTGGTCTTGGCCTTGTTGGCGTGCTGTGCCTGCATCAGTGCATCCTGAAGCGCCTGTGTCTGTTCTCTCTGCGCCTTCACGCTCTCCGTAATATCCTTTACCACAACCATAACCATAATGTCATTGGTATCATAATCCCTGGTCATGATAAAGGACTGGCGGACACAGAGATTTTCCTCGGTAAAATCCCTTCTCCAATACTCCACATCCACCTCTGCTTCGCCCCGCTCAAAGCATTCTCTTAAGTTTTCCACAGTAATAGAGGTACAGTACTCCTCCAAAGATTCCTCCAGAATAAACCGTTTTCTCCTCTCAAACCACTCAGAGGCCGAACAGGGTATCTCCAGCCCCACCTCTTTCAGGAAGGAAACCGGCTGTCCGTCTACCTCACGGATAATGTCCTCCTCAATCAAATCCTTTGTCAGGTTTATATCATAGGTGCAGATGGCGTTGGACGTGATGGCTATCCTGTACTGCCTCTCCTTGCGGCCTGCCCGGGATACCTCCGCCTCCATCTGAAGTTCTTTTTCTTTTACATCCGTTATATTCTGCTTACTTAAAAGTACCTTGCTTACACGGCCTTCTTTTCGTTCCAGGCAGATAATATTCACATGTTCCCATTCTGCCTGGCCGTTGTGAAGCATATGGCATTCAAAACGCAGATCATCCTCGTCCTCCATAGCCTCGATCACCGCTTCCTTGGTAATCTGCGCGGCAAACTCCTGCCGGTCTCTGTCATCTACAAAGCGGGCGCACAGATATTCTGTCAGCTCATCATACCTGCCCTTCACTCCCACCTTGTCGTCAGCCGGCCTTGTCCCTGCCAGATACTGATAAGTCCCCTCCTCCAGATCCACCATGGCAAAACGGGAAAACAAGGTGTTGACACCGTCTATGATATACCCCATCTCCTTGTTTTCCTGCTCCAGGATTTTCTCCCTCTGCCCTGCCCGGATAATCAGGGAAATAATATAGACGATAAACAGCCCCACCATCAAAAGCTCCAGCTGAAGTCCTATGGCATTTTCAGCCCGTACCATCTCCTGGGTGATGGTTTCCGGAAATGTCTGCACAAGCACATAGGGGTTATTGGGAAGATACATGGCACAGATATTATCTGTATTTCCATGGGACTCACTGATGAAAGCCCCCTCTCCTCCTTCCTCAAACACAGCCTTCACCTGCTCTGCCGTGTTTTCATCAATCACCCCTGTCTGGGTCAGGACATCCAGAAAATTCCCTTTATACTCTGCCACCTCAGAGCTTGCGATCACTCTCCCGTCCGGCATGCACAGAAATACCTCTGCCTTCTCTCCAAAATACGTGGCAGAAAGCATGTTCTGTAAATGCTCTTCCGCCAGATAAGCTCCCCGCAGCACTCCTATGATCTCACCCTGCCAGCGGACAGGAGCATAAAAGCACACCATAGTCTCATCAAATAAATGGGGGTCAAATATAATGGATAAACCAGATTCCCCTTTTATGCCGTTAATATAGAACTCCCGATCCGTCACGTCGGCAACGCGCCCGTCTGTCCCATGGTCGATCCCTTCCCGGTCAGTAAAAATAAGGGTATCAAACAGTGCGTTCTCTCCCATATCCTTTAATGTCTGTACCGTGACCTCAGGCCCATTCAGGCTTTCTCCCAGAAAATAGGCGTATGTGTTAATTAAATCCAGCGCATTGTTAAGCTCCTCATCTATCTGAGCAGTCTTAAGCCGCACCGAATCCAGCGCATAATTTTTATTCCGCTCCTCCATACGTGTACTGTTCTCACCCGTATACCAGCGGAATAAAACGATTACTGCTACCAGTAAAAGAAGAACATACAATATTTCCTGCAGCGATTTTTTCCGTTCCTTCATCAAGAGTCCCCTTTCAAGCCAGGCAAATTTCATTTTTTTCTATTATACCTGCAATGTCCTTACAAGTCAAATCCCTTGAAGAAATGGTGCAATAACCTTATCCGCGTCGTGAACCGTTACCAGAAGCCCTCCTGAAACAGATGATAAAAAATATAATTCCGTACACCGTAGTGAGAGGGGTAGCCAGCCCCATGCCCACAAGGGAGGCATCCGGAAGCCTTGACATAAATATGGAAATGGGAATGCGGACACAAAGCGCGGAGGTAATCCCCTGAAGCATCACCGGTATGCTCTTCCCGCTTCCGTTAAAATAACCGATGCTGCTGAACAGGATACAGGTAAGAATGCAATCCACAGAGAATCCCTTTAGGTAATCGGCACTCTGGGCAATGACCTCCCTGTCATGAGTAAACGCAGCAGACAGCAGGCCTCCCCCTAAAAATCCCGCCATAAAAATCACAATCCCCACAGTACATCCGGTAATCATGGCTGTCTTCATTCCCTTCCATGCACGGCTTCTCTGCCCTGCCCCTATATTCTGGGCCACAAAAGCAGATACGCTCTGCATCACCGCAGAAGGCACCAGCATGACAAAAGACACGATCTTGGACGCCACCCCATAGCCCGCTGACGGCATAAGCCCCATATTATTCACTATGGAATTCACCACCAGAAAAGAAATCTGTACCATAGCCTCCTGCAGTGCAATGGGAACCCCTATATTCAATATTCTCTTAAGCTCCGTCCCATAAATCCTGCACTGAGCCACAGAAAAGCTGATGGGAAGCTTCTGTTTTCTGATAATAGCCGCCGACAACACCACTGATACAAGCTGTGCAAAAACCGTGGCAAGGGCAGCTCCCGCCACATCCATATGAAACACTCCCACCAGCACCAGATCCCCCACAATATTAACCACACAGGCAATCCCCACAAACAAAAAGGGCAGGTTGGCATTTCCCACCCCTCTCAAAATACCGCTGATCACGTTGTAGGCAATAATAACCAGAATCCCCGCCGAGCAGATCCGGATATAAAAAATCGTTTTTTCCACAGACTCCTGAGGCACCTTTAAAAGCCCCACCAGTTTCCCGGCAAACATAAGAAGCAAAACCGTGGCCGCAGCCCCTATAACCGCAAACAAGAGAATGGTGGTCCCCACCGTATTCCCTGCCTCCTCCGGCTTCTTCTCGCCGATATGCTGCCCTATAATAACCGTAGCCCCCATAGCCAGGCTGGTGATAATACATGTCACCATGTGCATGAAGGAGCTTCCCGTACCAACAGCAGAAATACTGGATGCATCCCCAAACTGCCCCACCACGATCAAATCCACCGCGCCGTAAGCCGCCTGAAGAATCAGTGCCCCCAAAACCGGAATCGCAAACCGAATCAACGCTCCAAAAATAGAGCCCTCCACAAACGATATCTCTTTTCTCTTATTTTCCATAAAACCCTCCTTATCTAATCCGAATCGGCGCGCAGCCCTTTGCAGCACCTGCCACGTCGCCAGCCCCTATTCCAGGCATAGCGCTTTGAAGTTTTTCAATCAGTTTTATCCCTTCCTCCGCTTGTCCATCCGAAATATCCCCCAGGCCCTTCACCCACTCCTCATGAAACTCCCGGACATATTTCCTCACATACTCTTCCCCCCTGTCCGTCAGCCTCAGCAGATACACCCTTTTATCCGCCCTGTCCCCATACTTTTCCAGAAGCCCCATAACCTCCAGCTCCTGTATCAGCTTCGTAATACTGGGCATCGTAATATTCAGCCGTCCGCTCACATCCCCAACCCTGCACTCCCCCTGCTCCCTGCACACCTCATCCACACTGTCCAACACATGAATATGCCGCGGCTTCATCCCCTTAGGAAGCGCCGGCATCGTCTCAATAATATGCTTCGCCGTAAAACAGGCATCTAAAAGACGCTTTAAACTGGTAGTATTCATCCCTTCCCTCCCAAGCTCTAAATATATTCCCATCAGTAACCACACCTGTTTACCAATAATAATTGCTAACAATAATTATCATTAATAATTACTAATAGTAATTGTATAGTACACACCACCATCTGTCAACCCCAAACCTCCATCTTTTTCCAACATTTTCTTTTTTCCAAAACCATGCTTCGTCTTAAACAAACACTCACGGCCGCCGATAGCCAGCTGGGGAAAGAGTTGTCTTCCGTTTGCATTTGCAGGAGACATAGAACCTCTTAGTTTTCAGGAATCTGCGTTAGGGGCAAAAATCCGCAGTCCCGGCAAAGCGAGTTCGGATTTTTGCCCCTGCTTTTAGCAGATTCCTGAAAGCTTAGAGGTTCTGGCTCCGAAACCCGCAAACGGAAGACAACTCTTTCCCCAGCGTACCCTTCGCAACTCCGTATCCCTTTCACCCCTCAAACGCCCTCTCCACCACATCCTCCTGATACTGCCTGGTATACAACCGATAATACTCCCCCCGCCTCTCAATCAGCTCCCTATGATTCCCCTCTTCCACAATCTTCCCATCCCGAATCACCAGAATCAGATCCGCCTGCCGAATCGTAGACAGCCGATGGGCAATCACAAAAGAAGTCCTCCCCTTCATCAGATGCCGGATAGCCTCCTGGATCTTCTTTTCTGTCACCGTATCAATAGAAGAGGTAGCCTCATCCAACACAAAAATCCTGGGATCCGCCAAAACCGCCCTGGCAAAGGAAATCAACTGCTTCTCCCCAGTAGAAAGCAAATCGCCTCCCTCTCCCACATCGCTGTCGTACCCCTTATCCATCCTGGCGATGACCTCATCCGCCGACACACTTTTCACCGCCGCCTCAATCTGCTCCATGGTGGCCTCAGGATTCCCATACCTTAGATTCTCCAGCACACTTCCCGAAAACAGATGAGGCGTCTGAAGCACATACCCGATATTGCTGTGAAGCCACAGCTGCGATCTCTTCCTGGCATCCACCCCGTCAATCAGAATCCGCCCGGACGTAGGCTCAAAAAAACGGCACACCAGATTCACCAGAGTAGACTTCCCGGCCCCTGTCTCCCCCACAATAGCGATATTGGTTCCCTGAGGCACATGAAGATTAAAATGCTCCAGCACAAACTCCTCCCCGTCCGGATATTTAAATGACACATCCTCAAACACAATATCCCCATACAGAGGCTCCCAGTTCTCCTTCTTCGGCTCAAACGAATCCCCGTATTTTTCCTCCACCTCTTTCGTATCCCTCACATCCGACTGGGTCTCCATCAAGGTAGAAAACCGCTCCACATTCACCTGCACCGTGATCAGATCGGAAATAGACCGGACAATCCACTGCACCGGCTCCATCATCCCCAGGGCATAGGTCATAAACACAGACAGCGTACCGATCTCCATGACCCCTTCCATGGTAATCATCCCGCCCTGCCAGAGAACCAGGGCCAGAGCTGTAAAAGAAGCAAAAGAAATCACAGAGGCAAACAGGGCATGATAATGGGTTCCCCTCACAGACATAAGCTCCATCTCTTTGGTAGTCCCATTAAAATGATGCTCCATCTTCTCCTCAATCACCAGGGTCTTGGTAGTCTTGGCTCCTGTGATCCCCTCATTAAAATTAGAAGTAATATGGGAGTTGATCTCCCTGACCTTCCGGTTAATCCTCACCAGCTTTCCCTGGAAAAATGCCGCCGCTGCCGTAAGCAGAGGCACAATCATTAAAACCAGACAGGCCAGCCGTGCATTTACCCACAGCATCACAAGAATGGCACCCACAATATAAGAAATATACCAGACACCATTCATCAAGCTCCAGGACACCAGCGCGGCGATGCGGTTGGTGTCACTCATAACCCTGGCATGAATATACCCTACACTGTTCTGATTAAAATAGGAAAAAGCCAGAGTCTGAAGATGGTTAAAGCTCTGACGCTTCATATCCCGCCCCACATACATTTCCACCTGACAAGCCTGATACGCTGAAATTCCGTTGGCAATCACCTGAAACAGCAAGACTGTCACATAGGCCGCCACAAAGCTTCCCATGGCTGACACAGTCTGCCTGGCAATAAAATTGTCGATGGCATACTCCTGAAACAAGGGTATGACAATATCCATAAGCCCGCCTGCAAATCCCAGAGTAATCATAGAAACAATCGTAACTCTGTAGGGCTTTAAAAAAGGCAGCAGCTTATTGATCCCAAAATAAGGCAGCGCCGTAATCTTAAGTTCCTTTTCCTGCTCCATGTTCTGCCTCCTGTTCCTCCTTAACCACACGGAATCGGCACGCGCCGCTTGGCGGCTCCTGCCATGTCGTCGGAACCCATTCCAGTTGTGAAACTTCGTTTCACAACTGGAATGGGTTCCTCCTCAGTCACGCGCATCTGCATGTCGTAGACTTTTCGGTAGATTCCGTTTTTCTCCATTAGCTCCTGGTGGGAGCCGATCTCTGCCACCCTGCCTTTGTCCAGCACCATAATACAGTCTGCCTGCATCAGGGTAGTTACCCTGTGGGCGATGAGAATTACCGTTGCTTTTGCCAGCTTATGTTTCAGAGCCTGCCGAATCTTCAGATCCGTCTCCGCATCCACTGCTGACAGGGAATCATCAAACACCATGACAGGAGTCTTCTGCATCAGCATACGCGCAATAGCTGTCCTCTGCTTCTGGCCGCCGGACAGAGTAACTCCCCTCTCTCCCACCAGAGTATCATACCCTTTGGCAAAATCCGTAATCGCCCCGTCCACACATGCGATAGCCGCTGCCTGGCGGATTTCCGTAAGAGAGACAGACTCCCCGGTAATTCCGATATTTTCCGAAATCGTCCTGGAAAATAAAAACGGCTCCTGCAGCACCATTCCAACATGCTGCCTCACCCATTCCCCCTTCATGTCTGCAATATCCACGCCGCCGACGGTAATCTTCCCGTTTTCCGGAGGCAAATCATACAGGCGGTTCAGCAGATACATCAGGGTAGATTTTCCTGAACCGGTGCCTCCCAGAATCCCAAAAGTAGTTCCCTTCTCAATCTTAAAGCTGACATCTGAAAGAATCTTTTCATTTCCATATCCAAAAGAGACGTTGTGAAACTCAATATCCCCTTCCATATCCGGCGTCACCGCCCCCGGTTTATCCTGCTCTGCCTGAGAATTCAGAATATACCGGATACGTTCCGCAGAAACCCCTGCCTTGCTCATCTCGGAGATAGTCTTCCCGAGAGAGCGGACCGGCCACACCAGCATAGTATTGTAAGACACAAAGGCAATAAATTCTCCGGCCGTCATCTGCCCCTGCACACAGAAATACGCCCCCATCACCACTACCAGCATAATCTGCAGGCCGGAAACCAGATCTCCGGTTCCCCAGAACAGGGACAGCACCAGACACAGCTTCATCCATTCATTGGTGTAGATATTGTTCTGCCTCTCAAACCGCTCCTTCTCAAAATTCTCCCGTCCGAAGGCCCGCACCACCCGTATGCCCGTCAGATTTTCCTGTGCAATGATGGAAAGGGTACCTTCATTCTCGTCACATTTTGTAAACCGCTCCCGGATCTTTGCGTGAAATCCCCAGGAATACAGGAAAATAATGGGAATAAACACCAGCGCCACCATGGTTAATTTCACATTCATGGAAAACATAAAAAACAGGGACAGCACAATCATCATTATAATCCTAAACACTGCCGTCAGCTGCTCCGAAATAAAATTCTTAATGGTATCCACATCCGAAGTACACCGCTGGATAATATCACCGGTCTGGTTTTTCATATGCCAGGAAAACGGCAGCTTCTGGATGTGGGAAAACAGACAGTCACGCATGGTCTTTGCAAAATGCTCCGCTCCCCTGCTGTTGAAGACCATGGAAACATACCGAAACACAGCGCTGCACGCTGCCAGTAAAACAATAGCCCCGCCTGCCGCCCAAAGATGGCTTCTCAAAAATCCCGTACTGCCATAACGCCCTGCAAGCTCCGACACTATACCAGGCAGCTCCAATTCCTTATCCCCAATCACACAATCAATGGTCGTCCGTATAATCTGAGGAGAAATCATATCAAATACATTTACCATCAGAGTAGCGAAAATACTGATGACAAAAAACAGCCTGCTGCCCTTTAGAAGATTCCAGATAAGAGACAGCCTGGTATCACTGTTTATAGTGCTGCTGTTTATGGTACCACTGTCTGTGGTGCCGGCACTTCTGTCATGTCTGTCATTTTCCGTTTTTTCCATCACTTTTCTTCCGCCCCCTTTTTTATCCCGGCCTCTGCCTGATTGACTAAATATTTAGCATGTTTTACAAGTATATGCTGTAATCAGGGGTTTGTCAATCAGCACTCTTGTATTTCTGAATTCATTTGCAGTCACCACCTATCATGTGTTATAATCACTGTAGCCCTTATCCATTTCGGCCAAACAGGAGCGTGAATCTTATGGCATTATATCTAAATCCAACCAATTCAAATTTTACGGAAGACAGCAATCGTTCCATCTACGTAGACAAAACAGAGCTTATTGCTGTCTTAAACCGTAAAATAGGAACCGGTGACAAATTCATCTGCAACAGCAGACCACGCCGTTTTGGTAAATCTATGACTGCCAATATGCTGACTGCGTACTACAGCCGAGGCTGCGATTCTGCCCAGCTGTTTTCCAAATACAAAATTGCCGGCGATGAATCATTCCATAAACATCTGAATCAGTACGATGTTATTCATATTGATGCTCAATGGTGCAGATGCAATGTCCAATCTGCTAAAGATGTTGTCCCTTATATCCAAAAACATGTGTTCAGAGAACTGGTTGATGAATACCCGGATATTCTTACGGAGCACAACATTCCTTTGTCAGAAGCCCTGGCTCTTGTCAATGAACAAAGCGGACACAGGTTTGTTATCATCATAGATGAATGGGACTGTATCATCCGTGATGACATGGAAGACACAGCAGCTCATGACATATATATCAAATTTCTCAGAAGTTTATTGAAAGGAAATCTGCCATCCAGCTATCTGTGTCTGGCTTATCTGACAGGAATCCTTCCTATTAAAAAGGTAAAAACCCAGTCTGCATTAAATAATTTTGATGAGTTTACTATGCTGGATACAGGAGAATTTGCTCCCTTTGTTGGCTTCACACAGCAGGAGGTTATGGAGTTATGCCAACAATACAACCGTAATTTTGGCGAAATGAAACGTTGGTATGACGGCTATCTGTTAGAGGGGAATCTCCCTGTCTACAATCCGCGGGCAGTTGTCAGTTCAATTAAAAGCGGGAAGCTGAAAAGCTACTGGTCCCAGACAGGTTCCTATGAGGTAATCGCCCAGCTGATTAATATGAATTTCGACGGCCTGAAATCCGCTGTCATTCATATGCTGTCCGGGGAACCCTTGCGTATTAATACCAAATCTTATCAAAATGACATGATTTCCTTCCGGAATAAAGATGATGTTCTGACTCTCCTGATTCATCTTGGCTATCTGGCATATGAAGAAGAAACATCTAAGGCCTTTATCCCTAATGAGGAAATACGAAGTGAGTTTATAGATGCTGTGGAGGACAATCATTGGACAGAGCTTATGGAGCTTCAAAAGGAATGCCCGCTTGTTAGTAGAGTTAAAATGGAATAAATTTGCTGATATAGCGATTAAACCGATAAAAGACTTCAGATCAAAATGGCGGCTTTTCGTTAAAAGCCGCAAAAAAATTATTCCCGCACACATCTGATTTCATATTTCATCCAAAATTTTTTCTACTGCCTCAACAAAGGGAATCATATCCTCAAATATTACCTCAACAATCATCGTCCAATTAATCCCCTCATACGGCCACAGCGTTCCAAGGCTGTTCTGGATATTTCCTTTTCAGTTCATCACTTAACTGGTATACGTGTTCACCAATATTATATAATGGCGTAGTTACCGCCCACTGTGAAAATTCATCCTCCAATAATAATTCTACAGTTATACTTCGCTGTTCCATCTGCTCGCTTAAACTGCTCCATATAGAAACAATTCTTTTAAGCCTCTCCTTATCGGATTTTTTCATGCGATACGCACCCCTTCTCTTAAAATATTGTTATAAAATCCTGTGTCTTTATTCACTTCTCGGATTTCGAATACATCAACATTTTTATTAGTAAGTTGGCGTAACTCTTCTCCGAATGCAAAAATATCTCTTCCTCTAAAATTTTCATTACCTACAACAACCACATCTATGTCCGAATCTTCTGTAGCATCCCCCCGTGCATAGGAACCAAATAGTATGGCATATTTCGCATTATACTTAGCCAAAAGGATTTTAATAAAACCTTCAATTTCTTCTCTGGACAGCTTCATGAATAATACCTCCTATTTCATTATTCCTGTTTCAGGCAAGTTTGCTTTCTTTTAAACATAGCTCCTCCCACTAATTAGGATTTCTCAAAATCGCTGTTTTGTTTCTATAATTATACCTCAAAATCACTGTTTTTCAATGGTTTTAACAAACTTAGCAGGACAATCGCAAGATAAAATTTTAACGATTTATTTCTTCTATTATTTTGGATACATCTATATTAAAGTACTCATCTGGCTCTACAAATATAGGTGTAGCGCCATTGATCGTAATTCCCATTACGCTGGCAATGTAAGTATTTCCCTGTACAATTACCTCATCCCCCGTATCCCTAGAAGACGAAATGCTATCCACAATGCATCTAAGCCACTTGCAAGTCCTGCATAATGCTTCGTCCCTATGTATTCTGCAAATTCTCTTTCAAAACCTTCAACTTCTTTCCCAAGTATATACCAGCCAGACCGCAACACATCAATGGCTTTTTCCTCAAATTCCTTCTGGTATTTTAAAAAAGCTCTGTCGAGGCGATTTGGCATAATCCTTTCCATTCTATTTCTTCCTTTTAAATTGATAACTTAAAATAATCAATTTTTTAAAATATCTGATTCCTATTGGCCCCATCAACATTATCACATAGTATACTGGTACTTTTATAACAAAATGTAGTCCGCTAAAATAACGATTTAAAAAAATGTCCTGTCGGAAAAATGGAAGAACACCCTGATAATCGTACAAAACAACATGCATATGAAAGAAAATATTCCTATTAATTCAACTTTATTTCTTATCTCTGTGATTGAACAATATCCTTATTAATCTACTGTTGACATTACTGACAGAACAGAAGTAACAGTTTTCATAAGTTCATCATCCGTAATATTTGTACTGCAGGGAAGTGTGATAATCCTCTGCCACAAGCTCTCAGCTATATCAACTCTACTCTTTAGACAGTCTTTATATGGCTCCTGAAGATGTACAGGTTTCCAGAATGAACGGGCTTCAATCCCATATTCTTTCAGTTTTGTACAGATTTTCTTCGCAGCATCAAGTTTTTCTCCTTCTGGCAAAACTATCCCTGAGAACCAACAAGAAGATCCGTCTGTCGTCGGGAAAAATCCCAATCCCTTCTCCTTTGCCACAGCCCCTAATTTCTCTTCATAATAGGAACGCACTTTTCGCTTCGTATCAATAAAGCTGTCAAGCCTTTCCATCTGTGCCACACCAACGGCAGCCTGAATGTTTGTCATGCGGTAGTTGAAACCGACTTCATCAAAATCGTAATCAGGCCATACACGCGCAGTTGTTGTAAGATGGCGGACATGAGCAAGCAATTCCTGATCACATCCTACTACAGCGCCTCCGCCGCCACAGGTAATGGTCTTGTTTCCATTAAAAGACAGAATGCTTAGATCTGCCAAAGCTCCAAACTTAGCTCCTTCATAAGTTGCTCCGATTGCGCATGCTGCATCAGCCACAAGCGGAATTTTATAATCATCCGCAACCTGCCTAAACTCATTCATATTAGGAATGTTCCCCAGCGTATATACCGGCATTATTGCAGCTACACGCTGATTTCTTTCCTTGTGATACAGGCCATCATCCCGTCTCTCACAGCGCTCCTGGATTTCCTTCCTAACCAGTTCCGAATCTAAACACCAGTCAGCTTCGCTTATATCCATCAGCCACGGATCCGCTCCACAATGTCTCACAGCATTTGCTGATGCAATAAATGTGAATGTCGGGATAATCACAAGATCGCCATACTTAACACCAATGGCTGTTAATGCTGCATGAATGCCTGTAGTACCCGAACTTACAGCCACAGCCCCAACACTTCCATTCGCTTCTGCAACCATTCCTTCGAACTTTGTTACATATTCACCTATTGATGATACAAAGGTAGTGTCTATACAATCATCAAGATATTTTTTCTCATTGCCGGTTAAATTTGGCATTGCCAATGAAATCATTTGTCTATCCTTGCCTTTCTATAAATCACATCTTCCCATCTAAACTTTTTCCTGTTTCAATATGCCCGAAGTTTGGAAGATACGATGATATAATCTTTACTATATCTGCTTTAGTGCAATTCTCGGATTCAAAAGCCTGAGCAAGTGTGGTAATCAGATTAATCACAGCGTTACGATCTTGAATCTCTTTGTCAGTTATTACACCAAGAGATTTGAACCTCTCCATATCCACCGCTTCGCCTTCAACATAGAACTCTTCAAAGGCCTTCTCACCGCTTGTGTCTGATGCACTGAAATGTACTGGATAAGGTTTACTATCTTCCCACCTTGAGGCCTTCTCTATTGCCTCAGCATCTGAGTTACAGTAGTCTATTTCATATCCCATGGATGTCAGCAGGTCTTCTGCTATCCTGTCGAATGTAGTCATCTGTGCTTCTTCAAGCTTAGGAAAAAAGATGTTCCGATTAGAACCTAACATGGCACTTAGCATACATATCTGTCCAGATTCTTGAGGGCTTACAAAGTACCGCTTTACATCGGAAGGTGCTGACAGCGGCTGACGCTGCTTGATTCGGTCAAGAAATCCTGCCGGAAGTGAACCATTACTAAATGCAACATTAGCAAAACGTGCGGTTTTGACTGGGAATGCATTAGAATATGAGAAAATCAAATCTTCCATAATACGCTTACTCGCTCCCATGATATTCACAGGATTAGCTGCTTTATCAGTGGAAACGCAGAAATATGTCTCGGGAGGATTTGACTCCAACAGATCAAGGAAGGCCTTAGCACTAATAACGTTATTCCGAAGTAGTGCTTCAACACTATATATATCTTTTTCTGTTCTCACATGCTTGTGGGCACTGAAATTTGCCACAATATCAAAGCCACCTGAACCGTTTGCACGCTTATGATGTATGAACATCCTCCTAAAGACTGTCGAACTATAGTCCATAGGATAAGGGAGATAAACGTCGGGCACCACAGAGCTCAATGCTGCTGATGAGCGCAGAGATCTTGTCAGCTCCGTCAATGCGTTTTCGTTAGTATCAACAACTACAAGTTGGGATGGCCTGAATGGAAGAATCACCCTTATGAATGAGCTTCCTATACTTCCAGCACCGCCGATGACCAACACTGCCTTACCCCTTATAGACTTTTCTAATAATTTCCTGTTATTTTCGATATCAGGCCCAAACATGGAATCCGGACGTTTTGTTACGTATGTGTTTATAAATGAGCTTAAGTTAAACAATATTATCTACCTTCCTATCATAAATTCCGCAAATCTAAAATCGAACTCCGTATCTATGTCTACAGACCTGTGCCGTGGCATGATATAAGCATATGCTCCTTCTCGATACAGATATCTATCCTTTCTGAATTCCGGCACGGATACAATATAAATTGCACCATTGGGCCTATAAGACTTGCCCATATCCTGCCGACGTACGCCCCCGGTTTTATTATGAAACCCACAAATACTTAATGTTTCGTCTATCTTCCCGCACCATTCCATTGGATGCTCCAACTCCGTCATGGACAATACCGCTATGGCATCCTTCTCTTTGTAAAGACTGTAAGCAGCTTTTATGTCTCCGGAAGTTCTCATCGGAGAAGTTGGTTGTAAAAGGCAAATAGTATCAAAGATTTTACCCATCTTCTCATATCCTTGTAACACTTCCTCAACCACATCCCATGAAGAGGCAGTGTCAGAAGATGTTACTTCACTTCGCATAAATGGGACTTCAGCACCATACATTCTGGCAATTTCAGCATATTTTTCTGAATCTGTTGATACCATAACATCATCAAAGCATTCTGATTGAATTGCCGCTTCAATGGAATATGCCATCAAAGGTTTTCCTGATAATTCTTTTATATTCTTATCCGGCAATCCTTTGGATCCGGAACGTGCCGATATAATAGCTATATTATTCAATTCTTTTATATCCTTTCATGAAATAAACATTTCAATATTTGTCTTTACTATTGAGTAAAACAAATACCACTGGGGCAATAAAAGGAACAGAAACCTCCACCCTTAACAGCATCTAAATATAAGATTCATATATATTTTAGACCATAGAATTTCTTCTTTAGATCTATCCTCCCATCCATAACAGCTTCAACTATCTTTTTAGCTATTCTTTCAGCTGCATGCCCATCCCCATATGGACTTATTACCTTCTGACAGATTTCTTTATGCTCATTAGATAAAGCATTCCGTAAAGCTCTAATAATATCTTTCGATTGTTCTCCACAGTTGATTATGCTTTCAGACTGCAGTCTTCCCTTTTGTCTATCTCCAATATTCACTGTCGGTATATGTAATGCCGGTGCTTCGGCAATCCCGCTTGAAGAATTGCCAATGACGCATTCAGCATATTTCATAAGTGATAAATATCGTTTCACACCGAGAGATGCAAAAACATGAAGATTGGATATATTTTTCTTAGCAGCATCTAATAATTCATTTATTCGAGAACCGCCTTGATCTGCATTTGATTTTGTAACGACGAACTCATATTCATGAAAATGATCAATTATCTTTAGGAATTCTGTAATTTGATAATCGACACTTGCTTTGCTCAACGTTACAGGGTGATATGTGCATAAAATATACTTGCAATCGTGTAAGCCAATGCTAGAAAGAGCCTCATCTTTCTCCATATATGTCTGATGAAGTACATTATCTATACCAGTCGCTCCATAATTGAATACTCTCTCTGGATTTTCGCCTAGTTGTATCACACGTTCTCTGCTTTCTTTATTTGTAACAAAATGAAGATAACTCATCTTTGTTATAGAATGCCTTATCCATTCATCAATAGCTCCCTCTGTGGTATCTCCCCCACAAAGATGAAAAATCGGAGTCCTTGTATTCCCTGCAGCTATTGCTATCATCAAGGTCTCGTATCGATCTCCTAAAAGGATAACCGCATCATATTGTATTCTTATAAATAATTCGGTAAACCTTACTAGTGTAGCCGCCTGATTAGTGGATATATCAAGTTCTGCTCTAGATAAAACAGGGATATCAATTTTATAATCAATTCTGTCATCTATTTCTTCAATCGTATGTCCGTAATCATAACTAAGGTGCGTTCCTGTAACAATCAAGTCTATTGCCAGTACATCATTTTCATATTTTCTTAGTTCCTTTATCAGAGGTGATAAAAGACCATATTCTGCCCTTGTCGCAGTTACAATTCCAATCCTCTTCATATCTCTATAAGTTCATCCTCATAAAAATCACGAATAGCTTTTGTTCCTATAACTTCATTCCATCGCATAGGGTTGATACCTGTTCCCGGCCGTTTGGTAGTTACATTATCAGCCGTTAATATTTCTCCTGCGACAATCTTCCTATTGGCAACAATGCTTTTTCTTGCAACTTCTCTATTCCTGACTTCAGCTTCAGATGGCTTCTTCTCGGTTGAGCCCAAAGCCAGTTCAAGCTTACGGATACCATCAACCATCGCCTTTAATTCGTCTGGCTCCAAGCTTGCCTTATGATCTGGCCCAGGAAAATCTCTGTTAAGAGTAAAATGTTTCTCTATAACCTCAGCCCCCAATGCAACCGCCGCTAAATCCACTTCTATCCCCAGAGTATGATCCGAATAACCAACCGGATATCCCAGCCTTTCTTTTAATGTTTTCATTGCATTGAGATTGACATCCTTTATTGGTACAGGATATTCTGTTGTACAATGAAGAATTGTTATGTCGGTTGCTCCGTTTTCATTCAGCACATTGATTGCAGCTTGAATTTCATTCATCTCCGCCATTCCAGTAGAAAGTATAACTTTTTTTCCAGTCTTTGCAATTTCTACAAGATATGGGTAGTTTGTAATCTCGCCGGAAGGCACCTTCCATATATCCTGCATATCATTTAGGAAATGTATGCTCTCAATGTCAAAAGGTGTTGACAAGAATATAATACCTACTTCTTTGCAATAATAAGCAATTTCTACAAATTCATCATAACTTAATAGAATCTTTTTAAGCATCTCCTTCTGGCTTTCCTCAACACCGATATTCTTCTTCTGATAATCGGCCATTTGGGCACTTTTCGAGACTAGCGAATCCAATTTTGCCGTTTGGAATTTAACTATGTCTGCGCCACATTCATGCGCAGTGTCCACCAGCTGTTTTGCCATTTCTAGGCTGCCATTGTGATTAACACCCGCTTCAGCAATTATTAATACTTTGCCCATTTTAATTTCTCCCTTAATATTTATAAAATCCCTCTCCTGACTTTCTGCCTAGTTTATGTTCACGAACCATCTTCTTCAGCATTGGCTGTGGTAAATATCTGTTATCTCCTGTTTCATTGAGCATCACATTTAGAATTGCAAGAACAACATCGAGGCCTATCAAATCCCCTAATGCCAGTGGTCCCATAGGTTGGTTTGCACCAAGTTTCATTGCTGTATCAATATCTTCGACACTGGCTACACCTTCTGCATAGATGCTAATTGCTTCATTAATCATCGGAATTAACACTCGATTTACCACAAAGCCAGGAGCTTCCTTTACTTCAACTGGTGTTTTTCCTATCCATCTGGCAACATCCATAACATAATCCACGGTTTTCTGTGGAGTTTTATCAGTTGCGATCACCTCGACCAATTTCATAACCGGAGCCGGATTAAAAAAGTGCATCCCTATAATCGGTCTACTCAATCCCTCTCCTATTACCTTTATTGGCAGAGACGATGTGTTTGTGGCGAAAATTGTGTGGCTGTCACATATTTCATCAAGCTCGTAGAAGACACTTTTCTTTACATCCAAATCTTCAGCAACTGCTTCAACTAATAAATCTGCTTCCACAGCCAGTTTTTTCTCACCTGCTTCTATTTTGCTAAGAAATGAATCCGCTTGTTCCCTTGTAAACTTTTCTTTTGTAACAAGCTTTTCAAAAGCTTTTGTTATGCTCTCAAGTCCTGTTTTTTTCGATTCCAGGCGTCCCTTACATAGAAACACTTTTTCTATGCTGTTACACTGAGAAAAAACTTGTGCAATAGACGAACCTAACGTACCTGTTCCAATGACAGCAATCTTCACTCTTCACACCTCCGCAAAATAGTTGAGCATCCCATACCTCCGCCTATGCATAGAGTGGCAAGGCCCGTTGTTTTTTCTCTCTGTTTCAGTGCATGTATAAGAGTTACAAGGATGCGGCATCCTGATGCTCCCACTGGATGTCCGAGCGCAATAGCACCACCGTTAACATTCAGTTTCTCATCGGAAATCCTAAGTTCTCGTTTCACAGCTATAGATTGTGCTGCGAACGCTTCATTTGCCTCAATAAGATCTATATCATTAATGGTTAAGTTTAGCTTCTCGAGAAGCTTTCTTGTACTTTCTACCGGGCCAATCCCCATAATGGCTGGATCTACCCCACCTATAGCACCTCCAATCCATTCAGCTTGAGGTTGTATATCCAATTCTTTCACTTTATCTTCAGAGACCAGTATTACTGCCGCTGCTCCATCGTTAATACCCGAACTATTTCCGGCAGTTACAATACCACCTGGTTTAAAAGCCGGTTTAAGCTTTGCAAGAGCTTCCACAGTTGTTCCAGGTCTCGGACCTTCATCCGTATCTACTACTGTATCACGCTTATGGTTCTTAATCACAACAGGTACGATTTCTTCCTCAAATCGCCCATCAGCAATAGCTTCTGCCGCTTTGTCTTGACTAGCCACAGCAAATTCATCAAGCTCTTGCCTCGTTAAGTTCCACTTCTCAGCAATATTCTCCGCTGTGATACCCATGTGATAATCATTCATCGCTTCCCACAGTGCATCGTTTACCATTGTGTCAATCAGTGGCGTGTTCATCATTGGGCTGCCCATCTTATATCCATAGCGCGCATTCATCACTGCAAACGGCGCATTAGACATAGATTCCATACCACCGGCAATAACGATATTTGCATCACCTGACTGAATCAGTCGGGCTGCAGAATTCACTGCATCCAAACCAGATCCACAAACAATATTGATGGTTTGTGCGGTTGTTGTAACCGGCAGACCTGCCTTAAGGCTCGCCTGTCTCGCCACATTCTGCCCAAGCCCTGCCTGAATCACACAGCCTATGTAAACATGATCGATATTCTCAGTAACTATACCACTACGCTTCACCGCTTCACGGATCACGATACTCCCTAGCTCAACCGCTGATAGAGAGTGTAGTATTCCTCCTATCTTTCCAATCGGTGTCCGGCATGCCCCTAACAAATATACTTTACGCATCTGTGCTGTCCTCCCTGATCTTAATCACTTTTGCAGGAATTCCAACAGCAGTGCAGTTTGCCGGTAATTCTTTATTTACTACAGCACCAGCGCCAAGGACCGTATTCTTTCTGACAGTCAGTCCTTGAATAATCTGTGTCCCAGTTCCGATATTACATCCTGAACAAATATGAGTATTCCCTGATATATTTACACTAGGATTTACAGTGACAAAATTATCAATTATCGCATCATGCCCAATTGTACAATCCAAATTAATTATGTTACAGTTCCCTAATGTAATATCTACAGTCAGGATTGTTCCAGCACAGATAATATTTCCTTTACCAAATTGAATTTTGTCAGAGAGTAATACGCTCGGGTCAATCAGATTGGCAAACTTTATGTTCGGATTGCTACTATAGGTATTGTATATCCCCTCCCGTATGCCAGAATTTCCAATAGCTATAGCTACATAAATTTCATTCTCATAGTTTAAGAGGAAATTATCATCACCGATAACCTTATCCTTACTCGTATCTTTGTCTATAAAACCATTGAAATTCCAAGTGGCCTGTCTATTGTTTATTCTCTCTACAAGCCATTGGACTTCACGCGCAAATCCACCGTCACCGACAATCACAAGATCTTTCACTTATGCCACCTCCTGATAGTTTATCCAATGAAATGGCATAAATATAGAGGTTAGGCTATACCCCCCCGGAATTTGCTTTACAATACCATAAATCTTCATGTTATCCTCCACATCTGTCAGAACCGTACTATTAGCCCCAACTATAACATTATGGCCAATATCGATTCCTTGAATTACAGTAGAACCTGCACCGATAAAGCTCTTTGCTCCCACCTTGCAATCCCCGCATAGGATTGTGCCTACAGATATATGGCTGTAATCACCGATTCCGCACCCATGCTCGATAATAGAGCCTGTGTTAATGATACAGTGATTACCTATATAACTATCAGCATTGATAACGGCATTCTTTCCAATAAAGGTACCACCACCAATGGTTACGAATTTAGATATTTGTGCAGAAGGATCCGCAATTACAGGAAACTCAAATCCAATGCTCTCGGCAAGCGCTGCAAGTTTTATTCTTATTTTACTATCACCGATGCTTCCTACTGTTACGAATGCATGATGATATCCATCTTGGAAGAGAACTGGTATCATCTCATCTGTTCCAACAACAGGCGCATTGAGTATCCTTGTGCCTACAGGCATTGCAGAATCAGTAATAACAACATCCTCATATTCTCCATTTCGAATAATGACATCTAAAACAGATTTACAGTGCCCTCCTCCTCCAAGCAAAACAAGCTTTTTACTCTCCATATAGCTTTACTCTCATCTTCTCAAGTTCTGACAGTTGCCCCATATCCATCCAGTCATTTTCACTTACCGGAAATACGGCTACCCGCTTACCCTTCTGCTTCTCCATCTCAATAATGTCAGGGAACCCAATAGGGACATCACAGGCAATATCCTCCATGACTTCAGGCTCTACAATATAGATACCTGTATTTGTCAAAAATGACATAAGCGGTTTTTCTTTCATATCCTCAATAATGCCATTCTCGCCTATTTCTACCACACCATACGGGATATTCAAATTTTTATAAGCACATATCATTGTGATAATATTTTTGTTTTCTTTATGAAACTTTAATACGCTTTCATAGTTTGCTGTAAGTAAAGCATCACAGTTTGCAAAAAAGAAAGTATTATTAATTTTTCCTTTTAGCAGAGAAAGGCCTCCTCCTGTCCCAAGGGGTTCTTCCTCATCATACCAAGTGATATTGTAATTATTCTCATTATCAGCAAAGTATGCTTTCATGAGATCACGCTTATAATTCACAATAATATGGAACTTGCTGCAATCATAAGTTTGGTACTCTTTCATTATATGTTCAATGATAGGAAGCTCTCCAACTGGAATCAATGGTTTCGGAAGAACCCGTGTAAAAGGATCCAACCGGGTTCCCTTTCCTCCGGCATTAATCACTACAGGTATGTTAATTGAACCATGCTTCTTTTTATGAGCGCCTGCATTTCCTGTATACAGATCAACAACCTCGCCTTTATTGTTAACAATAGGTACAGCGACATAATTTCTTTTATGATAAAGGGCTATTGCCTCCTCCCTATCTCTGGCCAGTTTGGGATTTCTATTTGCTGCCTCAAAAGCACAAGACATCATTTTTCCACCGGCAAGAAGAAACCTTCTGATATCACCATCAGTAATACATCCGGCTAATCTTTTTTCCCCATCAACCAGAAAAAGGATCCCATATGAATTACTGTCTATCTTTTGCATTGCTTCAGAAACAGTAAGATTAGTACTGCCAATAAATAACCGTAAATTGTCCATTGTAATAGCCCTTTTTCAGATAAAAATAAAAGCAAAACAAAGCCTTATGAATGAGCCCAAATAGGATTTTTCAGTTTCCACGAACCATCAATATCCTTTTCAAATATTTCCTCATTATAGAGCTTGTCAACTATAGACCAGAATTCAGTTTCCGAATAACCACAAAATTCACAGAAATCCCTTATACAAAGGGGATCGAGTTTTCCGTCGTATTCCTTGACTAAACCTATGGCTTCGTCTCTCGTAACGATTCCATACCTAACCATTCTGGCAGCATAATCAGTAGCAGATGCATGACCGAATTTAGGATACTTTAACCAAGGGTGAACCAAATACGCTCTACTGTCTATTTGGTCAAAGTCCTCTATATGATGCGCCCTTCTCCACTCATGAGTAAGATCATGGAATCCATGCTTCCTTGCGAACTCATAATTCTTGAAACTATTCCACTGAGTGAAATATGAAATATATATAGGATCAAGCTTGTCTAGTTCATCCTGTTTTGGAGCTCTGGTAAGATAGAGATCCTGAGTGGTAACTCCGGCACTTTTAATCAGCTCCTGCTCATCCACGCCTGATGCAACTCCATTATTCAGTTGCTCTTTAGCAGAATAGGTCTCCTTGGAATCTGAACCACCATACTCATAGCTAACGTTCTCTCCATATACAAGTAATGGTGTGTTAAATTTCGCTGCCATAATCAATGGATATGTATATATAAGACGGTCGATATACCATGTAGGCTTACCATATTTCTCAAACATATAACGCATCAGCTTCTTTTGCGTCCTGATATCAGGCTTCATACTAATAATAGAACATCCAAACTCCTCAGAGATGTTTTTAAGATTGTGTTTCCCAGCTTCTGTCATAGGAAAATTATCCTCAACAGAGAAAAGGATTGGATTCATATGCATCACGTTCTTCATTAAATGAACTTGATAGTGAGAATCCTTCCCTCCTGATACAGCTATTGCACAATCAGGTCCATCACCATTCATTCCGCGGTACTTGTCGCAGACAGCTTCAAACTCTTTCCATCTCGCATCCCAGTCAATTGATTTCCTTTTTTCATATGCCTGGCAGGCTGAGCATATCCCTTCTTTATTAAAGGTGATACCCGGTCTTGTATTAGGCATTACACATTTTTTGCAATAGAACATGTTAACAACCTCCTTTTTCCTGGTAATAATGTATTTCATACTTTTTTCACTCGTATAATTGCTAATTTTACTGCCTGCAAGCATGGACCAATCGGTTATAGTTTGCCCTCTTAATTGTGAAAACATCAAGTACAATACCCACACACAGGGAATACACATAATTAGGTACCGTATAATAATCTCCCATAACAGTAATCGCTGTTAACAACAAAATAAATATATATGGACCTGTACAGCTATAGTACTTTGTAATTCGTATCAAAAAGGCGACAATGAATCCAAGTACTGCGATTTCAAGAATAAATAATATTCCCAGATCCAACACATAATTAGACAAAAATGTTGCTCCATTTAACCCATTGATTCCCCGCTTCATCAAATCGGAAGGACGGTTAATAAAATCCTCAACCGATTTATTTCCTCCACTTATTCTTTTTATTGGCAATAACAATGTACTAAATTTGTTTTCGGGAGACTCTGTATAGTATAGTTTTAATACATCAAAGTTAATGGCTGTATATGCATATATCCACCCCGCATTACCCATCTTTACATTGCCTTTTATCAGATTATCAATTGATATATCTGATTCCGTCTCTGTACCACTCCCTCTCATTTTTGTTCGTAAATTTCCCAGGCTAAAAAACACAATGATTAAGGTCAGTAAAATAAAAACTATATTTTTTAAAAACTTTGTGGAGAAAATCTTTTTCTTATTGTCGAACATATAATAAAGGATCGTAAACATTAAAATCCTCATTATGTCCCCTCTTTTAAACATAAATATTCCGCTAAAAAGAATCGTAATTCCAACAATAAGAATTTTCTTATATGTTTTTACTTTTGGTATTAACATTAATAGTACCCATGTTAACATAGCAGCCGCCCCACTTGCTCCAGGTATAATGAATGATGGTGTCTGTTTAGAGATATACTGACCTGAAAACAAACGAATTCCTGTTCTACTGAAAATATTTATATACAGCAGTACATAAAGCACCAGCAATACATCGGCTACCATATCTGCAGATAAATATATTTTAGTATCGATAATTCCTCTTTTATTCTGTTTTTCTCCCCATAAAAGAAATAAAGAAAAAAGAAAGCCTCCAAAAAACAGATAATAAAAATCTGCTATTGTCTTAACAGTTTGCATGCTGCTTAAATGAAATGTATTTACTGCCAATGAAATTCCATATAAAATTATAAAAACAGAAAAATTGTTTATTCCCCATTTAAAAAAGAGATAAATGCCTAAATCACTACTAATTAGTGAGGCTAAAAAAATACTTAAATTTATCACTGATATCTGTCCATTATCAAACAGACTATTACATATTACAAAAAGCAACAGCATCGCTAAATTCATTATTAATATTGCTTTTAATAAATTTTTATTTATTCTGCTGTTTATCAATTTTAGCCTCCATTATTCTGTAAATTGACTATTATTGCTGTGATTGTACAGCTTTTACAATAGTGCCTACTGCCATACGCATTTCCCCTTGTGCTCTAGCGACACCATTTTTAATTACTTGCTTTAACTTATTTCTTTCGCGATAACAATATTCAAATATGTCTTTAAGTCTTTCAAAGTCTATTGGCTCTTTTATTACTAATTCAGGAACACCTATATTTTCAAAAATCCCCTGAGTCTTTGTCCCATGATAAACAATACCGATTGATGGTGTTCCGGCACACATCGCAAAGATAGTTGAATGAAGCCGAGTTCCAATAAACACATCCATCTCTCCATACAGCCAGCATAATTCCTGAGGCAGATAATTTTTCGTATGATATATCACCTTATCCTGATATTCTTTTGGCAAGTTATTTATTATCACCTCTGCTGCTTTGTTATCTGGTTCATTTTCCATTGCAACCTGTTGGAATATATGTACGATACACTTTTTCTCAAGTATTAAGTAGCATATCATTTTTTTCATCGTATCAATATAAGTATCATTCCCATTCTCTACTCCTCTAACGGTCAATCCAATATTGGTTACAGATGTATCTACCGGGTTGGGATCTACTGGTTGAAGGGGTAGCAAAAAACCTGCATCATTGGAAAAAATTATTTTTTCCTGATTTAAATGAATCCATGGATATTGTTTGACACATTCTGTCTCACGAATATAGACCGATTCTGCATTATCAATTACCTTATTTACTAAATTGGTTCCCTTCCCTTTCTGAATCGGCCCAAAGGACTGCCCTAGTATATAGTATTTACAGCCGAATTTATGTAGTAATATATACATTCTACAGAGACGCTTAAGTGCAATACTTCCACGCATATTATTATAATCTGTAAAAATGCTTCCGCCTTTTGAAAAACAAACATCACAAGACACTATTCTGTCAAGGCAATCGCGTCTCTTCTTATTTAAACATAACCTGGCTATACTTTTAGGAAGGAGCATCAAAATCGCAAAGTGTATATTTTCAATCAACAATGCCAGTACTTTGAATAAAAATTCCTTTCTATAGTTTCCTCCAATGCGAAACCCTAATACCCCAAAAATTGCTGGCAATACATCTGTCACATAAGTTTGTAATATTTTGTGACTTGCTTTAAACATTGGATCGTATTGGTCAAACGATGATATTGCAATAACTTCTGCATTCTCATCCTGTCTGTGTATTTCCTGGATCGTAGCCAGCATAATTCCTAAGTCACCCTTATTCAAATCGCTCCAGCAATTTAACATTGCATATTTTCCCATCCGTCTTCTTCCTCTTCAAAGATGTTTGTGCGTATAATTCCATTTGAATTGCCGTTCCTTAAAGCAACCAAAATATATGCTGCAAAAAAAGTAAATTAAATAACACAAACATGTACTATTTAATAGAATAAACACTCCTTTATTCTCTATATTCATCCAATTAATGAATAATTTTACTCCTCCTAAAAAGGATAAGCATATAACATTAATTGAATTATTTTTGATGTAGGATTGAAATGTCATATTTATTGCCCCCCATAACCGAAACATCTCAGACAATGCTAAAACACAATACATCCACCTCATATGGGAATATTGAGATGCTCCCATTAACCAATAGAGCTGTTCACTAAAAATGATTGTTCCAATACATAAAATAGCCACAATAGCCATGAAAATCATATACATAAACTTTATGGCATTATAGTCATGGTTCTCCATACGTTCAAAATAAAAGCGGGGCCAATATTCCATAATCACGCCTATACCTATACGTATTACATTGATTATTCGAAAACCAACGGAATAATAAGTCAATGTAAGCGCATCTAAATATTTATCAATAAGCATTTGATCTGCCGCACCCAAAACCCAAACCATAATTGCATTGAACGATAAAGGTAGGGCATATTTTATTATCTCCTTTTCTGAGACGATTGGCAAATCATCAGAAACATCTGCATTTTTACTCTTACCGTTGAAATTATATAAGAACGAAAGTATAAGATAAGAAATTCCAATCCCCGCCAATAGTGTTTTATGGTTTATATTTCCAGTTAGAATCAATATAATCAAAAAACATATCGATATAAAATATTGAAGTAACTTAATTCTTCCATACGTATTGATATCCATTTTAGAGCGAAAAAAATACAAACGCTCTCTCATCCACATATAACCCAAAAACCATATATAATATACGGATTTAAAATAGAGAATCGCTGTTATACAAAACAAAAGAGAAGCAATAAACAAAATTTTTCTTGAAACTTTAAGCAATTCTTTTTCATTACAATATCCAATATATCTAAGATATACACTGTATACTTCAATAGAATACACACTTGTAAACAAAATCAACAATGATTGATTATAAGAAAATGATCCCAAATATTCTGTTGGCATATAACGATTAATCAAAACATTTTGGATATAAAGAAAAATATAAGCAAATATATTATTGTAAAAAAAACGCCATATAATTTGATATTCTTTTTTTAATGATTCACCCTTTAATGCTTTTGGGAAAAAGGTAGCTTTTCTCATTCGTCAAGCATTCACCTCTATTTATAAAAATATGAAAAATCCATTTCCAGTTTCTTATCAATACATCGAAACATTTCATCAAATACTGGATCGCTGTCTAACTCTTCTTCTTTACTAAATAAATAGCGCAGAGGAACTGTATCATGAACATCCACCAACGTTTGTGGCATTGTTCTCATAAAAAAGAAATAGTGGAGGTATCGGAATAGCCGCTCCACTCTATCTTGATCTACTGCTAGTTCCCCTTTTATCCCTCTATTTAAAAGTTCTATATAGTGTTCCTCAGATAAAATGTCGAAAGCAATATCCTTACCCTTAAATGGCGGACATCCACATAAGATAACTGGCACACGCAGATAGGTCAGCTCCAACGTGATAGTGGAGCTATATGTAATACCTAAGTCTGAATTTCTTCCTAAAGTATAACTATTTATTCGGTGTCTTGGTCCTAATAAATAAACGTTTTCAGGAAGACCGTCAGAGTATAACTCATTCAGAATCGTTTCTGTTGTTTCTCTTCCAGCCGCATCTCCTGTAAGCACCTCGGCCGGATGAGATCGAATTATCAGAGCCACATCATCCCTTAATCCAAAAAAATTAATTGTCTTTTTTAACCAGTCTCGAAAATGCGGGAAAACTGTAGACTCCCCAGTTACCTGTCCATCCCATGGTATATTGGGAAATAATCCTACGATCTTTTTATCTTTGCCAATATTCAATGTATGTCTTAATTGGTCTTTTGTATAATTGCTTTTATTATTTTTATTATAGTCAAATGCTACTCTATCACTTTGATGATTGCCCAACCGCTCATCCAAAAAATGCTTAACCATTACACGATGTTCTTCTGAAAGTTCTCTTTGATTCCATTTATTCTCTTTATCGTTAAGAATACCTGTAAGATAGGAATCATCGTATGTAAACTCAATCCCACAATGGTTATAATTCTGACCATAGGTAATAACATAAATATTATGAACTTTGCAGTATTCAACGACAGATCCCCAAGTTGAGTACGTTCCATGAGATGAAAGCACATACCTAGGGTGCAATGATTCTATTAACTTGTCCATAACAATTAATGTTGACAATACGGTATGCAAAAATCCTCTTGTTACTTTATCATCTTTTATTACAGGATCTGCAATTAGATAATATCTTTGCAAGGCCGTATAAAGAATCTTATCAATCTCTACTTCTCGAAAATAGTGTCTGGAATGGAGTGTTGAAAAGAAGGATACTATATAGTTCTCTATTTCCTTCTGATCTTCATTATGAATCATAGTTCCATACTGCCAGCAAGTCCCTCCAAACGCTTGAATAAAATCTTCCTGCTGTGCCTTACATATTGCACAACGTACTCGTTTTTTATTCGAAATCTCATGAATCTCTTCACAATATCCCAAATATTTTCCACAACAAAGGACATGCACATCTTTTCCTTGCAAAATTGCTTTACGGATAAACATCCCCTCAAATGTATGGCCATATGCCCCACCAATGATGGTCACTAAAATATTTTCATTCCTTTTTTGCCTTGCCTTTTTCTTTTCTATCTGATTATATTGGTTATATGGATCAAAGCGTTTATGAATCTTATTATTCATATTATTGAATACATGCCCTAAAACAGTTGATGTACCAGACATTCTTCTATCTCCTAAACTATATTCCACCATTATAATGAAAGTGATTCCATTTATTTATTCTGTTGCTAGTTTTTTCTCATAAAGACATTAAAGTATGTTTGAGCCATAGTTCGATCTGAAAATTCTTCTATATTTGAATAATCGAAAACTTTCTGCCCATTAAATACTTCCAGCGTAATTTTTATCAAAGTTTCATAATCCTTTGGCTTTATCACTACACCAAATTTTCCATCTTTTATCGTCTCTATGCAACCTCCTGTATCGTACGTTACTACAGGTATATGACATGCAATCGCTTCCAGATTAACTGTCGGATAATTGTCCTCATATGTTGGATTAAATAAAATCGTAGATTGATTATATAATTTGACCAGTTCTTCCGTATTTGAAGTTTTTTCAATCCCGATAATATTGGGGGGAAGGCTTTTTATTTGTTTCCTTTTCACTCCTACGACAAGAATATCTATTTTTTTATCTGCAAACCTGGAAAGTTCAATAATATCATCCAGGCCTTTCCATTTTGTCCATACATTAGCTACACATAAAACAAGAGGCCGCCTTCTTTCTCTACCTCGAAAATCCGGTTTAAACAAACTTAAATCGATACCATTATAAACGGTTATAATTGGATGATTCTTCAAAAATGACTCTTTCGCTAATTCTGCCATCCAATTAGAAGGACAAATAATAGTGCAGTTTTTTAAATTATTGTATAATTCCTTCTTAATTCTATAATTTTTCTTTGTATTGTCAAAAAAGAGACTTCTTGGATATTCATCAATATGACTGCAATGAATGCAGTCGCTTTTCCACTTATCACAGTGATTCAAGGTAAAATGACAGCAATGTCCAGTAAAATCCCAACAGCTGTGAAGTGTCAAAAAAACATGTTTATTATTGTTTGAAAGATATCTGTACAGAATAGGCATGTTTACATAATATCCGTATACTCCATGAATACTCACAACATCCGGATTATATTGTTCTATCCAATTTATAAGTTTTCTTGTACTTTTTCTAGAATAAAAAGAAGTACTCCCAAAGAGTCTGGTAAACAGTGCATGAAGATATCTGGCAAATTCCGATCCGATATAATATGTATCTTCTTTTGGAACCCTTCCATGAGTTCCTCTTCCATAGGCAATTTTACATTGATACCCACTTTTTACAGCTTCAAGATAAAGAGACTCTACAATCTTTCCAATACTTCCTAAGCCAATTCCCAAATTTATGATCAATATCTTCATATATTCCCACCTATTTTATCCTAAAAAGTATTTTGCCATCTCAATTCCCACTCTGTGAAACCAATAAAAACGACTCATACCATACTTTCTGTAAACTTTATAAAGAATATGAATTCTTTTTTTTACTTCTCGAAGGTTCTTTTGTGTACTCATTCCGCCAAAACAAAAATTCGATATTACTTTGTCAATGGTTATAATATTCTTTTTATCTTGATGAACTGCTGTAATGAAATCAAAATCATCATACATTGATTCACATGCATACGGATATTGCAGTAGAATTTCCTTTTTACTGAACATACCTGGATGGCACCAGCCAGTTGTAGTCCACAGCCTGCCGATTTTTGCATGTTTTATCATATTCCCTGTTGGTTTCTGTATCCTCATGCTTCCCCATGCAACATCATAATGTTTCTGCCTATATAGATCCGACATAATTTGCACCGCATCTGGTTCATACCAGTCATCTGAATTTATCTGCCCGATTATCTCACCATGTGCAAGCTTTGCCCCTTTATTTAATGCATCATACATTCCTCTATCTGGCTCTGATACAATTTTTAATGAGCGTCCTGATGTAGAATCAAATGCTTTCTGAAAAGATCTGGCAATCTGTACTGTATTATCTGAAGAAGCTCCATCAATAATGATATATTCAATATTAGGATAGGTCTGGGTAAAGACAGAGCGAATTGTCTTTTCTATCGTTTTACTGCTATTAAATGATACCGTCAAAATAGTAACTAGCATACTTTGTTCATTTTTTTCTGTTTTGTTTGTTTTCCATACTTTAATACCTTCTGTGTATTTTAAGCTTTCCTCAAAACTAAATGTATCCACTGGTTCTGAAAATTCATATGTTAGAGAACCAAATACTTTTCTAAACATAGGAATTGGAAGCCCTTTAAGAAGCGGATTTAGCAGTCTAAACTGTATCAGCTTTTTCCCATTCAGTTCCACAATTTTTTTCACCAGTTCAGTGGTACAGACATATTCTGCATTCTGCGGAAAAAACACCCCTTGTTCTTGGTGTTCTATAATATTTTTTATAAATTCACAAAGATTTCCAATGTAAATCATACTGCGTACATTCTTAATATTGGGAAAAAAGGGCGATTTAAGAACAAATTCTCTGAGTAATGGATAATTGCCTTTACATTCCCTTCCGTATACCATCGGTGGACGAATAATCGCAACATGAAAGGTTTCATCTTGCATACTTATAATTTTCTCGTCTGCCTGCAATTTTGAATTTCCATAAGCAGAATTCGGACAAGGAATGGTATCTTTTGTAATATGCCCAGTAAGCATCCCATATACATTCATACTGCTTAAAAGAATAAATTGAACAACCCCTGCCTTCTTAGCGCTTCTGGCTGTCCGAATTGCAAGGTCTCTATTGACGTTATAATACAGATGTCTGTTTTTTGATGTTTCTTTTTTATGGGCAATACCTGCAACAAAAAACACAATCTCATATCCGGCAAATAGTGATATTTTCGGAACCAGATTAATTGAACTAATGGTTGATATTTCATATTTATCTGCATAACAAACCATATAGTTTTCAAAATTTGTCCCTATATAGCTATTGGCTCCGACTATCAAAATCTTTCTCATCACATTTATATCCTTCTGTATCGTATTATCCTACTCTAACAAGTGGTTTCCCCATAAACCTTTCTTCTCCAAGCATCACAACTCCAACTGTTCTGCACAGTATTTTTGTATCCAACAACAAACTGAAATGCTGAACATAGTACACATCCAGTTTATATCTGTCTGAAAGACTTAAATAGATATTTCCACTGACCTGGGCTAAGCCTGTCATTCCTGGTAGCATGGTCAAACGTTTCGATATTTCTTTATCATAATCCTGTAATGATTCCACTCGTTCCGGCCTAGGGCCAACCAGTGACATCTCTCCTTTTAATACATTTATAAGTTGTGGTATTTCATCAATCTTACTCCTTCTTAGGAAATGTCCTACAGATGTGATCCTCTTATCCCCGCGTTTCACTTCCTGCCCCTTTACCATCTTCTCCGAACCTGTATACATTGTCCTAAATTTATATACCCGAATCATTGTTCTATGATATCCAGGCCTTTCCTGGATAAAAAAAATAGGGCCTTCTGATGTCAGCTTGATTGCCACTGCCACCATCGCCCACAATGGGAATAATCCTGTTAAGATAATAACAGAAACGAATATATCAAATATTCTTTTTATCTTCATCTGTCCCCTGCGTTTCTGTTTTAGCGTTTCTCTGTCAGTCATCTTCATCTTCTATCTCCCAATCAAGTGGAATTAAGTATCCGTCAGAACACAGAAAACTGTCTGTAGCTTCTTCTAATGGTTTTTTTGATATTCGAGCGGACCATATAGTTATTTTTTTACTACCGCTAATATAAAAAGCCCCTGGATAGGGATGCGTAACTGCACGAACCAATCTCTCTGCCTCTTTAACCGTCATCTCGGGTTTCAATCTCCCATCTTTCGGGTTCCTCCCAGGCCATTCTGTAGCCTTGGAATTGTCCTGGGGCATCAGTGTAATCGTATTATTCACCAAATCTTCCCAGTATTCTTCTATTAGGCAGATATGTGCATTGATTACCCGATTATAAAGTTCTGTAGCATCTACTGCCTGGTCAAGCATAATTTCCACCTGACCGAGAATATCACCTGTATCAACACCTTCGTCAAGACGAAACATAGTTACTCCTGTTTTGTCCAATTCCTTTAAGATTGCCCATGGAATAGACGCCCTTCCCCTCCCTTCGGGCAATAATGTGGGATGCATACCGATGCACCCTTTCTTTGGGGCATAAAGAAGTTCTTTCTTCGCAATTTGTGACCAACCAATAATAAACATCCAATCAATTCTATATTCTTTAATCGCTTCGATCACTTCTTGTTCATTTATATTCTCAACTTTAATCAGAGGAATATTATATTTCTCTGCAACATCATCGATATAGACTCTTCCGGACTTATTTTTTGCAATATTATCTTTGAGTGTGACCAGGAACTCAAAACCGCCTCCCATCTCATATATTTTTTCAATTACACTGCGCCCAAGCTGAACACATGTTGTAAATGCAAATTTCACAATTTTATATCCTCCTTATAGCCAATTCGAAGCCTTCTGCATAATTGCTTCCTGCCTGACTTCCACGATAAGCTGCCAGTCCTAATAATGTTTCTCTGCTTCTGGGGTGGGGATATTCATGCATGACACTCCTATAAAAAGACAGAGCTTCTATCTTCTTTTCGATTCCTTCTCTCCCTATCTCAAAAAATGTATTCGGTCTAAATCCATTAATGGAACTATTTAATCCCCACTCTGTTGCGGATGGTACTTCCATGTAAAGCAATTCTTTTAATGGCTGTATATCGCTTCTTCTCTGAAATAACCGTACCGCAGCCTGACATGCCAGAGATACCTGAAGATGATCATTATTTAGATCTGCAGGATGGTGGGTAAATACAATATCTGCTCCTGAGTCAATAATTGTTCTTTCAATAAATTGGACTAACTCCAGATGAGGAACCGTATTTAATTTTATATTGGGAAAATTCCCCAAATATTTTTTATGTACTCCAAGTAAAGCAAGACACTTATCTGTATCCTCTACCAATTCATTATCTGACGGTCTGTTGGTTCTTGCCTCTGCCCTTCCAGAAAGAATACATACATCTACGATTTCTCTATTTTTTGTCATAGTATAAATCGTTCCTCCAGCACCAAGAACTTCATCATCCGGATGAGCCACCACAATTAAACAACTCATGTTTCTCATCTCCAATCTTTAAAATAATGGGCTTCTCTATTCTGCTTTAAAAGTTCTTTCATATTATCAGTTACACTAATCAACCGCATTTCAAAATAAATAAATTAATGGCTAGCTTCATATATTTTATATTCTTTACCTTTCGCTATATATTGTCTCAAACATCATTATCTATTCAAAACTCCTATCTTTTACACTTACCATCTCAATCCCCATCTTAAGTTCCATCTCTCGCCCCATAAACTCCACTCTCACTACCACTTCCCTCTTATGCAAGTTAAGCCTCACCACATTCCCCAAATAGTCCTTTAATGGCCCATCAACCACCCGAACACACTTTCCTTCCTCCAATTCTATCCTTGATATGGGTGTCATATGCTCATTATTCCCAATCCTTTGAATCAATCGTTTTTCTTCCGCATTCAGCGGAACAAAGTACCCTTCTTCCCTTCCCAAAATCTTTGTCAGCTTAGGAATATGACGCAGGCTCTGGTACAATTCCCTCGGCTGATCTGAAATCACAAACACATAGCCGCGAAACAGAATCTCCTCCACCTTATTCCAGCATCCATGGAACTTTTTCATCCGTTCCCTCTTAGGAATGAAACAATCCTCTATATAATAGAAAGGAACTCGTTTTCTTATCATATCGGCAGTTCGTTCTTCCTCTCCTCCAAGAGTCTGAATTACATACCACACAGCCATCTCCCCAATTTCTTTTCTGATTTGTAAAGCATAGTCTATTCAAAGGGTTCTGTCCTATTTCATTTCTTCATTCCCTTCTTCAAATTTCAGGGTATGCTTCGCCATATCACAGGCTCTACATAAATGCCACCTGTGACTCTCCTCTGCACACCTGCCAATATAACCATAATCCCCAAATCCCTGTGCCAATGCTTCAGTGACCTGATTCTTAATCCTGTTTCTATCTGCTATACCTGTATCTGTTATACTTACGTCTGTTACATCTATTATATCTGCTGTCCATCACTGCTTGCCATAAATCTCCAGCCCTACTGTAATCCGTTTCTTTTTACCCTCAAGAGGAATTTCTATCTCTGCAGTCCTCTTGTGCCGGTCAATCTTTTGTATTAATTGCTCTTTTCCCTGGAGTGGTCCGCTGGTTATAATAGGTATTCCATGTCTTATAATTCCTCTGGACATTTCAATTAGATTCTCTTGGGAACATAACGTCTTCAAATACAAAATTTCATATAATTCTACACGAGGTGATTCTCCCCACTTTTCACTTTCTTTTCTTATTCGGCTTTCTGACTCTGCATTTTCCGACTTGGATAAAAAAATGTATCCCGGCAGAAGTGCCCTCTTCTCCAGATGCCACTGCCCCTTATAACGCATCATACGCTGATACTGAAAATGAATTGCTTCCTGCAGAACAGACATATTGCCTCTATATGGCTTTGCCGCTTCTTCATATTCTTTCACGTAATCTTCCTCGTTTCCTTCGGGGCATTTCAGCAAGTACCAGATTTTCTTCATCTCCTTTAGAACTCTGTCAGAAAATGACGCTTAACTGCTTGTTAAGCGAATCTTTTTCTCGAATATGCGAGAAAATTTATTGAATTTTTTTCAAATTTCTGGGAAAATTAAGAAAAATTAGTAATTTGACGCTGTTGACATGCACAAAAATTGGTGATACAATTGGAAAAGTCAAAGAACAAAAGGTTTTTATACATGTATCGATAGAAAAAGTGTCGCTTAACAAGCAGTTAAGCGACACTTTTTTCGTAGAAGAGACCACAGCCTCCTGAGGATAAATCGCTTTAGATGACTGCTGGAATGCAGACTTTAAGAACTGCCCAAAACAGCCCAAAACAGCTGAAAAAGCCTTGCTTGTCGTGAGACATGCCCGATGCTGTGTATAACACAGCATCCTATTTTAAGGTAGTGCATTCCATGAAAGAATTGGTTCCCGTTGCCGGGGAATACGTGTAAGGAGAGGAGAGAATCACCGATGAAAGCCATACTGTATAAAATGGATAAAATTTCTTTAGAATTCCGTCCTACCAAATCAAAATCCCTCTCCCCTTCCGGCACTTCCCCGGCGATCTGCAGAAGGCCGCAGGCCCCGCAGGCAGCCGCCGTTGTATCCCAGTACACCGGCTCCTTAGGTGCTCTGAAATCTGCCAGAGAGACATAGCCTGTCAAAGACACCTGGGCTATAAAATAATGGGCCGCCTGTTTAGCCCGGTCAAGGTATCTGTTATCCTTTGTATGTACATATGCCAGACCGAGGCCGTACAGCGCCCATGCCTGCCCCCGGGACCAGGAAGAGCCCGGGCCGAAGCCCTGCCCTCCCGGATTTTCCAGCAGCTCCCCGGTCCTGGGATCCAATACCGCAATATGGTTACAGGAACCGTCCGGCCTTAAGAGAACCTCCAAAGCCTTGTCCGTATGCCCTTTTGCGATCTCCATGAACCGGGGATCCCCCAGCTCCTCCCCTGCCCAGTACAGAAGGGGCAGATTCATCAGGCTGTCAATGATCATCCATCCGGCCATATCCTTGTTCCATGCCCGGATATACCGGCCGGCCGGATTATAACGGCCGGCCAGCAGGTTGGCCCCGTGAAGCCCCCGTACCCTGGCTCTTTTCCATCCGGTTAAGCGGTAATCCGCCACCGCCGTGTGAAGGAACTGAAACCCCACATCATGGTGAAGGCCTTCAAACTGCTCCAGAGCCATATCCAATGCTTCTTCCGTTTTCCTGGCCGTCTCCATATACAGCGGATTCTGTGTCTCCTTATACATCTGCCAGAGCATTCCGGCCCAGAACCCATTGGTCCACCAGGACAGGTTCACATCCCGCATATCCTGCCCATATTTTCCCTCTCTCGCCAGGTATGGAATCTTATCCCCAAGCCGCAGACACTCTGCCACCAGCTTCTCATGGAGCTTGCCGAAAATATCTTCCAGTCTGTCATTATACTCTTTCATTTTTTACCATTCCTTTCCAAGGCACACGCCAACAGTGAAAGTTTTGTCAAGTGCGCAGACCTACCATAAGAATTTGTTACTTTTACAGCACAGTACACCCATAATATAGTAGGCGTTGGCATAACCTGTGGCCACCTCCAGGTACGGCAGCCCTGTTATGCCTGAGGAAAGGCTGGCCGAATGGATCCCTCCGTATCCCGGCCCGGGAGTCAGGCACATATTTTTCTCGCACCATGCCAATGCCGCTTCCCCGCTTCTTTTGGCCTTTTCGTCTCCACAAAGGCTGTCATACTCCAAAAACAAATAAGCCAGGATGGCAGTGGCTTTCTCACAGACACCGGAGCCGTTTCTCTCCTCATCCGCCGGCCACCCATACCCCAAAAGATAGGGAAAGCTTCCGTCAGGCGCCTGCCAGGCAACAAGCTTATGAATCAGCGCTTTTGCCGTCTCCTGGTATTTTACATCCCCCACAGCTTTTATACAGGCCAGAAGCCCTTCCAGAACCCATCCGTGCCCTCTGGTAAACAGCCTGTCGTCCACGCCTCTCCCTGGCACATAGTTCTGCCCGAAATATCCGTTTCCCAGAGAAAACTGCTTTAAAAACCGGTCCGTGATAAACCGGATGGTCTGTCTGTAATCCCTGTCCCCGACCACCTGCTGATACATGGCGAACCCGTCTGCACAGAATCCTGTGTCCACAAAGGCTTTTGGTTCCCACTCCTTATTCTCAAAATAATAATGGGACGGCACAAATTCCATGTTATACACATTTTTTTCCACCCAGTCCAATGCCCTTGCCGCCGCTGTCCGGTAGCGGTTATCCTTTGTGTACTCATACAGCGGAAGCAGCGCCCATCTGACCGAATAGGACGTATCGTTCATTCCCAGCAGGCAGTTAAAGGAATACTCCTTTTTTCCGTAATAACGGTATCGTGATACCAGGGCTCCGTAAGACTCCTCCCCCTCATCTAAAATCTGGGTATTTAAGAACACCTCCCCGATGGAATATGCCAGCTGAAGCAAAGCTTCCTTCTTCTCCGGATAGAGACCGCTGTCAGCCAGCTTTAAAGCGGCACTGACCACAGGCGCATCACTCCAAAGCCAGCAGGGCATCCGATGGCACTGGTTCGTGTAATCATAGATTGCAAAACAGGAGCCGTCAAATCTGGACCCTGCCCCGGACCCTGCCCCGGAAGACGGGATCCGGGAACAAAGCAGGAACTGCCCTGCCGCTTTTAAGGCTCCCTTTGGCTCCGGGCCGGAGAGCTCCTGTCCCCCTGTCTTCTCTGACAGATGGAATTCCACTGCACCAACCTGGATCTCCCCCTTGTAAGCCAGGATATTTTCCCCTGCCTCACAGCTGTCCGCCCCAAACACCACCTGGGTGCTGCCGGTGATCTCCAACGGTTTCGTCTGACGGTATTGGTTTAATACCAAAGCTGCCCTGGTGCTGAAAACCCGGATTTCCATGCTTATGCTTTCCAGGTACGGATACTGCTCCTCAGGTATGCGAAAGAACAGGTACTCATAGGGCTGGCTCTTCAGGGCATAGTCTTCCTTAAGCACAGCATTTCTCATCCTTATATTCTCAAACTCCATTTTTATGAATCTCCTCCTTTTTCTCCTGCCGCAGAGCTGCCAACGCCGCAACAGCGCCAGCACCGCAGCAATGCCAGTCCCACAAAGCTGGACGTATACTGACAGCAAAGCCGGAAATAAGCACGGTAGGTAACGCCTGATTCCCCGGAAGGCGACAGAACCCCTCCTCTGGCATGGGGATTGGTTCCTGTATACTGATGTTCCATGCACCACTTTAACGCCCTTTTTGCTGCCTTAAGATGCCTTTCATCTCTGGTTTCTTCATATAAAAGAAACAGAAGCAGAGACCACAGCGCGGTGCCCTTCTCCCCTGCCCCGTGCCGGTTGTCCTCATCGGTAAAGAAAAATCCCCAAGATCCGTCTTCCCTCTGATACTTCAGCACCAGATCCGCCATCTTTACAGCCTTTTCCAAAAAAGCAGAATCCTCCGGCACGCACCGGTGTGCCGCCAGAAGCCCTTCCATGGCCCAGCCCAGGCCCCGGGTCATATAAGCCGTCTCCTCCACCTCTTTTATGCTGAATCGGTACTGTCTGTTCCAAAGCCCGTCCTTCCGCTCAAAGATCTGCAGATGGCGATCCATATATTTTCTGCACAGCGCCTGATACTTCTCATCCCCTGTCACCTGCCAGACAGCCTGGATCCCTTCAGTCCCAAACCCGGACTCATCGATGGTAAAATCTGTCCAGTCCCCCTTTCCTGGAAGCCATTCCTGAGGGGGAATCACAAACCGGTCAAGCAGCTTATCCAGCGCCTCCAGATAGTTTTCTGCCGCCTGAAGGTATCGTTCATCTTTTGTCAGCCTATAAAGAGGCATCCAGGCCCAGCCGCACAGAAATCCTGTGTCTGATCCGGCATTTACCAGCTCCTCAATCTCGCCTTCCTGTACACCGTGTCAAAGCATGTCTCCAAGATTTTGCCGTTGCACTCCCGGCTGTTTCTGACAGTAATCTGTTTCTCCATACAAACCTCTTCTTCTAATCCTGTTCCTAACCTCTCTCGCTGCGGTACATCCCAGGCGTTTTCCCATATAGCTTCTTAAAAATCCGGATAAATGTGTGGGCATTGGAATACCCTGCCTTCCTTGCCACCTCTTCTATGGTATACTCTGAACATTCCAGCAAAGCCAGGGCCTGTTCACACCGGAACCGGTTCATGTAGTCAAGAGGCGTCAGCCCTGCATGATCCTTAAACAGCTTTACCAGAAATGATTTGCTGACAAAAACCCCTTCTGCCAGAGAAGAAACGCTGAGATTCTCATCCATATAATGATCCCCGATATAAGCCACAGCCTTCTCAAACTGCCTCCTGTTGGGATCCTCCCTGTTGTCATTAATATAATCGCATACCCTTCTCAGTATATCGGAAAGCTCACACTTCATCCTGTCAAATGTCTCACACTGAAGCAGCCGTTCCACAGGGTTCAGCCTGCCTAAAAAAGCGCTGTCCAGCCTGGTAAGAGACAGCCCCTTGATGATCGTCCCCACAAGGTCAAACAGCATACACCGGGCCAGCTGGGCAGACATCATCCCGGAATTGATATTGGAGTCAATCACCTGAAACATAAAATCCCTGGCCTGCTCATAATTCCCGTTTTTCAGGCTGTTGATAATATCCCTCTCGCTTTCAAGGGAATAATCATAAAATAAAGACAGCTCTGTCAGGCTCTCAAAATCAATCACCACATTGCTCCCCATCATCATCCGGTATTCCATGGCCTCTCTGGCCTGTTCATAGGAATCTGCCAGCCCTTCTGCCTCCTCAAATAAGCTTCCCATGGAAACAGACAGCCGGATCTTTAAACGGGAATTGAAAAACTCATGGATGGAATGGAGCTTTTTTCACAAAGCTTCCTTATGCTCCTCTTTGTTCTTCCCTGAAAACCCAATGACCTGGATCAGATAATGATCCGCATCAACCAGGTCAAACACTGTGTGGGCATCCTCAAAAAAATCCTTCACACAGTTTGACACCACAAAAGACAGCAGCCGGTAGCTGTCAGAAGCCAGATTCTCCCCGTCGAAAAAATCTGCAGTGTCCTCAATGGCAAACACCACTGTCCCATAGACATCGGATGTAAATAAGCTCCCCTTTATCCTTTCCGGTACCGGATATCCCCGAAGCAGCTTTAGAAGTGCCATATGCTGCTCTGCCTTCTCCTGGCTGTCAATGGCTTTCGTCATAGTATTCTGCAGAAACATATATTCATTTACATCCTGTCCCTTTTGTTCCCCTGCCTTTCCCGAGACAGCCAGAACCAGATTTTTCACAGGCTTATAATTCCTCCTGGAGAAGTAGAACACACACCACATGCCCAGGATTGTGCTGATTACCATGCTTGCCATAACCAGCCAGTGCATGATCCGCAGCTCCCTGTACATCGTGTGATACTGGTCTGTAATCATGTATTGAAGGTTAGATGTCTCCGAATCCAGAACCCATCGCATCTCATTTTCCTTTTTTTCCTTCTCCAGCCTGCTTTGAGATCCGGTCAGGGAAATAAATGCGTCCTGTTCAATCAAAAACACGGCTCTGTCGTGATCTGACTCCTTCACATGAAGCTTCTGGGCCAGGTATTTTTCCTCCGGAAATATCAGGATCCTGCCTTTCATCCCGGCCGAAGGGCCATAATGCAGCGGGGCCACATATACAAGCTGGCTTTTCCCCCCGCCTGCATCCAGGATATAAAACCCTCTGTCCTCTATCTCTGCAAGAGAATCCCAGTCTTCCCCTGCTATTCTGTACTGGCGCAAAAATTCCTCCTGCAGCTTTCCTTCATAGGCAGATTTAGACGTGATCACATAGCCTGACCGGTCAAAAACCACCCCTATGTCCTGAATATAATCGTTGTAAGCCACATACTGCTTTAAGCTTTTCTGAAGGTGATAGAACAGGTAGGACGCATTGGTTCCCCCTCTTTTTTCTTCCTCCAGCACATCCGTGATTTCCCGTGAAAATTCAATCTGCAGTTCATTTTTATAGATAGAAAATCCTACCGGTTTATACCGGATTCCTGTATATGCTGCCAGAGCCGACGCATCACTGACAGATGAGATCAGCACATAATAAACCGGATAAAAACACAGAATTACCACAGCTGTCAAAATTATCCCGTTGCAGACTGCAAATATTTTTTCTTCCTTTGTTCTTTTCTTCATAGTATCCCCCTACCACAGGCTGGTATCATTTAGCTTCCGGCTGATCTTGTTGGCTGTCACCACCAGAATAAAGTTAATCACAGAATTAAAAAGCCCTACAGCAGTGCTGTAACCGTAATTAAATTCGATCAGGCCTTTTCTGTATACGAAGGAAGCGATCACATCTGCCGTCTCATAAGTCAGAGGATTGTACAGCAAAATAATTTTTTCAAATCCTACATTCATCATTCTGCCTATCTGGAGAATCAGCAGGGTTATGATAGTAGGCATAATCCCGGGAATGGTAATGGAAAAGGTCTGGCGCAGCCTTCCTGCCCCGTCCATTTTGGCAGCCTCGTACAGGCCGGTGTCAATTCCCGTCAGTGCGGCCAGATATAGAATGGTCTGCCACCCTGCCGTCTGCCAGATTCCGGATCCTACAAAAATCGTCTTAAAATATTCCGGCCGGGACAACAGATTGTCCTCTATGCCAAACAGGGTGCCGAACAATCCGCCTCTTGCACAGAAGTCCATAAGCATCCCACATATGACCACTGTGGATATAAAATGGGGCAGGTATGTAAAGGTCTGCACTGTCTTTTTAAACCATTTATTTCTCACCTCATTCATGACAGACGCGTATTGGGCGCTGTCCTTGGAAGCCGGAATAATCCCCGGAATCTCGCTCTCAAACGTGCTGGAGTCTGCCCACAGCTGCAGGGCTTCCGAAATCCCTGGTGTAACTGCATTGATCTGTTCCAGATATCTCTGATCCACAATGGTTGCAACGCCGGCATTGCCCTCTGCAGAAGTAGCATAGAAATTCATTTTACTTAGCACTGGCATGTCCTGGCTGTCTAAAATCAGATCCGTGATCACCGGCTGGCCGTTTTCCATGGTATAGCTTTCTCCCTCAATGCCAAAGTTCATTAGAAGACGGCCCTCTTTGCTGAACATATAATCCAGAAATGCTACAGCCCCGGCCGGATCTTTGCAGGTTGAGCTGACGGCGGCGCTCATATTTCCCTCCGGGTTGATCTTCCCCATGTGAACCGTCTGCCCCTTCTCCAGGCTGGCATAGGGGCCGCCGACAACCAGCGCATCCGCTTCCTTGGCCTGCAGCCCCTGGTTCCACGCTGCAATCCCCCCTTTGCTGGGGGCCCAGGACATGCCTGCCTGGCCGTTCAGCATCTTTGCGCCTCTGGTGGCATCGTCAATGGTTATAAAATCCGGATCCAACAGCCCCTCTTCATACCACTGGTTCAGTGTCTTCAGATACTCCTTATAGCCTGGCTGAACCGGCCCGTAATAGATGGTGCCGTTCTCCTGATAGAAATCTGTGGAGACACCGTATGCGCCGGCCAGAAAACGGCTGTCCTTCAGATGCTTAAAGGTAATGGTAAAAGGAGCTGTTGCACCCTTCTGGTCACGGAACCCTTTTAACGCTTCATAGTATTCTTCCACCGTCTCCGGCACCTCCAGGCCCAGATCATCCAGCCAGTCTTTCCTGATATTGACACCCCAGGTTACACGCTGCATCTTGTCAGTAAAAACCATGGGAATGCCGTAGATCTGCCCCTGCTCATTGATTACATAACGGAATGCCTGGGGATACTCCTCCATAGCCGCTTTTATATTGGGCCCATATTCCTCAATCAAATCATTTAATGGGATAATCACCTGATCCGCCAGTGCTTTTGCACCGCCTCCCGTATAATCTGTCCACATATCCAGGAAAATATCCGGATACTCCCCCGAGGCCACAATCAGATTAAACTGCTCCTTTTCCTGTCCCACAGGGGGAGTCATGAAGGTTAATCTGGTGCCTGTTCGCTTCTCCAGCTCTTTAAACATAGGCAGCTCTTCATTACCTGCCGCATACTGCTGAAGATTGGTGTGCAGCTTTTTATATACAGTCAGTTCCCTTACCGCACCTGCAGGTTCCTGTTTTGATTCCGCCTGTGCTGCTGCCTCTGTCTGTGCCTTTGTATCTGTCTGTCCCTCTGTCCTTTTGGCAGAACCGCCTCCGCCGCATCCTGCAAGCAGAATGATACCGATGCATGCGGCTGTCGCCAATGCTGTTACCTGTATTTTTCTCATCATTCTCACATTCCTTTTCTTGTCAATGTTTTACGGTATCTGTATATAACATGGGGCGCCATCCGTTATAACATACATCGATTTTACAAAATGGTATCCCAATCTGTAAATGAACAAAATGGCTTTTTATGTCGAAACTGGACTTATCGTAAGACGGCAGACAGGATTGCTGCACCACAGAAAAAGGCCAGGTCCGGGTACTGTACCCGTACTTGGCCTTTTCACTAAAAAATTTCTTATCCCAACCCAAACCCGAAGCCATACCATTTATGATGCTCAAGCATCTGAAGCCTTGCAGCCGGAGATTTCTCTCGGACTGCATCCCCCAGGGCCTCCAGATATTCCTTCATCTGAAACTCCCCGTCAGCTATAAACCGTTCCTGATTCTCCCTGCTCATATCCTTCATGGCGTCCGGCACCTTCTTAAAAAACTCTTCCGTAAAATCATAATGATGGGGAATCACAATCCTGGTTCCCATAGCTTCCACAAGCTGTGCAAACTCCTGAAAATCCTGTTTCGGGCTTACATGCATCAGGCAGATATCGGAATTTACCCCTCTCAGACGGTTCCTCTGATCCGGCGAGGTCATCCCGGCCCACACCATGATCCGTGTCCCATCGCTTAATGTAAGCCGGTAATTATACAGCTCCAGATTCCCAAACCACGCTGACAGATCCAGGCTTCCGTCAGGATTCCTAAACTTCCGTCCGGCCCGGTAATACCCTCTGGGCGACTCTGTATGCCGTCCGGTATACACCTCCGCCTTCAGGTCATCAAACGCATACACCTCGCCTCCCCGCACCCTGTAGATACGGGCACAGTCAAGGCCCAGCCACTCACACAGCGGATCCGCCGACAGATCCCCCACGAATATGTTGACCTGAGGGAACTTCTCCTGAATCCGCCTTACATCCGCCCCATGATCCACATGAATATGGCTTAGGAACAGATAATCACACCTTTCAATCTGATCCAGATCCATAGGATGACACACAATCCCGTCCACATCCCCTGAAAGAAAAGGATCCAGCAAAATATGCTTCCCATTGGACATCACAATCTCAAACCCGGCCGTGTTGATCCACCGGATTTTTCCGCTTGCTTCTACCATACAATGATTCATTATTTCCTCCATTCTGTGCATGTTTATACCCCTTGGGTACAAACATGCATCTCCATTTTCTATGTACTCTCAGAACTCAGTCTCAAACCCCTTCCACACCGGAACCCCGATGTAACATTTTGCCTCTTCCTGTCCATCCAATACCCGGATCGCTCCCGCTGCCAGAGCCTCCATCTCAAATTCTCCGGCCATCACTTCCACAGGCCCGACAAAGGAAACCATTTCCTTCAAATACTCCACCACATACGTATCATGGGAAATCCCTCCGGTCAGGATCACAGCATCCACCTTTCCCTTCAAAACCGCTGCCATGGCCCCCACCGTCTTCCCAATCTCATAGATCATGGCATTGTAAACCAGCCTGGCATAGGCATTCCCCTGTTCTATCATCCGCCCCACTTCCCTGGCATCTGAGGTTCCAAGGTGATCCACCAGGCCTCCTGTCTTCGTCACCTTGTCCCTCATCTCCCTCTCCGTATACTTTCCTGAAAAACACATGGCAATCACATCCTTCACCGGCAGCTGCCCGCAGCGGGTAGGCGCCATAGGCCCGTCCCCATTGGCAATATCATTGGAATCCACCATCCGCCCGTTCTTATGAGCCGTCACCGAAATCCCGCCGCCGATATGGCAGATAATCAGATTCAATTTTTCATATCTTCTTCCCACCTTGGCCCCGTACCGGATTCCGATTTCCTTCTGATTCAGCGCATGAATCCTGCTTTCCCGGTAAACCCCCTTAAGCCCTGTCACCCTGGCCTCGTCACAGAACTCATCCACATCCGGAGGATTCACCACAAACGCCTCTCCCCCGTACTCCTTAGAAAATGCATATGCCAGCTGCGCCCCCAGAGTAGCCGGATGCTTCACCGTATACCCGATTCTGGCATGCTCCAGAAGCTTCTCCTCCACCTTGTACACGCCGCCCTCCACATTCACCAGGCCGCCGCCCCTGGCTGAAAATGCATCCACCCCCTCCAGGGTCTGCCCGGCCTTCTTAAGCTCCTCCAGAATCATCTCTTTTCTGTACACAAACTGGTCGCTAATCTCCTTAAACTCCTTCAATATCCCTGCATCATGAGAAACATTCTCCGAAAATACTTCCCTTCCCCCTTCAAACATGGCAATCTTCGTTGATGTAGAGCCAGGGTTGATAGCAAATACCTTATAATTTTTCACAGCAATTCCTCTCCTTCCTGTTTTTGTACCTTCTTTCATGGAATCGGCACGTGCCTTCAAAAACCTACCATGTCTTCCTTCATCAGCCGGTCAACCGCCTCTGCAAAAGGACGCTCGCCATGGCACCTGCCACACACTCCCTCAAATTCTGAAATGGGCATGGCAATTTGGTTTTGCCATGCCCGAATCTATCTTAATTGGCAGAAAAATAGATTTTTTAATTAATGAAACAACGGATACAAAAGCCCAATCCAGATAACCATCAAAGCCCCTCCGATACGGGTGGAAATGGATGCGAAGGCCAGCAGATTCATCCGGTTTGCCGCCGACAGAACCGCCAGATCCCCGGAGCCTCCGATATTGCAGCAGCAAAGCCCAGCCGTAACACCAGCCTCATAAGACCACAGCCCGGAGATCCGTCCGAAAATCATGGCCCCGATAAAAGCCCCCAGCACAGCCATAATAATGACTACAAACGCACCGATGCTGAAAAACTCAGCCAGCGTGGCAAACTTCAGAGAATTTATACCGATTCCTGCAATCAGCATAGGCAGCAGGGATTTCAACGCAAAATTCATAGAATACACACAGCTGTCACCGATTTTATCCGGAATAATCCCTGTACATTTGATAATAATTCCAAAAATAATGGTCCAGGCCAGCCCCGGAATCACGCTAAGCCCTGGCAGCCTTCCAAAAATATTTCCCAGCAGATACAGACAGAAGCTCATGAAAATACCAGACCCCAGCGCCACATAGTCTGCAGAAGTGGCCGGTCTTTTCTCCCCCTCAGTCTGAACCGAAGTTCCCTTGGCCCGAAGGATATCCCCGCCGCCGTTCATGCCGGGTATCTTGGCTGTAACCGCGCCGCCCACTGCTGCCAGAACCACCGCAAGCACATTGGCAATGGACGCATAACAGAGAAACTGTCCCGCCATAGGGGTCATATCTGTGCCGGACAAACTGGTGTAAAGCGCCGGCAGCGTAGTCATGGCGCCTCCGGAGCCCCCGGACATACAGGGCGCGCCAATGTTAAACAGCGCCTCCGGCACCCCAAACCCGGTAATCAGGCCTGCCAGCATACAGAATCCCAGAGCAAACACCTGGCTGCCCAAAATCGTAGGCATATACCTGGCCGTGGCCCCCAAAAGCACTTTCCTGTCCATAACCAGGATGGAACCAACCAGCAGCATGGCAATGTAAGCATCCTGAAAACCACCGGACATCAAAACCTTTGTCCCATTAACCAGCTCCTGAGGAACCGCCCCTAAATAGTTCAGAAACGACGCCCCTAAAAGGGGAAGCAGACAAGCCCCTCCCAGATAATTATTCACAACAGGAATCGTGTTGCCCAGCCAGAAGAAAATACCGCCCACAGCCATCAAAAACGCAATGGTCATAACAAAGCTGGTGGCCACATAGCTTCCCGCGTCATTAGAATAAATCTTCACCGTAGGCATAAATCCAAAATACGTACACGCCATAACAATCACAAAAAACGGAATAAAATACTTTGCAGACAAGCCGCACACCTTAAAATTTATCTTCTTTTCCATGAAAATGTCCCCTCTTATAATTTGTATGTACTTCCAAAGCCTCTCCTGTACCTGCATCCCTGCAGTATCCTGACCTCCGTAGGATTGTCTCTCCCACCGGTCTCACTGCATCCCTGCAGCATCCTGGCCTCCGGGTAATGGATCCGGTTGTCAGACCGCCGTCCCACTATCTCTTTCCTACCAGCGCTGCCAGGACAATAGACATATATTTATCATCCGCACTGGCCGCCCGCGACACTAAAAGCACCGGAACCTGGGCCCCAAGCACCACGCCGCCTGTCCTTCCGCCGCCGGCCACTGTAATGCTCTTTGCCGCAATATTGCCGCTTATCAGATCCGGAACCACCAAAAGGTCTGCATCCCCGGCCACCGGGCTTTCATAGCCCTTAATCCCGGCTGCTTCCCGATCCATAGCCAAGTCATAACTGATAGGCCCCTCAATCACACAGCCATCCACACCCTCCTCCTTGATTTCAGCCGCCTCCACAGTCTCCTTCATCTTGGGATTCACCTTCTCCACTGCCGCAAGAACCGCCACCTTAGGCTCCCTCACCCCCAGCGCGTGGAATGCCTCCACCGCGTTGGCGATAGCCGCCTTCTTCTGCTCCTTTGTGGGATACGTTAAAAGAGCCGGATCCGTAATGGCAAATACCTTGTGGTAATATGGGCTCTCCATAAACGCCACCAGGCTCATGGTATCCCTCTTCCTGATGCCTGTCTCCCGGTTTACCAGCACCTTCATGAGAGCCCCTGTCTCCGTCTTCCCCTTCATGATGCAGTCCACTTCCCCTGCCCGCGCCATATCCGCCGCCCGTTGAATACTCTCCCCCGGGTCCTTGCTATCCATAATATTCAGATTCTCCCAGGACACCGAAAGCCTCCTCAGAATCTCCACAATCTTTTCCCGATCCCCGATGAGCACCGGCTCCACCAGGCCGTCCTTCCAGGCATGGCACACAGCCTCCAGGGTGTGTTCATCCTGGGCCGGAACCACTGCCACCCGGCGCTTTTGGGGCATGGCCCGAAGCATTTCCTTCAACTGCTCAAAATTCCTGATCACCACATTTTCTCCCCTTTCTAAACGCTAGTACAGCATTGCTTAAATTTCGGTGAATAAATTGCTTGATATCGGTGTCATCTGTGCGTCTGCGAAGCGACGGCGTAGTGGTGCCTACGTCTAGCTTCGCAGGCGTGCAGAGGGCGCTGATAGCGAGTGATTTATTCATCGGAATTTAGGCAAGGCTGTACTAGTATGACCCACACTAGTCTTCATATCCAGCGGCAGCACTTCCCTCTTTCCCTGGTTTTATACTGCCTTACCCCCATGCACATGGCATAGCCCAGGTACCGCCCAGACGTACCTCCGGTTTTTTCGCCTTACCCCCATGCACATAGCATAGCCTGATCTCCGGACCTCCAATCCGCTTTACACAGTGGCCTTCACATCTGTCACAAGCTTCTGGGGTCTATCACCACCCCTGCAACAGCCGTAGCTGCCGCCACCGTAGGGCTGCACAGATAGCTTAACGTCTTCTTGGTTCCCTGCCTCCCGATAAAATTCCGGTTAGCCGTAGACAGGATCCTCTCATCATCTGTCATCAGCCCATAAGGCATTCCGCAGCAAAGCCCGCAGCAGGGATGGCAGATAACACCTCCCGCCTCAATAAACGTCCTTATATACCCCAGCTCCATGGCCTCCTTGAAAATGGCATTGGTAGCCGGGACAACCACAAACCGCAATCCCTTAGCCACCTTTCTCCCCTTCAGAATCCTGGCCGCTGCCGCCATATCCTCGATGCTTCCGTTGGTACAGCTTCCCAGGTACACCTCGTCTATCTTAGTCCCCATCACCTCACTGACAGGATGCACATTGTCCACTCCCTGCGGGCAGGAAAGCTGAGGCTCCAGCTCACTCACATCATAAGTAAGCACCTTCTCATACCTTGCCTTCTCATCCACGCAGATCCAGTCAATCTCTTTTATATCCATGCCATAATACGCAGCCGTCTTCTCATCCGCCTCAAACAATCCGCACTTGGCGCCAGCCTCCAGCGCCATATTGGCTACTGTAAACCGCTGCTCCATACTCATCTCATGAGCCGCCGGCCCTGTAAACTCCAAAGACTTATACTGACCGCCGTCCGCCTTAATGTCCCCCAGGATTTTCAGAATCACATCCTTAGACATAACCCCATCCTGCAGATGCCCGTTAAGCACAATCTTAACAGCCTCCGGCACCTTGAACCACAGCTCCCCTGTAATCAGGGCTGCCGCCATCTCCGCTGTCCCGATTCCACTGCAAAAATTCCCCGCGCCTCCATAAGTAGTGGTATGGCTGTCCGTAGCCGTGGCAATATCCCCCGGCCGGGCATATTTTGCCTCATGCATAATGGTGTGACATATGCCCTCCCCCACATGCAATTTGGTAATCCCATACCGCTTTGCCAGCTCCAGCCCTGCATCATAATGGCTGTAATCATTCTTCGCCACTGCCGTAGGCATACAGTGATCCCACACAATCACAACCCTGTCCGGGTCATCGATTTCTGTTGCTCCAATCTTCTCCATAGTATCCAGCAGATATGTGGTATAAATGTCGTGAATCATCAGTATATCCGGCCTGGTAATCACAATATCCCCCGGCTCCACATGCTCCTTCCCTGCATTCCTCTTAAGCAGCTTCTCCGCCATGGTATACCCCTTTTTCCGGCACTGCTCCAGGCTCAGCGGCCTAATCTCCGTCTTTTTAAGCCCTGCCTTAATCCGCCTTTTCGTATCCTCAATCAGCCCGCCGTTAGAGACAATGGCAAACAGATTCTCAGGAATCGCCCCCACAGTAAAAGTATCCCCATTGACACTTACCGTCTGGGCATCCACATCCACTGTCACAATATCTCCGCCCTCACACACCTCATGAATCCCGTCACACTGCAAAAGCAGAATACCGCTGTTAAATGCATTCCTGAAGAAAATCCTGGCAAAGCTTTTGGCAATAATACACCTTACCCCGTTATAGGAAAGAACTGTAGCCGCCTGCTCCCGGCTGGAGCCACACCCAAAATTGCTTCCCGCAACCAGAATATCCCCCGCCTGCACCGTAGAGCCAAACTCCGGCTTCAATAGCTCAAACGCATACCTTTTCATCTCCTCAATCGTAGGAATCGTCCCCCGCTTTCCGGGGATTATGGTATCCGTGTCAATATCATCCCCAAACTTCCATATCCTCCCGCTGAATCTCTTATCCATATGACCCCTCCTTCAAATTCAATAGTTTCACGGATATTTCTTAAAGCCTGCTGCAGGCAGAAGCCGCCATAACCGTTTCCACTGACCCGGTATAAACTTCTGCGTCCTCGCATCCCATAGCTCCCGCAAATGTATACAAGCCTGTGGTTATCAGCCTCTCCTTCGGCCCCATAACCCCTGGCCCCTGAACTACCACGCTGTGGTCTCCCGCCGCGCTAATCTGGGCGCCATAATCAATAAATTTTGCCAGTATCCCCTCATCTATGGCCTGGATATAATCCCTGCTGGTAGCCGGACATACTGTAAGCCGGAACCCCCGGGCCAAGGCTCTTCCCTCCATCATCCCTGCTGCCTTCCGAAGCTCCTCTATGGTTCCGCCGGTGTATCCGCCAATCTGTCCTGCCCGGAGTGCAAGCCCTTCCACGCTGCTCCTTTTATGAATCCGGGCATCCTTCTGGGCCTCCCGGCTTTCACAGGGCTCCATCACCATGGGCTCAACCGTTGACAGATTCAGCACAAAAGCCCTCTCTTCCTTTGGATCCTCCTCCGTAACTGATGCTGTATATGCCCCTGTGATGCAGGCCATGCTGCACAGTACCTCCCTCTGATGCTGATCCAGAGACGGGCAGTAAAACTCCACAGCCTTTTTCTCCAGCTCCTTTTTCTCAGCCAGAAAGGCCAGGACAGCATCCATAATGCTTACCCCTTCCCTCAGCTGTCCTGTCACCGCCACTGCCTCCGTCTCCGGCACCACCACACTGTAGCGCCCTGTCTCCACCACTCTTGCCAGCTCCGGAACACTTACATTGATTCCCAGCGCCCCTTTCGCCCCGAAAATACTCCCATGGCTTCCGCCTCCAATCACAATCTCTCCCGGCTTCACCACCTCATTGGCCATATACTGATAACCGATTCCCTCCGCCTGGATATACTGGCAGCCAAACCTCTCTGCAAACGCCAGGTTTTTCTTAAGAACCGCAGCAGCCTCCGGCCGCCCTGTAGGCACATCATGGTCGTAAATCACCAGAACCCTTTCCGGCGCCGCCACCCCGGCAATCTCATCCACCGCGCTGTGGCTTACTCCATCGTTGATCACGATGTAATCCGGCTCCACCGTCACAACCGTCCCCGCCGGCCCTCCAAGCAGCCTCTCAACAAACTTCCCCATAACGTTCCTCCTGTGAATTTTTATATTTATAACAAAATCTCAAAGAATTCAGGTATTCCAAGTGCGCCCGCCAGACTTTCTTGTGTTGGTGGTGTGTCCGCTGCCAGGCGCACGAAGGTTTACTGTGCCAGCGCCCTGTACTTTTTATACCTCTCCATAGCCTCTTTCTCCGTCCGCCTAAACAGCTCCTCTGCCTCCTGGGGAAACGTCCTTTCCAAAGCTGAGAACCGGACCTCGCCTCTTAAAAACTCCCTGAAATCTCCGGACGGCTCTTTGGAATCCAGCACAAACGGATTCTTGCCTTCCGCCGCCAATTCCGGATTATGCCGGTACAACTGCCAGTATCCCACCTCCACTGCTCTCTTAATCTCTCCCTGCACATCGCTCATGCCGCAGCGAAGCCCATGGCTGATACACGGCGCATACGCAATAATCAGTGACGGCCCCTCATACCTTTCCGCCTCAATAACCGCCTTCAAAAACTGTGCCGGACTGGCACCCATAGCCACCTGGGCCACATACACATCCCTATAGCTCATAGCCATCATGCCCAAATCCTTCTTCTTGCTCCTCTTACCGGCCGCCGCAAACTGCGCCACCGCTCCTGTAGGCGTTGCCTTGGAAGCCTGTCCTCCTGTATTCGAATAAATCTCTGTATCAAACACCATCACATTCACATTGGCCCCAGATGCCAGCACATGATCCAAACCGCCGTATCCGATATCATACGCCCAGCCGTCGCCTCCGAAAAACCACACCGATTTTTTCGTCAGATGCTCCAGATTCGCCTTTATCTCCTCCACAGTCTCCCTTTCCCGCTCTCCAGGCACATAAGCCATGACAGCCTCTTTAAACACCTGCCCGGCGGTTCTGGATCCTTCTGTATCATTCCTTCTGCTCAGCCAGTCATTGGCAGCCTTTTTAAGCTCCTCATCCTCCGTCATATCCGCCAGAGCCGCCACATGCATGGCCAGCTTATTTCTCTGCTGCTCCACAGACAGCCAGATACCCATGCCATACTCCGCATTATTCTCAAACAGCGAGCCTCCCACTGCCGGCCCCTGCCCCTTGTGGTTGGTCGTATATGGAAACGACGGAAAACTGGTAGCCCATACCTGAGAACAGCCCGTAGCCGTAGCCACATACATCCGATCCCCAAACAGCTGGGTAATCAGCTTGGCATAAGGCGTCTCCCCGCATCCCGGACACGCCCCCGGGAATTCCAGAAGCGGCTGTTCAAACTGGCTCCCCTTCACCGTAGAAACCCCAAGAGGATTTTCCTTGGGAGACAGGGAAATGGCTCTCTCCCAGTTGTCCGCCTCGCCCCGATGGGCATCCAGCGGTTCCATCCCAATCGCCTTCTCCTTTGCCGGACACACGCTTGCACAGCTTCCGCATCCGGTACAATCCAGCACCGAGGCCTGAATCCTGTATCGGTAGCCCTCCATTCCTTTCCCCTTTGCCTGAACCATAACAAACTCTTCCGGAAGCTTCGCCGCCTCCTCCTTTGTCGCCAGGAACGGACGGATACACCCATGAGGACACACATAAGAACACATATTGCACTGAATACATTTCTCACTGTCCCAAACCGGAACCTTCACCGCAATCCCTCTCTTCTCATACTTAGAAGTGCCCTGAGGCATAGTCCCGTCCGGCAAATCCGTAAACGCGCTGACAGGAATGGAGTCCCCCTTCATGGCGTTGACCGGAATCTGGATATTGCGGATCCACTTGGGAAGGTTCTCATCTATCTTTGCCGGCTCATCTTTCAGGTCTGCCCATCTTGCCGGAACCGGAACCTCTTCCACCAGCTCTACTCCCTTGTCTACGGCGGCATAATTCATATTCACTACCTTGTCACCCTTTTTGCCGTAGGATTTGAGAATTGCCTTTTTCATATAGTCAACGGCTTCCTCAATGGGAATAATCCCCGTAATCTTGAAAAATGCAGCCTGCAAAATCGTATTGGTCCTGCTGCCCAGCCCCAACCCTGCTGCAATCGCCGTAGAATCAATGGTAAACAGATGAATCTTCTTCTGCGCCGCCGCCTTTTTAAAAGAAACCGTCAGGTGACGCTCCAGCTCCTCCCCCTTCCAGTCACAGGCAATCAGCACATTGGCCCCCTCTTTCGCATCCGCCAAAATGTCATACCGGTCCAGATAAGACTTATTGTGGCAGGCAATAAAATCCCCATGATTTACCAGATACGTAGAACGGATAGGCTGTTTTCCAAAACGCAGGTGGGAACGGGTCACACCTCCGGACTTTTTGCCGTCATACTCAAAATAAGCCTGCACATGCAAATCTGTATGGTCGCCGATAATCTTAATGGTGTTCTTGTTGGCTCCCACTGTTCCATCCGATCCCAGCCCCCAGAACTTGCAGCTGATCGTCCCCTCCGGAACCGTATTCACCTCATCTCCCACCTCCAGAGAAAGATGGGTCACATCATCACAGATACCGATGGTATAATGGTTGCGAGGGCTCTTTGCCTTCATATTCTCATACTGGGCAATCACCTGAGCCGGCGTATAATCCTTGCTGGCCAGGCCATACCGGCACGCCAGCACCTGGATATTTCTTCCTGATTCCAGAATCACCGAACACACATCCTCATACAGCGGCTCCCCTACAGCCCCCGGCTCCTTCGTCCTGTCATTGACTGTGATAAACCGCACCGTATCCGGCAGCTGCTCCAGAAAATACCTGGCAGAAAACGGCCGGTACAGATGCACCTCTATGTACCCCACCTTCTCACCTCTGGCCAGCAGATAATCCACTGTCTCACGGACGCAGCCGCTGGAAGACCCCATAACCACCAGCACCCACTCCGCATCCGAAGCACCATAATAATTGAACGGCTTATAATTTCTGCCGGTAAGCCTATTGATTTTATCCATATATTCCGCGACGATCTCAGGCAACGCATCATAATAAGAATTGCATGCCTCCCGGCTCTGGAAATATGTATCCGAATACTGTCCTGTGGTGCGCAAAACCGGATGCTCCGGATTCAAAGCATTGGCCCGGAACTTCTCCAGCTCCTCAAAATCCACCAGACTCCTTAAATCCTCATAATCCAGGCAATCTACTTTCTGAATCTCATGGGAAGTACGAAAGCCGTCAAAGAAATGCAAGAACGGCACATGGCCCTTGATTGCAGCCAGATGAGAGACCGCCCCCAGATCCATAGCCTCCTGGACACTGCCTGATGCCATCATGGCAAATCCTGTCTGTCGGCAGGCCATCACATCTGACTGCTCCGCAGAAATAGAAATCGCATGGGTCGCCACATTCCTGGAAGCCACATGAATCACCCCGGGCTTTAGCTGCCCTGCAATCCGGTACATAGTAGGAATCATCAGCATAAGCCCCTGAGACGCTGTATAAGAAGAAGCCAGAACCCCTCCGTCCAGTGCCCCGTGCATCGCTGACACCGCACCGCACTCTGACTGCATCTCCACCAGCCTTACCTGCTGTCCGAATATATTCTTCATGCCATTTGCCGACCACTTATCCACCAGCTCCGCCATCGGCGACGACGGGGTAATAGGATAAATAGCCGCTACCTCCGTAAACGCATACGAAGCATACGCCGCCGCTTCGTTGCCATCCATAGCCCTTCTTACTTTCTCGCTCATAACAAATTCCGCCTTTCCTTCAGATTATTTCTTTCAAAGTTCTGCCTCTAATTATGGAGACCCCTTGCACAGCAGTATCAGACGCCAGCCTTTCTTCCCCTAAACGCCTCCGCCTGCTTCTGCCTGTCCTCCCTGTCTCATTCTTCCATCCTTTATCTTTTTAGTTTAACGTATTAGTATAACGTTTTATTATCTTATTCACATAATAGTGTAACGTTTTACTTTTGTCAACATATTTTTCCCTTCATCTCCCGTTTTCGGCTTTTTCTACAAATTCTGCACCCTGTTTTTGTGCATATTTTTCTCCCTCTGTCCTTATTTCTCAGCCGTTCCATTTCAACTTGACAAAGCCCCTTTAGCCCACTAATATAGAAGAGACAAAGGTTTAGTAAAACAAATAAACCAACACCACTTTACTATAGAAAGAAGGATTCCCATGGCTACCATCAAAGATGTTGCAAAACTTTCCGGTGTATCCGTCACCACCGTTTCAATCATTATCAACGGAAAAGCAGAAGAACGTAAGATTTCCGATTCCACCTGCAGGAAAGTACTGGAAGCCATGCGAGAACTGGGATACCAGCCCAATCTAAGCGCCCGCCGCCTCCGTTACCAGGAAAGCAAAAAGCCGGTAATCGCCTTTTTCTGGCCCATAGATTACCGAACCTCCATCCTGGCATCCTTTCTCAATTCCCTGCAGCTGGAAATCAAGCATCTGAATTTTGACTGCGAACTGGTGATCCAGACCTATGAAAACGACCATCTGGATCAGTATGACGCCCTGATTTTAAAAAACGGTTACAGCGGCATCCTCGTAGGCGCCAGTTCCCAGTTAGATTTGACTTACTTGGAAAGCCGTTCCCCCCAGATGCCCCTGGTACTTATCAACCGAACCTCCGAACACTTCTCCACTGTAGGCGTGGACAACCAGGAAGTAGGCTTTCTGGCAGCAAGACAGTTTCAGCAAAAAGGTTATACCGAAGCCGCCGTATTCACTGCCATGCATTCCTATGTTGCCACCGGACAGCGTACCCAGGCATTCCTCTACGCCTGCTCCCAGCTTGGCATCAATGTCATGGCCGACCATATTTTCAAATGCCCCAACACCATTTCCGGAGGCAGCCATGCCGCCAAAGCCTACTGCCAGCTTGACAATCCGCCCAAAGTCATCTTCTGCGATTCCGATACTATCGCCATCGGAGCTTTATATGCATTCCACCACCTGGGTCGCCAGCTTCCAGAAGACGTAGGCCTATTGACGGTTGCTATGTTGGAACCGGAAGTTACCGCATATACTATTCCATCTCTGACCGTGGTCGAAATGCCCAATCATGAAATAGGGAAACGAGTGATAGACCTTCTTTATGATAAAATAACTAATAATAATTTGGAACCAGAGCATATTACCGTACCGGCATCCCTGGTTTTAAGAGATAGTTTTTAAGAAGAAGCCATAAGATTAAAATTTTTAGATATCATTTTTATTCTGTTTAGATTTTTAAGGGTCAGTTTATTGACTTTTTACCATTTTTACCCTATACTTTCTTTACAATTAGAATAAACGGAGGTACTTACATGATGAATCAAAAAGCCACAACCCATTTCCCTCAAAATCAAATGATGGAACTTAGTGAGACACTTTTTACTATCGAGAAAGACCGCATGGCAGGAAAAGCCGGATACACCCTTGATGAATTGGATGCCTCTCTGGATGATGTGATTGCAAAGGTATAATATCATTGTTTCTGGTTCGTCCATCCCTAAATGTTTCCATATTCCATAACATTTCACTATTTTCACAGCTTATTTTCACAATATCTTTATTTTCCATATTGACAAAACCATTATTCTATATTACTATTAGTATATCCTTTTAGTTTAACGTTTTACCAATCTTACAAAATCATCTTATCCCACCTTCCCCCGGGAACCTGCAGCAGCAGTTAGATTTTTCTATGCTTCTGCAGACACTCTCCACTAAATAAAAAAGAAAGGATACTACACTCATATGTTCTGGAAGAAAAAAAACATGTCCCCGGAAGGAATCGGAGCTGCGGACTTTGCAGGCGCCGGCACTCCGTTAAAATTCAACAGCGTGGAATTCCGCGACGGTCAGCAGTCCCTGTTTGCCACACGTATGACCACCGCTGATATGATCCCCCTTTTAACCCGTATGGACCAGGTAGGCTATGACAATATGGAAATGTGGGGTGGCGCCACCTTTGACGTGGCGGTCCGTTTTCTGAACGAAGACCCCTGGGATCGGGTACGGGAATTCAAAAAATATATGAAGCACACACCATTAAAGATGGTTCTCCGGGGCCAGAATCTGGTAGGCTACAAGGCCTACCCTGATGATATCGTAGAAAAATTTGTTGAGAAAGCAGCTCAGGCAGGCATAGACATTTTCCTCATATTCGACGCCCTTCAGGATCTTCGAAACTGTGAAACTGCCTTCAACGCAGTAAAAAAGGCCGGCAAGAAAATCGAAGGATCTGTTCAATATAATATCAGCCCCTTCCATACCACAGAAGTATTCGTACAGAATGCATTGGAGCAGGAAAAAATGGGCGCCTCCCTCATGCATGTGGAAGATATGGCCGGCCTGATGACACCCCAGGCTGCCTATCAGCTGATTACAGCCCTCAAGAAAGCCTTAAAAATCCCGGTTCATCTCCACTGCCACTGCACCGGCGGCATGGCGGAGATGGCATATTGGGAAGCCATCCGCGCCGGAGTAGACGGACTGGACGTGTGTGTATCCTCCATGTCCATGGGCCCTGCCCATCCTCCCATCGAAAGCTTCCTGACCGCCTTAAAAGGGACCAGCCGTGACCCTGCGATAAACGTAGGACAATTTCAGTCCATCAACAACGATTTTATGGCCCTCCGGAAAAAATACGCCCAGTTTGAGACAAAGCTTATAGGCGTAGACGTAGGATGCCTGGAACATCAGGTTCCCGGCGGTATGCTCTCCAACCTGGAAAGCCAGCTTACCGCTATGAAGCTCTATGACCGGCTTCCGGAAGTCCTGGAAGAAGTGTCACGGGTCCGGGCTGACATGGGATACCCTCCCTTAGCTACCCCGTCCAGCCAGATGTGCGGCGCACAGGCCACCACCAACGTGCTGACCGGCAGCCGCTACGCCATGGTAAGCAAAGAATTAAAAGAATATTGCCGCGGCATGTACGGCATGCCTCCCGGCCCTGTCTCACCCCAGCTTTTAGAAAAAGCCTTAAACGGCGAAACACCAAAGTTTCCCCGCCCGGGAGATATGCTGCCTCCTGGTTTCGAGACAGCCAGGGCCCAAATCGGCACACTGGCAAAAACAGAAGAAGACATTCTCACCTATGCCCTGTTCCCCAACCATGCACCAGATTTTCTCCGCAGCAAATACGGATTATAGACAGAAAGGAGTTTATGATGAAACAGACAGATACACAGAAATTAGAACGCGCATACGAAATTTTAGAACAATTAAAAGAGGCCCGGGGTGGAAGCCTTCTGGATTCCCACCGCGTCATGGGGAACGACCCAAGCCTTATCACCATGTTTCTTGAACAATACATAAATTGCAATAAAAAAGATATTTCCATCCCCAAAAAATACCGGGAGCTTATAGTTATGGCCATCGGCATGGCCACCGCAACGGAAACCACCATGAAAGTCCACGCCAAACTTGCCATGGACAATGGCGCTTCCATCGATGAAATCTTTGAAGTTATCCGCATCATTTTCTTTACCTGCGGCGTTACAAAGCTACTCCCCACCCTGGAAACCTTAGGCGATATGTTCGATCCTGTGGAGCTGCCAGGCGGGTCAGGGACTTTCACCGCTTAGAACTTGCGCCCGCCGGGTGCACAAAAAACAAAGCCGGGAACCTGTTTTTTAGATTCCCGGCTCTTTGTAATCATCACATTTTCCTATCACACAGCCGTCTGTCCGTTACAAACTTCTTTTTTCTCGGATCCCCCTCCGCCCGGTAGACAACCAGACTTTTCAAATCAAATATGGAACTCCAGACCGTCTCAAAATCCGGCTCGTCTTCATACTGGCACATGAACCCGTACCTGCCCTGCAAAAGCCGCTTCACAGCTTCAACGGAGTCACCCTCCATCAGTCCCCGGGCAAAGCTGTCCATGACAACCTGATACCGCTTCGCGGAATGATAGTCATTCCCCTTCCCGTCATCATAAGTCTTCATTGCATCAGAGGTAAAGCCATTGACCGTGCAAAGGATTTTTCCGTTACAAAAATGTTCTGCCTCCCGAATGTTTTTAACACCAGGCGTACACTCCGCCACTGCCATTCTGCCCCCTTTATCTGCCAGGAGAATGTTGCAGTTTGAAGCCACCGGCAGATCCATAAGCAAAGAAACCGCCTGTTCTGTGCAACCCGCCTTTTCCAGAAGATACCGCACAAGAAAGCAGGAGTTAAATCCCGCCTGAATCTTTCCGGGATCCGTCATCACAAATGTCATAGCCACAACAAGCCCATGTTCATTCAGCCCCTCTTCCCCGTTAATGAAAGAAGAGGTGGTAATCTGAAACCGGTTTCCATTGTTTGGCGCATAGATTTCGCTTTTGCTTCCCTCACGCAGATACGGCGGCAAATCATTATTTCTTCCATAGAGCAGTGTGCCGTTTTGTTCAAATGCAAAGGCTGTGCATCCCCGGATCTCAAACGGGACATTTTTGTCCAAATTGTACATACAGCACCCCATACACAGCATCCAGGAAGCAAACTGCAGATAATCTGCGCCAATGGTGTCGCTTACTCCCCGGATCTCCTCACAGACCTCCGGAAAAAACGCTCTTAAAACCTTTTCACTCTGTTTTCCGTATTCCAGCTGAAACCCGTCCAGCCGGAGAGGGAAAAAGATTCGTCCTTTCTCAAAAATCCGTCCCCGCTTCACGCCCATTTCATAATGGTCGCCCTTCAGCCTTAAGTGATACATGTCTTATCTGTCCTCCTTGCTGATTGATTTCAACTCCGGAGTACATGATATTCCATTTAAATTTCTAATTCTTCTCTTTTTCTGCTTTCTTTTGTCTGTTCAGGAAACCGGATTTTTACGGGGTCAGCTATATGCCGTCTCCCACCTCGCTTCCCGCCGTGGCTCTCAAAAGCCGCCGCTCCTCCTTCTCCCCGGCCAGCTGGTATCCCCTGGCTATCTTCCGGTACTGGCTGGGAGAACATTCCACATACTGCTTAAATACTCTGGAAAAATAATTGATATCCTCAAAACCCACGTACAATCCGATATCTCCCACCTGCAGTTCCGTCTCTCCCAGATACTTCATAGCCCGGATAATCCTGGACTTATTAATGTATTCCGTTAAAGCAATTCCCATCTCCTGCTTAAAAATCCTTGACAGGTAATTGGGATGAACCTGTATTGCCTCTGCCAAGTACTTCACTGAAAGAGGGGCGGACAGATCCAGATGGATTAGGTTCACTGCCTGCCGCACAGGAGTACTACATTGGGGAACCGCCATGCGCCGTACCAGCTGGATATAACGACGCAGCATATTCTGAGCCAGAGTATGGATATCATTAATATCCTCTGCCTCCTCTATCCTGCGGCAAAATTCAGCAGACGTTTCTTCCAGATGGATCGGGTGAACCCCTCCCTGTTCAGCCGCCTGTTTTAATTTTCCATGGAAAGCAATGTATTTATCCTTTGCATCCCGCAGAGTATCCGGGCTGTAACGCATAGGCTGCAGCACCAGGCTCCTGTTCGATATAAAAATATCGAATGCTTCTTGTCGCTTCCCCCGAGATACCGCTTCCAGCAAAGCCTTCTCCCTGTCATACACCATTTCCAGAGATTTCATCGTCAATATCCGAACCGAGTCCTCCACATAAACCGGCTGTACCAATTTAGAGTCCCATGCCAGGAACTGCCTGTGATCCAGGGTTTTCCCTTTATAACAATATTCCCCTATAATCCTCATCAGTGTATGCACCATTGCCTGGTCCAACACCGGCCACCGATCATAGAAGCATTGAAAACTTTTTTCCCCGTCCAGGCCAATATGATTGATTTTCAGCACCTTGGCAATAAAATGACTGTCAGCCTTCTCCAGAAGACAGGGCCCCACGATGAATACCTGGCCGGTATCCGGCAGAATAACTGCCCCATAATACATTAAAAACCGATCCTGCATGCCATAAACTGTCTGGGGAGCAAACGCTTTAAAAAAATCCACCAGCGGAATGCTTCCAGATATCTTTTTAAAAATATCGCAGTATATAGAATTCAAAAAATCCAGCAGAGCCCCTCCATTATGATCCAGGACCGAACACTGAATATGCAGGGTACAGCTTACCAGCCGACGGATCAGCTTCAATTCTTCTGTTTCCATCTCTTTCCCCTTTTTTCAGAAATTATATACTAAATCTCATATATTTTCAATATTATTATTTGATTTATGCTAATATTTGCCATTCTGTCCTACTATTTCACTTATATCTCTGTTATACTGTGGTTACAAATCCAGGCCGGCCGGATTTAAAGAAATCAACCAATGGAGAAGGAGAAAATTCATGAAGAAGCCTTTAGAAGAAAACGGCATTCACCGCGCCAAAACGTGGGAAATCGCATGCTATGCCGCCAATAATGTTTCCACCAATACATATCTGATGCTGGTATCCTATATCAGTTACTATCTGATCGGTATTGTAGGTGTAGGCGCCGTGCTGGCCGGTTCCATTATCACCATCATGCGTGTCTGGGACGGGGTTACAGATCCGTTTGTAGGGTTTGTTGTAGATAAAACCAATGGACGATTCGGCAAGAACAGGCCGTTTCTTGTCATCGGGCAGGGGATTATGTTTGTTACCACCTGGCTTATGTACAATGTCATAACCAATGTAAGTGTAAACCTACGTTTCCCCCTTTTTATCCTGTTCTATTTGATTTATATTGTGGGCTATACGTTTCAGTGCGTCGTAACCAAGTCTGCGCAGACCTGCATTACTAATGATCCAAAGCAGCGTCCCATGTTCGCTATCTTTGATTCCGTTTACAATGTCCTGCTAATGAGCGTGTTCATCCCCATGTATGTTACAGATACTCTGGTTCCCAAATACAATCTGAACATGGCCCAGCACGGAGACCATATCAACAGTCTGATTGCCCAAAACCCCAATCTGGCCAATGTCCTGACTGAAAAAGACGGTGTTCAGGTACTCTCGGCTTTCTATAACCCTGCCATGTTCCAGGAAATGCAGCTGGGCCTGGGAGCCCTGTCATTTGTTCTGATGGTTTTGGCTGTCATCGGACTTTGGAGGAAAGATAACACGAGATATTACGGCACCGGCAAAACGGTCAGGATCCGGCTTCGGGATTATGTGGAGACCCTGTCCCATAACCGGGCTATCCAGATGCTTGTGGTATCTGCCTCCACAGACAAGCTTGCCTCTCAGATGTTTTCCAATGCAACTGTGCGGATATGCCTCTTCGGTGTCATCATGGGAAGCTACCCCCTGTACTCCAGCTTTTCCCAGCTTACCGCTATCCCGATATGCCTGGTCTCCATCATTGGACTAAACCAGGTCGCCAGAAAGATGGGACAGAAAATGTCCATGCTGGTAGGCTCCATCGGCGGCCTTGTAGGAGCCGGCCTGATTCTGGTGCTGTTTTACTTTGGCACACCTCTTGGAGCCACGCTTCCCCAGTTCAGGCTACTAAACCCCACCACCTGGGGAACCTTGTTCCACACCTCCAATTATACATTTTTCGGTGTCGCATTCCTGCTGCTCTATATTTTCTGGCAGGGAATGACCAAGCTGTCCGGCTCCATCGTGATTACCATGACTGCCGACTGTGCAGATTATGAGGTTTATCGGAGCGGCAAATATGTTCCGGGACTTATGGGAACCTTATTCAGCTTTGTTGATAAGCTGATCTCCTCCCTGGCTACCACTATTGTCGCCCTGGTTTATGCCGTCGTAGGATTCGGACAGGCACTGCCCACCCAGGATACACCGTTTTCAACCGGACTGTTCTGGGCCACCATGATCTGCTATCTGGGAGCCCCGTGCTTTGGATGGATCTGCAATCTGATCGCCATGAAATTCTATCCGTTAACCAAGAGCAAGATGGCTGAGATTCAGGATGAAATCGCCCGTATCAAGGCAGAGTACTCTTCACAGGCTGCAAACAATTAAGAAAATTTATAACAACAGAAAGGAATTTCCCATGATTGATTTAAAACCAAACCATTTTACCTAAAGGATGAAGATATCGCCTGGGTTGAGGATACTATCGCTTCCATGAGCCTGGAGGAAAAGATCGGGCAGCTGTTTATCAACCTGGATACCTATCTGTCCAGAGAACGTATGGCGGAAATATTTGAAAAATACCATATAGGCGGCTGCCGCTATGTGAACAAAAGCCCGGAAGAAATCTGGGAACAGAACAAATTCTATCAGGAACATTCAAAAATCCCTCTTCTCATCGCAGCAAACTGCGACAATGGAGGCGACGGAGCCTGTCAGGGAGGAACCCTGGTGGCCTCCGCCGCTGCCTGCGGCGCCAGCCTGTCTACAGAAGAATCATACCATGCAGGCCTTGTCTCCGGCGCGGAAGGAACTGCCCTGGGATGTAACTGGACCTTCGGCCCGGTTCTGGATATCCTTTTCAACTGGCGCAACACCATCGTCAACACCCGGGCTTATTCCGATTCAGAAGATGTGGTTCTCCGCAACGCCATGGCCTATATGAAAGGCGTATGGAACGCTCCTATGGCGGTTTGCGGCAAACACTTCCCCGGCGATGGCGTAGAAGAACTGGATCAGCACCTGGTTATGGGTGTCAACGATTTAGACTGTGATACATGGGATCGCACCTTTGGAAAAGTATACAAAGCCATGATCGACGGAGGGCTTCAAAGTATCATGGTGGGCCACATTGCCCTTCCTTCCTACAGCCGGAAGCTTCGTCCAGGCATAAAAGATGAAGAAATCATGCCCGCCACCCTGGCGCCTGAACTTCTCCAGGATCTTTTAAGGGGCCGGCTCGGGTTTAACGGCCTGATTCTCACCGATGCATCCCATATGGCCGGCATGACAACCAGTGCTCCCCGGCGCGTACAGGTTCCTGGAGCCATTGCCGCCGGTGCAGATATGTATCTGTATTTCAACGACCACGAAGAAGATTTCCAATACATGATGGCCGGATACAAGACAGGCATCATAACACCGGAGCTCCTTGACGATGCCCTTCACCGCATCCTGGGGCTGAAGGCAAGCCTGGGGCTTCACAGAAAAAAAGCAGAAGGGACATTGATTCCTCCTCGTGACGGACTGTCTGTCATCGGCTGCAAAAAACATATTTCCTATGCCGAAGAGGCTGCGCGCCATACCATCACCCTGGTAAAAGATACCGCCCGGGCCCTTCCCATTACCCCTGCCACCCATCCGCGGCTCAAGGTATATGTGGTAAGCTCCACGCCTCAGGACCGCCGATATGCCCCGGACCCGGTGCGCCAGATTATCTGTGAAGAGCTGGAGAAAGCAGGCTTTAAGGTAACCGTTCACAAAACCTTTTATGATATGGAGCGGGAAAATCCCAATCCCTACAACCGGATAAAAGCCATGGCAGGAGAAAGCGCCGAAGCCTTCAGGGCCAGCTACGATGCAGCCCTTATATTTGTAAATATTAAAGGCTATGCCCAGGAAAATACCACCAGGCTGCGCTGGGCTTCCGGCCACTCCAACGAAATCCCCTGGTACGTAAAAGAAGTTCCCACGGTGGCGATTTCCCTCAATTACACCACCCACCTTCTGGATCTCCCCATGATGCAGACCTACATCAATGCCTATGCCCCGACAAGGATCGTAATCCGGTCTGTCATCCGGAAAATCATGGGAAAGGAATCCTTCGAAGGAGTGTACAACGAAACTGTATTCTGCGGGCGCTGGGATACCAGACGATAAAAACGCGGAAAGTATATGAACCATTTTATTATTGATGTCCACCATCACATCCCTCATAGAAGACTATGTATGGGAATCCTGGACGACCCTTAATAGCAGCAAAACCCCAGCTCTGAAAACGCCATAAAAATATGGAGCTTCCTATATATTAGCTGTCATTTCAAAAGGAGCACGCCCAGGCCTAAAAAGCCCTGGCATGCTCCTACCTCCTTGTGCCGCATATATTCCCGAAATCCCTGTATCCTTTCTTCCGTAAGATAACTCAATCACTTTTTCACTACACAGTTCTTTCAATAATAACGCATTCACCGCCCCTTTTCCTCACGGTATAATCCTTCCCGCCCATGGAAACACAAAGCTCAAATTCCTCCAGCTCCTCCGGCACATGGGGTTCAAACGAAAAGCCCTTCTCTGCCGACGGATCCGGCCGTATCCCGGCAATCCGTTCAATGAAGAAAGAGATTGGAGCGCAGGCCCAGGGATGGCACAGGCTGGTATTCCATTTCTGCTCCTTCCCCCATGCCTCATAGCAGGTGGTGGCTCCCTCTCTCACCATATTCACCCAGCCCTGTTTTGAATCATTTAAAAGCAGCTTGTAGGCTTCCTCCCAGTGCCCGGCATCCGCCAGGCCGTGGAGCATAAAATAGCTGGTAAACACCCCGCAGCAAAAGCCTTTCTCCGTCAGAAACCTGGCAATATTCCCCTTAATCCCCTCATCGGAAACCAGTCCGAAATACAAGGCATAAAGATTGGAATGAACCGCGCAGTGGTCACTGACCGTACTGTCCGCCAAAAGCCCCTGTTCTGTCCTCAAAAAGGCCTTGACATAGGCAGATGTAAGTTCCTCCCATCTGCGGTTAGGCTCCAGACCTAAGATCTCCTCCATCTTCGCCAGCGTCTTCCAGGCCCCTGTATAAAGGGCGTTCACCACATTGTGGCACCCCGGCGCCACCACCGGCCTGCTAAGTACAAAATCATACCCGTCCCGCAGATTCTCCGGCCAGTCCACCAGATTCCACTTGTCCGCCACCTGCCAGAGAAGGCCGTTTTCTCCCTCATACTGTGAAAAATGCTCCAATACCCCTCTGGCGACAGGATACATTTCCGAAAGAAACTGCCTGTCACCAGTAAACCGGTAATGATTCAAAACCATCTGGGACCACAGAAGGGAAAAATCCGCAATCTCCTGCATGAAATTGCCGGGAGCCACTCCCATAAGCCCCGGGCAGATCCTGCGGGACCGGGCAAACTGGCGGATGCATTTCTCCATCATGTCCGCAGAACCGCTGAGCCATACATGGGCATGAGATGTGACCACCGCGTCCCCCAGATACTGCCCCTTCTCCCTGGTGGGACAGTCCAGAAATCCCTCCTGGGTGCCGTATTTCACCCCGTTTTTGCAGATCTGGAAAATCCGGTCCAGCACAGGCTCACTGCTTTTCAGCGTGCAAAGGCTGTCCTCCATGGGATAATGCCGGACCTCAACCTTCATATCCCGGATCCTGACACCTGGATCCGGAATCACCTGCACATAGCGGAAGCCTTTATAATCATAAGGTTCATTGCTGCATGTCCTCCCGTTCAACGTCCAGCGCTCCTCATACGTACAGTTGCAGCGCATCTCATAGCGGACCCTTCCGTCCTCCGTCAGCTCCTCCCCATAGCGGAGAAGCACCTGCTGCCCCTTATCTCCCTCTGCCACAAGCCGCAGCGCCCCGGTTACCTCCTCCCCCACATCAATCAGAAAGCCCGCCTCTGTTTCCGTAACCGTCTCCGGCGCTCTGGTATAACAGGCAAGAAGCCTGGTAGGCTGGCGCTCCATCCCGTAGTCCACCCACCTGGCAGGTTTCATAGGCTTCCAGCCGGAATCATTGTATCTCGCCTGATTCCAGTCCTCATCCCACAAATTGCTGTCAAAATCCTCAAGATACTGGGTCTCATATCCGATTGCCTCACCGGAGTAGGCGTCACATCTGCGGTAATGCCACGTAAGCTCCTGCAGCACACGGTTTTCTGGCACATCTTCCTTCGACATACCATTTTCTGGCATGTCATTCCCCGGCACACCATCCTCTGACATGCCGTCTTCCGGCACGCACGTCTCTGGCATACTACCTTCCGGCACGCATTCCCCTGACATATTGCCTTCTGACACGCCACCCTCAGAAGCACCGCCCTCTCCCGTTCTGCACCAAAACAAAGCCGTCCCCAGGCCAAACCTTCCGTCTCCGCTGTTCCAGACCCGGTTCACCGCCCCCTGGTAATACAGATGGACGGCAATCACATTATCCCCCTCTGTCAGATAATCTGTCAGATCCATCTCATTATAATAATAATACTCCGGATAAGCAGGCGCCGGCCCCTGGGCCACATAGACTCCGTTTACATACAGCTTATAATAATCATCTGCGGAAATCCGAAGCAGACAGCGGTCTTCCTCCCGTGCCTTTACATGAGCCCTGGCCAGGACATGGAGATTCTTCACAGTCTCCTGCCAGCCAGTTCCCTCCTCCTGCTCCTTGTGATAAAGAGTTTCAGGCCTTCTGTTCTCAAATTCATCAATGGTAAACCAGCAAATTCCGCTTTCTCTCCTCTGCTCTTCTCTCATTCCGCCACCTTTTCTCCTTTTATGTACTCTCGGAATCTCACAAAAACAGGTACAAAAGAGACTCCGAAAGTATATATTCTGTGATAGTTCAATCAATGACATGAGTTGCCCGACAAATTGGCAACTCATGTCATTTAGCTAACACATAACATTTCGAGATAACGCAGCCCGGCGAGAGAATGATATTTTTTTCTCCAGGGTACTTGAAGACCGTCGGTACTTAGGCGCTGTCTTTTAGCGCCTTATGTACCGCTACGCTCTTCACGTAGCGCGAGCGTGCCCAGGAGAAAACAATATCATTCTCTCGTTGGGCGGACCTTTCACGATTATCTCTTAACCTATCTACTCCACAAACTGCGTCCTGTCAGTTCCTTTTACATACTGTAATGTGTCTTTTGCCGTGTGGAGACACTGCTTTTCCTGATCGTAGGACGGCATCAGGCCTTTGGCCTCCTCCTTAAACTTCTCAAAGCTTCCATACTCCGCCTCTGAGCCCAGCAGACACACATAAGCAGTCTCTGAACCGTACACCCGCAGCTCACAGTTAAAAATCTGGTCATTATGCTCTTCAAAGCTTCCGTTAGTCCACAGTGCCAGATACCCCTTGTCTTTTCTCAGGAACACCCAGTGTGCCTCCTCCATCACCTCATTATAACACAGTTTCGGACAATATACATGGGTAAAATGAATAGGATGCTCCTCAGGTATCCGGTAAATAGCCTCCAAAAGGCTGCCTGTCTGGCGGACTGCTGGCATCACCCCGTTGCCGTACCAGTACCCCGGCCTCATGCCTGATTTCTCCGCCGTAGTCCCCGGATGATTCACAAACAGAACCGCCTCCCCGGAAAGAGCCGCCATCCACAGATGCTGCTGATACCCATAAGTCCCCGGCGCAAACAAAGAGGTTCCATGAAAGCTTTCATTGAGAGACTTGGTAAAATCATGGCAATCCGTCCGTGCTGTCTCATCCTCCCTCAAGTTGGGCCACCGCTTCCATCCATCCATCCTTGGAGACTGGACGGAGGTCAGACAGTAGTCATCCGTCTTCTTCAGCCGGACAAGGGCATTGCCTGTAGAATACTCCTCTTCTATCTCCTGTCTCAGATACCCCTTCACCGATTCCGGAATCTGGTAGCGGCTGCCCACCAGGTAAGCTGTCCAGCCCTCCCCGAAGCAGTAAGGAGCCGTGCCGTCCATAATGTTGATGATAGACTGGGTACCGCAGCTGAACGGATAGATAATCCCCCGGTACACTCTCCCCATAGGAGCAATCACGCTGCCCTTAAAGCTGTGCTTCGCCAGCTCCTCCATCAAAAGGTCACACAGCTTTTCGGCTCTCTGTGCAATCTCCGGCTCCGCAAAATCAACCAGATTGAGAAGCGCCGCAAAGGTCACACACATATAAACCGCACTCAGGAATTCCTCATACCCATAATCCTCCAGATCCTTCAGCCAGTCCAGAAGCTTTTCCTTCCCATAAGCAGAAAGCTCCCGTCCTGTCATCCTGGCACGTGGGAAATACTCATCCGGATACATCTCCCCCACAAACATAGCAGAAGAATAGAACATCATGGCATGGTTCTCGCTCCAGAAGCACATGGCATCCATACCCTCCATGGTCATCCAGTAGCGGAAATTCAGAAGAACCTCCTTCACCCTTCCTTCCAGATCTTTATCTATACCAAACACCTTTATATAACGAACCAGACCGCAGATGAGGAAATCCGCACAGTCCACCCGCTCCTCGATCCGCGCCAGATCCTCCACCAGAAGATCCCGATCCTCTTTCGTCTCCTGCCCCAGATACCGCCTTGCCAGAAGATTCATAATGGCAAATCCAAACTCCCCCCGGTTCAGGCTCTTCACCCCGGCAATCCGCCTCATCACCTCATCAAGCTTGTCCTTCCCGGTCCAGGAAAGGTCCTCCGAGTACAGGGGCCTGTTCCTCTCAGCAAACTCCAGCGTTCTCTCCAGTGTATACTTCTCTCTCTCAACCGAGACATTTACCCCGATCATCTCCTCCGGAACCGGAACCTTCTCCATCCCCTTCACATCCAGCTCCCTTGCCGGCTTATGAGCCTCAAAGAAATCCGGGCTGTCCGGAGGGCAGAATACACGAACCCCTTCCCCTGCTGCCTCCGGGAAGACAATACTGCCGTTCTCCGGCCTGCACGCTGCCATAAACGCTCCGTCCTCATACACCTGTTCCTGCAGGCTCTCATCCGCCAGCATCACCTCAAGCTCATCCTGCCGCTCCAGAATCTGCACCCCCAGAATATTTCTGGTATCCCGCACCCCAAGATTCTCACAGACAAACAAAAGCGTATTCATACCCTTCTTAAGAGAAAGAGTAACCTCCCTGTTCGAAATCGGCTTATACACCGGATACTCCACCTTCCCGGCCAGTTTCCCGTTCACATAAATCCCCGCCGCCATATAAGTCCACACCTTTGCCCGAACCTGGCAGTCCTCCGGCGCACACAGCACCGCCGCTGCCTCCATAGACACCCTCTTCAGTGTAGAATAAAACTTAGACGTATCCACAAACGCATTCTCATAAGGCGCCCACACCTGCCAGCACCCTCCGTTCTCCGCTTTTTTCCCTGCCTCTACAGCCTCATTCCACTCCCCCGGCATCTCTCCCACAATCTCATGCCTAAGCTTCCCCTCCAGAGTCATCTGATCCCTGGCCGTAGTCTCCGAACTATAATCCGTCTCCACCGGCCCGGCGATCATATACTGCATCACAAACCCATCATTCCCCAATTTCCATCTCTTCATCTTCCATCCGCTCCTTTTTAAATAGTCATCATGTTTACAGAAATAAAGGCATCGGCGGCTTCCGCCATCCAATGCCCATAAACCCTTACATTTTCTTACTTTCGCGATAACGTAGCCCGGAGAGGGAGTTATATTCCTTTCTCCAGGGTACTCGAAGGCCGTCGGTACTTAGGCGCTGTCTTTTAGCGCCTTACGTACCGCTACGCCCTTCACGTAGCGCGAGCGTGCCCAGGAGAAAGGAATATAACTCCCTCTCCGGGCGGACCTTACGCGCCCCCCATCACCCTTTCACAGCCCCCGCCGACATACCGCTCATAAAATATCTTCCAAAGAAACAATATACCACAAGCATAGGAACAATGGCAATCGTAGCCCCCGCAAACATAATATTCCATGCCGCCGTGCCGTCCCCCGCGTTCTTAAGCATATTCACACCAACTGTCAAAGGCCTCATAGACTCATTGGTCATAGTAAACACCAACGGCAGAATATACTCATTCCACCCCTGCCTGAACGACAGAAGTGCAATCGTCGCAATCACCGGTTTCAGAAGGGGCAGAATCACCAGCCGGTAAATCTGCACAAAACTGCACCCATCAATCTTAGCCGCCTCATCCAATTCCCTGGGCAGAGAATCCACAAACCCTCTTGCCAGGAAAATATAGGTAGCCTGCCCCGTTCCGGCCGAGATAAACACCACCGACAGAAGGCTCTTATTCATCTTCAATTTAACCGCCAGCTCAAACAGCGGCCTCAAAGACACAGAACCCACATTGATAAACATAAAGGCAAGGAACAGCCCATAGATCAGCCCCTTCCCCCGAAACTCTTTCCTGGAGAAAACATACCCTGCCATGGTAGAGCTTATAAGCGACAAAACCATAACACCCAGCGCCAAAAACACACTGTTCATCGTATACCGTGCAAAATTTGCCTGCTGCCACGCCTCCGTATAGTTATCCACTCTCCACTCTGACGGGAAAAGCTTTGTTCCTCCCACCAGAAGCTCTGCATTGGATTTAAAAGAACCCAGAATAATATACACGGCCGGAAAAACCATCAGCACCGCCAAAAGAAGCAGCAATGCCCAGCAAATCCCTAACATCACTTTCGTCTTCGTTGAATATACCGCATGCGTTTCTTTCATATTGTTTCCCTCTCGTTCAATCTGAATCTTGCTCTGAATCCATAAGCGCCATGACCTGCACCTGCCAGGTCATCCATATCCGTTCCTGCTCTAATCGGTTATATGATCCAGTTTCTTGGATACAAACATATACACGATAGTTACAAGACCTACAATAATCGCTGCCATAACGCTGAGAAGCGCGCCATAGCCGATCTGCGCCTGAGTCACCGATGTGTTGGTGCCGCCAAAGATCAGGTTGTAAATATAAAGGAACATAACCATAGAACGGTTACCCGGCCCGCCCTTGGAAAGTACCATGATAGCCTCATAATCCTTGAATGCACTGGTGATCGCCAGCATCAGCACCACCTTAAGGACAGGCGCCAGCATTGGCAGGGTGACAAAGAAAAAGGTCTGAAACGCATTGGCCCCGTCAATCTTGGCCGATTCATACACGTCCGTACTGATCCCGTTCATACCGGTAATAAAATACAGCATGTAATTCCCCAGTCCGCCCCACACAGCCAGGATCGTAACCGCCGCCATGACAAAATCCGTGCTGTTCAGCCATGGAATGGGAGCTTTAATCAGATGCAGCGTCTGCAGCACCGCATTGGCAATACCGTTCTGAGTCGCAAAGATAAACGCAAAAATCATACCTGCAATGGATGTGGAAATCACGGTAGGCATAAAATAAATACCCCGGAAAACAGCGGATCCCTTCATCTTCAGATTTAAGAGAACCGCGATCACAAGAGCCAGCGGAATGATAAAAATCAGCTTCAGCACCGCATACTCAAAGGTAATCCCTACACTGTGCCAGAAAAGCGAATCTGAGAACATGCGCTTAAAATTGGCAAGCCCTGTATACGTGGCCGTAAAACCATTGTAATTATAACATACATAACGAAGAATCCAGAGAAAAGGATAGATAGAACATACCACCAGCATCAGAACCGCCGGAAGCAGCATCAGCATGTAGGAAAAGGAATCTCCCTTGCCGCTCTTTTTTTTCGTTTGATTTGCCATATCATTATTCTCCTTATACAAATATGTAACACCCCTCCCGCACCGAAGCGGGTCCCTGTCAATCAAACAGGGGGCCGGATATCCCAATCCAGCCCCCTTGTCTCAAGCCCTTTATTTTGTTTCGTAAGTGGCCGTACCTGCGCTTGGGTGCAGCGGATCATAATCCTTGATAATCAGACGCTTTACGGTTCCGGAAGCCACATCGGCATCCAGCGCGCTGTTGTATCTGGTATTTAAATCCTCAATCGCCTCATCGATTCCCACATATCCCATAACTGCATTCCACAGAGTGGTTCTGTAGTCATCTCCCTGCAGGTTCACTGCCGGAGGCGTGGGATATACAGACTCATATTCAACCAGTGAGAAATCTGCCAGACGGCCGATCTTGGACTTGTCGATCACCCCGTCCATATAAGAGGTAATGGGCAGTGCATATCCATTCTCAAGGTATCCCTTTATGAATTCCTCAGACTGGAAATAAGAGATAACCTTCCATGCCTCATCCTTATGCTCAGAGCTGGAAACAATGCTGTAGCCCTTTGAAGGAGTCGTAAGCAAAGCACCCTTTATCTCGCCGTCCAGAGTCGGCACCTCTCCTACGCCCCACTCAAAATCCGTCACCGGAATCTGATCTGTAAATACGCCTGCCTCCTGAGAAGCATTGCTCCACAGAGCGAAGGAACCCTGGGCAAACAGAGCTCTCATGTTGTCCACGCCCTGCTGATCCGGATAAGCCGCCTTCACTAACTCCTGTCCCTTTTCCAGGAAAGGCTTGTATCCGCTGAAATCATATTTTCCGTTTACATAGTCATAATAGAACACGCCTGACATCTGGGCAGACATCTCAAGCAGTCTCTCAAATGGAGAAGATGATGTAAAGCCGATGCCGTAATACTGGCCGCCGCCGCTTTCCGTAATCTTCTGGGCCATTGCAATATACTCGTCTAAGGTTTTCGGGATCTCCGTATAACCGTTCTGTTCCAGAAGGTTCTTGTTGTATTCCACACGTACGCCGGAACGCATGGCAGTGTAAACCCAGTAAATATTGCCGTCCTTTGCATTAAGCCCCTCAAACATATGCTCATAAGGCTCGTTGACCTTCTGATATTCCTCATCCTGTGCAATAAAATCATTCAGAGGAGAAAGAATCCCTGTGTCTGCAAACAGGTTCAGAGTCACATCATTGCTGTTGCCTACAATATCCGGTGCCGTTCCGCCGCTGTAAGCCAGCGCCAGCATGTTGGCATAATCCTCTGTGATAATGGTCAGCTTGATCTCAATATTGTCCGTGTTCTCTGCATTGTACTTGTCCACCATGCTCTGCACATATTCCATATCGTGCCGGTCGCCGGTCCAGACCTCCACCACGGTCTTGTCTCCTGACGGTGCAGCCTCCTGCTTTGCTTCCCCGTCTTTTTTCGCTTCCGTCTCCTGCTTTGCGTCTCCGCCGGCTGCCGCTGTCGTAGCGGAACCGCTGTCTGAGTCCCCGCTGCCGGAGCAGGCTGCCAGTGACATAACCATAGCCGCTGCCATAGCTGCACATGTAAATCGTTTCATTTTTTTCATGACTTTCCCTCCTAATTCAATCTGATGTCTATAAGTCTAACATCCTATTCTGTTTTTGGGGAGGACATTTCCTATGAACCATGTAACAAAATCTTTGAATTCTTTGTCCTTTCCCCCGGGACCCTTGTCAAAAACATCCATTTCCATTATGATGGAAAGCATGGAAAACAGGAGAGGAGGAAATCTTTCATGGCCCAAAAATTTACCGTTATCCTATGCGACGATGAAGCAGCCATTATCTCAGAGCTTCAGGCTGCCATAGACTGGGAAAATCTGAATGTACAGATCGTGGCGGCAGCCGGCAACGGAAAAGAAGCCCTGGATCTGATCATCCAGCATATGCCGGATCTGGTTATTATGGATATCTGCATGCCGGAGCTGGACGGTCTTGACGCTATCTCCAGAGTAAGAGCTGCCGGAATCAACACCGATTTTATCATTCTCAGCGGCTATGATGAGTTCCAGTATGCACAGCGCGCCATCCACTACGGCGCCAGGGCATTTCTTCTAAAGCCCTTAAACATCTCGGAGCTGACAGACGAGATCTACCGTATCCTAAGTGAACGGGCAAAAATCTCCGGGAACCGCATGAACCAGTTCTACAAGCAGCAGATGGACTTAAACTGTCTCAGGGGGATTCTGGACGGCAAATTTCCGGATCAGACACTTTTGCGCACCCTGCTTGCCAGCTCCTCTCTGGGAATCAGCGATACGGAAAGCTTTGTCATGGTGCTTTCCTATCCTGAGGACAATACCCCCCCAGATCCGGATTTTGTCTGTGAGCTTTTAAAAAATGCCTCCCTGGCCTCTGCATACGTATTTTTCTCCTATAAAAGCTATATTACAGGCATTTTCAACCAGACCGACACCCTGCCCCTCCAGGCTGCGGAGCGCGTTCTTTCCGTTCTTCAAAGCCACACGCCCCGGAAGGCGCTCCCCTGCATCGGCGCCGGCGATACTGTCCCTGCCCTGATGCAGTGCCAGTACTCCTTCAGCCGTGCTCTGACAGCCCTGACATACCGCCTGTACAATGAACACAGGCAGATTTTCCTTCCGTCAGACATCTGCACCGTGCCGCCGGTAAAAAAGCTTTCTGACTTTGACGTCCTTCCCCTGGTTCACTTTATCATCAAGCGGGATCATGACAGCATACGGCAGTTTTGCCATGGGTTTATAAAAGATCTTCTGTACGTGGAAATGCCGCCTCCAAGCTATATCTACAGCACCTGCTATGCGCTTTTATACCATGTGGAGCAGGAGTTCAGCCAGTACTCTCACGAGGAGATTTCCGAGATCACGGATCCCCAGGCTCTTTACCGCTGCAGAACCCTTCATGAGATATCCGGCTTTATGATCGATGCATTTACCCATCTGTCAGAATATATCGATGCGGTTTACGGATACGCGGAAAGCATAAACGAAGCCTCCATGGAGATCCAATGCAACGACGAGATCATCAATACTGCTCTTTCCTACATCCGTGAACACATTGCAGACCGGATCAAAATAAAAGACATCGCCGATGAAATCCATCTCAGTGCCTCTTATTTTGCCATCTATTTTAAAAATAAAACCAACGTATATTTAAGGGACTATCTGATCCAGGAAAAAATGGAGTACGCAAGACGCAGTCTTGTCAATCCGGAGCTCTCCATCTATGAGCTTGCCTACAATCTGGGATACAGGGATTACCGTTCCTTCTCAAGAGCATTTAAGAAAATCCACGGAGTAACGCCGTCGGATTTCCAGAACCGGTACCGTCACGGAAAGGGACCTTTATGAACCCGTTAAAAAAAATAAAAAACATTTACCACAACAGCCCTCTTCTGATTAAGCTGAATACTCTGATCCTTGCCATCACAGTCCTCTTGTGCGCCTCCCTGCTGGCCTTCGTTTTTGTCTTCTACCACTTTATGGTAAGCCGGCGAAATGAACAGTCAGTGGAGGCGTCCGTGGAACGGGCTGCCTACAGCTTAAATCAGAGCTACCAGGACATTCTTCAGCACTTTATCCGCATCTGCAGTGACGTGGATTTTCAGGCAGAGGTTCAGGCAATCACCGACGATCCGTCCAATGTCCATATGCACAGGCAGAATCTCCAGACCGTAACCAGTGATTTGACCCACAGCCACTATCTGATCTCCTCTGTGCTCATCGTATCCGGCGCTGCGCCTCACTACACCTATGCCCCTTTCAGCGCTCCCCTGCGTCTGCCCCTGTCCGATGTGTTCACAGACAGGGAGCTTTCCCAGATAGGCGGCATCACCTGGTGTTCCGAACGCAGCGAGCCCAGCAAGCCTGCCAACCAGGTCATCCCACTGGTTATTCCCGTTGAAAATCACTGGGGGCTTACCAGGATTGCCTCCGGCAGCGACAGCACACCGTCTGCCTATGTCATCCTTTTTCTGGATTCAGACACGCTCCAGTCCATGTTAGTCAACACCGGGTTAAATGATCAGCAGCTGCGCTACCATCTCATCCGCAGCGACGGAACCCTGATCTCCGACATGAAAAACACCATGTCCCGGCAGATAGAAAACACCGATGAGTTCAGCCGCATGATCGCCCAGCTGGAAGGCAGCAAACGATCTGTGGTAAAATCCCAGTACCAGTCCCACAGCCTGTTTCTCCACGGCCTGGAGACCTCCGGCCTCCTTCTGCTGTGCGATCTGCAGCGGGAGACATTTTCAGATATTCTGGTGTCCACAGCCCCTTCCTTTCTCCTGACCCTGATCCTCATCGTGGCGCTGATGATGGGAACCTCCTATTTTATGAAACGCTTCGTGGCCAATCCCATTCTGAAGCTGAATGATATTGTGGAGAAAATCGGCAGCGATGATTACAATACCCCAGAGCATTTCCCGGCCCGGGATGAGCTGGGACGGCTTCTGGAAGCCATAAACAGCATGAACTCAACCATCAATGCCCAGAAGCAGCAGATCAAGGAGGAGGAGGCAGTCAAATACAGGACGGAGCTAAAGCTTCTGACGGAGCAGATCAACCCCCATTTCCTGTACAACACCCTGGAAGAAATCCAGTCCGAGGTGTTCCGAAACAACAATGATATCGCTGCCTCCATGATTCAGTACCTGGCAGATTACCTGCGCATCAGCCTGTCCGGCGGAGCAGATATCATCAGTATTTCCAATGAGCTGCGGCACATCAACGCGTATATCAACATCATGAACCAGCGCTTCGGCCAGACCATCCTTCTGGTTCACAAGGTCGATCCTGCCCTGGCCGATGTAAAGATATTAAAAACCATCTTACAGCCTCTGGTTGAGAACTCCATCCGCCACGGTTTCGGCATCGATTCCTTCGGAATCCCCGCCTCCGCGCCTATGATCCAGATCTCCTTTACGTCCCCTGCCCCCGGCTCCCTGGCCATCGACATCATTGATAACGGCAGCGGTTTTGACGCGGTGAAGGTCCGCCAGCTGATGGTGTCGGAGCCGTCCGCACAGGCTCAGCGGCATGTAGGCGTCAACAATGTTTACCACAGGCTGATTACGTATTATGGGAAAGAGAATATAGAAGTGTCCATGGAGTCCATTCCCTATTATCAGAATCGTATTCATATCTGCATCAGGAAGGTGTAAGTTGAAAAAGCGGCAGAAAATAAAAGATATGTTTATTCTAAATACTTTAAAATCGCATCCAGCATTTCTGCCGCTTTTTGATACTGCTCTTCGGCATCCTGCTTTGATACTATGAAAAAGTCATCATAATCACAGCCATTTCTTATCTGGAAAGCATGTTGCAGACTCCAGTTTTTCCTTGGCATTGCACAAACGATACTGTACCAATTCATCCAATCTTTTTTCCCTCCTTTACAATATTCCTATAATAAGGCAATATCCGTTTATATTGCTCAAATTCATCATAAGGAATCACCATAGGTGAAATCACAATATCATTTTCCATCCCTAAATCTACTGAAAATTCCCATACATATTTAAGCTTCTTTTGTAAATCCGCCCTTTTTCCCTTCACAATAGCAGCTATATCTATATCCGATTCATCATCATAATCTCCGCGGGCATAAGAACCATATAAAAAAATATCTACGATTGTCTCCCCAAAAACAGAACGATAGCATTTCACAATTTCATCCGTAACAGCGTTCAGCTGATACAAACCACTCACGATTCCTCACCTTCCTTTTCCTGTTAATTTATATGTTTATTTTAATATGGATCTTCTCCATTTGCAATGTGCAGTTTTGAAAGAACTATAAAAGATCTATAAAAAAAGAGGATGCCAAAGAACACCCTCTCCTTTTTTGCTGCTATTCACTTTTCATCGGCGGTTTTTGGTACAGTTTACGCTCGACAAATTTCTTCTCGATTGCCAGCTGCCTTTTTACAGCCTCACTGTCATCCGCAACCATTTCAAGCCGCTCAATCAGCTCAAGCTGATCCAAAAGGTAACCATTGTATTCCTTTTCGTTTGTCGGCATCTCATCACCCCTTTATAATGAAAAAGTTTACTGTCATGCCTTTAGTATATCACACTTTAAAACATATTACCATCCTATTATCAGGAAACAATGGTCTCTACCACATACCGCCCTGCCACAAATTCCTTCCCCAGAGCCTTCCTGTCTGTTTCCACGCCATTCACCGTAACGGTCTCACCTACTATTCCCGGCACAAATGCGGCCCTGCAGTCAAAGGGCACCTGGAAGGTATACGTCAGCCTGTCTCCCTCCCATTTCCATCCGCATTCATAATCGCCTGCCGCCGAACGGTACACGCCATGTGCAAACTCCAGCTGCCTCCCTGGCTTCGGTGCGAGAAGCATTCGTTTCCCGCCCACACCGTCCTCCCGATGCCGGATTCCGCAGACCTCCCGGTAGATCCATTCCACAATCACGCCGTAAGCGTAATGGTTTAAGCTGTTCATCCCTGTACTGCTGATGGAACCGTCCGGCAGCAGAGAATTCCACCGCTCCCAGATGGTGGTGGCTCCCAGGTTCACCTCATACAGCCATCCCGGATATTCTTCATTCAGAAGCAGCCCATACGCCTCATCCAGATACCCTGTCTCCGTCAGCGCGTCGCACAGGTAGGCTGTTCCCACAAACCCTGTAGCCAGATGGCCGCCGAATTTGTCCAGAAGGCCTTTAAGCTCTCTCCCTGCCGCCTCCTTCTCTGTATCCTCGAACAGCCCGAAGCGGATTCCCAGGGCATAGGCCGTCTGGGTATGGATGGTAAGCTTCCCATCCGACGTCATGTAGTATTCCCTGATGGCCCGGCGCACCTGGGACGCAATCTCCCCGTAGTACTTGGCGTCCTTTTCTCTTCCTATAACCTCTGCCGCTTTAGCCGTCAGCCTGGCGGAATACATGTAAAATGCTGATGCCACAAAATACCGGTCCGTCCCCCCTTCCCGGTTGTCCTCTCCCTGGGCGTCCAGAGAAAGCCAGTCTCCGAAATGAAATCCGCAGGTCCACAGCCGCCTGCCGCCGCAGTACTTTTCATCCATGGTGATGATGAAATCCACCCACTGCTTCATATTATCATACTGCTCTTCCAGCCACTTTTTATTTCCATAGTGAAGGTACATATTCCATGGGATAATAGAAGCCGCGTCTCCCCACACACAGGATCCGGCCTCGCCCCACCCTGGCTCATCGGGGTTAAACTCCGGCTCTCCGTTCATCTGCCGGACCAGAGTCAGGATATCCGGCACCACATAGGGAACCGCTCCCCCTTTCTCCCTCTGCTCCAGCGCCATATCCTTCAAATACTTCCTGAAAAATGCCGGAGTCTCCATATGAAACGAAGCCGCACCGCTGAAAATCTCCGCATCCCCTGTCCAGCCGCACCGCTCATCCCTCTGGGGACAGTCTGTGGGAACATCCAGGAAATTGTCCTTCTGGCTCCACTTGGTGTTGGAGATCAGCCGGTTCACCTTCTCATGAGACGTCTCGATAAACCCTGTCTCCTCAATATCCGAATACAAAGCCCATGCCTCAAACTCTCCCACATTGGACTCATTTACCTCCATCCCGGTGACCTTCACATACCGGAATCCGAAAAATGTAAAATGAGGCCGTGCAAACTGCTTCCTCCCATCGGAGATAAAGGTATACTTAGCCTGGGCTGTACGCAGATTATCCCTGTAAAACCTGCCGTTCTGCATCACTTCACCGTATTCCAGGATAATCCGCCGATCCCGGGGCCCCTCTGCCTGGAAAGCCACCCATCCTGTGATCTCCTGCCCAAAGTCCAGAACCGTCTCCCCAATATCTGTGCGGATAATCTCCTTCACCGGAAGAACCTCCCGCCTTTTCACCGGAACCCCTGTCATAGGGCACACACGCCCCCTGGGAGCCTCTGCCTTTGCCGCAAAAAGCCTCTTCCTGTCCGGAATCTCCACCAGATCCTTCTCCATCCGTGAGTCATACATCTCCCCGTCATAGATACCTGAACTGACCACCGGCGATTTAAGGGCCATCCAGGTTTCATCTGTGGCGACCACAGTCTCCCTTCCTGTCTCATCCCTCACGTACAGATCCGCCAGCAATTTAAAGCTGTCCCCATAGAAATTCCTCAGAATCCCCTGATTGGTATACCCGAACACTCCCTTATACCATCCGTTGCCCAGATAAACATCGATCTGGTTCTCTCCGGCCTGCAGGTATTTTCCCACGTCATAGGTCTGGTACTGGATCCAATGACGGTAATCCGTCCAGTAAGGCGCCAGATAATCCTCCCCCGCCTTCTGTCCGTTTATGTATACCTCATAAAGCCCCAGGCCGCACACATACAGCCGTGCCCTTCCCGTTCCTTCCTGTCCCCACCCATCCAGGGAAAAACATTTCCGAAATACCGGGTGAATCTCCTGGACAAAAGGCGGCTTAATCCAGGAGCCGTGCCACTCCCCTTCTGGATGGCCGCCCTCAAAGAAAGCCACATCGCTCTCCGCTTCCTCCCCGGCATCGTCCCTCACTGTCACCTTCCAGTAATAAGTACATCCGCCGTGAAGCTCTGCCTCCGGCGCAAAACCGCAGGAATTCAACTCCCTCTCCCCGCTGTCATACACCAGCGTTTCAAAAGCTCTGTCCTCACTGATTAACAATCTGGCCCATTCCTGAAACTTTCCCCTGGCTTCCTTAACCTTCCAGGAAAAGGTAACGCCAGGAATTTCAATTCCCAACGGCTTTATCTGATAATTGGTCTTTAACCCCACAATCTTCATACTGTCTGCTCCTTTTGCTCCATGAATTTTTTCACATCCTTGGCTGTATTCTCTTATATCTGCCAGAGGTAACGCAGCCAGGGGAAGGAATCATATAATTCCTTCCCCTGGCGGACCCTCTGCGCTCCCCAACACCTTTTAACGCACCACCCGCCCTACAGCTGCTTTCCAACCATCACAAAGCTTCCCGGCATCCTCCGGCCTCATCCCCGGCTCATAAGCCGTCCGTTCCATCCTGTCAAAAATCCTCTCGTCATACGCTCCCACAGCCAGTCCCGCCGCGTAAGCCGCCCCGATCCCGGACAATTCCTCCTGCTCCGGAACCAAAACCCGGATCCCTAAAAGATCACTTTGCAGCTGCATCAAAAACCGATTCCTGGTAGGCCCTCCGTCCACCCTTAAAGCCTCCGGGCGGATCCCAGCCTCAGCCTCCATAATCTTCACCACATCCGTAATCTGGTAAGCAATGCAGGAAAGAGCCGCCTTCACAATCTCCGCCCTCCCTGTAGTCCTGGACATGCCCACAAGCGCCGCCCTGGCACTGCTGTCCCAGTAAGGTGCCCCCAGGCCGCTGAAGGCAGGCACAAGATACGTCTCATCCGCCGGATTGGCCTCATAAGCCAGTTCTTCTGTCTCCTGCTCCCCCTCAATCAGCCCCAGATCCTTCTTAAGCCAGGTAATCACCGCCCCGGTATAATTCAGATTTCCCTCCAGCACATAGGACATCTTGTGGTTGATCTTAAATCCCACGGAGCCGACCACACCATTCCTGGCAAATACCGGCTTATCTCCCACATTCATCATAATGGAAGAGCCGGTTCCATAAGTTGCCTTCACCATTCCTTTTTTCAGGCACGCCTGCCCGAACAGCGCGGCATGGGAATCCCCCAGCACGCCCCGGATGGGAATGGGACGCTCCAGAATCCCTTCCAGATCCGTCTCCCCGAACCACCCGTCCGAATCCTCTGTCTCAGGCAGGCAGGAAATATCCACACCGAATTTCCCGCACAATCCCTCATCAAATACCCCTGCCGCCAAATCCATCAGCTGGGTCCTGGAAGCATTGGAATAGTCAGTCTTAAACACCTTCCCCCCGGTGAGACGGTGTACCAGAAATGCATCCACCGTCCCCAGGCACAGCCTTCCCTGGCCCAGAAGCTCCCTGGCCTCCCTCCGGTTTCTCAGAATCCAGGCAAATTTCGCCGCCGGGAAATAAGGCGACAGCTCCATACCTGTCACCTGCTTCACCTGCTCCTTCTCGCCTTCCAGCTCCCTGCAGATATCCGCCGCCCGACTGCACTGCCACACAATGGCATGGCCTGCCGGTTTCCCTGTCTTTCTGTCCCAGGCCACGGAGGTTTCCCTCTGGTTGCTGATGCCAAGGGCCCTGATCCGGCTCTTGTCAATGCCGGACTCCCCTATCACCTGCCCCAGGACCTCCACCGTATTCCTGTAGATCTCCTCCGGGTCATGAGACACCCAGCCCTCCTCGCTGATAATCTGCCGGTGGGCCTTGTCCCTGCGCATAAGCAGGCGCCCTTTGCCGTCAAACAGCAGAGCCTTGGTTCCCTGGGTACTCTGATCCACGCTTAGAATATAATTTTCCATCTATGCCTTCAGCGCCTTTCTGGCTTCTCTTGCGATGCCCTCTCCGTTCAGCCCGTAATAATCAAATACTTCTCTGGAATTCCCGGTAATCACCGGTGCATCTGGCAGAGACAGATTCATAACCCGTTTCGGATCGTAAGCCCCGATCTCCTGGGCCACCATGCTCCCCAGCCCTCCCAAGCGCACATGCTCTTCCACAGTAACCACCGCCTTCACACCGGCCGCCTTCTCAAGCAAAAGCCTGGTATCAAGAGGCTTTACACAGTACATATCCATCACGCAGGCAGAAATCCCTTCCCTGTCCAGGATATCCGCCGCCGCAAGGGCAGGGCTTACCATCTCTCCGCACGCCACCAAAAGCACGTCTGTCCCCTCTCTTAACACCACTCCGTGATCCAGCTGAAAGGGACAGCTTTCCTCCGAATAAATATCCTCCACCGGATTCCTTCCCACCCGGATATAGGCCGGCTTCTCATCCTGCAAAAGGGCTTCTATAAGCTTCGCCGTCTGAAACCGGTCTGAAGGCAGATAGACTCTCATATTGGGAATCGCCGACATGGAGGCAATGTCCTGGGTAGAATGGTGGCTCATCCCCAAAGCCCCGTAGCTGACCCCGCCGCTGATGCCGATAAGAGTCACATTGGTGCCTGAGTAGGCCACATCCACCTTTGCCTGCTCATAGCTTCTGGTAGTCAGAAAGCAGGCCGGAGAAGCTGCAAAAGGCTTCTTGCCGCACCTTGCAAGGCCTGCCGCAATCCCCACCAGATCCTGCTCCGCGATTCCCACCTCCACCGCCTGCCCCGGAAATTCCTTAAAAAACGGGGCCAGGGAGGCAGATCCTCTGGAGTCGCTGCAAAGCACCACAATATCCTTATCTGTTTTGGCACGCTCCATCAGAACATTGCAGATGGCCTGCCTGTTTGCAATCGTATTCATGACAGCCTCCCCTTCCTTTCTAAAAGCTCCTGAGAAATCTCAGTGTACTCCTGGGCAGTGGGAACCCTGTGATGCCATCCGGCCTTATTCTCCATGACGGCCGATCCACAGCCCTTCACCGTATTGGCAATCACCACCGTTGGCCTCCCCTTTACTGTTTTTGCTTCCTCATAAGCTTTTGTCAGCTGATCCACATCGTTTCCGTCCTCCACCTCTGTCACATTCCAGCCAAAGGCACCAAACTTCTCCTTCAGGGAATCCAGCTTCATAACCTCTTCCGTTCCCCCGGATATCTGAAGCCTGTTTCTGTCAATAGTGGCACAGAGATTGTCAAGGCCGAAGCTGGCCCCGGCCATGGCCGCTTCCCACACTGAGCCTTCCGCCAGCTCTCCGTCCCCCATCACCGTGTACACCCGGTAATCTCTTTTATCCATCTTCCCTGCCAGAGCCATTCCCACAGAGACAGGAAGCCCATGGCCCAGGGAGCCGGAATTCATCTCAATCCCCGGCAGATGGTTGTTGGGATGCCCGATGTAGGGGGAACCGAACCTGGAGAACTTCTCCAGCACCTCTTTTAGAGGGAAAAAGCCGGCCGACGCCAAAACCGCATACAGCGCTTCCACAGAATGGCCTTTGCTCATAATAAAACGGTCTCTGTCCGGACTGTCCTGGTTCTCTGGCGAAACGTTCATAATGCGGAAATACAGAGTCGCAAGAATGTCCACCACGCTCATGTCCCCGCCGATGTGGCCGCCCTTTCCGGCCACCACAATATCCAGAATATCCTGCCTAAGTTCATAGGTCTTTTCTCTTAAATTATCCATCTCACTCGCCCCTCAAGTATGCCTTGACGTCCTCCTCAATCGGATCATAGAAATCAGGAGCCACGCCTATGTATTTACATGCCTCATAAAGTACCGGAACAATGTCCTTGTGAATTCCCACACAGTGGTGGATGTATGGACCTTCCACCAGCTTTGTCTCCAGCCTCTTTAAATTCTCCACCTCAATCCAGAGATAGGTGCCCTTGGTGTAAGGGCCGTCGATCCCCTTGGCATGCCCCAGCAGCAGGGAATACTGGCCATTGTCCCCGTCAAACCGGCACAGAGACACATCTCCGTGTTTCGCCTGTGCCGCCACAGCCCCCGGATAATCAAACGCCAGGGGATAATCGATGGACGGCTTCTCCCCGGCCACAGAGACAGGCCACGGGCCGCAGTGCTGCAGAAGCTCCCCGTTGTCACAGTGAGGATGGCGCACCGTCCAGTCTGCGAAAAAGCTTCTGGTTCCGTCTGCCGCTGCCGCCTCCGCAAGAAGCGCCGTGATGGCGCCATGGATATCGGTCTCACACACCACCGGGATTCCCTCCTCATTTAACAGGGAATTGGCAGCACAGGGCATGATCCCGATCTCCCCCTGAAGGGCATTCCAGCACTGGATTGCCACTGCCCGGCACCCGTATTTTTCCGCCAGACGCTTCATGGCAACCTTGAGGGCTGCTACGGTCTCCAGCTCCTCCGGCTTGATCTTTATCTCCATGTTGGCCCGGCAGTAAGCCACCACCTCTTCCACCGGTGTTTTCTCTGCCTTTGCCTTCTCAATCTCTGTCTTTAGCTCCGGCATGGGAATGGGGGCCAGCTGAATATTGAACTTCTCCAGAAGCTCTCCCTCATTGCACATGGTGGACCAGAAATCAAAGGGTCTGGGAGCAATCTGCAGGATCCGGATATCCCGAAACACCTTCACCACATTGCAAACAGCCAGAAAATCCCTGACTCCCCGTTCAAACGCTTTGTCCTCCAGGCTGCAGTTGGTCATATAGGTAAAGGGCACCTGAAACCTTCTCAGCACCTTGCCGGTTGCAAACAGGCCACACTGGCTGTCCCTCTTCCTCACCCCCGCTGCATCCGGGCACTCATCCCTGGGCCCCCACAGAAGCACTGGTACTCCCAGCTCTTTGGCAAGCCTGGCACATTCATATTCCGTTCCGAAATTGGTGTGGGGAATAAAAAGCCCGTCCACCTTTTCCTTTTTGAACTTTTCAGTCATGGCAATCCTGCCTGCCTCATCGTATAAAAGGCCTTCTTCATTGATATCATGGATATCCACAAAAGAAACTCCCATTTCCCTCAGCTTCTGTCTTGTCAGATTTGCAAATTCCACGGCTGCCGGGGCGGAAAAAATACTCCTTCTCGTTGGCGCAAAGGCCAGTTTTATCTCTGCCATAATTTATCCTCCAAAATAGGTTTTAAAAATTTATTAAAATTATACTTAATAATTTAGAAAAAGTCAATGTTTTATTAAACTAAATTTTTTCCGGCTTCATTATAAAATAGTCAAAGAAAGCCTCCCTGGTGCAGTCCTGTCCGTTTCCTGTAGCATACAGGACGGCGAAGGTTCCGGTAAAGGATCGCCCCGCCACCTCGCAGGACAGAAAACGGGTGGAAGCAGTGCCTATCTCCTTCATAGCATCCTTCCCGTATCCCCAGAAAAATGTGTAGGAAAGCCGCCTTGCCCTGACTGCCAAATACACAATCCCCTCATGGGTGACAGGAATCCGGCAAACCTGCTGGAAAAAGTCCTCCGCCCGCTTCTCCATACACAGGTATTCCCCGTCCTTTTCCCTTCTTTTAACCAGTTTATAATAGAACTGGTTGGAGAGGAACAAAATCATCCCGGCCTCCTGGCCTTCCTTCTCCGGAAGAAACTCCATCCTGGTCTCCATATAACATGCAAAATCCCTCTGCCTGCGGCACAGCAGGGTGGGGGAGGCCAGATCATCGATTCTCAAGGCGCTTCCTCTAAGGGCCAGCCATCCCGGCCGTTTTGTCAGACTGTAGTCCCTAAGACAGGGATTTCTCAGATAATTCCAGAAAAGCTGCAATGTCTCCCCGTCAAATTCGTCCCGGATTGCTTCCTCCCTGGCCGGATAAGAAGGCAGAAGAGGCCCTGCGGAATCCACCTCCACCCATTTCCTGTGATTTATCACCGGCCATCCGTCGTCAGTCCATGACACAGGGCTTAAAAATGTCTCTCTTCCCAGATGGCTTAAGTATTTCTGCGCTATACGGATGCCCAGATGGATGGCCCACCAGTTTCCGTTTTTATCCTGTATCAGGTCACTGTGGCCTGTGCACTGAACCTCCGGGTTTTTGGTATGGACATTGGTCAGAATAGGATTTACCGGGGCTGCCTCATAAGGCCCCCAGATATCCCTGCTTCTGGCAGCCGTCTCCATATGGCCGAACTGGGTGCCTCCCTCGGCAATGGTCAGATAATACCAGTCACCGATGTGATAGATATGAGGCGCCTCCGGCGAACGGTTCCCTGTGCCTTCCCACAGAAACCGTATGGGGGAAACCGCTTTTCCTGTGTCTATATCCAGCTCCATCATACTGATGCCAGGTGTCCCGTCCCGGGCAGGGCAGGCTCCGCAGTAGTAGCATTTTCCCCCGTCAAACAGGAGGGAAGGGTCGATTCCCTCCATGTCCACAAAAACAGGATCGGACCAGCTGCCTTCAGGGTCGTCGCTCCACACGTAGAAATTGCCTCCCATAGTCCGGTTGGTGGTAGTCATGTAATACCTTCCCTTATGACAGCGGATAGTGGGAGCCCAGATCCCGCCGGAAGGAGGCACCTTCTCTAAATTTATCTGGGAAGGCCGCTTAAGCACATAGTTTACCAGCTCCCAGTGAACCAGATCCTCACTGTAGTATAGGGGAACCCCTGGAAAATACTCAAAGGAGCTGGTAACAAGGTAGTAGCCCTTCCCATCCCGGGAAGCACAGATGTATGTTTATTTAATTATTCAGCTTGACCTTTCTGAAAAAATAAATTAAAATTGAATTATATTTAAGAAGGCGAGGTACTGTTTATGTCCATATCAGCAAAAGAATTAGCCCAAAAATTAAATGTATCTCCGGCCACCATCTCTATGGTACTGAACCATAAGCCAGGCATCAGCGAGGAGACCAGGGACCGGGTTCTTTCCGCTGCCAAAAAATATGGCTATGATTTAACCAAATATTCCTATTCTTTGGCAGAGACGAAAAATATCTGTTTTATTATTTATAAAAAGAACGGGCAGGTAGTGACAGACACTCCGTTTTTCTCAGACCTGACAGAAGGTATCAGCAACACCTGCCAGACCAATGGTTTAAGCCTCAGCATCCTTTATGTGTACGGAAACCAGGCTGTGGAGCCTCAGCTGAAGGAGCTGTATGAGAAAGAGTATCACGGGATTCTTCTCCTGGCTACGGAGATGACCCAGGAGGATTTTCTGCCATTCCAGAACCTTCCCTGCCCTTTGGTTGCCCTGGACTGTTATTATGAGGATATGAATTTTGATACGGTTCTGATTAACAATGTACAGGGGTCTTATATGGCTACTTCCCATTTGATTCAAAAGGGGTTTGTGCGCATCGGTTACCTGAAATCCTCTTTTCCCATTGCCAATTTCAGGGAACGGGCCGATGGGTATTTTAAGGCGCTGCGCAGCAATAATATCAAAAAAAATATGGATTATGTCCTGGAGCTTTCTCCGTCTATGGAGGCGGCTTATCTGGATATGAAAGGGCTTCTTGACAAGGGTGTCCCTTTGGCGGAAGCGTATTTCGCTGACAATGACCTGATCGCGGCAGGGGCTATGCGGGCTCTCTCCGAGGCCGGGGTCAGGATTCCTGCGGATGTGTCTATTATTGGGTTTGATGATATTCCAATGTGCAGCTTCCTGTCGCCTACTCTTTCTACCATGCGGGTGGAGAAGCAGAATTTTGGGATGCTGGCAGTGAATCAGCTGCTTAACAGGATTCAGAGCCCTTCGGGGAGTTTGGTGAAGCTGGCGGTTTCTACGCGGTTGGTGGTGAGGGAGAGTGTGGGGTAGTCATGGAGGTACGCTGCAAAAAGAGTTTCCTTTCGTTTGCAGGTTTCGGAGGCAGAACCTCTAAGCGTGTGGGAATCTGCTAAGAGGTTCTAGGCCTCCTGCAAATGCAAACGAAAGGAAACTCTTTCCGCAGCTGTTTACTGCCATGAGCTGCTTCATGCCCTGTGATTTTGCTCATGTGAGATAAAGAAGTAAAAGAAGTGTAAAAA
>CAJUEJ010000009.1 GCA_910585435.1 uncultured Hungatella sp. | reverse complement strand
CGACGAGGTAGATAGGGCAGAGGTGGAAGTACAGTAATGTATGGAGCTGACTGTAACTAATCGGTCGAGGGCTTAACCAGAGGAAGGGGAAGAGGGAAAGAGAGCGGAGTCAGAAGGAAGAGGATGGAAAGGGAAGATATAGTACAGTATGTGGTTTTGAGGGTATGTGTGGAAGAATAGAAGTAAAGAGAGAAAGAAGATAAGCGCGAGTGGCTCAGTTGGTGGAGCGCGACCTTGCCAAGGTCGAGGCCGCGGGTTCGAGTTCCGTCTCGCGCTTTTTTTATTTGCCATTGGTATTACAGCATTCTTTGGAAAAAGCCTGTAATATCAATGGTTTTTGTGTTATATGCCTAATCACATAGATAATTATAATTACTGCTAAAACTGTAAAGTATTACATGAATATCACACGATATTCTGGCACATTGTCCAGGTATAGAATCTATGTAAGAACCGTTCCTGCTGGCGCAGGGGCGGTTTTCACATTTTTCTTTCAATATCTAAATGGCGTGCTTCAATAATATCCATAATATCTCGCAATTTTCTCTTTGGGATCCGAGAATTCAAAAACTTCCTGAGCAATCTCACGGGTTTCGTTGTTGAGATAATAGTGGCCAATGGTTTCCGGTAAGATAGAGTTTTTTCTGTTCTTCCCAATAGATAATCTGTATCGACATTGAAAAAATCAGCTATTTTTTCAAGAGTCTCAAAGTCAGGTTCTCTATTGCCATTTTCGTACATACTAATTGTACTTTTAGCTATTCCTAATTTTCGTGCCATATCGGCTTAGGTCAATTGACTTGCTATTCGTAATCTTTTAAATACATTTTTAAAGCAAGCCTGATAACCTCCTTGGTTACGGCTCTTTTCAGTTGTGCGGATGATATTTGGACTACGGCTATTGTTTTGGCCGAAAAAATAGCCCAGGGGATAGCTGATGGCGCGCCGGAAATTGTCCAGGCGGTTTCCAGGTGTGTGCTTGATATATTCAGATGCCTGGCTGATTGGGCACCTGATTTTGTTGATGTCGGAGTACAGATTCAGATTGTGGCACAAAGAGGGCCGTGTACCAATCCAAAGATTACGTTGGTTGGAACCGGTCAGTTTGTCAGGATAAAGATAGGGATGAAAAAGGGGATAGAAAGTTCCTCCAGTTCTGCATTAAGGCTCAAAACGCAGAAAATATTATCAAGGATACCATTTCGATCCATTTTTGGAAACGGCTGTAAACCGTTTCCCATGGACCATACCGTTCCGGAAGGTCGCGCCAGGGGGGCCTGCTGCGACACGCTCTAGGGGTTCTTTGACAGCCTGAACAAAAATTTGACATCTTTTTAAAATCTTTATTTAACGATTATCAACTTTTTCAGGATAAAGGTCATGCTGGCTTAAACGCATAAATGCAATATCTTTCCAAGGAGTTCCTTCTTTTCCATAATTACAATATGGGTCTATTGAAATACCTCCCCTTGGAGTAAATTTACCCCATACTTCGATATATTTAGGATCCATAAGGCGGATAAGGTCTTTCATTATAATATTGACACAATCTTCATGAAAATCTCCATGATTTCTAAAGCTGAAAAGATAAAGTTTTAAAGATTTACTTTCTACCATGATTTTATTTGGTACATAGGAAATATATATAGTTGCAAAATCTGGCTGACCTGTCATAGGACAAAGACTAGTAAATTCAGGGCAATTAAATTTTACAAAATAATCATTTTCTGTATGTTTATTAGGAAATGTTTCTAAAACTTCTGGTGCATAATTAGAACGATATACTGTTTTTTGATTTCCTAAAAGAGTTATTCCGCTAAGTTCTTCTTTTTTCCTTGTACCCATAATACACTCCTTCTATATAAGCAAAAAATATACATTTTTAAAATTTTTCTTTTATTTTAACGTATTTTTATCAGAAAATCAACTCAGCAAAACTGTTTCTATTGTTTGGGAACGCAGGAGGCAGGTTATTTTTCCATGCGGCGAGTGCCGGACGTCTTCCGCCTGTTCAATGTAACCCTGACCAATATGGCGGAGAACGGTTTTCTGGCAGCCCCGGTTTTCTGTACACAGATGTATTCATACCATTTGTGCCCGCCTTTTTTCGTTATAGGGGCGTTTGTACAGCAGAGAGGGAAGCGCTCCGGAACCTTATCATAGAGCGCGTCAAAAGCGATGTTGTCATGCACGTTTCCGGCGGTGATAGTTGTTTCCAGTACAAAGTTATGTTTATCGCAGGTTGTATTATACTCCCCCTTATGGAACATGCCGCTTTCCGGGGCTGTTGTGGAAATGGTCATTTCCCACAGTTCCTGCCCGCCGCCGGAGGGATTGCATTCTTCATTTTCTTGCTGAACCTCTGGGTTTAGTATACAAAAAAGCCTGCTTGCGCTGCCTTTTTTGACAGACTTATAGTATTAAGTTTTTAATCAAAAATATATTGACATAATATTTTAATTGTGCTTATAATAGATAAGCATTATTTGCCGACAGTTCATTTGTACCATCCTGTCGTAAAACAAAACTAGGGCTTTTTATATTTTATAGATTATTTTATTATACTATTAAAAATAAAAGCGCACTCGGTACGTTTAGAGTGAGTTTTTTTATTTGCTTTTTTTAGAAAGGGACTATAAATTATGTATATGTTACGGACAGAACAAAGTTTTGATGCAGCACATTTTCTTAAAGGCTATAAAGGAAAGTGCAGTAATATACATGGACATCGCTGGCGAGTAGTTGTTTCTATTAGTTCAGAAAAGCTTTCTGCTGAACAACAAACAAAAGGTATGATTATGGATTTTAGTGATTTAAAAAAGGCATTAAAAAATATTTGTGATTATTTTGACCATACATTTATTTATGAAGAAAATTCATTAAAACCTGAAACAGTAACAGCATTACAAGCTGAAAAATTCCGTTTGATTACTGTACCATTTAGACCAACAGCTGAAAATTTTGCTCACTTTATCTATGAAGAACTGAAAAAAGAAAAATATACTGTATGTCATGTTGAGGTATATGAAACACCTAATAATTGTGCCATTTATGAGGAGTAATGATCTATGAAAGTAGTAGAAAAATTTGTAAGCATAAACGGAGAAAGCAGACGTGCAGGGGAATTAGCTGTATTTATAAGATTTAAAAGCTGTAATTTACATTGTTGTTATTGTGATACAAAATGGGCAAATGAAAAAAACTGTGAATTTGAGGAACTCACCATTGAAGAAATCGTATCTTACATTATTTCTACTAATGTAAAAAATGTAACGTTAACAGGCGGAGAGCCTTTATTACAGCCGGAAATGGGCACTCTTTTAAAAGCATTAGCAGAACATCCGGAAATAAGAGTTGAAATAGAAACTAATGGAAGTATATCAATAGAGCCTTTTTGTAATGATTATAGACCAAGTTTTACTATGGATTATAAATTACCTGAAAGCGGTTCTGAAAACGATATGTGTTTAGAAAATTTCTGTCTTTTAAAAAATACAGATACAGTTAAATTTGTTTGCAGCAGTATTGGTGATTTGGAGAAAGCCAAATATATTATTGAAAAATATAATTTAACTAAAGTATGTGCCGTATATATTAGTCCTGTATTTGGTAAAATTGAACCGGCTGATATGGTAAGTTATATGATTGAAAATAATTTGAATGATATAAAATTACAGATACAAATGCATAAAGTTATTTGGGATCCTAATTTAAGAGGGGTGTAATAACATGATCGATGAAAAAGCTATTGAAGAACATATACGCGGTATATTAGCTGCTTTAGGGGATGACCCAGAACGTGAAGGTTTAATTGATACACCTAAGCGTGTAGCTAAAATGTATACAGAAATATTTGCAGGAATGCAATATACTAATCATGACATTGCGGAAATGTTCGGCAAAGTATTTGATGAAGTACGTGTTTCCGGTAATAATGTAGTAGTTATGAAAGACATTGAACTTTTTTCATATTGTGAGCATCATTTAGCATTGATGTATGATATGAAGGCAACTGTTGCATATATTCCAAAAGGAAAAGTCATAGGGTTGTCAAAAATTGCGCGTATTTGTGATATGGTTGGGCGTCGGTTACAGTTACAAGAGCGTATAGGCTGTGATATTGCCGATATAATTTCAGAAATTACAGGAACTGAAGATATTGCTGTAATTTTAGAAGGTTATCATAGTTGTGTAACTACAAGAGGAATACAAAAAACAAATACTAAAACAGTTACTGTTGAAAGACGTGGAAAATTCTTGGAAGATGCAGCATTACAATTATATTTAAGGTAAGGAGGATCTTAATGAAAGTATTAGTATTATCAAGTGGTGGTATTGATTCTACAACAGTACTTGGAATGGCTGTTAATAGATATGGAAAAGAAAATGTTATTTCACTTTCTATTTCTTATGGACAAAAGCATAATAAAGAATTGATCGCTGCTAATGAAGTTGCAAAATATTACGGTGTTGAACAGTTGTTTTTGGATTTAGCAAAAATATTTGAATATAGCAATTGCTCTTTATTACAACAATCAACAGAAGAAATTCCAGAAGAAAGTTATTCGGAACAGATAAAAAAAACAGAGGGCAAAACTCCTGTAAGTACATATGTGCCATTCCGTAATGGTTTGTTTTTATCTGCTGCTGCCAGTATTGCATTAAGTAAAGATTGCAGCATTATTTATTATGGAGCACATGCTGATGATGCTGCCGGAAGTGCTTACCCTGATTGTTCTCCTGGGTTCAATAAAGCTATGAACGATGCTATTTGGGAGGGCTCAGGAAAACAATTACACATTGAGGCACCTTTTGTAAATAAAGCCAAAGCGGATATTGTAAAAATTGGTTTGGAATTAAAAGTTCCTTATCAGCTTACTTGGTCTTGCTATGAAGGACAAGATAAGCCTTGTGGCAAATGTGGAACTTGTATAGATAGAGCTGCTGCTTTTGCGAAAAATAATGCTGTTGATCCTGCGTTATAATTATTATATTTTGCTGATTTAAATTTTTTAAATAAATACGATTCAATTTAGGTAAACGTAATATTCATTTTAATGAAAAAAGAATCATAAATTTTGAAAAATACAATTACACCAAGGAACAGCCAGCTTTTTCAGGCTTACTTTCACTAAACCAAGATGGGACGAGTAAGTTGTTTGAAATAAAATAAACTGCGGTTGGACAGGCAGTATGAAACATTTTCATTCGATATGAAATAGAAAAGAGTTTCTATAAAAAATAAAAATATGGAAGCTCTTTTGTTTTGGCAGAAAAAGAAAACCGTTTATAAGATACAAATTGGGTTTTGTTAAATAATGAAAGGTATTTATTTAAGTTTTTGAAGAATATTCTTTTTTGTTCTTCATCAGCCATGTCTATACACTCCTTCATAATACTATTTATATGAATAATACAACATAATTATATATAGGCCAACTGAAAATCAAAAAAATTTGATTTATAATGCTTATAAAGTAAGGAGGTGATTGTTATTGGCTGAGTTAAGAATCAGTCTGGCTGCTTAACTGTTCAATATTGCTATTTTATTGAGTGGAGAGATAGGATAAATATTGTCGAATATTGGAAATTGTGATACAATTCAGATACGGAAAGTCAGAGAGCAAAGGGCGGCTTACCCTCCAGGCGAAAGAAGGGAGGGCGATGTTGATGGTTACATATACTGATTTATTTCAGTTTTGTATTTTCGTTGTTGCCCTTTGTTATACGGTCTTCAAGGGAAGAAAATAGCCGCCAACTACTCCCAATAGTTGACGGCTGATCTCATCAGAGGTTAAGCTGTTTATTATTGAGGGTAGGCCGTTTCTCTGGCTTTCCCCTTCCATATAAACTATAACATATTTATGACATGGTTTCAAGAATTTTTTGTGTACACAAAAGTCCTCTCATTTTACAATGATGTAGAAGGAGGGCTTATTTTTATGGCAGAAAAGGTAATTGCCGGATAATCTCAGTACTAATTTTAAATTAGTACTTGACATTGCAAAGTAGCTGGTATAATATACAACTAAGAGAAAGGAAAAACTGTATGAACGCACAATTTAAAAAGGGTGTTTTGGAATTAATTGTGTTGGAGTCTGTCCGACACAAGGATATGTATGGATACGAGCTGGTTGAGGAGGTTTCCAAAATAGTAGATGTAAACGAGGGAACCATTTATCCGCTTTTGAAACGGCTGACCAATGAACATTATTTTGAGACGTATCTTCGGGAATCTACGGAAGGGCCTCCCAGAAAATATTATCACCTGACAGCAGCAGGGGTGTTGCATCGGGATGAACTGGAGAAAGAGTGGAAAGAGCTGTCTGAAAAGGTGGGATATTTTCTGGAGATATGTGAAGGGGATAGCGGATAGCGTATAGAGGATAGTGGGAAGCAGGAGAAAGGATGTCTGCAGTAAAGCAGAAAAGAAAAGGAGAGACATATATGGATAAGAAAACATTCCTGTTGAAGCTTAGGCAGGAGCTTTCGGTGTTGCAGGAAGAGGAGCTGCAGGATATCATCAGCGAATATGAGCAACATATCGATATGAAGGTGGAAAACGGGCTGACAGAAGAAGAAGCTATTGCTGATTTTGGAAGCATGACAGAATTGACGGCCGAGATTCTGGAAGCATATCATGTGAGAGCAGATTATACAGGGGGTTCATCCGGCAGAAGGGGGAAGGATTTTTCCAAAGTTCCCGATGATATCACAGATGATAAAAAATCGGTAGAACTAGACGTCAGATGGAAGGAGGCTATAAAAAAGTTGTGGAATGCAGCCAGTGATGGTATTTCTGCTGCAGGAGCGGCTGTAAAACATGGGGTTTTATGGGGAAAAAGGCAGATAAGCCGTCCATTTTTGTGGATTCTCAGAATATGGAGGAACAGAAAGAGAGCAGGCGAACGGGAAAATCAGGAGAATCTGTTTAGACAAAACCGAAAGAAAAAAGGAAATATGAGGAGACATTTCATGGAAAGAAAAGAATACGATGAGAACCAGCAAGGGATATTGGCTGCAATCGGGTGTGGAATCAGCAGGATATGTCGCGGATGCTTGAATATTGCCTTGTGGTGTATCCGTATGGCCTGGAATATATGCTGTATAGGGGCTTCGCTAATGGCAGGATTTTTTGGATTATTTTGTCTGTATGGACTGGGAGTTTCTCTTGTTCTTCTGTTGCAGGGATATCCGCTATCAGGCGTGTCTATGGGATGTCTGGGATTGGTACTCTGTATGTTTTCTCTGGCGGGATTTGGTTTTACCCTGCGATGGGTTCCGAAAGGACAAAGAGCAGTAAAGAAGGATCCGGAGCCAGAGAAGCCGATATCCTGGACAGAACAGGAAGAGAGAAAGGAAATTGTAGTGTCAGATGGAGATACGGAGGGTGAGCAGCATGCGTAATGTGCAAAAGGTATTGATAGGGATTTTTTTATCAGGAGTTTTATTAAGTGGAATCGGAACAGGAATTGTGGTGCAGGAGTTTTCTTCCCTGGGGTATGGAGGAAGAAAACTGATAGGTACAGAAGATCTGGTAACTAAAGAGATGGATTTTACCCTTCCCATGGACGGAAAGACTGTGATTTTAGGATATCATGGCTACGGGCGGGACTGGGAAGGCAGTCTGGTGGAGGATCCGTCTGTGCCAGCAGGAATCATTCGATATGAGGTTACATACAATGAAAGATTAATAGAGCCTCACCTTACCTTTGTGGGTTATGAAGAAGATGAACAGACAGAAGAACTGGAAGAAACGGAGAATATGGAACCGGACGGGGATGAGCCAGCCGATGGAACCGGACAGGAGGCAGAGGAGATTTTGGATTCGAAAGAACCTTTGGAAACAGCGGCGGAGGAAAATCAGGGGGGAGAGTCCAGGGAAGAACAAAATCAGGAAAGCCAGCCCTGGGAAGGACAGTCCCATGAGGAACAAAACCAGCCTGAACAGATCCGTGAGGAACAAAACCAGGAAGGACAGCCTCAGGAAGGAGAGACAGCCGAGGACAGCCAGAATAAAGAACCGGTTTACGGAGGAGAGCTATATCTGGAAACCAGATATAAGGGAAATGATTTTGAACTCTTTATGGAAAATAAGGACAGAATCCTGGAGGAGCTGAAGCAGAAGAAACTGTCAAGCTATGATATTGCATATATAACCGAAATTACAATTAAGGTAAATCCTGAGACAAAGGCATATGTAAAAGATCTGTTTTTCAGATATTAGGCTATGTCTTATAAATCATTCCCCGATGCAGCTGCCAGAGGGCATTTTCAGACACGCTCTGGTGTGCCGATACATTTTTTTACAGTTTACAGCAGATGATCGATAAGTATTTTCAGACCCATAAAAATCAGGATCAGGCCGCCTGCAAACTCTGCTTTGGATTTGTATTTCATCCCGAATATGTTGCCCACCTTTACACCGATGATGGACAATGTAAAGGTAGTAATTCCGATAAAGGAGACTGCGGCCACAATCTGTACTTTCAGAAAAGCGAAGGTAACACCTACTGCCAGAGCATCGATGCTGGTAGCCACAGCCAGAACCACCATGTCTGTAAAAGCTACGGAGGGATCAGGACATTCTTCCTCTTTGTCCAAAGATTCTTTTATCATGTTGCCGCCGATAAGCGCCAGCAGAATAAATGCAATCCAATGGTCATATGCGGTGATAGCATCCTGGAAGCGGGAGCCGAGAAGATAGCCCAGGAAAGGCATAAATCCCTGAAAACCTCCGAAATACAGACCTATAATGACAGCATTTTTGATATTCATTTTCTGCATAGAAAGACCTTTGCAGACAGAGACGGCAAAAGCATCCATAGACAGGCCAACTGCAATAAGAAATAATTCCGGTAACGACATATAGAATCCCCCATATATAATGATACATATCTGATTTTAAGCTCAGAAAAGCAGATATATTCACGTTTTTCAGACTTCTATTCTAGGGGGTTATGGAAAAAAAGTCAAGTATTATGAAAATTTGGTATTGCAAAGGAAACCTGATTGTGCTATTATAAAGCATATTTTTTTAAAAACCTAACAGCTGTGAAGGAGACTCTTGCCAGGGAACTTGACAGGAAGAGGGCGTCACCGACTGAGAGCGCCGTCATGAGGGAAATGGTGAAGGGAACACTCCGGAGCTGGTATGCTGAACCGATGCAGTACAGATCCCGTAGGCATATCCGTCCGGCACACGTTATGTGTCAAGAGAGAGGAGATATTGCTTTTTATCTCAATGCGGGTGGTACCGCGGGAATATGGTTTATGACACAGATCCCGTCCCGGAATACGTAACAGTATTCCGGGATTTTTTTATGCGTGAAAAGTAAGGAGGATGCAGTATGGAATTTATGGATGGAGTAAGAAAGCAGGATGTCATTGAGATTCAGGACATTTTAGACGGCGGCTTTGAGGGAAAGACAGTGAAGCTTCGGGGAGCGGTACACACCATCCGTAATATGGGTGAGGTGGCGTTTGTGATTTTGCGGAAGGCCCGGGGGCTGGTTCAGTGTGTGTATGAGGAAGAACACTGCTCTTTTCCCTTAAAGGAGCTGAGAGAAGAATCAGCAGTGGAGATAACCGGTGTGGCAGCTGCAGAAGAGAGGGCGCCCCATGGTTTTGAGATCCGCCTCCTTGAAATCCGTGTGCTGTCGAAGCCGGCAGAGGTGCTGCCTGTTGCGGTCAGCAAATATAAGATGAACACATCGCTGGAAGCCAAACTGGCTATGCGTCCCATTTCTCTCAGGAATATCAGGGAGCGGGCAAAATTTAAGATTCAGGAAGGGATTGTGAGAGGCTTTCGGGACTTTCTCACCGGCCAGGGCTTTACGGAGGTTCACACGCCGAAGATTGTAGCCCGGGGCGCGGAAGGCGGATCCAATGTTTTTAAGCTGGATTATTTCAACAAAAAGGCGGAGCTGGGGCAAAGCCCTCAGTTCTATAAGCAGACCATGGTTGGGATCTATGACAGGGTTTTCGAGACAGCCCCTGTATTCCGGGCGGAGAAGCACAACACTACCAGGCATTTAAACGAGTATATCAGCCTGGATTTTGAGATGGGCTATATCGATGGATTTGAAGATATTATGGCTATGGAGACCGGATTTCTGCAGTACACCGTAAGCTTTTTGGAGAAGGAATACAAGAAAGAGCTGGATATGCTGGAGGTGGTTCTTCCCAGGGTTGACCGGATCCCGGCTGTCCGTTTTGACAAGGCCAAGGAGCTGGTAGCGGAGAAATATAACAGAAAAATAAGAAACCCCTATGATCTGGAGCCGGAAGAGGAGATTCTCATCGGCCGGTATTTTAAGGAAGAATATGACAGCGATTTTGTGTTTGTCACCCACTATCCCACGAAAAAACGGCCGTTTTACGCCATGGATGATCCACAGGATCCCAGATTTACCTTAAGCTTTGATCTGCTGTTTAAAGGCCTGGAGGTAACTACAGGAGGGCAGAGGATTCACGATTACGGCGAGATCCTGAAGAAGATGGAAAAGCGGGGCATGGATCCGGCGGATATTGAATCCTACCTTATGATATTTAAATACGGGATGCCACCTCACGGAGGCCTGGGGATCGGCCTGGAGCGTCTGACCATGCGGCTTCTGGATGAACAGAATGTGAGAGAGGCGTCACTGTTCCCAAGAGACGTTACCAGATTAGAGCCATAGGGACATACAAAGAGGAGAAGGAGGAGAGGAAAATGGCAAATATAATCAGTGACGAAACAATAGAATATGTGGGCATCCTGGCGAAGCTGGAGCTTTCAGAAGAGGAGAAAGAGGCGGCAAAGAAAGACATGGGGCGGATGCTAGACTATATTGATATGCTCAATGAGCTGGACACCAGCCAGACAGAGCCCATGTCCCATGTATTTTCCATAAACAATGTGTTCCGGGATGATGTGGTGAGCAACGGAGATGATAAAGAAAACATGCTGAAAAATGCTCCGGAGTGCAAAGAGGGTGCGTATAAAGTCCCCAGGACGGTGGAGTAGGAAGAGCGTATCTTGCAGAGCCGGCCAGGAAGCTGCGTATAGGCGGTATGGAGCGTAGATGGTATGGAGCATAGATGGTATGGCGTACAAAAAGGAGGAGTGACGAATATGAGCCTGTTGGAATTGACTGCCGTAGAGCTGGGCAAAAAGATAAAAGACGGAGAGACTACGGCTGTGGAGGCGGCAAAAGAAGCTTTAGAGCAGATAAAAAGGTATGAGGATCTGATCCATGCCTATGTAACAGTGAATCAGGAGGGCGCTTTAAAACAGGCCCAAAAAGTGCAGAAGCAGATTGAGGATGGAACTTTGACAGGCCCTCTGGCCGGCGTTCCCATGGCTGTAAAAGACAATCTGTGTACCAGGGATATGCTGACTACATGCAGCTCCAGGATCCTGTACAATTTTGTCCCCACCTATACGGCGGAGGCTGTGGCAAATCTGGAAAAAGCAGGCGCTGTGATTCTGGGAAAAACCAACATGGATGAGTTTGCCATGGGAAGTACCACAGAGACATCGGCTTTTGGCGTTACCAGGAACCCATGGAATACGGATCATGTGCCAGGAGGTTCTTCCGGCGGTTCCTGCGCGGCGGTGGCAGCCAATGAATGCTTCTATGCCCTGGGATCCGATACCGGCGGATCCATCCGCCAGCCCAGCTCCTTCTGCGGTGTCACGGGAATCAAACCTACGTATGGAACTGTGTCCCGCTATGGGCTGATTGCCTACGGATCTTCCCTGGATCAGATAGGGCCCATTGCAAAAGACGTGACAGACTGTGCGGTGATCCTGGAGGCAATATCATCCTACGACAAAAAAGACAGCACCTCCATTCCCAGAAAGGACTGTGATTTTTCTTCTGCCCTGACAGATGATGTAAAGGGAATGCGGATTGGAATTCCCAGGGATTATTTTGGAGAAGGGCTGGACGGGGAAGTAAAAGAGGCTGTCCTTCAGGTGGCAAAGGTGCTGGAGGATAAAGGGGCTGTGGTGGAGGAATTTGATTTAAGCCTGGTGGAATATGCGATTCCGGCTTATTATGTGATTGCATCTGCAGAAGCCAGCTCCAACCTGTCTCGGTTCGACGGTGTAAAGTACGGGCTGCGGGCAAAGGAATATGAAGGGCTCCACAGTATGTACAAGAAAAGCCGCTCCCAGGGCTTCGGGCCGGAGGTAAAGAGAAGAATTATGCTGGGATCCTTTGTGCTTAGCTCCGGCTATTATGACGCCTACTATCTGAAGGCGTTGCGGACAAAAGCACTGATTAAGAAAGCATTTGACAAGGCCTTTGAGGCATACGATGTGATTTTAGGGCCGGCGGCTCCCTCCACGGCGCCCAAGCTGGGAGAATCCTTGAAGGATCCCTTAAAAATGTATCTGGGAGACATTTATACCATCTCCGTGAACCTGGCCGGGCTTCCTGGAATGACCGTTCCCTGCGGAAAGGATTCCCAGGGCCTTCCTGTAGGAGTGCAGATGATTGGAGACTGTTTTCAGGAAAAGAAGATCATCCGGGCAGGCTATGCATTTGAGCAGAGCCAAAGCTATGAGGGGCCGGTTCTTACGAAGCAAGGGAGGGAAAGCAGATGAGCAGACAATATGAGACAGTAATCGGGCTTGAGGTTCATGTAGAGCTGGCCACCAAAACCAAGATATTCTGCGGCTGCTCTACGGAATTCGGAGGAGCTCCCAACACCCACACATGTCCGGTCTGTACCGGTATGCCGGGAGCCCTTCCTGTCCTGAATAAACAGGTGGTAGAATATGCGCTGGCAGTAGGCCTGGCCACCAACTGCAGGATTAACCAGTACTGCAAGTTTGACCGGAAAAATTATTTTTATCCGGACAATCCCCAGAACTATCAGATCTCCCAGCTATACCTGCCTGTCTGCCACGACGGATGGGTGGAGATTGAGACTGGCACAGGCAGGAAAAAGATAGGAATCCACGAGATCCACATGGAGGAGGATGCAGGGAAGCTGATCCACGATGAGTGGGAGGATTGTACCCTGGTGGACTATAACCGAAGCGGCGTACCTCTCATCGAGATCGTGTCTGAACCGGATATGAGGAACGCAGACGAGGTCATTGCCTATCTGGAGAAGCTGCGGCTGATTATACAGTATCTGGGAGCCTCTGACTGCAAGCTTCAGGAAGGATCTATGAGGGCGGATGTGAACCTGTCGGTGCGGGAGGCAGGGGCAAAAGAATTTGGAACCAGGACGGAGATGAAGAACATAAACTCCTTCAAGGCCATTGCCAGAGCCATCGAGGGAGAGAGAAAGAGACAGATCGAACTTCTGGAGGAAGGGAAAAAGGTAGTCCAGGAGACCAGAAGGTGGGATGACAACAAGGAAAGCTCCCGGGCCATGCGCTCCAAGGAGGACGCACAGGATTATCGGTATTTTCCCGATCCGGATCTGACTCCTGTAGTCATCAGCGATTCGTGGCTTCAGGAGATCCGTGACCGTCAGCCAGAGCTTCAGACAGAGAAGATGGCCCGCTATCAGGAGGAATTCGGACTTCCTCAGTATGATGCAGGGATATTGACCGATTCAAAGCACATGGCGGATCTGTTCGAGGCTACGGTGGAGCTGTGTGGGAAGCCGAAGGAAGTGTCCAACTGGCTGATGGTGGAGGCTATGCGCCTGCTAAAGGAGCATGGGCAGGATCCGGAGGATATGACATTTTCACCAGAGCATCTGGCAAAGCTGATCCAGATGGTGGACGGCGGTGTGATAAACCGGACGGTGGCAAAAACTGTATTTGAAGAAATATTTGCCCAGGATGTGGATCCAGATGCCTACGTGGAGGAGAAAGGGCTGAAGGTGGTCAATGATGAGGGGACACTGAGAAAAACCATCCAGGAAATCACGGCGGCCAACCCCCAGTCTGTTGAGGACTATCATAACGGAAAGGAAAAGGCCATGGGATTTTTAGTAGGCCAGACCATGCGTGCCATGAAGGGCAAAGCAGACCCGGCTATGGTAAATCAGATTTTAAAAGAATTGCTGACAAAGAAAGAGTAAGGCCTCAGCCTGAAAGGCTCCTATAAAAATACTGTCAAAAAAGACCGGGAAAGCATGAAAAACTTCCCGGTCTTTTCGGTCTTAAGATTACTTAACCAGAAAAACCTCCGCCTCCTGGATCCCGTGGGCAACAGCCTCCTCATGGGATGCATAGAAAATATCAATATGATTTCCGATGACGCTGCTTCCTTTATCTTCTACGGTGTACACGATATCATTGATGATAACCTTCGTGTTAATGGGCAGCAAAGTCAAATCGGCGGATACGGTGTGATTTGCCTGGGGAACGGTTCCGCTGAACGTAAGGTTCTCGCCGCTGGAACACAGCTCACAGGTGCAATACCCGCTGGTGATGAAAAGTCCTAAAGACTCTCCCTTCTGGATGGCCTTTTCTTCAGGCGCAGGCTTTGGAACACCAGGGCCTGGCAGCCAGTAGGAAGGAACCTTTGTCTGCTGGGCAGTGCTGTCTGAGGACTGCCCGGAAGCAGGACTGCCCGGATTCTGGCTGGAAGCAGGACTGCCCGGAGCCTGTCCGGAAGCAGAGCCGTCTGGATTCTGGCTGGAAACGGGACTGACTGGAGCCTGTCCGGAGACAGGGCTTCCGAAGGAACCGGAAAGAGCAGCATCCTGGCTGTCTGCCTTGCTTCCTGGCCCGGCAGTCTGACCCGGATTCAGGGTTTGTGCGGTTTCCGTCAGGGGTTCTACCCTGTTGGGTTCAACCATAGAAATCTTTTTGTAGGAAACAGTTTCCGGAAGCTGGGTCTTTCCCTCCTCCGAAACAGCATAGGCTGTAACGGAAAAATCATTCCCCTCCAGGGAATCCCAGTCAACAGGGCATGTAAAACCGTGGTATCCGTCTCCTATGGAAGTCTGCAGGTCATCACGATAGAAGTCAGCTTTTGTTGTCAGTGTCACAATCTCTTTTTCAGAGCCGGCTGGGTAAATATGTAATTCAACATTTAAAATGTGATTGTAATCCTCTGTATCCCAAACCCATCCGACGATAGAATCCTGGTCTGCATCCTCCAGCTGCCCGGAAATAGTCTCAGCCGAAGCAGGGAAAGAAAATGCAGCTCCCAACAACGATGCGGTGGCGATTGCCAGAAGCTTTTTTGAAATATACATACAGTACCTCACAAAAAATTATCCAAATATTTAAGTACTTTACTCAGTTACAATTATATTACAAAATTGTTAAATGTCAAGAGAATTCGGTTTTTAGCCTATTTTTTAGGCGGATTTCAAATTTTATATGGAAATAATCTCCAAAATTTGTTATGATAATTACATAAATATGATGTATTTGTGCATAAAGATGGAAATGCTATGTATATGCACGAATGGAGAGAAAGGAGAAGGTGTGTTATGTCTCAATGTATCAAACTGGCTTTGGGAACCTTAAAGCCATTGCGGGAGATGAATCCCATGCTGATGTCCTACAACGTAGAATTTGCGGAGGTTACAGGGGGAACGTTCTGGAAGGCTTATACACCGGGGCAGATCGCAGGAACAGAGGAGTTCCATGTAGAGCCCAGCTCTGAGGGGATTGCGGCTATGTATAAAGACCTGATGCAGGTGTACCCTCCCATTGATCTGTACAATGAAAAGCTGCGCAGCCTGGCCAGGGAGCTGGGCCCGGTGTGGGTACGGGTTTCAGGAACCTGGGCTACCAAGACTTACTATGATTTTGACGGAACCACAGGCGGAAAGGCTCCGGAAGGCTACCTGAATGTGCTGACAAAGGACCAGTGGATCGGAGTATTGGATTTTGTCAAGGCCATCGGAGCCAAACTGATGGTTTCTGTCGCCAACTGTCCGGGGCTTCACACAGCGGAGGAGCCGTGGCATCCGGCAGAGGCGGAAAAACTGTTCTCCTTAAGCAAGGAATACGGCATGCCCATCCAGGCGGCAGAATTCGCCAACGAGCCTAACATGATGGAAGACACCGGTTTCCCCAAAGGATATACCCCGGCTCACTACCGCCGGGATCAGGATCTGTTCTTTACATGGCTGCGGGCCAATTATCCGGACTGCCTCTGTGTGGGGCCAAGCACCACCGGCGGGGATAATATCAGCTTTGGAAAAGGAGACTCCGAGGGAAAGGGCGGCGGAATCGAGCAGATCGTAGCCAATACCTGTGACTGTGCAGACCTGCTGGAAGGCACCAAAGAGCCTTTGGATGTATTCAGCTATCATTATTATAATGGTATTTCCGACCGGCTTGCCTCTGTTATGCCCAGCGCCCACTGGCAGCCTTCCGATGCAAGCGGAGAGGAATACCTGGATACGGCCATGAAATTTGCCCGTACCTATGTGCCTTTGCGGGATAAATACTGTCCCGGCGCCCAGATGTGGGTTACGGAATCAGGAGATGCCGGCGGCGGAGGTGATACCTGGGCTTCCACGTATCTGGATGTGCTGCGCACGTTAAATGAGCTTGGCGGTTTCTCCACCCTGACCAACGGGGTTATCTTCCACAATACCCTGGCATCCTCTGACTATGGTTTCCTTGCCCGCCAGGTATTTGACCCGCGGCCCAACTATTTTGCAGTCCTTCTGTGGAACCGCCTTATGGGAACCACGGTGTATGATTCCGGCGAACCCATCCGGGAAGGCGCCCACGTATATGTGCATTCCCGCAAGGATGGAGAAGAGGGATTTGTGTATCTGATTATCAACAATTCCCTGACAGATACCACCACGGTGGAGCTGCCAAAGGCTGCGAAGCGCTATACGCTGGCCGGGGAAAACGGCAATATCCGGGCGTCAGTCATGACATTAAACGGAGAACCTCTGGTTCTTTCAGAAAATAATCAGCTTCCGCAGCTGAAGCCTGTGGATCAGGCCGCCGGTACGGCAGAGCTGGCACCGGCTACCTGCACATTCTTTGTACTGTAGCCATTTGGGGGGGACGTCACTGGCAACAGACATATAACAGTTTAAACAAGGGGGATAGCAGATGGAAAATACTTACACAAAGATACACACCATGGGGACAGAGACGGCTCTGAAAGTGACGCCGGGACATTTTGCCACCAACCATTCTCATACCAATTATTATCTGGACATGACTACGCTGAAGGCGAGAACCAATGAAGCCCAGGGGATAGCCAGGGCTCTGGCAGGGCTGTATCTGTATGACACGGTTATCGATACCATCATCTGTCTGGAAGGCACTGAGGTCATCGGTGCGTTTCTGGCAGAGGAGCTGGCAAAGAATGGTTTTCTCTCTATGAACAGGCATAAGACAATCTATGTGGTAAGCCCGGAATACAACAGCAACAGCCAGATTATTTTCAGGGACAATCTGGTTCCCATGATTCGGGGAAAGCATGTGATCGTGCTGACCGCTTCTGTCACCACCGGCCTGGCAGTGAATAAGGCGCTGGAGTGTATCCAGTACTACGGAGGCATCATGCAGGGAGTCTCGGCGGTTTTCAGCGCTGTGGATGCAGTGGACGGCGTGAAGATTCAGGCGGTATTCGGGAAGAAGGACATTCCGGATTATGAGTTTTATGATTACCGTCAGTGTCCGCTGTGCAAAAAAGGAGAGCCTCTGCGGGCGCTGGTGAATGCGTTCGGCTATTCCAAGCTGTGAGCGGCCCTTCATGCAGCTAAGGCTGATTATTCCAAAGGGCGGTCAGGCTGTTTTCTGACCCGCTCTGTCACCTGACATAAAAATGATTCCGGTCCCAATACCCTGACCACCGGTCCGAAAGAGAGCACCTGGATTAAAAGCTCGGTTTCCCAGCGCTTGTCGTAATAGATAAAGCAGCGATACCGGCCGGAGTCCAGGCGCTCTACTTTTTTCTGGTAGCAGGAAAAATGAAGCATGGCCCGCTCCAGGGCGTTGCGCTGGTTAGTAAGCTCCAGCACCAGAGGGTCGGGGCACAGGGACTTGTCTAAAAATACGTCTATGGAAAATTCTTCCGATGAAATCTGTCCGGTTTTCTCTATTTTCAGAATTCTTCCCACGTTCAGGACATCCATGCGGGGAGAGCCGTTTTTTCGCCTTGCTATGCAGAATAAACGGAACTTTCCCTCCTTCTCACAGTATTCCAGGCGGCAGGGCAGCCAGGTTGCCGTGAGAATCCTCTGCCTGCCGGTCAGGCAGGAGATGGTGAGAAGCTCCCTTTTTTCTATGCCTTCCAAAAGTGTGGCAAAATGCGCCCGGTATTGGATGGAGGTAAATGGATCCCGATCTCTGTATTGGTCAAAACAGTGAAAATCTTCAACCCGGAAGAGGGCAGGAACGTCCTCAAGCACATTTTCTAAAAGAGCCAGCTGGCAGTCTGTCAGAAAAAGGCGGATCCTGGGATCCCCAAGCAGGGATTTCAGCCAGGCCTTCTGCAGTGCAGTAAGAGGGGTGGGAAAATCCCTGCCGCTAAAGGTCAGGCGGGAGCGGTATCGATCTGAAGAAGCAGCAGGAGAGGCCGGTATTTTTTCCAGAAAAGGCCAGTCTCCCTGGATCAGGCTTGGGATTATGGAGAGGGCGCTTTCCTGGTAGCTGTATGTGTCTGCAATCTCTTTCATCTGCTGTTTTGTCAGAAAATTCCCGGAGGCCTGTGACAGGATGTGGCGAACCACCTGATAATAACAGCTGTACATCTGGGAAAACAGTGTGAATTCAGTTTTCATGACAGTTTTCATCCTTTTCTTCAATTATCGTTTGCTTTGTAGCTGGTACATCTGCTTCATAAGCCGGATATCATCCCAGAACCGGTTTTCAACCCTGGGGTTGGAGCATGTGAAAGACACGACCCGTCCGGTGAAGGATTTGACCCAGGGAAGAAGCTCCGCTGCGTCCCAGCATTTCCGCGTATATTCATAAAGCCCCGGCTCCAGCCGCGTTATAGTGCCCTGGCGGCCTTCCCGCTCCAGCCGGTTCAGGATAAAGGCTTCTGACTCTTCATGTAACCGGACAGAAAAACGGACGGTTTCCGGCTGCCGGCTTTCGCCGAAGGAAACACCCCACACATATGGCTGGTTGGCTGAATACGCTTTCTGAAAGGAGGCGTATTGAGGATCCACATCCAGCAATTCCACATCCCGTATGCTGTCCAGCCTGAGGGAGGCCAGACGGCAGTCTGACTGGCGGCGGACACAGACATAGCGCCGGCCAGTCTGGGTGCTGACCAGGATTTTTAAAGGGACTGCAAGCACTGTGCGGGTTTGTCCGGTTTTGGAGCTTTTAACAGTCAGATGCAAAAGACGGTGTTCCTGGATGGCCTGCAAAAGAGGCAGCAGGATTTCATCCTCTAACGTATGAATCAGGTAGTCGCTGCGGAAGCGGAATCTGGTATTTTTCAGATTCCAGAAGTCCATGATGGTGCTTCCGATAAAGCCAAAGGGAGCGGTTCCCTGAAAAAAGCAGACTGCGCTGCCAAGAGCAGGGAACAGCTGGGGGGTACTGTTTCTCAAATCATCAGCCAGGGAGAAAAGGTATTGTTTGCCTTCCTTCTGTCTGTGCAGGATCCCTTCTTTTTCATATTCTGACAGCTTCCGGCGGATGGCCTGTGAATCTTCCAGCACTCCGAATTGAAGCTGGAGCCGGTCAGTAAGCTCCTCTATGCTGTGGGGATGGCGGTCAGACAGCAGATCCAGCAGTAAAAAGTGGAGAGTGATATCCCGGTTGGTGAAGGTTTTGGATTTCCAGGCCTGGTACAGGGGGTTGACCGCCATACGGCCGGAATCCAGAGTGATGAAGACTGATTTTTTGTGGCCGCTCTGGTCGGAGCGGATGTATCTGGAAAACCAGCTTTCCAGCCGCCTCCGCTCATTGTCGTAGGTGCGGGAGCTTTTTTGCTGATATTCGGTTCTGTGTTTGAAGCCGTATATGTAGAAATCCCGGACATAGCTGCGGATTTTATCAAAACGGCGGATCAGTTCTTTGAATTCGGACATAGATTTTCACAGCCTTTCTTTCTTGAGAGATGAAATATCATCTATGCGAATAGTATACCGGATAATTATGGAAGTTCGCAACTTTTTTGAAATGATATTGGAGAATTCCTGTGGTAGGATAAAGGCACCGAAAGGGAAATGTGGTTCTTATTAGCTGACAATCACAGCATTTTGGCTGGATGGTGCCGCTGCTTTGCAGTACGGTATGCCGCAGGAATCACAGAAGAAAAATTGATTTTCGCGGGTTCGAATCCCGTCGGTTCTTAAGAGAACTGTAGCTAAGTGGTAAAGCGATCAATACGACACCGGTCACGTGTCTCCATGACAAAAAAGAAGAAGGAGAATATCAAGCCGGAAAACGGCAGCAGGAATCCTGCCTTGCGCCTCCAGGTGGAAGAGAGGAAGCTGATCCCATGGTTTAAAGAAGGTTTGCCTGAAAGCAGGATGCCGGCAACAGGGGGCATGGAACCAACAGGCATACGGATTCTTTAAGCAGCCGGATCAGAACTCCCTTGACCGGAATGGATGGCCCGCAGCTGATTCCTGCGATATGCTCCGGAATCCAGATGAGCTGGAATGAGAATCCTGTGATGGTCTGAAAATCTGAAGAAATGGAAAACTATAAGGAAGCAAAAATAGAGGAGGGTAAAATAATGAAGTATGCGATCAATCAGAATCAGTGTGGTTTTTTGATGAAACATGGCCGTTTTGTGAAAATGCTGTTTGACGGAACGTATCATTACTCAAATATTATGGGCTATGACGTATTTATAGAGGAAATGGACGGAGCCGTAAAATTTGGAAAAATACCGAAGGAGATTCTTTTAAAGGACAGGGAATTTGCAGATAAGGTGCTGGCAGTGACCATACCGGCAGGATTTATCGGAATCCTGAGGAAAAATGGTACGCCTGTGTCCTGCCTGACTGAGACGGAATACCTGTTCTGGAACCAGTGGAACCAGTACGACGTGGTTTTGATGGATATGCAGCAGCCGGAGATGGACCAGGAGGTGAGCAAGGCATACCTGGCACATATCCCGTTAAAGTATTATAAAAAAATTGAGGTTCAGCCGGGAGAGATGGGGATTCTCTACTATAACAACCAGGTGGCAGGGGAGCTTGGCGCGGGAACTTACTATTACTGGCTGTACTCCAGGGATGTGATGGGGCGGATCGTGGATCTGAAAAGCCATTCTCTGGAGATAACGGGGCAGGAGATCCTGACAGCGGACAGAATCGGCGTGAGAGTCAATCTGACCTGTACATACCGGATTGTGGAACCGAGAAAGATGATTGAGACTATCCGGAATCTGGAGAATCAGATTTATGTATGCGTTCAGCTGATTATACGGGAATACATCGGCCGCTACCGCCTGGACGAACTGCTGGAGCAGAAAGAGGAAATCTCCGGTTTTATTTTCAAAAGGCTGAAGGAAGTGGAGGCAGAGTACTGTGTGGAGTTTCTGAACGCAGGCATCAAGGATATAATCCTGCCAGGTGAAATCCGGGATATTATGAACACGGTGCTTGTGGCGGAGAGGAAGGCACAGGCCAACGTGATTACCCGGAGGGAGGAAGTGGCTTCTACCAGGTCTCTTTTGAATACGGCGAAGCTGATGGAGGAAAATAAGACCCTGTATAAGCTGAAGGAGATGGAGTGCCTGGAGAGAATCTGCGCCCAGGTAGGCAATATCCAGGTGTCCGGTGGCGGGGCGTTGCTGGAGCAGCTGAAGATGTTGATTAAGTAGGGGCTATGCCATCGCTGGAAAAGAGCTGTAAATGAGTATAAAAGATCCTTTCAGAGGCTTGTTGAGTCATTTCATAAGTGATATAATATAAGATGTCTGTTTATTTATGGTAACAGTTCAGATAACAATACTCTAAAAGAATGTACTCCTGACGGAAAAGCGGCTGAAGGGGCCCGGGAGTGCATAAAGAATTAAGAAGGAGGAGCAAGAGAGTATGAACGAACATGAAAGTGCAAAATTTGAACGTGTCGGAGGTTCTTACATATTGATGGTGGTGGGAGTAGCGGTTGTCCTGCCGCTTGCTGCAGCCCTTATTGCATGTGCGACCCACGGTGATTTCAGCTTGTCTGTGCTTTTGCCGTTGACCTTGGTATTTGGGATTATGGTGTGGATTGTACTGATTATGATGATTGCATGGGGCAACTTTTCCTCGCTATTTGTGAAAAAGACAGCGAAAAAAGTGAAGGATCTTCCTTTTCGGTTCAACAGTTCCTTTAGCGGAAGAGGCGGAATCCTGTATATTGATGTTGCCAATGGGATGATCGGATTTATTTCTGCGTATAATCCGTTTAAAATCCAGATTTTCAGTGCCGCCCGCCTGGATAAGATAAAGACACTTGCTTCGGCTATGACAGGGGTTCGTTTTGTGTTTAATATAGATGACAAGAAGATTACCATGTACACTCTGCTTACCAACAGGGCGTACAGCATAAAGAGCGGCATCGGTGCGGAGGCAGTGTCCAAGGCGGATACGTTTGTGGAGCTTTTGAACGCTGCCAAAAGCCAGGCGGAGAGGAATCAGTAAGCCATGGATTTTATTTACTATTTGCCGGAGATTCTGTTCGGGGTTTTGGCCCTGGTGGCTGTGATATGGGCGGTTGCTCTTGTGAGAGATTTAAGGCGTGGGAACTATGGGGAGGCAGGATGCATCCACTGCAGGGGAACAGCGGTAAAGGAAGGCTATGGGCCGTGCCTGTTTTTGCTGCCACTGCATTTCGGTGAGACTTATGACAATTCGGAGGAGTATCTTCGAACCCATTTGAGACCCATTTACAGCAAGGATCAGATACCTACCGGCATGAGGGCCTGTTGGCTGGAGGTCTACAGATGTGGGCGGTGTGATAAACGGCAGGTGAAGATTACGGATTTTCTGGAGGTCCGGGGGGAAGAGAACGTAGAGAGAACCCATGTGTTTGATTATGAATCCTTCCGCCCTCTGATAGATCAGTGGAGGGAAGCCGGTATTTCAGGTGTTCAGCCGAGAAAAATATCAAAAGGAATTCATGGGCAGGCGGATATCCGTATAAATAGAAGAGGAGAGTTTTAATAGGATGAAGACACTGGTAAAAGGATTAGAATTTGTTGTTGTGATTGTGGCATTGGTTGTAGGTGTTTATGTGGGGAAAACCATAAGCGTGGAATCCATACTGCGCAAAGGACTGGAGCCGGTTACACTGGCTAAGACAGAGGAAGGGCTTCCGGAAGAATGCGTGGGAAGGCCGGCGGCCGACGATATCCCGAGAGTGGAAAATATGGCTGACTGGGATGAGGCCTGGGACTATGACTACATTACCATTGAACCGAAAAATATTGTAGGTACCGGAATCGGTGTACGTTATCCCTGGGTCTCCATATACAACAGAAGCAGAAGAGGCGGGCAGAGAAGAAAAGCAGATGTTATTAACACCAAGTTTGATATTTTCAATGAGTACGGAGAGTATTATCTGGTTCAGCTGCCAGACGATTCCTATGTCCTGGCGGAGGTTTCCCTGGAGGAAGCCAGGAAAATCAAGGCAGGAAAAAGCGTGGCTCTTCCTGTAGGAAGAAAGCAGAATGCAGACAGCAGAGTGCTACCCAACATTCAGAATATCTGTGAGGAGTATGGGGTTGCGGATATGGAGAAGATATTCTACTGTATTGATGATCAGTGGAACCAGAACAATAATTTTAAGGTGCTGATGATACGGCTTGCTGTCGGTGCGGTGGTAGTGCTGGCTCTGGGAACGATTTTGATTATGGTTGTTGATAAGATTTTTAAAGTGAAGGATTAACGCAAAGCAATTTTCAACACAACAGGCGTGAGTACGGCATGATTTTGTCATGGATGCTTACGCCTGATTTCATGTGCTGATTTCATGTATCATGGGAAAGCTCTTCAGGCGGGATTTTTAATTATTATGGGAAGGAGCATCCTGCTTTGATGATTAAAAAGATATTGTGTATAAAAGAGATGCATAGATGTAGAAATTGAGTATATATTTTTGAAATATTAGAATAGTCTGAAAATATTGGGGAAAACCAGGAGGAAAAGTGATGAATATTGTGATAAAAATTGAATTATTAAAACAAATATATACAAATCAGAAAAAGAAAAAATATTTAAAATTTTTATCGAAAAAGTGTTGACAAATCAGGCGGAATGTTATATACTAAGACCATCAAAAGAAACAAGGGAAACAAAAAAATCTAAAAGAAGGAGGTACAGACCACCAAAAGCATAAGCTTCGTTTCATTATAAAATATATAATGAAACATAGGAACCCCCAATCTACAATTTGCAGCCTTCGAAAGAGACTATGAAGATCTCGAATTCTAAAAAGAGTTAGGGAAAGAAGAAGACAGGTCGTTTGATGATATGACGAGAAAGTATCGTTGGTGCGACGAAAAGATTTTCGAGATGACAATAACCGTTAGAAGAATATGAAAATATAAAAGAGATGATACATAGGAGAGGGAAGAGCAAAAGGTAAGATTGGCAGAAAAATTTAATATAGATAAATCTTAAAAACAAAGTCCGAAAGAGGAAAGTTTTTAAGAAATACTCAAAAGAGAGGTATGGTCCAATGGATGAAATAGCCTGAAAGCGAGTATCGATGGTAGAGGAAAATCGATACTCGCTTATTTCATGCCTGTCTTATTTTCTATGTATTTTCTGTTTGAAAACAAACCCCGCACAGTATTTTCGTATACGCCTCTTGCAGTGTCAGCATTGATTATTGGTAAAAATGTCAAAGATATTAAGAAAATATTAAGAATTTACAAATTGTTACAGTTGAATTATATTTTTAAGAATGCTATACTATCATAGAGTCTGTGAAAAAGAGTATGAAAATTTACATATACAGAAGTAAAGGGATATGGTGGACTAAATGATAGATAAGCTGGTTCCGAAGGGAAAAAGAGTACGGATGGTATTGCTGCTGCTGACAGATATTCTGGTGATTCAATTCAGCAGCCTGTTAGGCCTGTGGCTTCGTTTTGATATGCATATATCCAGGATTCCGAAAGATTATATGGACGTGGTGGTAAGCTACGCGCCGTTTTATACTGTGGTTACGATTATTATTTTTTTCTTTCTGCGGCTGTATTCTTTTATGTGGAGCGTGGCCGGCATGCGGGAAGAGCTGCACATTGTTACAGCCTGTATCCTGGCTACGCTGTGCCAGATATCGGGCATGACTATGCTGGAGCTGCGTGTTCCCAGAAGCTATTATGCCATCTGCTTTGTGGCCCTTACGTCGTGTGTGACTGTGGTAAGGCTGTCTTACAGGATTGGACGTTCTCTAAAATCCAGCTATATCCACAGCGAGGGTAAAAAGATAATGATTGTAGGAGCCGGAACGTCCGGCTCTGTCATCCTGAAAGAGATGATGACAAGCACCTATGCTGACGGAAGGGTCGTGTGTTTTGTAGATGACGACAAGAATAAGCAGGGCAAATATTTAAACAATGTTTTTATTGCCGGAGGAAGAGACGACATTCCGGAATTGGCAAAACGGTATGAGATAGAGGAAATCTATGTGGCCATGCCGTCTGCGCCGGCCATAGAGACCAAGAAGATTCTGGAGATCTGCCGGGAGACAGGCTGTGAGATTAAGATTCTGCCAGGTATCTATCAGCTTCTCAACGGTGAGGTCAGCGTATCCAAGCTTCGGAAGATTCAGATCGAGGATCTTCTGGGCAGGGAGCCAATCCGGGTAAACTTAAACCAGATCATGGATTATGTAAGCAATAAGGTAGTGCTGGTCACCGGCGGAGGCGGTTCCATAGGAAGCGAGCTGTGCCGTCAGATTGCCAGCCACAATCCCAAACAGCTGATCGTGTTCGACGTATATGAGAACAATGCGTACGATTTGCAGCAGGAGTTAAAGAGAGGGTATCCCCAGCTGAATCTGGCGGTTCTCATCGGTTCTGTGCGCAATACCCACCGGATGGAATCTATTTTTGAAAAATATAGACCTGATATCGTGTATCATGCTGCGGCCCACAAGCATGTTCCGCTGATGGAGGACAGCCCCAATGAGGCCATCAAGAATAATGTCTTCGGTACATATAAGACGGCTAAGGCTGCGGATAAGTACGGTGCGGAACGTTTTGTGCTGATTTCCACGGACAAAGCGGTAAATCCCACCAATATCATGGGGGCTTCCAAGAGAATGTGCGAGATGGTGGTTCAGATGATGAACCGCTACTCAAACACGGAATTTGTGGCTGTCCGGTTCGGCAATGTGCTGGGAAGCAACGGATCGGTGATTCCCCTTTTCAAGAAGCAGATCGAAAACGGCGGGCCGGTGACGGTTACCCACAAGGATATTATCCGGTATTTCATGACTATTCCGGAGGCAGTGTCTCTGGTTCTGCAGGCCGGCGCCTATGCCAAAGGCGGTGAGATCTTCGTGCTGAATATGGGCGAGCCGGTGCGGATTCTGGATCTGGCTGAGAACCTGATCCGGCTGTCTGGCTATGTCCCTTATGAGGATATTGACATCCAGTTTACAGGCCTCCGCCCGGGGGAGAAGCTGTACGAGGAAATGCTGATGGACGAGGAGGGGCTGCAGGATACCCCAAACAAACTGATCCATATTGGGAAGCCTATTAAGTTCGATGAAGAGGAATTCAAGAGAGAACTGGATGAGCTGTATGAGATTGCCAACAGAGACTCGGATGCAATCAAGGAAGCGGTGCAGAGGATTGTGCCTACTTATATGATTTCGAAGAATGATTGAGACAGAATCAGGACCCATCGCCGGTGATACAGCTGGCTGATGGGTCAAAATATGTCAGCCTTTCCTCTTCAGCAATAATGATATGTGTATAGTCACCGCACAAGTATCTTATTTTCTGGCTGCCATTTGCAATTTCTTCTGATTTCAACTATATTAATTATAACATGAATTATCTTTAAAACAATTAACTGCTGCCATTATTTATATAGATATTTATTAAATATTAAGATTTATAGCTGCAGGATCACCAGCATTGGATAATTTTGCTGTTTACATTTCAAAAAAATATGCTATAATTTAAAGAAGTTCAAGTTTCAATACAAAATCAATCAAAGTTAAATCGTCGCGTGGCCGCGTTTAGCTGTGTTTGAGGTTATATTGTTTTGCTTGTCGTGACAGTTTTCTGTGACGAATGGCGAAGCATACCCATTTTCAGACACAGTTCCCGGTTTGAGGACTGGAGGAACATTATGTGGTATGTTATGCAGGTGCGAACCGGGAGGGAAGAGGAGACCATCTCCATGGTTCGCCAATACACGGCAGACTCCCACATGGGAGAATGTTTTCTGCCAAGATATGAACAGAAGAAGAAATACGCAGGCGCCTGGCATTTAGTCCAGGCGCTTTTGTTTCCCGGATATGTGTTTGTGGAGACGGAAGAGATTGAAAAATTTTATATGGGGCTTAAGCAGGTGCCCAGCCTGACAAAGGTGCTGGGAACCGGGGAAAGATGGACGTCCATCATTGACCAGGATCTGAAGGTGCTGGAAAAGCTTCTGAATAAGCGGAGACTGGTGGAAATGTCTACCGGATGCATCGAAGGAGACCAGGTGGTGATCGTGGACGGGCCTCTGAAAGGGCTGGAGACAGTGGTGAGGAAGATCAACCGGCATAAGAAGACCGCCCTGGTGGAGATGCATATGTTCGGGCGGCGGCAGGATGTGGCGGTGGGGCTGGAGATTGTGAGCAGGATGTGACAGGCAGTGCCTCAGGGAGTGTTTCAGGTGTGCCTTAGGTAGTGCTTCAGGTGTGCCTCAGGAAGTGCTTTAGGTGATGCTTCAGGCAGTGTTTTAAGCTGAATGATTTGTCTGTCTGCTGAGGTAAGGAGACAGAGGGTTTGTGAAGTGATAAGAGAGAGGCGAGAAGGGTGATGGAGAATCGCTCTTTTTTTGTGGGATAAATTTGAGGTTGCATCTATATTTCACAGAATGAAAAGGGATGGAACTAAACTATGGTTTTTGAGAGAGGAAAGTTGATTCATGGTTAGAGTAACGGAAGATAAGTTTGCTGGAATCAAACCATTTGAGAAAAAAATATGGCTATCTTCGCCTACGATGCATGGGAAGGAAATGGAATATATGCAGGAGGCTTACGACAGCAACTGGATGAGTACCGTCGGCGCGAATATTGATGAGTTGGAACGGATGGTGGCTGAGAAGGTTGGGGTAAAGTATGCCGTAGGGCTGACCTGCGGAACAGCCGCGCTTCATCTTTGCGTCAAACTGGCGGCGGAACGGCTTTACGGAAGCTCCAGTGGTATCAGCACTCCTTCCGGGCTGGGGCTGGGAGGCGCACTGAAAGGGATTCGGGTATTCTGCTCGGACATGACCTTTGATGCCACAGTGAATCCAGTGGTCTATGAGGGCGGTGAGCCCATATTTATCGATACAGAGTATGATACCTGGAACATGAGTCCTGAGGCACTGGAGCAGGCTTTCCGGATTTACCCGGATGTGAAACTGGTTGTACTTGCCCATCTTTACGGAACCCCGGCAAAGATTGATGAAATCAGGAAGATTTGTGATGCTTATCATGCATTGCTGATTGAAGATGCGGCGGAAAGCTTTGGGGCAACGTATAAGGGAAGGCAGACAGGGAGCTTTGGAGACTATGCGATTCTCTCGTTTAATGGGAATAAGATAATTACAGGATCATCCGGGGGAATGTTTTTGACTAATGATTTGCGGGATGCAAATAAGGTACGGAAATGGTCCACCCAGTCCCGTGAGGCAGCGCCCTGGTATCAGCATGAGGAGTTGGGATATAACTATCGCATGAGCAATGTAATTGCCGGTGTGGCCAGAGGGCAGATGGAGTTTTTAGAGGAGCACATTGAGAAAAAGGTAAGAATTTATAAAAGGTATGAGAATGGGCTGGCGGGTCTGCCGGTACGGATGAATCCCTGGGATGCCCAAAACAGTGTTCCAAATTTTTGGCTTTCCTGTCTGCTCATAGATAGGGAGCATATGTGCAGTACACAGAGGTCGGAGAGGGAGGTTATCTATAAGAGCGAACCTGGGAAATCCTGTCCGACGGAGATGCTTGAGGCGCTGGCTGCTTATAATGCAGAGGGAAGGCCAGTGTGGAAGCCTATGCATATGCAGCCGATATACCGCAGCAACCCGTTTGTGACGGCCGAAGGCAACGGCAGAGGCCGCACAAATGCTTATATTTCAGGCACTTTTGAGGATGTAGGAGCTGATATTTTCCGTAGAGGGCTCTGCCTGCCGAGTGATAACAAGATGACTCCGGAGCAGCAAGATAGGATTATTGAAATCATTCACAGGTGCTTTTTGTAAAGAAATTTACAGCGGCTGAATGTAAATCAGGCGGTCAGATTGTATCGGCTGAATGTGCTTTAGAGTGCCAGATTGGGTGCAATTTTGAGCGTATGTATTTAGCTGTAATATTGACTGAAATAGGTAAAGCTTTCACCGATAAAAACGAATTAATAAAGCGAAGTGCTATGAGATTCGTAAATAAATATTGCTAAAAGGGAGAAATGACATGATTAATATCCGCACGGTTGCAGTTATTGGTGTGACCGGAACAATGGGGGCGAATGTTGCAGGGATTTTTGCTTCGTTTGGAGATGCGAAAGTCTATTGTCTCGGACATGACATTAACAAAGTAAAAAAGACAATTCCGCGTATTGTAAAGTCAGTAAAGGCAGATGCGATTGCAAAGAATCTGATCCCAGCTGATTTTTCTATGCTATCTCAGTGTGTGGCTGAAAGCGATTTGGTCTTTGAAAGTTCAGCTGAGAATATTAAAGTTAAGACTGATATCGCTCGCCAGGTTGGTGCGGTTCTACAGCCTCACGCTGTGTCTTGCACGGGTACATCAGGCCTCTCCATCACAGAGATTGCTTCCTGCTATCCGGAAGGATTGCGTGGTCATTTCTTCGGTGTTCATATGTTTAATCCTCCTTATAGCATGTCCCTCTGTGAACTAACGCCTACGGTCTACACGGACAAGACGATGCAGGCTGAACTAAAAGAATACTTGGAGAAAAAGCTTTATCGCACTGTTGTGGAAGTAAAGGATAGCCCGGCGTTCCTTGGTAATCGAATCGGATTCCAATTCATCAATGAGGCCCTTCAGTATGCTGAGCGTTTCAAAGATAATGGGGGAATCGATTATATAGACACGATCTTGGGTTCTTTTACCGGACGTTCCATGGCTCCGCTGACCACATCTGATTTTGTTGGCCTGGATGTTCATAAAGCTATTGTGGATAACATTTATGAGAATACAAATGACTATGCACACGACACTTTTGTCCTTCCCGATTTTGTTCAGAAGCTGATCGAACAAAAGAAGCTGGGGCGCAAGTCAGGTGCAGGTCTTTATCAGCGGGTAAAGTATGAGAATGGTCTTGCAAGGCAGACGGTCTTGGATATTAACACGGGTCTTTATCGTGATGTGATCCCGTATGTTTTCCCGTTTGCCGACAAGATGAAGAAATACATTGCGGAGGGGGATTACCAGAAAGCTTTCGAGCGTTTGGTCAATAACCATTCTCTTGAGGCTGACATCTGTCGGCACTTCCTCTTGAACTATATTGTTTATTCACTCTATGCCACCAAAGAAGTCGGTTACAAAATCGAGTCGGCGGACGATGTAATGGCAACAGGGTTTAACTGGTGTCCGCCACTGGCAATATACCAGGCGTTGTCTACTGTGGCTGACGTACCAACACTCATCAGAGAGAACCTTCCTGATGTCTGTAAGAAGGCCAATATTGATGAGCTTCTCGCAGAAGTGAAGCAATCTAAGTATGACTACAGACTCTATTTCAAATCCGGGAGGTAATCAGATGAGCAAAGTTTATGTACTTGGCGGCGCTCAGACTGATTTTGAGCGTAACTGGAAAAAAGAAGGCAAAGGCATGGTTGCCATACTGAAAGAAGTTATGGCGGATGGTCTTGTCCATGCTGGCCTGAATTTCAATGATGTAAAGCAACTTAACGATGACAACCGTGTGGCCTGCTTTGTTGGCAATTTCATAGCAGAGAAGTATGTGGATCAGGGTCACCTTGGAGCCTTCCTGACTGAAGTTGACTCTGCATTTTACGGAGTTCCTTCAGCGCGTTATGAGGCTGCTTGTGCATCAAGTGCTGTTGCTATTGACGCGGCGGCAACAAAAGTCAGAGCAGACGAGTATGATGTGGCTATCGTTGTCGGCTGGGAGTTGATGAAGACAGTCGATTCCAAGTTGGGAGGAGACTACCTTGGCAGAGCAGCCTACTACGAAAAAGAAGGAAAAGGTATTGAACTTCCTTTCCCGAAACTGTTTGGTCGCCTTGCTGATGAGACGCTGAAGAAGTACCCGGAACTTGATGAAAAGCGATATATGGATGCACTGGCACAGATCAGCGTGATCAACTACAGCAATGCTAAGCGTAACCCATTATCGCAGACCAGAAAATGGTTCATGAGTTATGATCAAGCAAGCACCAGAGGTACAGATACTAATCCATTAGTTGGTGGTCGGCTTGCTGTTTTCGATTGCTCACAGGTTACTGACGGAGCTACAGTTGTGGTGCTTTGTTCAGAACAGTTTATTAAAGAGCGTGGCTATGAGGAAAAGCCTATCATAAAGGGCTATGGCCACAGAACGGCTCCGATGCTTTTTGATAAAAAAATGGAAGATAATGAAGGGAGTCCGTACATTCTTCCCTGGACTAGACAGACAGTGCTGGATGCATATAAGCGGAGCGGCCTGACCGTTGATGATATTGATGTGTTTGAAACACATGACTGCTTTACAAGCTCTGAATATGCAGCGATCAGTTCCTTTGGTCTAACTGAACCGGGCAAGGAATATGAAGCAGTTGAGAGTGGAATGATTGCTTTCGATGGTAAAAAGCCTATTAATCCGTCTGGCGGTCTCATTGGTTGTGGGCACCCTGTAGGTGCTTCCGGTACTCGTATGTTCCTGGATCTTTATAAGCAGGTGACTAGAACGGCGGGGGATTATCAGGTAGATGGCGTGAGAAATGGTTTGATGCTGAACATTGGCGGAAGTGCTACAACGAACTATGTTTATATCGTGGGGAAAGAGTAATGAAAGAGTATTTTCGAGTAAATGTCAGCAAGTATATTCCTGGAAAGGACTTTGACGTTGTCCGTCCTGCATCGCTCAATAATCCAAAAGATAATGCGGTGATGTTTGTTACAGACAAGTACGGGAAAGATGCTGCGGCATTAATGAAGTGTAATAACTGTTTGGTATTTTTTTCAGATAAGCTTGCAGTTCCGAATACTATTCAAGAAAGGCACGCTGTTGTAATATGTTCGAAAGCTCAAAATGCATATTGTATGTTTTTTAGAGAAAACGGAATTACATATTATCCAGATATAGAAGATTTCGTGGTGGTGAATGGAGCTTACATTGCGAAAACTGCTCGTATTGGGGATAAATGTATTATATTACCCGGGGCATATGTAGGAGGAAATATTTCAATTGGGAGTAATTGTTATATAGGATCTGGAGCTCGGCTTGTTGGTGATGTTACTGTAGGTAATAATGTAATTATTCGCGAAAACACCGTTATAGGTGCAGATGGACTTTCAACTAATCGAGACCAGAATGGAAAGGGGTTGACTGTACCTCAATTTGGAGGAATAGTAATTGAGGATGATGTCCAAATTGGAGCTCTTACTGTTATTGCAAGAGGTGCAATAGATGATACGGTGATTAAGCGTGGTTCAAAGATTGATAATAGCGTATTCATCTCTCACAATGTTGTACTAGGTGAAGATACCTTCGTAGTAGGTGAAACAATTATGTTTGGTAGTTCCTCCACTGGAAACCAGGCATTCATAAGTGGAAACAGCACTATTAGAGATGGCAGACATATAGGAACAAAGTCCATTGTTGGCATGGGGGCGGTTGTTGTTAAAGATGTTGAAGATGGTGGGTTGGTTAAAGGTAATCCTGCGAAATGATGTGAGGACAATATGACTGAAGAAATGCCAAAGGTTAGAAGAACATTGTACACTGTAGTTATTAAAAGACTCCTAGACATTATATTAAGTGGACTCGCAATAATTATCTTGAGTCCACTGTTGACTTTACTTACTATTCTAGAACTTATCTACCATGGGAGTCCCGTTTTTTATTCTCAAGAGAGGCCAGGGCTACAGGGAAAAATATTTAAACTATATAAGTTTCGTTCTATGACAAATGAAAAAGATGAAAATGGTGATTTGCTACCAGGGAATAAACGAGTAACAAAATTTGGACGATTCATTAGACGTTTTTCGTTAGATGAATTACCTGAGTTGTTTTGTATTTTTTCTGGCAAAATGAGCATCATTGGTCCGCGCCCTTTGCTTGCAAGATACCTGTCATTGTATACTCCACGTCATATGATGAGACATGAAATGAGGCCAGGATTAGCTTGCGTATCATTGAAACCAATAAAGACATGGACATGGAATGATCAGTTTGAAAATGACATTTGGTACATTGAAAACTGTAGTTTTATAGTAGATGTCAAAATGGTGTTTGCAGTTATAAAAGAGGCTATTGTTGGTAGCGAATATAGAGTGAATGATACGAGAGAAGAATATGATGGGAAGAACTTATATACGAATGCAGAGGAGACCAGTAAATGAAAGTATTAGTTTTTGCACCGCATAACGATGATGAAGTATTGGGAGCAGGCGGGGCGATAGTAAAATATGCAAATGCTGGATATTCAGTATATGTTTGTGAAGTGACAGACTGTAGAAATGAAATTTTGCGGCAAGAAGCTAAAAATGCACACGATTTGATGGGAGTGAAAGAATCCATTTTCTGTAATCTTCCCCCAGTTGAGTTAAAAAATCTCTCACCAAAGGAAATCAATAAATCAATCACCCAGGTTGTGGAGAAAATTAAACCGGAAATAGTGTTTATGCCTTTTATTGGCGATATGCATATTGACCATAAGGAAGTAACCGAGAGTGTCCTTGTTGCAGTAAGACCAGTGAATAATTGCTCAGTTATAACAGTTTATATGTACGAAACTCTATCTGAAACAGGATGGAACATTCCAAATAGTGAAAGGACCTTCAGTCCAAACACATGGATTGATATTACTGAAGAAATTGATAAAAAGATTGAAGCAATGGAGTGTTATAAGACACAGATCAAACAGTATCCTAATCCGAGGTCATCTGAGAGTATTAGAGCATTAGCAATGTACAGAGGATCGACTGTTGGTTTCAAATACGCAGAGTCCTTTATGATGATAAGGAATATTATCGAAGAGGTCTGATACTCGGAAAGGGTTGGAATAATAACGATGAATTGGAAGAGAATATATCACTCTGCTCGGTTATGTTTGATTACTTCTCCGACAGCGAGAGCAAAATATATAAAAAAGCATGAAGTCTTTTATCATATGGGTGACAATTGCATGATAATGCTAAGGAAAATTCCTTTATATCCTAGAATGTTGTCTATAGGAGATAATGTGTGGGTTGCTTCAAATGTTCACTTTACGCCACATGATGTAATTCATCAGATGCTAAATAATATGTATGAGGACCTTGTATTTCAAGAAAATATTGGATGCATAGAAATTAAAGATAACTGCTTTATTGGAGCGCATTCAACAATCCTCCCGAATATAGTTATAGGTCCAAATGTAATCGTTGCGGCAAATAGTTTGGTTAATAAATCCCTAAAACCTGGGGGGGTATATGGAGGGGTGCCCGCAAAATATATTTGTTCACTTGATGTGCTGATTGCTAAGCGTAAAGAACATAATGATTTGATAGTAGAAAAGAAAAATGGAGAACTGACGCAAGAAACAGTTGATAAATGTTGGAAGCTCTTTTTAGATAACCAGAAATAAATGGAGTATAAAAATGCTACGAAATAAGAATGCAATAATTACAGGTGCTGGTAGCGGGATTGGATTTGCTATATTAAATAAATTTGCTGAGAATGGTGCCAATGTGTGGGCATTCATTCATAGACAATCCCCGGAGCTTGAAGAACAGTACAAACAAATATCCCAGAAGAATAACGTTTGGGTTAAAACTATCGAATTTGATTTGATGGATGAAGAATCGGTAAAAAGATCAGTCAAGCAGGTTATAACAGAAGGTGAAATAGTAGATATCCTTGTAAATTGCGCAGGAATTGTTAATGCAAAAACTCTTGGGATGACCTCTTTAAATGAAATGAAACAGTCAATGAATGTAAACTTCTTTATGCCATCATTGTTCATGCAGATGGTTTCCCGGAAAATGATGCGTCAGAAATCTGGAGCCATCATTAATATTATTTCAAGAGCTGCATCAGAGTTTAGATCTGGTTCGTATGCTTATGGCTCCAGTAAAATGGCCATGCTGTGGGGTACGAAAGCTGCAGCAAAAGAACTGGCTCCGTACAATATCAGAGTCAACGGTGTCGCGCCGGGATTGGTAGAAACCAAACTGGGTACAGGAAGACAAATAAAAGAAGGTATAGAACGGTATGTAAGCGCGAATAACATCAAGCGCCCCGCCAAGCCCGGTGAGGTCGCAGATGTCGTTTTATATCTCTCCTCCGAAATGTCATCCTATATTTCAGGACAAATAATAAATTGTGACGGTGGACGGTATTAGTGTTCGAAAACTGTGGACATGGAGTACTGAAAATGAATCAACGGCGAATAGAGAGTATTGATTTCATAAAGGGACTGGCCATTTTTGGCATAGTGTTACACCATTTAATAAGCCGGTATCTTGATATTTCCAGCGTGTCTTTAATTGGAAAACTGGTAAATAGCGGAAGTAATTTGCTTGGGGGGTGGAGACAGAGTATTCTTTTTTGCTCTGACTTCGAATTGTATTATTCATATTTGAGAGAGAACAAAGTATAGTGATTTCCTCAAAAGGAGATTTCTGAAAATATACATTCCCTACATCATTACTGTATTCCTGTCACCTTTCCAGTTTACCAAAAATGATGGGATAGCGGCATTTATGAGCTATGTGTTTCTGTACAAAATGTTCATCCCTCGATATATGAGTACGTTTGGTGTGTTTTGGTTTATTTCAACATTGTTTCAGTTTTACATTCTTTTTTTGGGGATATGCTGGCTGAGAAGTAAATTCTCGAAATAGTACTTGTTTTATGTTTCATGTATCATTGGGGTTTAGTATGGCAGATTATTATTTTTGCAATATATGGAAATACATTTGTCAGGGTACTTAATGGCTCGGCTGTACAATACTTACCTGTGTTTGCATTGGGTATAGTAATTGCCGAATTAACATATACGGGAGAAATAAAAAACTATCCTATCAACGCAAGAAATTTAGGAATAGCGGCGATTGCTTTCTTAACAATCGCTCTTTTTATGGTTATGGGATCAATTAAAATACTAAGTGCTTTTAATGACCTGCCGGATACGATAGGGTTTATATCTCTTTTGTTATTTGCATATCAAATAAGTTCGGAAGAGGTTAAAAGACTTTTTGTTAAGATATCTGATTTTGGATATGAATGGTATTTGGTTCATATATTTGTTATGACACTTTACTTTTCAATTATCGGAAAAGATACTGTCCAAAATGTTGTAATAGCTTCATTATTATCAATTACTGGAAGTGCATTTGTTGCATATCTATATTATAAATTATGGGATAAATTTTACAAATATACGAAAATATAGGTGACAGAAGGGAAGGTGAGACAATTTGGTACTTGCAATTTTTGGAGCCAGTGGACAGGGAAAAGAAGTTAGAGAGATAGCAGATTATCAAAATGCGATAACAAAGCGATGGGATAAGACCATTTTCATAGACGATAACAAGCCGGAAATTGAATACATGGGACTTGAAATGTGTCGGCTTGAGAAAGCTTTAGAAAAGTATAAAGAAATTGAATTTGTCATTGCTGTCGGTGAACCAAAGACGAAGAGAAGGATATATACGCGGTTGCTTGCGTTGAATTGTAAAATCGGAAGCGTTATTTCTCCCGACAGTCAGGTTAGCCCGTATTGCAAACTTGGTCAAGGCCTTGTGATAAAGCGTGGGGCTATTATCAGTGCAGATGCGGAGATCGGCGATGATACGACAATCCAATCATATGCCTGTATCGGTCATGATGCAATTATCGGGAAACATTGCCAGATATCTACACATGTCGACATAGGCGGACAGACTGTACTTGGTGAGTGCGTGTTTGTTGGGTTAAATGCTCCCGTGAGGGAGCTGCTTAGAATCGGTGATAACACCATTATTTCAGCTGGTGCTGTTGTACTCAAGGACGTAGACGCAAATGTGACTGTCATGGGGAACCCTGCTCGCGTTATTTCCCGGAATGGGGAAAATGGTCAGGTATTTCATTGATCGGAGATGTGCAATGAGAAAACTAATACTTAGAGGCGGAAGAGTAATCGGGACTGGAGAAAAGCCGTATGTTGTGGCAGAGATGAATTCAAGCCATAATGGCAAAGTCGAAACCGCAAAGGCTATGATTGATGCCGCAAAGGACTGTGGCTGTGACTGCGTGAAGTTTCAATCCTGGTCGGCTGAATCACTGTATTGTGATGAGTACTATGCAAACAATCCTATTTCAAAAAGAATTGTAGCAAAGTTCTCTCTGACGCCGGATCAACTGTTAGAGTTGAGCTTTTACTGTAAAGAGGCTGGAATAGGTTTTTCTGCTACTCCTTATTCGAGAGAGGAAGTAGATTTTCTTGTAGATAAAATAGACGCTCCATTTATTAAGATTGCTTCTATGGAAATCAACAATCTTCCTTTCCTTAGGTACATTGGCGAAAAGGGAATTCCGATTGTTCTGTCTACCGGAATGTCGTTGATTGATGAGATACGAAACGCAGTAGAGGCTATCGAGGAAACTGGGAACAGAAATCTGTGTATACTTCATTGCGTTTCGGTTTATCCGGCTCCAGCAGAAATTATCAATCTGAATAATATGGTTATGCTGCAGGAAGAGTTCCCGGAATATGTTATAGGTTATTCAGATCACACAATTGGATATGAAGTAGCTGCTGCTTCAATTGCACTTGGGGCGGCCCTTGTAGAGAAGCACTTTACGCTGGACAATAAGAAAATGGGCATGGATAACAACATGGCTACAGAACCAGCAGAGATGAAGAGTCTCGTGAACGCATGCCACAGTGTTTATTCAGCAATGGGAGCTAGAGAACGAGTTTTGCTTGAAGGTGAGGAAGAGCAACGACTTAAGATGCGCAGAAGCCTTGTGGCTACAAGAGATATTGAGCCTGGTGAAACAATCATGATGAGCGATCTTGAGGCAAAGAGGCCGGGAGATGGAATTGCGCCGAATCGAATTAAGGATATTATTGGCAAGAAGGCGGCTAACGCCATTCCGAAAGGATATTTTGTAAGATTTGAGCATCTAAACTAAGGAGGAAGAAAAATGAGCAACCTGGAGAAATACAACAAAGCATTTATGGAAACATTTGAAATTGGCGAAGATCAGTTGAATGGACTGAAATATCAAGACATTGAAGCGTGGGACTCAGTAGGACACATGGGATTAATATCGGCTCTTGAAGACGCCTTTGATATTATGATGGATACTGATGATATAATAGATCTCAATTCTTATGAAAAGGGTAAGGAACTTTTGTCTAAGAAAGAGTATGGGGGGAAGTTTTAATGGGTAAGATTTGGGATCTGGAGGAGCATAAAGATAAAACTGCTCTTATTGATGAATATGGTATTCATGTGTCCTATGATGTTCTGAAGTCAGAAGCCTATATACTTGCCGAGCAGATTGGACATCGTTGCCTTGTATTTTCGCTGTGCCGAAACGAAATAGGCTCGGTAGTGGGATATACGGCGTTCATTAATAATGGTATAGTTCCGGTTATGATCAACAGCCATCTGGAAGAGGAACTTTTGCAGAATCTGTTAAAAACATACAGACCGGAATATCTCTGGATTCCAAAGGATCAGATAGATCGATTTCCGGGAATGCCGATTGAACATGAAGCATATAACTATGTGCTTTTGAAGACGGATTACGAGGTTAAGTATCCGCTTAATGGCGAGCTGGGTCTTCTGATTACCACGTCTGGTTCTACCGGTTCTCCGAAGCTTGTTCGGCAGTCCTATACGAACGTTCTCGATAATGCGACCTCGATTGCGGAGTATCTGAAGCTGGATGATACTGAGCGTCCGATTACAACGCTCCCGATGAACTATGTGTACGGGTTGTCCATCATCAACTCCCATTTCCTGGTAGGCGCTACGTTGCTGCTGACCGGTAAGGGGCTGATGCAGAAAGAATTCTGGCAGTTCTTTAAGGATGCAGAGGCCACAAGTTTCGGTGGAGTGCCATATACCTACGAGATGCTGGATAAGCTTCGCTTTTATCGGATGAAGCTGCCGAGTTTGAGGACTATGACGCAGGCTGGCGGTAAGATTACGCCTGAGCTGCATGAGAAGTTCGCGGCATATGCTGCGGAACAGGGCAAGAACTTTGTGGTTATGTATGGTGCTGCGGAAGCTACCAGTCGTATGGGATATCTTCCGCCTGAAAAGGCCGTTGAAAAAAAGGGTTCCATGGGTATTCCGATTCCTGGCGGTAAATTTAGGCTTATTGGTGCTGATGGACAGGAAGTCGCGGAGCCGCTGACTACTGGAGAACTTGTATATGAAGGAAAGAATGTCACATTGGGCTATGCTGAGAAAGGTGAAGACCTGATTCTTGGTGATGAGCGTCACAGCGTCCTTGAAACCGGCGACATGGCTCAGTTCGATGAGGATGGTTTCTATTATATCGTTGGTCGGAAAAAGAGGTTCCTGAAAATTTACGGGAACCGTGTAAATCTTGATGAGATCGACAGGCTTATCAAGGGTGAGTATGAAATTGAAGTGGCTTCTGCCGGTGTCGATGACCACTTGTATATATTTGTGACTGATAAGGAAATAGCAGAACCTGTCAGGGATTTCGTGGTCGCTAAGACCAAGCTGAATCCCGCTGCGTTTAAGACTATCGTGATTGACGAGATTCCGAAGAATGAATCTGGAAAAACTTTATATAAGGAATTGACGAAATATTATGCAGGATAAAAAGCAGTTGTTCTGTTTTACATATGCTGGCGGTAATAAATCTTTTTTTGATGAAATCGAACGGGATTTAGATGGTATAGATGTTATTAAGCTTGAATACGCTGGTCATGGTGAAAGACATAAGGAGTCTTTCTATAGAGACTTTGATGAGCTGGCTGACGATATGTTCAGGGAAGTAAAAGATAGAGCATCTAGTAAGTTCGCACTATTTGGATACAGCATAGGTAGTATTACGGCGGTAGAAGTTCTTAGGAGAATAATGAGCTCTGGCATGAAAAAACCATCTCACATTTTCTTGGCTGCACATGAGCCTCATACTAAATCGGAACTATTAGGATTTACATCGGATGAACTTGATGAATGGGTAAAAGAGAGAACAGTGCGCTTTGGGAATGTTCCTGAAAAACTTATTAATAGTAAGGTTTTCTGGAGAACATATCTTCCATTATATCAAGCCGACTATACAATTATTGGAAAATATGAATTTGAAAAACTCAATCTTTTGACAACTATTCCTGCCACGGTTTTTTATTCTGAGTCAGATACACCATTATGTGATATGAAACAGTGGGAGAAATACTTTAAAGGAATAATTGACTATCGCGTATATGAAGGAAATCATTTCTTCATTAAACAGCATCATGAAGAGATGGCGCAGGTGATTAAGAATAAACTGGGAGTAGTAGCATGACATTTGATGATATATTAGCAATTCCTCCATACTCTTTAAATGAAGTAGAGAAGGATAAACTGCTTACTGAGCGGCTTCTTGATCTGACGCATCATCACCTGGGCTCTTGTACGGAGTATAAAAGGATGCTTGATGCGACAGGATTCATGATTGGTGACGTACAGTCTTATAAGGATCTTCTGTTTCTCCCTGTGCGCCTTTTTAAGGAACTTGAGCTGAAGTCTGTACCGCAGGAGGACGTGGTTAAGACTATGACCTCTTCGGGAACTACGGGGCAGGCTGTAAGCAAGATTTATCTTGACAAGACTACATCCTCTAACCAGCAGAAGACGATGGTGAAAATAGTATCTGATTTTACGGGCTCTAGCAGGATGCCTATGATTATTATTGACTGTCCGAGCGTTGTGAAGAACCGTGCTATGTTTTCTGCTCGTGGTGCTGGTATACTTGGTTTCTCCATCTTCGGTGCTAAGAAAATATATGCTCTGGATGACAATATGAAATTGGATGTGGCGGCACTTCGGGAATTTTTGGAGAAATTCAAAGGGCAGAGAATTATGCTCTTCGGATTCACATTCATGATTTGGCAGCACTTCTACAAGGAGTTACTGAGACTTAAAGAAGAAGGCATCACCTTCGACCTTTCCAATGGCATCCTCATCCATGGTGGTGGCTGGAAGAAGCTGATTTCCGAAGCGGTAAGCCATGATGAGTTCCATAAAAGGATGCAGGAGGCATGCGGTCTGCATGATATCCACGAATACTATGGAATGGTTGAGCAGACGGGCTGCATCTATATGGAGTGCGAGTGTGGTCATCTGCACGCTAGCAATTTCTCGGATGTGATTATTCGTAGGCCGCTTGATTTCTCAGAAGCAGCTATCGGCGAAGATGGCATTATCCAGGTGGTTTCGACGATTCCTGAGTCCTATCCAGGTCATAGTCTCTTGACGGAGGATGAAGGGACTGTGTTGGGCATTGATGATTGCCCATGTGGTCGTAAGGGTAAGTATTTCAAGATTAATGGCAGGCTTAAGAATGCGGAGATAAGGGGGTGCAGCGATACTTATGCAGCTAAATTCTGATATTTTGAATAAGGTTCAGTATCTGGTGGGTTCCGCAGAAATCGCTTGTAACCTCCTTTCCGTAGCGGCTAAGGTACCCTTTGATGATGAAATTGTTGAGTTTCTTAATGATGTATCAAGGGAACTAATGAAAAACGGGGAGTCTAAGGCGTATTCAGATGTTGTTACCTTTGGCTTCTGGATTCGTAAAGGGTCTGTATTGAAACTGAAAGAACGGTTCAATGAGAACGATGGCATTCATCTCGGAAAAGGTGTGGTGTTCCATATTGCTCCATCCAATGTTCCCGTAAACTTTGCATACAGTTTAGTATCTGGCTTGCTTTGTGGAAATTCAAATGTTGTGAGGGTTCCTTCTAAGGAGTTTCCGCAGGTGAAGATTATCATGGAGACATTCAATAAAGTGCTTGAATCGCATGAGGCTATGAAACCTTATGTTCTGTGCGTCAGATATGACCGTGATAAAGAAATTAATGATTTATTCAGCTCTGTTGCAGATATGCGAGTTGTCTGGGGCGGAGATCAGACGATAGCAGAGCTTAGAAAATCCCCATTGCTACCTCGTTCTGGGGAAATTACTTTTGCGGATCGCTACTCTTTGGCAGTGATTGATAGCGACAGCTATATAGTTATAGAAGATAAAAATAGGATTGCTGATGATTTCTATAACGATACTTTCTTCTCTGATCAGAATGCCTGCACAAGCCCGAGGGTGATAGTGTGGACTGGAAGACGGATTGACGAGGCGAAAGAAGCGTTTTGGAATACCGAACATACGCTGGTTAAGAGTAAGTATACCTTTCAGCCAATTCAGGGTGTAAATAAACTCACACAAAGCTACATGATAGCAGTTGCTGAGCCCGGTGTGATAATTGAGGAACACTCCGATAACCTGATTGTCCGCGTAAAGGTTCCCAAGATCACGGACTATCTGATGGACTACAGGGATAACAGCGGATACTTCTATGAATATGACTGTAAAGATGTTTTAGACTTAATTCCGCTTGTTAATGATAAGCGGTGCCAGACCATTGCCTACATTGGAGATAAGGGCACACTTCTTCCGCTTATAAAAAGTGGGGTGAAGGGAATAGACCGTGTAGTTCCGATGGGTAAGACAATGGATTTTGATCTGATTTGGGATGGATACAATTTGCCGACTATGCTCACGAGGACAATAGTGATGAGTTGAAGGCAGGAAATATGAAAAGAAGATACACGTTGGGCAACCGTAAAGTTGCCATTATAGGGGCCGGCTATGTTGGTTCTTCAATAGCATATGCGCTTGCCCTTCGTGATGTTGCAAGAGAAATCGTTCTGATAGACATCAATCACGAGAAAACTGAAGGGGAGGCCAAGGATATCAGGCATGGTCTCCCCACTATGGGAACAGCAGATTTGTATGCTGGGGATTATCCGGACTGCGCTGATTGCGACCTGATTATAATCACAGCTGGACGCGGCAGAAAACCGGGTGAGAGCAGACTGGATCTGACAAATGAAAATGTCAAGATCATGCGATCTGTTATCGATAGCATACAGAAATACTACACAAGAGGCGTTATCCTCGTTATTTCAAACCCAGTCGATATTATGACATACAAAGCCGCAGAATGGATGGAACTGCCTAACGGCATGGTGTTTGGATCTGGCTGCATTTTGGACTCATCTCGTTTTACCAGATGCGTAGCTGATTATGTGGAACTGAGCACAGGTGTGATTAATGGATATGTCGTAGGCGAACATGGAGATGGGCAGATTCCAGTATGGAGCCATGTGACTGTTGGCGGTATTCCAATTGATGAATTCTGCGCTGAATCTAAGATCGCCTGGAATGATGAGGTTAAAGCTCGGATTATGCAGCTAACGAAGACTATGGGATCAGAAATTATCTCGTCTAAAGGACGGACACACTATGGTATTGCCACATGTGTATGTCAGTTGGCTGATGCAATTATCAATATGAGACCGACTATTGCATCAGTAAGTTCTGTCTTGATGGGTGAATACGGCTGTCGTGGAGTGGCGTTGAGCGTTCCGAGTGTCATTAGTCCATCCGGAGTTCAGCAGAGGATCAGGGAAAGATGGAGTCCGTTAGAATATCGAGGCTTCTTCGATGCAGTTGAGAATGTTAGGATAGTACTACAAGATTATGAAAGAATCACTTCGAGAGTTGAAGGAGTTAGATGATGAAAGTTTTAGAGTTATTAGCTAAAGCTTATGCAAAAATTAATAAAAGTGTATTGTTCAATCATGATAAGCATTATCATACAAGAGAAGAACAGGATGAATTTCTAAAGCAATTCAATGTATCAGATGATTATTTTGAAAACTCCTTCAATAAGTATAAGTGCATTTGCTACTACCACTATAACGTGGCAATCAAAGTACTATATAATTTAGGAGCTTTGATTATTTTTCTTCCATCATATATATATTTTAATAGAAAGCATCTACAATTATGCTCAAAAGATGATAGCTTAGTTGTAGTAAGAAAAAGAGAACTTATTAAAATAGATGATATTTTTCCGTCAGCACTCAGGAGCAGATATAATATAGAGGAATTCGAAGTAAATATTAACAGATTATTTCTAGATTCGTCTGCTAATAAAGTATTATGGAAAGCAACTAAACTGCATCCTTTATCATTTTATTATTTATTCATTCTTATGGAAAGATTGGCTATCCAAAGTACGATTATTCATACAAGAAATCCGATGATAATCTGTAACTATGTCTGTGAGCGAGAATTTGCAGATCCTATATTAACATTTTATTCCTCAAAATTTGATGTTGAGTATGATGGATTCATGCATGGAGATTATAGATTTCAAGTTGATCATGCGTTCATGAAATATGATCGTTACTGGGTTTGGGATGAGCATTACATAAAGATGTTTAATGACTTGAAGTGCAATCAAACAATGAAAATATATACTCCACAAAAGTACATGCCAATGAATATAGAAGTAAAAAATGAGGGTGAATGCTCATTTTGCATGACATACTATTTAAGTGGAGAAGAAAATAATGAAATTTTGAATAATATCAAGAATACTTTAGATATATTTAAAAATTCAGGGAGAAAATGTAAAATACGACCCCATCCAGTTCACTCCAATTATGAATATATCAGTCTGATATTTAAAGATTATTATATTGAAGATGTAAAAAACTATTCTCTAGGTTGTTCTGTAGAGGACACATTTTTTGTTGTGGCTTTGAATTCAACAGTATTATCTCAAGCATATCGTAGCGGTAAGATAATTGTTATTGATGATGTAAGCGACAAAAATACGTATTTAGAATTATCGAAGAAAGACTATATTTCGTATAAGCAAGCTCAGTTTCTATTGTCTGAGCTTATTGTTAATAGGGTGATTAGATGAAAATTCGGATAAGAAAAGGCTCATTATCCTGGCCATCATTATTATTGTTCTTGTATTTTGTACTGTTTATTGCCCACAATGTATTCTACGGGAATCTTATCATTAATATACTTTGGTATATCGTGTTAGGTAGTTGCTTTCTTATGGGCGTTTTGTGGTCTAATCTCTCATTTACACGAGATATCTATATATATTTTATTCTGTTTATTATAGCGACAATTCTTAACGTGATGTTTGTTGGCAATGCTTCTCTTTTTGATATTATATTCTCATTAATATATTTAGGCATATACAATCTACTGTGTGATAAAAGGATTAAACAAAAGTACATTGAGAATGCTATCTATTTATGTTGTATAATTTTATCGATATCTCTAATATCTGTTGGCGTAGGTAACTCAGTTTTTTATAATACTTCTGTTAATTTTGTTTCGGTTTATCTGTTCATTCCAATGATTGTATATTATGTGCGGGCAGAGTCGTTAGAAGATAGAATTCCAATAATGCCAGCTCTTGCCGTAACAGTTACTTGTATTTTAGCTATAGGTCGTAGCGGCATAATAACATCCGCTTTTTTCCTTTTGATAGTTATAATTTACAATACAGTTATAGATAAACCTGATAATAATGTAGCAGTCCGTAGATTAATACGAGTTAGTATTTTCGTTTTGATTCTGGCCTTTGCGGCTTATTTTGTTCTTCACTCGGACAAAATACAAACAAATGTTTATCTTCAACGATTTACGAAATACGGTCTTTATGGCACTGGCAGAAAAAGCATTATAGATGAGTATATGAATGTCATTCAGAAGGATATAAAAAATTTGATTTTCGGAGTTAAATTTTCAGATTTATCGTTGATGGATTATTATAGAAACAATCTGCATAACTCATTCCTTAATATCCATGCCTGCTATGGCATCTTTCTGTTAGGATATATAATCATCTTGACATTATCTAATATAAAGATGTGTATAGCGAACAAGAGATGGATATATCTCAGTTTGATGATAATGTTATATGTTAGATCTTGTACTGATATTGTTTTTAATGCGGGGTCAGCGTCAACCTCTGTTCTATTCTTTTTACTGTGGTTTATTAGAAAATCAGAAACGTTACAGACTGCAAAATATAAAGATAAAACAAATATAGCTGATTCTTCAGTTCGTTTAACAATCGAAAAAACATATTAATCTTGTAATTATACAAAGAAAGGGAACTAATGCCTTGCGTAAATGGAATGTAAAAAATGAATAAGAATAAAATCACGCTAATTAATATTCTAAGCACAATTATACTACAAGGTCTTGCCTTTGTATCTGGTCCAATTTTTTCTACTGCTTTAGGAACAAACAATTATGGGATTACTGCAGTGTATTTAACTTGGGTTCAATTAGCTTCAACTATATTTTCTCTCCAAGCAGTAGGTATGCTTGCTGCAGCTAAAGTAACCTACTCGGATGAAGTTCAAGAGCAGTATCAATCAAGTGTCTTCAGCTTAGCAACACTTTCATATCTATGCTTTTCAGTGGCAACAATTGTTTTGCTGCTTTTTACTTTTAAATGGTTTGAAGTCAATATAATAATGGTTTTACTTGGACTTATGCAAGGATGGGGATTATATTGTGTTTCTTCTATGAATGGAAAGTTTACTTATGAATTCAAAGCAGGAAGAAACTTTATTTTGTCTGTAACCACATCTATTTTAACCATTGGTGTGTCATTATTATTAATATACTCATTACCTCCAAAAGAAAATTATTGGGGTAGAATTATCGGCCAATCGAGTGTGTATACAGTAATAGGAATAATATTATTTGCTTATATTCTTAAGAAAGGCAAAACAGTATACAACAAGGAGTACTGGAAATTTACATTACCATTAAGTATACCTACCATATTTCACCTACTAGCATATATAGTGCTAAATCAAAGCGATAAGGTTATGCTTCAAAATATGCTTGATAATTCAACAGCAGGAGTATATGCGTTAGCATGTACATTTTCAAATTTGTTAATCTCCATATACCATGCATTTAATAATAGTTGGGTTCCATATTATTACGAATATACAAAACATGATGAAATTGAGAAGATTCGCAAACATTCAAAGAACTACATAGAATTGTTTACAATTTTGACTGTTGGCTTTATTTTTTTATCAAGAGAAGTATTTCATATATATGCTCATGAAGGTTTTTGGGAAGGCACGGAAATGATCCCACTTTTTTCTATCGGGAATTATTTTGTGTTTATGTATAGTTTTGCAGTAAATTTTGAGTTTTACAATAAAAAGACAAAAGCGATTGCTGCTGGAACTTCTTTAGCGGCAATCGCTAATATAATTCTTAATCTTATCTTGATATATATGTTTGGAATGATTGGAGCCGTAATTGCCACAGCGATATCGCACGGCTTACAATTTGGTTTTCATTATATATCAGCAAAGAAAATCAAGACTATGGATTTTCCATATAGAATTAAAGATTTTCTACCAGGTTTAGTATCAATTTTTTCAGCATGCATCGTATATTATGTCACTCAAAATATGTGGTTTATAAGATGGGGAATTGGAACATTATTGGGTATACATTTAATGACAAAAATCATCAAAAGAAGAAAAATATTCTAAACGTATTACAGAATGAGTTTAATAGAATCAAAACACTTGTACGAATCAAAGGAATTCGATTATTTACGAGATATAGACGTTCATCTTTTTGCTTCGTAGAATTAACCAAAGGAAATTATTTCGCTTTGTATTTAGAGAAATAATACAGAAATTTCACAATCCAAAATTATTAGGAGGTAAAACAAAATGCTTACAAATTCTACGATTCTTATCACTGGTGGTACCGGTTCTTTTGGTAATACTTTTGTACCGATGACTTTGGAAAAGTATAATCCCAAGAAGCTTATCATTTATTCCCGTGACGAAATGAAGCAGTGGAATATGGCTAAGAAGTTTCAAGGCGATGAAAGAGTTAGATTCTTTATTGGCGACGTCAGGGATAAGGATAGGCTTTATCGCGCTCTCGATGGTGTGGATTATGTGGTTCATGCTGCTGCCACAAAAATTGTGCCGACTGCCGAGTATAACCCATTCGAATGTATCAAGACCAATGTTCTTGGTGCGATGAACCTTATTGATGCTTGTATTGATAAGAAGGTCAAGCGTCTCGTTGCTCTTTCAACAGATAAAGCGAGTTCTCCGGTAAACCTTTATGGAGCTACAAAACTCTGCTCTGATAAGATCTTTATTGCTGGGAATTCTTATTCTGGCGGAAAAACAAAGTTTGCTGTAGTCCGCTATGGTAATGTCATGGGCTCTCGCGGGTCTGTCATCCCATTCTTCATGGAGACTGCCAATTCTGGCAAGCTGACAATCACCGATAAACGGATGACTCGTTTTATGATTTCCCTTGAGCAGGGTGTCGAGCTTGTATGGCACGCCTTTGACGACATGGAAGGTGGAGAAATTTACGTCAAGAAGATTCCTTCTATGAATATCTGTGACATTGCCACAGCAGTAGATCCTAATGCTGAACAGGTAGAAATCGGTATCCGTCCAGGTGAAAAGCTGCATGAGCAGATGATTGGAGTTGAGGATGATCACTTTACCTATGAATATCCTGAGCATTTTAAGATTCTCCCGCAGATTTGTGAGTGGGGTTCTGTAGATGCCATGATCAAAGGAGGTAAGCGTGTTCCTGAAGGATTTAGCTACACTTCGGACAACAATACTGAATGGATGACTGTGCCTCAGCTTCGAGAGTGGATTGAAAAGAATAAGGTGAAGATTGGTAGTATTTAATCTTCGTAAAGAATATGAACGCGTGAGGCAGAGGAGTCAAGATGAGCGTAAATGCAATAATTCAAGCCAGGTGTGGGTCTACTAGATTTCCTAAAAAGGTTTTTGCAGACATTAACGGGAAACCGCTTTTATGGCATGTTGTCAATAGATTGAAGTATACTTCTTTAATTGATGATATTGTTATAGCCACAACAGTTAACCCTAAAGATGATGCTATCGAGGAATGGTGTCGTAAAGAGCAGGTAAAGTACTTCCGTGGTAGTGAAGAAGATGTGCTAAATCGATATTACAGCGCCTTTATTGCTTTTCCTTCTGATGTCATTGTGCGTGTTACAGCAGATGACCCATTCAAAGAACCTTCTGTAATTGATAAAGTTATCAGCAAGTTACTAAATGAGAAGTATGATCTTGTTACTAACAATTTCCCTCCCTCTTTTCCAGAAGGGCTGGATTGTGAAGCGTTCAACTTTGAAGTGCTTGCTACCATGGAGTACAGTACTCAAGATTCTTTTGAACGTGAACATGTGACTCAGTATGCTTATCACAATCCTGATAAATTTAGAATTGGAAATGTAGTATCTGATTGTCAGCTGTCTTCCTATCGCTGGACTATTGATAATGAGGAAGATTACGAGATGGTAAAGGCGGTGTATTCGCATCGGAAGGAAAATACAGATGGACCGCTTCTGATGGATGAAATCCTTGAAATCTTGAAAGAGCATCCTGAGATTTCTCAGGTCAATTCTGGTGTAAAACGTAGCGCAATGTATCAATAAGAATTAAGGAGGATATAAGATATGGACAGAATCTCTGACCTTGAAAAACGGTATGTGATGGAAGCTTTAAGCAATGAGTTTGAAACTTCAAAGAATTCCATTTTTAATAATAAGCTTGAGTCTTCATTCGCACAGAAGTTTCATTTGAAATACGCCATTGGGCATTGCAATGGCACTGCGACTCTTCATGTTGCTCTTATGGCGTGCGGCGTTGGGCCTGGTGACGAGGTCATCGTTCCCGCATTAACCATGTCTTCTACATCGATTCCTGTTGTGCTTTGTGGTGCAATCCCCGTTTTTGCCGATAGCGACATTGAAACTTTTGAGATTTCTGCTGATAGTATTGAGAAGTGCATCACAGAGAAGACTAAAGCAATTATCACAGTCTCCCTCTATGGTCTTGCTCCTGACTATGACAGGATTATCGAGCTTTGCAAGAAGCATAATCTCGCTCTGATTGAGGACAATGCTGAATGCTTCCTTGGAACCTATAAAGGAAAGCTTGTTGGTGAGTTTGGTGATTTTGCCAGTTTCAGCTTCCAGGCAAGTAAGCATCTTACCACTGGTGAGGGTGGTATGCTGATCACTAATAACGAAGAGCTTGCTGATAGAGCGCGTCGCCTGAATTGCCTTGGTTACGCAGGCGTGAGCGCAAAGCAGGGGAAGATTACCCGTAACGATATTCAGGATCCCAACTATAGCAGACATATTTCTTTCGGATATAACTACCGTATGTCAGAGCTTCAGGCTGCCTGTGTACTCGGACAGCTTGAAAGAGCGGAAGAACTGGTACAAAGAAGAATTGATGTGGCAGCTATTTTTGATGAGGCTATCAAGGATCAGACTCTGCTGAAAAAGCAGGCTGAACTGGAAGGGTATAAGAATTCTTACTGGACGTATTGCCTTGTACTGGATACTGACAATCCTGACGTTGACTGGTATCGCTTCCGTGATTTGTTCCAGAAGAATGGAGGCGATGGCTATTATGCAGCTTGGAAGCTGTCATATAATGAGCCGGCATATCAGAATATTCTTCAGCCGTTGGCCGGTGTGTGGCAGAAATATGATGAACATTGCTGCCCGAACGCTGAGTATCTCCAGAAGCGCATGATTCAGTTGAAGACGAACTATTGGGATATTGAGGATGCAAAGAAACAGGCGGAGATTTTGAAAAAGACTATCAAGGATTATATGGGATCCAAGTGAATAGATTGAAGGAGGACACTGCAATGCTGAACTTTAACAAGAACATTAAGATTGGTAACCGCATGATCGGTCCGGATTACCCGACCTATTTCATCGCTGAGATCGGCGGCAACTTCGACGGAAGCCTCGATAAGGCCAAGCGTCTTATTGATGCGGCGAAAGAGGCTGGTGCGGACTGCGCTAAATTCCAGACCTTTACGGCTGAGACCATCGTCTCTGAGGGCGGCTTCTCCAAGATGGAACTTCACGGTGTGCATGGCTCTTGGGGAAGGACTGTATCCGAAGTGTTCAAGGATGTCGAGTTCCCGATGGAATGGCACCAGGAAGTTGCGGATTATTGTAAGAGTGTGGGAATCGATTTCTCCACTTCTCCGTATTTTAAGGAAGCTGTTGATCTCTGCGCCGATATGCATTTGCCGTTCATTAAGATTGGATCCGGTGAAATCACGTGGTTGGAGATGATGGATTACACTGCTCGGAAGGGCATCCCTGTTATGTTGGCCACAGGTGACGCTACCATGTCCGAGATTGATGAAGCAGTCTGCACCATCGAGAAGACGGGAAATAAGGACCTGGTCCTGATGCAGTGCATTACTAACTACCCGTCCAAGATTGACAGCGCCAATGTGAATGTCCTTAAGACGTATCAGAATGCATTTGATTGCCTCACAGGATATTCCGATCACTCTCCGGGACATGTGGTAGCTCTGGCATCCGTTGTCCTTGGTGGTCGCGTGATAGAAAAGCATTTCACGCTGAATAAGAAGGACAAGGGACCGGATCATCCACACTCCATGGAACCCGATGAATTCAAGTTCATGGTTGATTCCATCCGCGAAGTCGAACGTGCGATGGGCAGTACTCGCAAAGAGGTTGTGGCTGAGGAAGGCGAGACGGTATTCGTACAGCGTCGCTGCCTGTATGCGAAGCGCGATTTGAAGGCTGGCCAGGTTATTACGGCAGAGGATATCGATGTATTACGTCCGGCGCTTGGAATCCCTCCGAAGTTCAAAGATACCATCATCGGTAAGAAGGTGAATAAGGATATCACTGCAAGGGATCCTATCTTCTGGGAAGACCTGTAAGAGGATGATATAGGGTGCTGGGATGTCATAGGTGAGTGTCTTTTGGCATCCCAGCATCGATAGAAATCGAGGTGTGGTGAAATAAAGTGATTTCAGATAGAGAAATTATAATGGCAATAGTAGATAATGATTGCCTGACCAAATCAGATGCGGCGATACTTCTTGAGGGTGATGGGTTTTTCAGATTTCAGAAGGCCGTGGAGTTGTATAAGAAGGGCATTGTCTCAAAAATCGTATTTAGTGGTAACACAGTGGATAAGGATTATGGTAGCTATCCATTTAAAGAGGTAAAGCCATATATAATTAGTGCGGGTGTTCCAGAGGAAGATGTTATTCACGAGGATAAATCCCTACATACTCGTCAACAGGCTGTCGAAGTTGTGAAAATGGCAGTTGAAAAAGGTTGGAAGAAGCTCACCTTAGTTGCATCCCATGAGCATCAGTACAGAGCCTATTTAACGTTCCTTCGTGAAGTATTAGACACTGGTAGTGGTCTGATTTTATATAATGCGCCAGTACGGAATCTGAATTGGTTTATTGACAGCGGATGGGGTACGCGGTTTGACAGACTGTCGGCTGAGTTTGACAGAATAGAAAAGTATTCAGCCATGGGGCATTTGGCAACCGCGCAGGAAGTAGTAGAATATCAAAAATGGAAGGAATCCTTATTAAATGAGTGAAATTACTGAATTTGAAGTAGCCAAGCGCATAATGGGGAGTAACTTTATTGGACCAGATGAGATGCATTGCATTAAAGAGATGAGATTGCACATTCCGGATACTATCCCTACAATACCATATTCACAGGAACTGTTAGAACAAAAGAAACTGGATTACATGCTTGTTCTTGGAATTAGCAAATTCGAGAATGATGTTCCGGTGACAATTCGTAATATGTCGAAACTTTTCGGAAAGGATCCGGAAATCAAAGAACCATGCTTTTACAATCAAGACTGGTATGATCAAGAGGACTTTATTGATGTTCCAATGAAGGATGAATGGTTCCTTATTCGTAAGGATGTATATGAGGATAGTCGAGCGATTCAGCCTGTGGATCTGATGAAATCATATTCGTTTCCCAGCGCAATCAAATGTTGCTATGCGTTTTTTACAGCATGGTTGGGATTAGGCGATAAGCTGTGGTATCATGATTTTGTGTGGTGTATTGACACGGATCATAATGGAGATCGAATATATGTAGGCAAATACCATGATGTTGATGGCGTGAACAAGAATGGCTTTAGTATTCATAGGCATCTGGCATTGAGGCCGTGTTATGGGTGCATCGATTGATGTATGTGAGGGATTTCTATGCAATATTTGATAAGCGTCATAATTTCTGTGTACAATATTGAAAAGTATATTGCACAGTGCGTTGAAAGCGTTTTAAATCAAACATTTACTCCATTTGAAATCTTACTTGTTAATGATGGATCATCAGATAATAGTTTAAAAGTATGCAGTCAATATGAAGCGAATTATCCTAACTTAGTGAAAGTAATAAATAAAAATAATGGCGGACTTTCTTCTGCACGAAATACTGGCATTTTGAAAAGTAGGGGGGGTACTGCTATTTCTTAGATGGAGACGATTATATTCATCGTGACACGCTAAAAAGTTTTGTCGAGATACTTGATAAATATGGAGAACTTGATTTTGCACATGGCAGAATGAGTTATTTCTATGATGAAGATGAGGAGCCAAATTATAGGGTACAGCCATACTTCATTGATAATAGTTGGGAAGATAGTATTTGTGATGGTCAAGACGCTTTTGTGAATGCCTACAAAAAACAGGGCGTACTACAAATGGGTGTCCGTGGACTATACAATCGTGAGTTTCTATTAAAAAATAAACTCTTTTTTGTGGAAAAATCAATTCCATGGGGAGAGGACGAAGAGTGGACACCACGTATATTTTTTGTTGCTAAAAGATGCGCAGGTTCTGATAAACCATATTACTTTTACAGGGACAAGCGAATTGGATCTGAAACAAGTAAGATGGGAAATGTAAATACTGCAAATGCTATGATTGAGACATACATGGGATGGAAAGACCTTGTTGGGAATAATGACTGCAAGGATTCTTTCGCTCAAACACTTCTTAATGAGGCCGGAAGAAGATATGTTAGGTGTTTGATTAAGTATTCAAGATGTTTACTTTATCAGGATCTGAGAACATTCCTAAAGAATGCATCTAGAAATAAAACTCTGTTAAAAAATGCGAAACTGAGTGGCAGAAGCGCACTGGCTAGGATGTACTTTCAAATTCTGGGAATACGAATCGGTGGATACGGGATCTTTCTCGCAAATAAGATTATAAAAAGATAGAGGACGAAAAAATGGACTATTCATTTGGAATATTCTAAAAGCTACATGATGTGTTGGCTATAGTTGAATCAGGGAAAATTGATAATTTTGAAACTGGTTGTCATGAGCTTGGTGAAAATATATATGTCAATGTGATGGAATATGAGACGAAGGAAATCGGACTATTCGAGTCACATCACAGAACTATTGACATTCATTATCCGATAGATGGAACCGAGTGTATAGAAGGTGCTGATGAGAAAGATCTTAAGATAACAGAACCGTACAAAGAATACGGCGATTATGTTTTAGGCAATGCCCACGGTAAAAAATATAAAGTAAAACCTGAATCCGTGAAACTGGTTGTTTTATGAGGCCAATCCCAAATCGGATTGTCTTGCTCTTGATAAATGAAAGCCCTAATCCCCCAGCTATGCTGGGGAGAATGGAGTGAGCAGGGGCGTTACGGATATTAATAAAAAGCCTCCTATGATAAAATGAGTAAGGTGTCGCAAGCCAAACTCAAAAGAATAGGAGGCGGTCCTAAATGGACAAGAAAAGTTTATCACATACTGCATGGAAATGCCAGTACCATATTGTATTTATCCCCAAATACAGGAAGAAAAAGTTATATGGCCAGGTGAGGGCCGATATAAGGGATATCATAAAAACATTGTGCAGTTATAAAAATGTGGAGATAGTAGAAGGAGAAGTATGTGTGGATCATATACATCTATGCGTATGTATTCCGCCCAAGCTGAGTGTATCAAGCTTTATGGGATATTTGAAAGGTCGGAGTACACTGATGATCTATGACATACATCCAGAATTACAAAGCAAATGGAATAAAGCATTCTGGGCAAGGGGGTATTATGTAGCAACCGTAGGCAATTTAACAGAAGAAGCAATAAAGAAATATATACAGGAACAAACAGAAGAGTTACTATTTATAACATGGCTTTAAGAGAACAGACGGTGCGAATCAATGAAATACGAAGAGCTTCTTATGATATAGAACCATATCTCCTTGCCCTGTATCAGAAGTTTCAGCATAATATGCTTACCCAGCTTTTGCAGATGTTCCGGTATGTAATTACAGAGGCGTATGCGGATCTTATGGCAATATTAACCTTAAACCTGACTGCTGAGAAATATTTGCTTTCATTTATTAACGGTGAACAAAACCTCAATGAAAAGAACCTGTTATCTGGAATTGATATGCCTTTGATAGTCCGCCTGGCAATTACAATAAGGGCTGTTGAAGAGGCGGTTAAAATGAATGGGGAAAGGTTTTTCGATTTGGGCTTCAGAGAAAATTGGGGTCGCGATGTAATCAGAACACTTGCCAGAGAATTCGATCATACACGGATGGAAGGATTAATTGCACTAAAAATATACGGTTACACGACAGGTATAAGGGATTGTAATAAAAAGATAGGAGATTATAAGAGTCTGTATAATTATGCAAAAGAGGTGGAAGATTTTACAAATTCTCAGCTGGATTTTTTCAACGACCAGTGTATATGGAATGGAATGGTGGGGTATTTAAGTAAGTGTGCAGAGGATTATATCCATGGATTAGGGGAGGATACCATGCTTGTGGAGAAAAAGAGAGATTTAGAAATCGTATATAAAGATATAGAAAAGGGAGAACTCTCTGTATTGGTACAGAGAATTGAGGACTTTCTTGCCTTTTACGAAAAATCGTGTGTATTTGAAAAAAATTAGATTGAAATTATGTAAAAAATCACTTATAATAAGTGAAAAGGAATATATAGGAGAGAATATTTATGCAGCAGACGAGAGCATATGAGGCTTCACAGAGGATACATTTATATGATGGCTATCAAAGCGCTCCTATTTGGCAACAACCGGAGAACACCAGTACGTTCTATACTTATGCAATAGATCAGCAATGCAGCGTTCCTATCAGAGATATTGAGGTGCTGAAGAAGGAGCTTGAGATTGAATAGAGTTTTTGAGCAGGCAGAAATTATCCCATAGCTATAATGATGGGATAATTTTTGCCTGCCTTAAAAATTATGGTTACTTTCTAGGGGCTTTTCCATTTCTAAAAATCATATACCATTACCATAATCAAACATTATCCATAGATTGATAACACAAGAATTTGCTATTATAACCCTATCAAATAGCAAAGGAGAAGGAACTATGACAAAAGAAAAAAACCGCTGCACGTTTTCACAGCTGTGCAGTGAGTGGGAAGAAAGTGTTCAGTATCAGGTGAAGCCTTCAACGTATGCAGTATATTTTACTATGCTGGAGAAGCATATACTGCCGGAGCTGGGGAAGTACCAGGTGAGGAAGATGAACAACAGGATTGTGGATCAGTTTCTACAGGACAAACAAGGGCAGGATTTGTCCTGGAATACGCTGCGGCTGATTATATTCCTTCTGAAGGCCATACTGCATACCGGGGAGGATAAGGGGATTTGTACGGCGGAGAAGATTCATTATTATATTCCCAAGTATAAAAAGCCTTATATGAAGGTATTCGATCGCGGGGATGCCCAGAGGCTTATCAGCCATCTGGAGAATTCGGAGAAGACGTTTGAGATGGGGCTGTTGATTTCCATATGTACGGGGATCCGGGTGGGAGAGCTGTGCGGCCTTAAGTGGGGAGATGTGAACTGGAGCAGAGGGACGCTGCAGATCAACAGGACGGTTTCGAGAATCCGCAATCCGGAGATAGATGAGAGGGCGGAAAAAGGGAGAGGCGCAGAGACAGGAGATCATATGTCAAAAACAATTGTTTATATAGGAACCCCGAAGACGGGGACTTCAATCCGGGAGATACCACTTCCGGATTTTCTTATTATAAAGATGCTGGACAGCAAGAGAGGGGACTCCTGCTATATTTTGTCAGGGACGGAAAAATGTATGGAGCCCCGTGGAGTGCAGAGAAGGTTTAAAAATCTGTTGAGGAGGTGCAATATTCCGGATATAAATATACATTCCCTGCGTCATGCATTTGCTTCGAAATGGATCGAAAACGGATTTGACAGCAAGGCGCTGTCAGAGATTCTGGGGCATTCCTCGGTGAAGATTACCATGGATATCTATGTCCACAGCAATATGGAGCAGAAGAAATCGTATATGAACCGGATGGTTTGAAACAGGGAAAATATAACAGCATAGAAGATGAGATTATATGGAGGCGGCAGCGCCGCCGGCTTTGGCTGGCGGCGTCTGCCGCCTTTGCATTTGGTGAAATGATGTGATAAAGCCATGGCTTGCATTGATTTTAGGGGCATGTTAATATAGTAAGGTGTGTGATTCCGGTGAATTGTTTGCCGGAAGGAAGGCAGAGAGGCTGGGGTCTTACAAAAAGAATTTAAATAAGCATCATGGCATATTACAGTGGGAAGGCATACTATATGAACCCGGTTATGGAATTGCCATCGGGAAAAGGATTTGCGGATATGGTTTATTTGCCAGGAAGAGACGTAGGTAAAACAGCGCTGGTGGTGGAATTGAAATGGAACCGTTCTGCAAAAGGCGCCATTGCCCAGATAAAGGACAGGCAGTATGCATCCTGGATTCAGGGATATACAGGGGAAATATTTCTGGCAGGAATCAGCTATGACGAGAAGAAAGGTCATGAATGTGTGAGTGAGAAGTGTGAGAAGGAGGCGTAAGGGGCATTGGATTTAAGAAGTCTTTTTTGGATTCTGGTGGGGAATACAGTGTATGCTTTGGCGGTGATTATGTTTATCCTTCCCAATGGGCTGATTACGGGAGGGACTACAGGGCTTGCGCTGTTTTTCTATCATCGGTTTGGGATGCCGATTCAGTGGTTTGTGACGGTGTTTAATGTGCTGATGTTTTTGCTGGGGGCGTCGGTTCTGGGCAGGGAATTCGCGTTGACTACGATTGTCAGCACTTTTTATTATCCATTTATATTATCTGTGTTTCAGAAGGTTCCGGCGCTGGGGCAGATGACGGAGGATAATCTGCTGGCAGTGATATTTGCAGGGATTTTTATCGGGGCAGGCATCGGTGGCGTGATCAGGGCCGGGGCTTCTACAGGAGGAATGGATATTCCGCCGTTGGTGCTGAACAAAAAGATGGGACTCTCGGTGTCAGGGACCATGAATGGAATGGATACAGGGATTCTGCTGCTGCAGATGTTTTTTTCGGACAGGGAAAAGATTTTGTACGGTATTTTGCTGGTACTGATTTATACTACGGTATTGAATAAAGTGCTGCTTCTGGGACAGGCCAGGATGCAGGTTAAGATAGTGACCGAGCATTATGAGGAGATCAACCAGGCCATTGCCAGCCAGCTGGACAGAGGAGTGACGCTGTTTAAGTCCAGGACAGGGCATTTTAAGAGGGACGGATATGTGGTGATGTCGGTGGTAAACAACAGGGAGCTGGTAAGGCTGAACCAGCTGATTCAGGAGATAGATCCTCAGGCGTTTATCGTGATTAATCAGGTAAATGAGGTGAGGGGGAGAGGGTTTACCCTGAGGAAAGAATATGATTAATTCTGGAAAAACAGTCGAAGATAATCTAAGATTTAGAGGATTTTCTTGTGTGCCTGAAAAGAAAAATATATAATGGAATCAAAAAGGGGATTATTATAAAAGTTGGATTATGTTGATATAGTAAGGATAGCCGATTATTAAAAGTATATGGAATATGAGGGCAAGGCGCATGGCGAGAACTGTAGGAATAGGGATTCAGAGCTTTGAGAAGCTGATAGTAGAGAACAGCTTCTATATTGATAAAACAGATTTTATCAGGCAGTGGTGGGAGAACAGAGATGATGTGACGTTGATTACCCGCCCCCGCAGATTCGGGAAAACCCTGAATATGAATATGCTGAAGAGATTTCTTTCCATAGAGTATGCAGGGCAGGGAGAGATTTTTGAGGGGCTGTCTATATGGAAGGAAGAGAAGTACCAAAACCTTCAGGGAACCTGGCCGGTGATATTTTTGAGCTTTGCGGATGTAAAGGCGAATACCTTTGCCGTGGCAAGGGAAAAGATTTGCATGCTTATCAAAGAAGTGTACCGTAAGTATGACTTTCTGCTGGCAGTCGGGAGCCTGAAGGAAGGGGAAACAGAGTTTTTTCACAAGAGTTTGAAGGAAATGACAGATTCTGAGATTGCGTACTCTTTAAAAAACCTTTCTGGTTATTTGACAGGGTACTATGGGAAGAAAGTTATTATCTTGATGGATGAATACGATACACCTCTTCAGGAGGCCTGGGTGTACGGTTATTGGAAAGAGATGGTGGAATTTATAAGAGGTTTGTTCAATTCCACGTTCAAGACAAATCCATACCTGGAGCGGGCGGTTATGACGGGTATTACGAGGGTCAGCAAGGAATCCATTTTTTCTGATTTAAATAATCTGGAAGTAGTGACTTCCACATCGGAAAAATATGAAGATAGTTTTGGATTTACAGAGGAAGAGGTATGGGCGGCATTGCAGGAATGTGGCCTGTACGAGAACCGAATGGCTGTAAAGGATTGGTATGACGGTTTCACATTCGGAAAAAGGAAAGATATCTATAATCCATGGTCGATTATCAATTATCTGGATAAAAAACGGCTTTCCACCTACTGGGCCAACACCAGCAGCAACGGCCTGGTGGATAAGCTGATACGGGAGGGAAGCGCGGAGACAAAAATATCAATGGAAAACCTGTTAAAGGGCGAGCATCTGTACAAGGAAATCGATGAACAGATTATTTTTGACCAGTTAGATGCAGATGAGAATGCTATCTGGAGCTTGCTTCTAGCCAGTGGATATTTGAAAGTAGAAAGCTATACATTTGATGAATATATGGGAGCAGATATGTATGAGCTGGCACTGACGAACAAGGAAGTACAGATAATGTTCCAAAAGATGATTCGAAAATGGTTTACCCGTTCCGGGACAATATATAACGGCTTTATCAGGGCGCTTTTGCAGGATGACGTAAAGTCCATGAACGCCTATATGAACCGTGTAGCCCTGGCAATGTTCAGCTATTTTGACAGTGGAAGAAACCCCTCTATGGAGACGCAGCCGGAGCGTTTCTACCACGGCTTTGTACTGGGACTGTCTGTGGAGCTGGCAGACCGCTATATTATTACCTCCAATCGGGAGAGTGGTTTTGGAAGATACGATGTGATGATGGAGCCGAAAAACGGAACAGACAACGGGATAATTATGGAATTCAAGGTCAGAGATTCGGGTGAGGAGAAATCACTGGAAAGTACTGCGGATGCAGCTCTGGAACAGATCGAAGAAAAGCGATACCAGGCAGATTTAGAAAGCAGGGGAATCTCTGGAGACAGAATCAGGAAATACGGTTTTGCATTTGAGGGCAAAGAGGTTTTGATAAAAAGGTAGAGGCAGACGGAAAGGGACAGGAAGGAAAGAAATAGATGGAGAAGGGCAGGTGATGGTATATGCTGCATTTTGGATCTAAAATCACAGTTTCTCTGATAAGATCCGGAAAAGGGGATTGTATACACATCCGTTTTTCAGGGTACAGCGGGCAGGCAAGGAACATAATCATTGATTCAGGCCCGCCTGTATCGGCGGCTGAATTCAGAAAGCTTTATAATGAGATTATCAAAAGGGACAAAATGCTGGACTGTGTGATTGTCACCCATTATGATGAGGATCACCTGGGAGGCCTGGTAAAGCTTGTTGAGACAGAGGGCAGCATAAACATAGGCAGTGTGTATATGAATGGGGTGCTGCCTCCGGAAGATGACGAGAATCCTGTCCATAGCTCCCACACCAATCTGTCTGCCAGGCAGAACCAGGAATTGATACATAAGCTGCTGGAAGCAGGAATTCCCATAGAAAACCAGGTCACAGCCGGCCGTAAGATAGAGGTGGATGGGGCAATACTGACTGTGATTGCACCGGATGAGGAGCGGTTTGGGAGAGTACTTGGGCAGTTGGAGGCTGAGGAAACCAGGATTCAGAAAATGCTTCAGGAGCAGCTTCAAGAAGAGCCTGAGAAAAGGCCTCAGGAAAAGTCTCAGAAGGTACTTTTAGCAGGGGAGTCAGATTGGAGTGTGAGTTTTGAGAAACTTATGGACAGGACGTATCCCTCAAAAAGCGTCACAGCCAGCAATGGGGCGAGCATAGTTTTTGTATTTCAGTATGACGGATATTCCTTTTTATTTACCGGGGATGCTCCTGCCGGGGCTGTTATTAAGGGGCTGAAACACTGGGGCAGTTCTGCCCTTTCTGTGGGGAAGCGGGAAAAAGAGGATATGGGCAGAGTAGACGAAATAGGAAGAACGGGTGAAAAAGGCGAAACAGATAAAACAGACCAAACAGTCAAGAAGAGCGGCACAGACAGCACATGCGGAATCCGGTTTCAGCTGGTAAAATTGCCTCACCATGGGAGTGCGGGGAATATTTCCGACCAGCTATTGTCAAACTTTCAGGCGGACAGGTTTGTAATCTGTGCCGATGGTTCAGGGCATCCGGATAAAATGACGGTTTCCAAGCTGCTGAGGCAGTACGGCAGTATTGGGATCTACAGCAACTATTCCTGGTGGCGCAAAGGTTTTTTGTGCGATGGGGATCAGAAATATCTTACTCAGGGCAGGTTGGACTTTGTAAATATTGTGGAGGAAGAGATTGAACTGCCGTGATTTTTGATAGGAGTTTCGACGGGGCGCCAGGAGCTTTAGACAGAGGGCTGCCGGGAGTTTTAGACAGGAGGCAAAGGATGATTTTAGAGGAGTACTCCGTACTGATTTCGGATAAGGACAGAAAAAAGCAGGGGACGGGAACGCTGTTTTATCAGGAAAACAGCGATTATTTTTATGTCTTTACCTGCGCCCATGTGCTGGATTATCTGGATGAGATTCACATCCGGATACTGGCGGATCCCAGAGGGGAAGCTTCAGAGGAGTGGGAAGTCACGGTTCCGGCAGAGCATGTTGCATATTCGCCTATCGATGAGGTGGAAATTATAGGCAGCCGTGAAAAAAAGCACAGCTGCGATATAGCAGTCATTGCCTGTGAGAAAGGAGCGCTGCCTCTTCAGCCTGCAGAATTTATGTTCTATCCCATGAACGAACAGGAGAAAGTCCGGGCATTGGGATATCCGGGGGCATTTGACCCGGAGGAATCCTTATATTACCAGCAGGACAAGCTTAAGGGACAGATTGAAAAGTATCAGATGAAGGGAAACCATTTTGTCATCCGCGTGGAAGATTCTTTTCTGAACCAGGCAGATCGTGTGGCTGAACTAAAAGGTTTTTCCGGCTCACCGGTCTGGGATGACGACAGCTGCGGGGACGGGATATTTCTCTATGGAGGCCTGATTGCATACACAAACGACGGGAACGCAAGCCGGGCTCGGGTCAATGTGATGAAGGGGCGGCTGATCCAAAGTCTGATGAAAGAGAACTATGGAATACAGACGGAAAATTATCTGCCTGGAATTCCCAAGGAGGATATCGCTCCGGGATGTGAGCCGTCCGGGGATGCCGAAATAGCCCCAGGATGTGATCTGTCTGAGGATGCCGAAAAGAGCAGAATGGATGAAATGGCCCAAATGTTCAGAGAAACCGAACATAGAGAGGCTCTGTCCACTGATCTGTGTGCGGTGCTGGACAGCTGGATTACCCATGAAATAAAGAAGATTATCACTTATATTGACGGCCTGCAGATGGAATCAGCCATGGATACGGCTCTGAAAGCCATTGCCAATCAGGAATTTGAAAAATGCGGGGAGGATCAGAGGCTTTCTGTGTACAGGCGGCTGCTGGAATGCCACAGGGCGTGCAGAGAGTTTGACGCATATGACGAGGTCTTAAACAGGATGCATGAAGCCGGGAGCTGCGACAGGGAGGAGGATTTCCATCTGGCGGTCAGATATCTGGAGGAAGGGCAGTACCAGCTGGCAGACCGGCATATTGAGAAGGCGTTGGAGCTGAATCCCTCCGGAAAGCTGGAGAAGGTATTTAAACTGACTATCCGGGCCATGAAAGATGAAGGCTGCCAGGCGTCTGTTGTGAATCCGGTACTGGGAAGCAGCGACCAGCTCCTTTTTACCTCATGCAGCCAGGAGGAGGAAGAGGGGATTTACCAGGTTTTAGGGTATGTTCTGGGTATGCGGTTTCACCAGTGGGGAAGGGCTGTCCGGTGCCTGAACCGGGCATATAAAATAAGCGGTAATCTGATGATTCTGGAGACGCTGGCTACGACGTATTATTTTTACTCTATGAGAGACGCATATATAGAGGAAGGATCAGACAGGGTGGATCCTCTGAAAATCAATGCAGAAGATCTCTACAAGGCAAGAGGGGCATATCTCCGGATTCTGTCGTCTGCAGATGAAAAATACAAGGCGGGCCTGATTAAGCGGACAGGCCTTCAGATGTTTAAGTGCTTTGTATTTTTAAAAGACAACTACAGGATTTACAGGCATTACCAGGATATGATGCAGTACTATGAATTCCATGACCCGGAGCAGCTGCGGATGACACAGATTGACTATCTGTACGTGGCAATCAAACGGGGGCCCCAGGATATTTCTTCCTTCCAGGGTTTAACGGAAACCGATAAGAAATATTTTGAGACCGTGACAGTGCTGGAAAAATGGATGCGGATATTTGATACAGGAAGCATTGAGGAGGAAGAGAGTACGGAAAGAAATCTGCTCAGCGCCGCTTCCTGTGGGGAGAGTATGCTCCGGGAGCTTGAAAAAGAGGAACAGGACGGGAAGGTCTGGAATTTAAATAAGAAGAATATCCGCATTGGCCTGATTAACATCTACGGAAACGGAATCCTCCGCTACAGATGGAATGCCATAGACACCGTGAAATCTCATTATCAGGCACTGGAAAAAGAAGGTGCGGACAAGCGGGAGCTGGAATCCCTGGAGATTTATCTGTTTGAACTGGAATCCGGAGATTTCCAGGCTTCGGAACAGAGGTACAGAGAATTTTTTGAGAAGCATGGGGATGTGATTTCTTATAATGAGTGGATTCATTTTTATACCAGGAATAACAGGAGGGATAAGTCTAAGGAACTGTATGAAAGGGCATTTGATGAGAGAAACTATCTGATATCAGCCCAGCCGGAATATTTTTACAGGGCTTATATTATGTTTATCATTGACAATCAGTTTGATTTAAAATATGCTCTGGAATGCTACGTAAACCATGAAGCCCAGATGGAAGACGGCATGGTGCGGATGCTTCTGGAACTGGAATTGCAGTTTGACACGTGCTGTTTCAACGATCCGGATCGGATGCTGGATACCATTCAGCTTTTATACCAGGAAGGGCTTATGTTAAAGGAGGATTACAGATATAAAACTCTCATTGTCAACATGATGAGCCGGAGGTTTAAAGAGGCGGAGAAATATGTGGTTTTTGAGCATTTTAAAAATCCTGAGCTGCTGACAAACGGGGAAAGATCCTTTTATATCTGCTGTATGGGCATTGCAGAGACCAATCCCCATTGGAATCCTATGGCAGGGTGGAATTTAAAATATATTCTAAAAAAATATGAACAGGAACAGTGGAGAAGGGATCCTGCCGATGTAATGGCTGAGTATTCTGCAGGCGAAAGAAAGGCGGTTGCCGTAGATCTGTGGGCCCTTTATATTATGGCCCGCCAGAGAAAATTGGGTATAATGGGGGATTTCTCCCAGGTATATATTACGCATATGACGTTTTCCCATTGTCTCCAGGAGTTGTGCAATATAAATGATCCTGTAATGCGGGCGCTGCTGATGGTATTTATAGATGCAGATAACATTGTGTGGAGATCCCCAACACTTGAGGAACAGCTTCCGGTAAGGAATGAGACGGAAACTTACCTTGAGTTTCATCACGCACTGACAGTGGGAGATACGATGGACTGTCCGGTTATATTGGGAGAACACAGGTATCCTGTTCCGGAAAGGTTTTGGGCCAGGATTATACGGCCCTGTGAACTGACGTGCATATAAGACGGAAAAATAAATGGAAATTTTGAGACAGAGAACTTGAATGGGTATTTGGATAAAACACTGGCGGTAATGTGTATAAAAATCTGTCAGCTCATATAGTCCCAGAGAGATTAGGGAAGGCATGATACAGATAGCAGTATGACGGCCTTCCCGAAACGCCTGAATATACCCTTTGATTTATGAAATACGGCATCCAGGTCATTTAAGACCTGCCTGTTTTTTATGGGATTTTCTGTACCTTTAGGAAAAATTTTTTCCGCAGCAGTTCTTATATTTTTTTCCGCTGCCGCAGGGGCATGGAGCATTTCTTCCTATTTTAGGCTGGCTGCGGACGTAGGTTCCGTCTGTGTCGCTGTCCCACTGGGTAGTGGGCTTTTTTGGCCGGCGGTCAGGATATTTCCTATAATAGAACCCGTCGTTGAAATACTGTGCCCGTCGGTCGTAATCCTTCAGAAGCTGTGACCGCAGCTGATTCATATCCGCAGTATGTTCCAGAGTCTGGATGAAGTCCTGAAGGCCTTTATAAAAAACAGGATAGGAGTCCCGGATGATTTGGAGAATATTCTTGAAATCGGTCCACTCCTCCAGAATACACAGCTGGGTATCTCTCTTCACAAAATGGATAAGCTGCGGATCCTCAAAGGGGTTAATAAAAGCAAAACAGTTTTCTTTCAGCCACTCAGGCAGGCGTTTATCCTGTTCAATAGCGCTTTGCTCCAGAAAGATATCAAGGCTCTTCCAGACCTCCCACAGAGAATCTGGCTTTTTCGTTCTGTTGACAGAGCAGATTTGCCGTATCTGTTCCACAACAGTTCTGAGAAACTTTTTACTGTCAGAATCTGAAGGGGTTTCCCTGACCATATATTTGATTAGATACAGAAGCTCTTCCTCATATTCCGCCAGATATGGTTCGGCAGAGTGGAGAAATCCTATTAAGCTTTTCCTGACAGCCTGGAAATCAATGTTAGTTATAGCTCTGTCTATAGAAAAGATTCCGCCGTAAGAGTCAATCAAAAGCTCCAGATTCTCTTTAGGTCTTTTTTCAGCCAGGTTGATTAATTCCTGCAGAAGGGAGGCAGCCTGCTGATCCATGTAGCGGTCTTTGCAGCATAATGAAAACATATGGAGGAAGCTAAGGTCGCGTACACCCTTGGAATAGGCGACCTCAAAAGCCTGATATGCCTTATTCATAAAGCCTCTCTCCATGTAGGCGAAAGCCAGTTCTTTTCTGTATGCCAGTTTTTCCGGAAAAAGTCCCACAAGCTTCTCAAAGGTTTTAACAGACTTTCCTGTTTTTCCCAAATGTCTCTGGCTGATTGCCAGATAATAGAGAAAGCCTTCAAATTCGCCGAAGTATTTAATGGCTTCTTCGGCTGTCGCCAGGGCTTCCTGATAATTGCGGGTGTCTATTCTTTTTTGGATCTGTTCCTTCATCTGGGACGCTAGAGGAATATCGGGAAATTCCAGGGTAATTATCCCTTCTTTTACTTTGCTCCTGTCCTCGGTGAGGTGTTCATATGCCTCCCGAATCTGCTGAAAACGCTCCGGATCCTTTTCGGGAGAAAATTGACGGACCAGTTTAAAATAGGCTCGTTTTATCTCTTTTGGCTGGGCGCCCTCCGATAGCCCCAAAATTTCAAAATCACTCATAACAGCTGTCCTTTCCCTTCTCTTTCGTGTCCACGGTTAATTTTCATCCAGCAGGTTCCGGATATCTTCTTCATAATCGTCGGCTTTTTCCAAATCGCTTTCCAGAACAGCCTTTTTCAGCTGATAGACAGCGTCTTCCAGCTCCCTGGCCAGTTCCCTGGATTCTTCGTCCTCTTCCTGCTGCAGGTTTTTTAAAAGCTTTTCGCCCCGGCGCAGGATGCTTCTGTAATCCCCGGCAAAGGGGGAGGATTTCCAGTCGCTGACATCGATTCGCTCTTTTTCGCCTGATTCCATCATATCAATAGCTATGGACATCTCTCTGCCGGTGCTTGTCAGCATTGCGGACACATTGAGCATGCCATTTTGATTATAGGAAAATGAGACATCGATGGATTCTTTACCGGCAGGCTTTTCGGGAATTCCCTCAATCAGAAATTTCCCCAGCAGATGATTTCTCGATGCGGTTCGGGACTCTCCCTGATATACTTCGATGTTGGCGGCGTTTTGATAATCGTAGAGGGTGTAATACACCTGGTGCCTGGTAGTGGGTATGGTCACATTTCTTGGGATAATAACGCTCATATGGTCTGTAGAATAATCGGTGGCTACCCGGACTCCCAGGGTATAAGGGTTCACATCGGTCATGACAATGCTTTCGTCACTGTCAATGGTTCCCTGGATGATGCCGGCCTGGATGGCAGCGCCTGCCGCCACGCTGAAATCCGGATCAATCTCTGACTGAGGTTTCTTTCCAAGGAATGCTTCGATGTCCCGGGATACAAGTGGAATCCTTGTGGATCCCCCCACTAAAAGTATCATATCCACATCTTCTTTATCAATTCCGCCGTCATCAAGCACAATTTGAATGGGGGCGTGAGTTTTGTCAAGGAGCTGGCGGATCATGTCTTCAAACTGACTCCGGGTAATGGTTTCCTCCAGTGCCAGAGGCAATCCATCCTTCTCGGCCAGCAGGGGTATCCGGATGGTCTCCTCTTCCCGGGTACTGAGGGCAACCTTACATTGTTCTGCGTGTTCCTTTAACCGGGCCATGGCGTGGATATTTCCTTCCAGACTGATCTGGTATTTGTCTTCAAATCTGCGAAGGAGCCAGCGGATCAATGCTTCATCAAAGTCCTTGCCGCCCAGGGAATTGTTACCGCTGCTGGCTTTCACTTCCAAAACACCGCCGAACAGTTCCAAAAGTGTTACGTCAAAGGTCCCTCCGCCTAAATCATAGATGAGAATATGGCTCTCTTCCTCCAGATGGCTGATGCCATAGCTGAGGGCGGCGGCAGTGGGCTCATTGATAATACGTTCTACCGTGAAACCGGCCTTTTTGCCGGCCTCGAATACGGCCTGTCTCTGAATATCATCAAAATAAGCCGGAACAGATATGACAGCCCGGTCGATATCCTCCGCCAGATATTGGGAGGCATAGCGCTTTACATATTCTAAAAGCATGGAGGAGAGCTCCACAGGCGAGAAAGACTGGCGGCCCAGGGAAATCTGCTCTCTTGTTCCCATTTTTCTCTTTACTTCTATAGCGGTCCGATCAGGAGCCATGAGATACTGGGCCCTGGCCTTCTCGCCGATGACAAAATTTCCTGATTCATCTATACCCATGACGGAAGGCGTCACGATGTTCCCGTTAAAGTTTGGAATCATCTCTGCTTTCCCATTGCAAAAAACAGCCGCCTCTGTCGTAGCGGTTCCCAGATCAATACCGATTATGGTTTTGTTATTCATTCTTATGTATGTTCCCTTCTAAATGTTGGTTTGTCTGATTTTTTCACAGCTTTTTGTAGGCTGCCACGTCTGCCTTTTTAATCATCTGTCCGTTGTAGAAAAGTCCGCGGCTGTATACGCTGGCAACCGTATTTGCCATGGCCTCATCCTGGGTTTCAATGGCGTTCAGGATATTGTGGAGATCATAATCAATGGGATCGCCCTGACTTCCTGTCTCCATCAGCCCACAGGGAGCCATGAGCCTGGCAGCCTCCTGGTTCATAATGAGGAATTGCTGTCTCCAGGCAGCTTTCTTTTCTTCACTCAGGGAATCGTCTTCTGCCATTTTTTGCTCCAGAAGAAACATCTGATCCCGAATGCAGTTTATCAGTGCGAGAAATGCCTGCTCTTTCTGTGCGGCCTCTTTTTGCCGGAGGTTTTGTCTGCTGTGTTCTTCGTTCTGGTTCTGTATTTCATCCAGAAGATCTTCAAAAGAATCTGACTGACGGCGTATGACTTTTTCGCTTTCAGCGTAGCGCTGCTCCAGACTGTCCATCTGATGGGAAACCTGCTCCAAAGTCTGATGCAACATGCCAATGGAATCCGTCTGCTGTTGGGAGAAGGAATCGGCCTGTTTCTGAAACTTTTCTGTCCTTTCTGACAGCAGCTTCAGCAGGCGATTGGTTTCTTCGCTGGCTTTATTATTTTGAAACCACATAGTGTCTACCTCCTAAATATTAAAATTACTATTACTATTAGTATACCATTTGTCGGTGAAGGAGACAACGGAAATTGAAAATGCAGGAGAAGAAAAAACTTCAATAATGGGGAAACTTAAATGAGAAACTCAAATGAAAAATAGTATCTTGTCTTCTCTGCATCCCTGTGGTATGATAAATAGGACTATTACAAAATGAGGAGAGATAAGCAATGGAATATAATGAAACCTATGAGCAGGAGATAGATCTGAAAGATTTAATGTTCGTTGTCCTGCGGAGATGGCGTTCGATTCTTGTGACGGCTGTTGTCCTTGCGGTTTTGACAGGAGGGTTTAAGATAGGGCAGTCCCTGCACCAGCAGTCGGATCCCGAATTCCTTAAGACTGCCGAGGAAGATTATCAAAAAGAATTGTCCATGTATGAGCTGAACAAGGCGGCCAAGGAGAGGGAGATTGAGAACCTGACAGTGGATATTGAAAATCAGGACCAATATATGGAAAAATCTGTTTTGATGAGTATCAGCCCATATGACGTATCGGTTTCATCTGCGGATTTTTTTGTCAAGACAGATTATGAGATTATGCCTAACATGGTATACCAGAACATAAATTATGCGGACAGCCTGATAAAATCTTATGCTGCAGCAGTGAAAAAGGATGGGTTGGACAAGATTTCCGACAAAGAAAACATAGATATTAAGTATCTGGAAGAGCTGGTAACGGTAGATATCGATTATAATAATGACATGTTTTTCGTACAGGTGAAGCATTCGGATCCAAAGAAAGCGGATGCCATCATGGACAGTATCATGAATACACTGAAGGGAATGCGGGGGAAATTGTCTTCTGCCATCTCTAACCACACCCTTTCCGTTATGAATGAGACTTCTTCCGTAACGGTTGATTTGACCATCGCGGACACCCAGAAAGCAAAGAAGGATTATATGAATACACTGGAAACCAGCCTGCGGACAAAAAAGGATGAACTGGAAGGTCTGACCGAACCCACAAAACCGGCAGTGTCGAAATTGTCAGCTGTTAAATCAGGGATAAAGTATGTGCTCTTAGGTGGTGTACTGGGCGCATTTATGGTGATGTTTATAGTATGTGTGGCCTTCCTGATGAGTGATAAGGTTGCTTCTGCAAAAGAGCTGAAGAACCGTTTCAATATCAAGACCCTGGGAGTTCTGGAGAGCAAAAGAGAAAAGAAAGCCTTTGGTTTCGTGGATCGGTGGCTGGACAAGCTGGAGGGAGTGGATGTCACTACTCCTGAAGATATCAGATATGAGGTGATCGCTGCCAATATCAGAAACTATGCCAGAGATTCCAAAACCCTGCTGGTAACCGGAACGGTGGACAAGGCAGTTCTGGATACAGTAGCAGGAAAACTGAAAGAGCTTCTGCCAGGGGTTCAGATTTCCTGCGGAGAAGATATGCGTGTGACCGCATATACTCTGGAACAGCTTTCCAGACATGAAGGAGTCATCCTGGTAGAGAAAAAAGGTGTATCTACATACACCGGTGTTTCCCAGGAAGTAGAGACCATAAAGAACGTAGACAAGACAACAGTTGGATACATTTTGGTATAGGTCATACCCCTTCCAAATCAAAGGGAGGGGTGTATTCTTCTTTGGCACTGCTTTTCTCCTGCATGAACCCATGGGTTAATCCGAGAGAAACAGCAGTATCCAAAACCTTTTCATATTCATATGTAGTGATGCGGCGGCTGATTTCCGGGAAATCGCCGCCCTTTTTTGCACGGTAAAAAGGTGTATACTGGCTTAGCAGGCTGATATAATATTTTCCGGAAGGAAGAGTCTCTTTCATCCAACGAAGGAGGCGGATGGAATCTTCTTTCAGGCCAGGCAGAACCATATGGCGGATTATAACGCCGGACTTCATTAGCCCCTGATCATCAAATACCGGGGCTTTTGTCTGCCGGATCATCTGTAAAATGGCTTCGGATGCGTATGGAAAATAATCGGAGGCCTGGGAATACCGGGAAGAAATGTTTAAATCCCAATATTTCAAATCCGGCAGCCAGATATCCACATAATCTTTTAAAGATTTTACCACTTCCACACGTTCATACCCCCCGCAGTTGTACACCACAGGAATGTCCAGAGTGGCTTTTATCAAATCTAAAGCCTCCACGATGGAAGGCAGGTACTGCGTGGCAGTCACCAGATTCAGATTGTGTGCGCCCTGTGCCTGAAGCCGCAGAAAAATATCCGCCAGATCTCTGACAGAGATTTCTTTGCCAAAACCTTCATGGCTGACAGGAAAATTCTGACAGAAGCAGCAGCCCAGAGTGCAGCCGCTGAAAAAAATGGTCCCGCTTCCCCTGATCCCGCTGATACAGGGTTCCTCCCAGTGATGGAGTGCAGCCCGCGCCACTTTAACCTGGCTGGAAGAACGGCAGTAACCCAGGGTTTTCCTGCGGTCAGCACGGCAGAGGCGGGGGCAGAGGGTGCAGCTTTGATAGAGGGATTCATTTAAGGCTATGATATCCTGACAGAGTTGTTCTGACAAAGTAAAGGTTCCTTTCATTGATAAAATAACTTAAGTAACAGATGATTACCAGCTGTTTATGATATCGGCAGAGAGTGAGAAAAAGTAAAGGAAAAGGGAGAATGAACTGTCTGCTCCCATTTAGTTTTGAGACAATATTTGTGTGTTTCAATAAAATCTTTGTTATTCATATACAAATCAAAAAAATATGGTACAATATTCACGTAGGCAATGAGCAGTGCGAAAAAAGTCGAAGACAAATTTTCGTCATGCTTGCATGTAAGAAAATTTGTCTTCGACTTTTTTCATAGGGCGAAGCCCGTGAGCGAGAAGGAGCGAAGCGGATTCGAGCGCACACTGCGGAGCAGATTCGAGCGCACACTGCGGAGCAGAAGGCTTCGAAAAAGCACTACATGCAAAAGCCAACCCCAAAAAGCAAAAACAAACATGTAAGGAGGATTTACGATGAAGTTATCATTCAGATGGTATGGGGAAGACGATAAGGTGACTTTAGAGCAGATTCGTCAGATACCAGGTATGCAGGCGATTGTAACTGCAGTTTATGATGTTCCGGTAGGCGAGGTATGGAGTAGGGAGAGCATCGCTAAACTGAAAAAACTGACAGAGGATGCAGGGCTTGCATTTGAAGTGATCGAGAGCATTCCGGTTCACGAGGATATCAAGCTGGGCAAACCAACCAGAGACCGCTACATCGAAAATTACTGTGAGAATATACGCCGGGTGGCAGAGGCAGGAATCAAGTGCATATGCTACAATTTCATGCCTGTATTTGACTGGACCAGGACACAGTTAGACCATGTGCTGGCAGACGGTTCCACTTCACTTGTATACTATCAGGAGCAGGTAGACAAAGTAAATCCGCTGGAAAGCGACAGCGATCTGACGCTTCCTGGCTGGGATTCCAGCTATACCAGAGACGAGCTGAAGGCTGTTGTGGCAGAGTACAATGCCATGAGCGAAGAGGATCTGTGGAATAACTTAAAATATTTCCTGGAGAAAGTGATTCCGGTTGCCGCGGAATGTGACGTAAATATGGCTATTCATGAGGATGACCCATGCTGGAGCATCTTCGGGCTTCCAAGAATCATTACCTGCGAAGAGAATCTGGACAAGTTCTTAAAGCTGGTAGACGATCCTCATAACGGCATCACCCTGTGTACCGGTTCCCTGGGATGCTCTGCAAAGAACGATGTGGTTCGTATGGCAGGCAAATACGCGGCTATGGGAAGGATCCACTTTGCCCATATCCGTAATGTGGCAGTTCTGGAGAACGGTTTTGAGGAGAGAGCCCATCTGTCATGCTGTGGTTCCCTGGATATGTATGGAATCTTAAAGGCTCTCCATGACAATGGATTCACCGGATATGTAAGACCTGACCATGGACGTATGATCTGGGGTGAAACCGGACGTGCCGGATATGGCCTGTATGACAGGGCATTAGGCGCTACCTATATCAATGGCCTGTGGGAAGCCATTGAGAAGAGCAGTAAATAATAAATATTAATACAAGCTCAATTTTTTGTTTGGTTGACATATTTGTAAGGATTGCGTATAATAATAACAGGTAGGTAGCTACCTTGAAAAGTGGTCCGCTTCCGGTCATGCGGAAAATAAATAGGCCGTGTAAACGTGGTTCGCTTCCGGCCATGCGAATAATAAATAGGCCGTGAAAAAGTTTTTAAGCCTCTTGCCTGGAAACGGTAAGAGGCTTAACTTACTATAAGGAGAAATATTGTTCATGGAGATTGTGGCGGGAAACTTGTATTTTGTATCTGATGATTTTTTGCAAAGATACAAGACTCCTATCTGAAAATTAATTATGAGGACACAAAACGTCCGCACTACTATGCTTTTCGGGATAATAAAACAGGGTTATTTTGGCTGGTTCCATGTAGTTCAAAAATAAAGAAGTTTGAACATTTGATACTGAAAAAAAAGGAGGAGTGCAAGCCGACAGACACGATAAAGATTGTGAAAATCTTTGATCGTAAATCAGTACTTCTTTTTCAAGACATGTTTCCTGTGATTGCGAAATATATAGAGGGTCCATATATTAAAGGTGGTCAGCCTGTAAGAATTGCAGATCCTAGAATAATACAGGAATTGGAGAAAAATGCCAAAAAAATAGTTAATCTGTTACATAGAGGGGTACGTTTTACACCGACGCAACCAGACATAATTAAAATTGAGAAAATCATGTTAGAGGAGTTGCAGACAACAGGAGAAATAGCTGTGACGGCATAGCCCCTGAAACGGTAGCTATGCCGTTTTTCTGCCAGACTTCTCACCCTTCCATCTTCTCATCCTTTACCGGATACGTGATATAGGGATAAAGCTCCTCATAAGCTTCCAATTCCGCTTCCGATACTGGAAGGGACGGAATCAGCCCGGTGCAGTCCATGGAAGAGCAGGTGGAGAAATCTTCGGTGGCCTCTACCCTATAGGGATCGTTGTCATAATTGTTGTTCTTTTTTTGATCTTTCATTGTCATCACCTCATAATCATTATGAGGTGATGGAGAAAAAATTATACATAGGCCCTTTACAGGAATTCACTGGTATGTTTTAAAGCAGCCTCAATAAATCCCTTAAACAGCGGGTGAGGCTTGTTGGGCCGGGATTTTAATTCAGGATGTGCCTGGGTGGCTATGAACCAGGGATGTTCGGGAAGCTCTATCATTTCCACGATTCTTCCGTCTGGTGAGATCCCGGAAAGCATCATTCCGTGTTCAGCCAGTACATCCCGAAAATCATTATTTACCTCATAACGGTGTCTGTGACGTTCGTAAATGGTTTCCTGGCCGTAAAGCCTGCAGGCCTTGGAGGCTTTATTTAAAACACAGGGATAGGAGCCCAGGCGGAGAGTCCCGCCGATATCCTCCACGCCATCCTGCTCCGGCATGAGATGAATCACCGGATGAAGGGTGGCCGGATCCAATTCTGCGCTGTGGGCGTCTGCAAATCCAAGTACGTTTCTGGAAAATTCCACGATGGCCAGCTGCATGCCCAGGCACAGCCCTAAAAAGGGAATCTTATGTTCTCTGGCATATTTGATTGCCTCTATTTTCCCGTCAATGCCGCGGCTGCCGAATCCGCCGGGAACCAGGATTCCCGCCGTGTCTTTCAGAAGCTCATCTGCATTCCCGGCATTCACGGTTTCTGAATCTATCCATTTTATGTTGACCTTGGCCCGGTTTGCAACCCCGCCGTGCTTCAATGCCTCCACAACGGAAATGTAGGCATCGTGAAGCTGAATATATTTTCCCACCAGTGCCACAGTTACTTCTTTTTCAGGATGCTTCCATGCATCGATCATTTCCCGCCAGTCTTCCAGATCCGGATCGGGGCACTCCAGATGGAGGCTTTCGCAGGCCACCTGGGCCAGGTGCTCTTCCTCCATGGCCAGAGGCGCTTCATATAAAACCTCCACATCCAGGTTTTGCAGCACATGGCTTTGAGGAACATTGCAGAACAAGGCAATTTTGCCGCGTATATGGTCGTCAAGAGGGTACTCTGTCCGGCATACGATAATATCCGGCTGGATTCCCATGCCCTGCAGATCTTTTACACTGGCCTGTGTCGGTTTTGTTTTCAGTTCTCCGGATGCTTTTAAATAGGGGATAAGGGTGACGTGAATTAAGATGGTGTTTCCAGGGCCTGCCTCCCGCTGAAACTGGCGGATTGCTTCCAGAAATGGCTGGCTTTCGATGTCGCCGACAGTGCCGCCTACCTCGATGATGGCGATTTCTGTGTCGGTGGAAGTGTAATTTCTGTGAAATCGGCTTTTTATCTCATTTGTAATGTGAGGGATAACCTGTACGGTGCCGCCGCCGTAATCTCCCCGCCGCTCCTTTGAGAGTACGGACCAGTAGATTTTGCCGGTGGTGACATTGGAGTTTTTCGTCAGGCTTTCATCGATGAAGCGCTCATAATGGCCCAGGTCCAGGTCTGTTTCCGCGCCGTCGTCGGTGACAAATACCTCCCCGTGCTGAACCGGATTCATGGTTCCGGGGTCGATGTTGATGTAGGGATCGAATTTCTGCATGGTGACTTTATACCCCCGGGCTTTCAAAAGCCGGCCCAGGGATGCTGCGGTGATGCCTTTACCTAATCCGGAGACCACTCCGCCGGTAACAAAAACATATTTTACTGACATAATTCCAACCTTCCTTTCTGTTGAAAAATAAAATAACCTGTACATTATACAACCATCTGTTTTGGAAATCCAGAAGTTTCTGAAAAAAGTTTATACATTTTTTATGCCGCTTTCCTTGATTTATGGAGAGACTACAACTATAATGAAAGATAATGGCGCATAATAGCCTGATGTATAGATAGAGGAGAATAATACGATTATGGAAGATAACAACAGGAATAACAACAATAACAAGAATAATGGCAGGCCGCCAGGCTCCAGCCAGATTTTTGCTATTATCCTTATTGCCGGCCTGATTACCCTTCTGACGGTTATGGGCATGAGCAATTACCTGGGGAATAAGGCCCGGATTCCTTACAGCGATTTTTTACAGCTTCTGGAGGAAGAGCGGGTTGAAAGTGTGGAAGTGGACAGCTCCCAGATTTATTTTCGCCTGAAAAAAGGAGACACAGGCTTCAATCCCCTTATGGAATATGTAACCATCCGTATGGAGAGCGGAGATCAGCTGGTAGAGCGGCTTATGAAGGCGGGAGTCAGGAGCGAACAGATTCGCCAGAATACGACCATGTGGAGCATTATCAGCTATGCGCTGATGTTCGGCTTTCTTGTATTTTTTATGAACATGATGATGAAGCGCATGGGCGGCGGAGTCATGGGAGTGGGCAAAAGCAACGCAAAGATGTACATGCAGAAGGAGACGGGAGTCACCTTCAAGGACGTGGCCGGCCAGGATGAGGCCAAGGAATCTTTGGTGGAGATTGTGGATTTCCTGCACAATCCCGGGAAATACACCCATATCGGCGCCAAGCTGCCCAAAGGCGCCTTGCTGGTAGGCCCTCCCGGAACAGGTAAAACCCTGCTTGCCAAGGCTGTGGCAGGAGAGGCCCATGTGCCCTTCTATTCCCTGTCCGGATCGGATTTTGTGGAGATGTTTGTAGGTGTGGGCGCATCCCGTGTCCGGGATCTGTTTAAACAGGCCCAGGAGAATGCGCCGTGTATCATATTTATCGATGAGGTTGACGCCATCGGCAAAAGCAGGGATTCCCGCTACGGCGGAGGCAATGATGAGAGGGAGCAGACCCTGAACCAGCTGCTTTCCGAGATGGACGGATTTGACTCCTCCAAAGGCCTTCTGGTTCTGGCGGCTACCAACCGTCCGGAGATTCTGGATCCGGCCCTTCTGCGTCCGGGGCGTTTCGACCGGCGGATTATCGTAGACAAGCCGGATTTAAAAGGCCGTGTAAATATTTTAAAGGTTCATGCCCAGAACGTCTCATTAGATGAGACCGTGGATCTGGATGCTATCGCACTGGCTACTTCAGGGGCGGTAGGCTCTGATTTGGCCAATATGATTAATGAGGCGGCGATTCTTGCGGTGAAGAACGGAAGGAGAGCCGTGAACCAGAGAGATCTGTTTGAAGCCGTGGAGGTGGTTCTGGTAGGCAAGGAAAAGAAGGATCGGATCCTCAGCAAGGAGGAACGCAGGATCGTGTCTTACCATGAGGTGGGGCATGCCCTTGTCAGCGCTCTGCAAAAGGATGCGGAGCCTGTACAGAAGATTACTATCGTGCCCAGAACCATGGGAGCCCTGGGATATGTTATGCAGGTTCCGGAGGAAGAAAAATATCTGAATACAGAAAAAGAGCTGAATGCCATGCTGACCGGATGCTTAGGTGGACGGGCGGCGGAGGAGCTGGTATTTGAGACAGTGACCACCGGCGCCTCCAATGATATTGAGAAGGCTACCAGGATTGCCCGGGCGATGGTGACCCAGTACGGAATGTCAAAGAAATTCGGCCTGATTGGCCTGGCTACCCAGGAGGATCAGTATTTAAGCGGGCGTATGGTGTTAAACTGCGGGGAAGCCACGGCAGCCGAGGTGGATCAGGAGGTTATGATTATGCTGAGGAATGCCTATGAAGAGGCCAAACGTCTGCTGAGTGAAAACAGGGATATTATGGACAAGATAGCGGAGTTCCTGATCGAGAAGGAAACCATCACCGGCAAAGAGTTTATGAAGATTTTCCATGAGTGCAAGGGAATCACAGACGAGAATGCCGGCAAAGAGGCGGAGAGCGTTCCAGTGGGATAATAGATGGTACGGCTGAAGCTATTGGGTGTCGCAAAACGGAACAGGCATATGAGAGAAGTAAGAAGGGCAGCTGCGGGATGTGCAGCTGCCTTTTGGCGCGTAAGTCCGGTTGGCCGGACTCTTTGTGCTGCCGGCCGGATTATCTCACAACAGCGGTTTTTCCGATTTTTTCTACTGCTTTCTTCTCAGAGGAAGCAGGATAGCCCAGTGCGGCCATTCCGTATACCACGTGGTTTGCAGGAATTCCCCACTCTGTCAGGATGCTTCGGATAGCCGGCCTGTCACAGATATCCCGAAGCTGGTTGATCCAGACAGAGCCGATGCCGAAGGACCAGGCGGCCAGGAATATATTTTCCAGGGCGCAGGCATTGTCATCTCTGCCGAACTTGCTGTCCACTTCATTGGAAGGAAGGATCAGAACCTGAGGGCTGTACATGTCATAGCCACTTCGGCCAAGCTCTGCGGACATAGCAGCAGCCAGCTTCTGAATTTTTTCACGGTTTACTACAGCGGTAAATTTCCAGGTCTGCCTTGCCATGGCACTGGGGGCATATCTGGCAGCTTCTAAAATCTGCTCCAGCTGCGCCTCGGGAATCTCTTTCTCCTGGAAGGCTCGGACGCTTCTTCTTGTCAGTAAATTTTCTATTACAGGATTCATGGTTAAACACCTCCTCACCTCCTATTGTAAACGGAATTGAGAAAAAAGCAAGGAAATTGTTCGTACAGTCTCTGAAGAAGAATGGTGGTGGAAAGGATGAAAAAAATTTCCAGTGCGCTGCTGACAATTCCTGCAATAAAAAGGAGGAGTCCGCTTATAAGTGTGATGATAATCAGTCCTGTGCGGTATCGGCGCATGCGGACGCGGACCTTCTGGGACAGGGCAGACAATTTCCATAAGGTCAGGTAAAGGCACAGTAAAACCAGAATAGAGGACACAAATGCAAATACTACGTGGAGAAAGGACTGAAAGGGCACCTGGGAAGGCAGATAAGGCGTGAGGACAGCCGCTATAAGCAGGATCAGGGCCGTATGAAGCAGGATAGATTCTGTCCTGTGATGGGCAAGATTGGAGAGAAGGCGAACCAGAATACAGTGATAGTAAAGGCCGATGATCAGGCCCAGGCCAAAAAAGGCAATCTGGCGATCCGGCCAGTTGCCGATGACAGAGAGATTGGAAGTAAGCCAGTTGGTATCGCTTACAAACAAAATGGTATAGATAGGAATAACCATGTATGCAGTCAGGGATAATAGCATAGGAACCTCCTGTGGATTTTAATGTATTTCAGGAGTCTTTTTGCACCTGATTTTGTATATAAGGGAAAATCAGCCTGAAAGGCAGGTGCAGGAGAGATTCCAGAAGTACATGTCCTCAGGATAGTATGCCCCAAATACTATAGTTCCTTTATGGGAATAACAGGTTTTGGCGTATCAGGATGTTCTCCCAGATGCTTTTCCATCCAGACCATATCGTACCATTTCCCCAGCTTATAGCCGCACTTGATAAAATGAGCTGCCATGTGGTAGCCAAAAGCCTGATGAAACGCGATGCTTTCAGGGTTGGGGTAGGTGATGCAGGCATTGACATTGAGGATGTTCTGCTGTTTTAAAAGGTTTTCTAATGCCAGATACAGCTGTCCTCCGATGCCGCGGCCGCGGAGGCCTTGATCCACATAGATGGAGGTTTCTGCGGACCAGCCGTAGGCAGCTCTGGACTTGAAGGGGGATGCGTAAGCGTAGCCTGCAATCCGGCCTTCGTACATAGCAGCCAGGTAGGGGTAGCGCTCCAGGGTATGGGCAATGCGGTTTTGGAACTCATCCATATCCGGAACCTGATACTCGAAAGTAATAGCGGTTTTTTCCACATAGGGAGCATAGATGGCAAGAAGCTGTCCGGCATCTTCGGGAGTTGCCATGCGGATGGCAACAGAAGGGGAATTTATCATAGGAACCTCCTTAATTCAGATGAATATACTCTCGGAGCCTCTTTGCCTGGCTGCAAAAGCAGGTACAAGAGAGATTCCGAGAGCACGTATATCAGTGATACACTTTTGTATGCTCGTAAATCGGTTCGGACGTTAAATCCACACCCAGCTTTTGGAAGCTGCTGATATCCACCCGGGACAGAATCACAGAGGTGTGAGCCTGGCAGCCCTTTAATTTGGACAGCTGGTCCAGAGCCTTCTGAGCGTTGGCATCGGTGGCAGCACACATGGACAGGGCAATCAGCACCTCATCTGTGTGAAGCCTGGGATTTTTGCTTCCTAAATAGTTGATTTTCAGCTTCTGAATCGGTTCGATGAAGGATGGCGCAATCAGATGGATATCATCCGGAATATGGCCTAAGGTCTTGACAGCATTTAAAAGCAGGGCAGCAGAGGAGCCCAGCAAGGCGCTGGTTTTGCCGGTGACAATCTGTCCGTCCGGCAGCTCCATGGCAGCAGCAGGAGAGTGATTGGAAGCCGCTTTTTCCTTGGCAATGCCTACCACCTTCCTAAAGTCAGGAGAGATCTTTGCCTGCTTCATCAGCACCTCGATTTTGCTGATTTCCTCATCAGAGCCGGATTCCTTAGCCATACGGTTTAAGGCATGGTAGTACCGGCGGATAATCTCCTGCTTGGAGGCTTCCTGGCAGGCTTCATCGTCGATGATACAGTTCCCCACCATATTGACACCCATGTCGGTGGGAGACTTATAGGGGCTGCTTCCATAGATTCCTTCGAAAATCGCGTTTAAAACAGGGAAGATCTCCACGTCCCGGTTGTAGTTTACAGTGGTTTCCCCATAAGCCTCCAGGTGGAAGGGGTCAATCATATTCACATCATTTAAATCAGCGGTTGCCGCCTCATAGGCTAAGTTTACCGGATGCTTTAGGGGCAGGTTCCAGATAGGGAAGGTCTCAAACTTGGCGTAACCTGCCTGAATGTTCCGTTTGTTCTCATGGTAAAGCTGGGACAGGCAGGTAGCCATCTTCCCGCTGCCAGGCCCTGGGGCAGTGACGATGACCAGGGGCCTGGAGGTCTCTATATAATCATTCTTGCCGAAACCGTCCTCGCTGATAATATGAGATACATTGTTGGGGTAGCCGTCAATCCTGTAATGACGGTAAACCGTAATTCCCATATGCTCCAGCTTGCTTTTAAAAATATCGGCGGCAGACTGGCCTGTATATTGGGTGATGACTACGCTTCCCACGTAAAGCCCCTTGTCGCGGAAGGACTGGATGAGGCGCAGTACATCCACATCATAGGTGATTCCAAGATCATAACGGATTTTATTTTTTTCGATATCCGCCGCATTGATGACAATCACGATCTCCGATTGATCCGCAAGCTGCATCAGCATCTGCAGCTTGCTGTCCGGTGCAAAGCCGGGCAGGACACGGGAAGCGTGGTAATCGTCAAATAATTTTCCGCCGAATTCCAGATAAAGCTTGTCTCCGAACTGATTGATCCTGTCCCGGATGTGCTGGGACTGGAGAGTCCGGTACTTTTCATTGTCAAAGCCTATTTTTACCATAAGAATCATTCCCCTGTATTTAAAAGTATTAGAAGATATTTTCACTGTTTTTTAGTGTATCACAAGATGGGGGAAAATGCATCAAGATTTTGCCTTTAAAGATTTGAAAATATATGTGGTTGAGTTTTTAGTATTATCAGCTTATAATAATAGAAAGAAAAAGGAGTATTCAGAAAATATACAGATGGTTTGACAAAGCGAGGTGACATAAAATATGTATGAAGAAAAGATAAAAAGTATAGTTGAACAGTTTGCCTTAGAATTAAAAAAAGTGTATGGAACTGCACTGCGCAATGTGATTTTATATGGTTCTTATGCACGGGGGGATTTTGAGAAAGATAGCGATATTGATATTATGGTGCTTCTTGACATACCTCAGGAGGAGATTAGCAAAGCCAGAAAACAGATATCGGATATTTCAGACCAATTTGATTTAGATCATGATGTAGTATTGGCACCTGTAATTCAAAATTATCATATGTTCCAGCAATATATGCCGGCATCTAAATTTTACCAAAATGTGCAGAAAGAAGGTGTAATGCTTGCCTGAATATACATCTGTGCAAAAAGATTATGCCAAATATCGATTAGACAAATCAAAAGAGGATTTAGAAGCGGCACATTTGCTATTTGATAATGGAAATTACAGGATTGCAAATAACAGAGCTTATTACTCCATTTTTCATGGATTAAGGGCAGTGTTGGTATTTGATAATTTTGATTCTGGTAAACACAGTGGTATTATTGCGGAATTTAGGCGCAAATATATTAAGAGCGGTATTTTTCCCGTTGAGATGTCAAAAATGATTGGTTCAGCTTTTACGGTTCGTAATGCATCAGATTATGACGATATGTTCATTGCAAGTAAGGAGGATACAAGAGAGCAGATTGCAAATGCAGAATATGTTTATAAGTTAATTTGTGCGTATATAGAGAAAATTATGATTAAAAAATAAATTATGCTATACTCTGGGAAATTAGTGATGGAGGCAGATATGGCAGGATGGAAGAAAGTCTGGGCAGGAGTTTTGGCCCTAATACTGTCAGCAGGGCTTGCGGCAGGCTGCAAAGGAAGAGGGCAGGGGACGCCTGGAAGCCAGGCAGGAGAGGATGTCCGGGGAGAGATTTCTGCAGAAAGGCTTAAGGTGGTGACAACGCTGTTCCCCTATTATGATTTTACCAGGCAGATCGCAGGAGATAAGGTGGATCTTACCATGGTGGTTCCTGCAGGGATGGACAGCCATTCCTTTGAGCCCACACCGGCAGATATGCGAAGGATTCAGGAGGCAGATATTCTGATCTGCAACGGCGGGGCCATGGAGCAGTGGGTCAGCCAGGTTACGGAAGCCCTGGATACATCTCATTTGACGGTGGTAACCATGATGGATTATGTGGATGTGGTGGAAGAAGAGATGGTGGAGGGCATGGAGGATGAGGGCCATGAACATAGCCATATGAATGTTCACGGAGACAGCCCTGTGAGAGGGGACGGTGATGGAGTTCATTTCCATGAGGAGCATTTCCGCCAGGAGGAAGAGGAATATGATGAGCATATCTGGACCTCTCCGGTCAATGCCATGAGGTTTACGGAAGCTATAACCGACGCCCTCATCCTGGCCGATCCGGCAAACAGGCAGGTGTATGAGGCAGGGCGGGACAGTTACTTACAGGAGCTGGAAGGGGTTCATCAGATGCTTTTGCAGGTGGCCCGGGACAGAAAGAGGAATATCATTGTGGTGGGAGATAAATTTCCCTTCCGTTATCTGGCAGAGGAGTATGGCTTCCAATACCGCGCCGCATTTTCCGGCTGCAGCACCGATACAGAGCCGAGCGCCAGAACCATCGCCTATCTGATCGACAAGGTGCGTCAGGAGGAAATACCGGCGGTGTATTATCTGGAGCTTTCCAGCCACCGGGTTTCGGAGATTATCGGGGAGGAGACAGGTGCAGAGCCTATGCTTCTCCACTCCTGCCACAATGTGACAAGAAAAGAATTTGACGCAGGTATTACGTATGTGGATTTAATGCTGCAGAATGCAGAGAATCTGAGAAAAGGACTGGATGAATGAGCAGGCTGATTACATGCGAACATGTTGATTTTGGTTATGAGAACCAGGATGCGGTCACGGATCTGACTATGGAGGTAGAGGAAGGGGATTACCTGTGCATCGTGGGGGAAAATGGTTCCGGAAAAAGTACGTTGATAAAAGGCCTTCTGGGGCTTTTAAAGCCTACCGGCGGGACGCTGGTGGTGGAAGAGGAGCTAAAAAAAACCGGTATCGGTTACCTGCCCCAGCAGACGGCAGCTCAGAGGGACTTTCCGGCTACGGTTTATGAGGTGGTGATCTCCGGATGCTTAAGCCGGAGAGGATACAGGCCGTTTTACTCCAGTCAGGAGAAAGCGGTGGCCCAGGCCAATATGGAAAGGCTGGGGATTGCTGATTTAAGGCGCCGCTGCTACCGGGAGCTGTCGGGAGGGCAGCAGCAGAGAGTGTTGATTGCCAGGGCGCTGTGCGCCACCAACAGGCTTCTCATATTGGATGAGCCTGTTACAGGCCTGGATCCCTGGGCGATTCAGGATTTCTACCATTTGGTCCGGGATTTGAACCGGAAGGAGCATGTGGCGATTCTCATGGTTACCCATGATGTGGCAGGTGTGGTAGATCAGGCCGGCAAGATTCTCCATTTAAAACAGCATGTTCTGTTTTACGGAACCACCAAAGAATATAAGCGCAGCCAGGCAGGTAGGCTGTTTTTAGGAGGTGAGGCTTAAGTGGGGTTGATTTTGGAAATGCTGTCTTACCCCTTTTTGGTGCGGGCGCTTTTGGGCGGGGTTTTAGTGTCTCTGTGCGCATCCCTTCTGGGAGTCAGCCTGGTGCTGAAACGGTACTCTATGATTGGAGACGGGCTGTCTCATGTATCCTTCGGCTCCCTGTCCATTGCCCTGGCCCTGGGGTGGTCGCCTTTAAAGGTGTCTGTACCGGTGGTGATTCTGGCCGCTTTTTTTCTGCTGCGGATTACCGGGAATGGGAAATTAAAAAGTGATGCAGCCATTGCCATGATCTCCGCCAGCGCGCTGGCCATAGGGATTGTGGCTACCTCACTGACCACAGGGATGACAACAGATGTCAGCAGTTACATGTTTGGAAGCATTCTGGCTATGAGCCCGTCGGATGTGAGGCTGTCAGCAGGGCTCTCCGTCGTGGTTCTGGGGCTTTTCCTGTTTTGCTATCATAAAATATTTGCGGTCACCTTTGATGAAAGCTTTGCCAAGGCCACAGGGGTCAGCGTTTCCCTGTACAATGTCCTGATTGCGGTGCTGACGGCAGTAACCATTGTTCTGGGGATGCGGATGATGGGGGCGATGTTGATCTCCAGCCTGATTATTTTTCCGGCGCTGACATCTATGAGAATATTTAAAAGCTTTCGCGGTGTGGTATGGTCCTCAGGAATTCTGTCGGTGGTCTGTTTCTGCATCGGAATGGCGGCTTCTTATAAATATTCCACACCGGCAGGGGCAACGGTGGTTCTGGTGAATCTGGCAGCGTTTCTTTTGTTTGGCGGGGTAAATATTATACAGCGCCTGGCAGGTCCGGGAAGGACGACAGACAGACGCGGATCCTCCTAGTACGTTGCTGTGCAAATAACTATATCAATCATTTGTCCAACGATGTACCAGGGCGGTCTTGCAGAAATAGAGAGTGCTGAATTCACCGGGATTTTCGCAAGGCAGTCCCAGGCTTTAAAGAGCTTGCAGGTGACCCACAGAGGGCGTGTACATTTCCATAAATGGGAGGAAAAAGAAATGGAACTAAAGTCAGGGGCCGGGAAGGTTAAAAGGCGGCTGCTATCCCAGACCCAATACATTGCATATGGATTTTTTATTTTGATTTTAATCGGAACCGGCCTTCTGATGCTGCCCTTTGCCAGCAGGTCAGGGGAAAGCATGGGATTTATAGATGCGCTGTTTACCGCTACCAGTGCCTCCTGCGTGACCGGGCTGGTGGTGGCGGATACCTGGAGCCAGTGGACTTTATTCGGACAGATAGTTGTCATCTGCCTGATTCAGATTGGCGGTCTGGGCTTTATCACCATCGGCGTGTTCGTGTCCATCGTCCTCAGAAGAAAAATCGGCCTGAGGCAGAGAGGGCTTATGCAGGAAAGCACCAGCGCCCTTCAGATCGGAGGAATCGTCAGGCTGGCAAAAAAGATTGTTCTGGGGACCTGCTTTTTTGAAGGGGCGGGAGCACTACTTTTGTCCATACGGTTTGTGCCTCAATATGGATTATTTAAAGGCATTTTTTACGGGATCTTTCACGCGATTTCAGCCTTCTGCAACGCAGGCTTTGACCTGATGGGACATCAGCAGCCCTACAATTCTTTGTCGTTTTACTATGATGACTGGCTGGTGAACGGGGTGGTTATGCTGCTGATTATCATCGGCGGTATCGGATTTATCGTGTGGGATGATTTATACCGGAACAAATGGCATGTGCGCAAGTACCTCCTTCAGACAAAGGTGGTGCTGTTAACCACAATGGTTCTGGTTTTCGGAGGAGGTCTTTTGTTCTACCTTCTGGAGAGAAACAGGCTGATTGCAGACATGAGCGTCAGCGGGAAGATACTGACCTCCCTGTTCAGCTCCGTGACAGCCAGAACAGCAGGATTTAACACTGTGGATACGGCAGCCCTGTCAGACGGAAGCAAGCTTCTGACGATCATTCTCATGTTTATCGGGGGAAGCCCTGGTTCCACGGCAGGCGGTGTGAAAACCACCACGATTATGGTGCTGTTTTTATATATACATGCCAATATTAAACGTTCCTACAGCATTAATATCTTCGGAAGAAGGCTGGAGGAGGAGGCAGTAAAGCGGGCAGGGGCAATCTGCACCATCAACCTGGCCCTGGCATTGTCCGTATCTCTGATTATTATGGCGGTTCAGCCTTTGGGGATGCCGGATGTATTGTTTGAGACATTTTCAGCCATCGGCACTGCAGGAATGACAACCGGAATTACCAGGGATCTTCTGCCACTGTCACGGCTGCTTGTGGCGCTTCTGATGTACTGCGGAAGAATCGGCAGCATGTCCTTTGCCCTGGCATTTACCCACCAGAGGCGGGCGGCACATATGAAGAATCCGGTGGAAACTATCAGTGTGGGATAAATATATACTCCCAAAGGAACGAAAAAGAATATGGAAGGAAGAGGGATAAGAAGGAATGAAGTCTATATTGATTATCGGAATGGGAAGGTTTGGCCGCCATCTGTGCAAGAATCTGGCGGAGCTGGGCAATCAGATCATGATCGTGGATGAAGTGGAGGAAAATTTAGAGGAGATGCTCCCTCTTGTAGTCAGTGCCAAGATCGGTGACTGTACCAATGAGAATGTGCTTAAAAGCCTGGGAATCGCCAATTTTGATCTCTGCTTTATCTGCATCGGGACAAATTTTCAGAGCAGCCTGGAGATTACCAGCCTGGTAAAGGAGCTGGGGGGACGGTATATTATCAGCAAGGCGAACCGGGACATTCATGCCAAGTTTTTGCTGAGAAACGGGGCGGATGAGGTGATTTATCCGGACAGGGATATCGCTGAAAAGCTTGCTGTGCGCCACAGTGCAAACCATGTGTTTGACTATATTGAGCTGACAGATGAATATTCCATCTATGAGATTCCGCCTCTGCCTCAGTGGGTTGGAAAAAGCCTGAAGGAGTCTGGAATACGAAACAGGCATAATATTAGCATTCTGGGGACAAAGCGGGAAGGGAAAGCCAAGCTGATGCCTTCTCCGGACTATGTGATAAAGGGGGATGAGCATCTGATGGCTATCGGGAAGAAGGCGGATATTGACAGGATATTGAAGGCGTTGAAATAGAGCAGGCCTGTTTTACTGCAAAATTGCTATTGACTTCACTCTGATAAAATGCTATGATAAATCTGTAATTTAAAAGAAAGGCGGCGATGTAGCTGCCGCCGTTAGTGGACTACCGATTGCTTAAGCAATCTTCATCCGACCCGTCAGTTGCCGCCAAGCTTGCTGATGGGTCTTTTTCTGTCTGTTCCTTATGCCGATTTATGTAAGTTTTGTACTTCTCAGTTAAAGTGGTAATACCTACAAGGCCTCCCACAATGCCTGCGAAGATGCTCACAACACGGCTCATGATGTCTAACATTCCCATAGACCACATCCTCCTTTCCTTGGTGTTTACACACCTGTGGCATGATCCTAAGAGATCTTAAGGTCATCCCAGAGGTGTGCTTTCACCAAATAAGGAGTACTCACTCGCTCTCGCTGATGTCTCAAATCTGCCTTTCATTCCCTGTGGAATTTTTGGCAAGTAACACTATTATAAAGGATTTATAAAAGAAATGGAATACCTGCAAGTAGAAAATTTATTTATTTTCGTCAATCTGGTTCCCCATAGATTTCATTACAAAGATTACTCCCAGCATCAACACGATACCTACAGGAAGGGCTATCCAGGCAGTCTGGACGAAGCCGGCGACGATGTAGGTGACAAAGGATACCGCGGCAGCGGTGATGGCATAGGGCAGCTGGGTGGTGACATGGTTTACATGCTCGCACTGGGCGCCTGCGGATGCCATGATGGTGGTGTCGGATATAGGTGAGCAGTGATCGCCGCAGACAGCACCTGCCATACATGCGGAGATGGAGATAATCATCAGCTGCGGGTTGCTGTTTTCAAATACGGCGACAACAATGGGGATCAGGATTCCGAAGGTTCCCCAGGAGGTTCCGGTGGCAAATGCCAGGAAACACCCCACGACAAAGATTATGGCAGGCAGGAAGTTGATAAGCCCGCCGGCGCTGCTTTCCACCAGCCCTGCCACGTATACGTCGGCTCCCAGGCTGTCGGTCATGGCCTTTAAGGTCCAGGCAAAGGTCAGAATCAGGATGGCCGGAACCATAGCTTTAAAGCCTTCCGGAATACATGCCATGCAGTCCGAGAAGCTTAAGACACGGCGGATCTGGTAGAGGATAATGGTAATAACAAGTCCGAAGAAGCTGCCGAATGTCAATCCCAGAGAAGCATCGGAATTGGAGAATGCAGTCACAAAATCGGTTCCGGAGAAGAAATCGCCGGTGTACAGCATGCCGATGACGCAGCAGATGATCAGGCTGATAATGGGAATCAGAAGGTCGATGACTTTGCCTTTGGTCTCTGTCAGCTCATCCTTTGCAAGGCCGTAAGGGCGGCCCGGGGTGGTGTATAAGTCCCCTTTTACCGCGTTTAATTCATGGGTTCTCATGGAGCCGAATTCCATCTTCATAACTACCATGCCGATCATCATGACAATGGTGAGAATGGCATAGAAGTTATAGGGGATGGCCCGGATGAAAATGGAGAAGCCGTCCTCCCCCTCTACAAATCCTGTAACGGCAGCAGCCCAGGAGGAGATGGGGGCAATGATGCAGACCGGGGCAGCGGTGGCATCGATTAAGTAGGCAAGCTTGGCTCTGGAAACCTTGAATTTGTCGGTTACAGGGCGCATAACACTTCCCACGGTCAGGCAGTTAAAATAATCGTCAATGAAGATCAGGACGCCTAAGAGAATGGTAGCCAGCTGGGCGCCTACACGGTTGTGGATCTTTTGGGCGGCGAACTGGCCGAAAGCAGCGGAACCGCCTGCCTTGTTCATAAGGCCCACCATGGTGCCCAGGATAACCAGGAATACCAGGATACCTACATTGTAGCTGTCTGACAGGACGCTGATGATTCCATCCTCAAAAATATGGGTGATGGTGGTTTCAAACTGAAAACCGGAGTATAAAAGCCCTCCCATCAGGATTCCAACAAACAGGGAGCTGTACACTTCCTTCGTTATCAGGGCAAGGCCGATTGCCACCACAGGGGGAACCAGGGCCCAGAAGGTAGAGTACACGGCGGGAACATATTCTGCATCCCCCTCGGCTGCCATAACGGTGATGGAACAAGCCAGGGTCAGAAGAAGAATGGCTCCCAGAGTCAAAAACACGTTCTTTTTTGCGGGGTACATGTCGTTTCTCCTTTTTGAATTATTTGTACATATAAAAACGCCACAAACAGCTGAATCTCCGAAGAGACGCGTCTGTGGCGTATGTTTCTGCAAAAAACACAGTGTGCCGACAACACAGATAGCGCTCCACATTTGTGACAGTACGATGCATATTCTGCATCGTCCCAGAAGCTTACCCGCCGGACCGGCGTAGGCCTCTTCGGCGAAATCCCCTTTCCCAGGAAACGGCGATCCGGCCTGTTGGTACTGGTAGTACCGGTTCCCTGCTACTCTTGAATTCCGCGCCTCTATCATGAAAGTTTGCGGTTGTTTTTACTGATTACGTATTGTAGCATATTTTATAAAAAAAGGGAAGAGGATTATTTCTGAACAGGCTAGGAAAACGTTGCTTTTTTATGTATAAACATGTAGAATTAAAGTAAAAAAATATAAAATGACGAATGGAGGCTGTATATGGGATATTCTATGCTCAAAAATTCTGCAGGAAAAAGAAAATATACGGAATATGGTCTGGAAGCATCGGCTTTGAAATTTATCAGAGACTGCTGTGAAGATTTGCGGTTTGACCAGGAAAAGGCAAAGAGAGAGGAAACCGGAAAGAAGTTTTTGGGAAGCAGTATGGGGGCAGGGCAGATTCCCTACAATATGCAGATGGATATAGATCGGCTGTGTCTTGAGAATGCTCTTGAACGTTTTTTGAATTCCGGGAAAAAGGAGGACGCTTTTGACGTCTATTTCTGTTATCTGGAGATGTTTGTAGGCGAGTATGAAAAGACCAGAAGAATGATAGAGCTTCTTTCGGAGTTTGAGGCTAATGGAAGCGGATTATTGATGAAGCATCGGGATCATTATTCCCATTCCGTGTATGTTTTCGCCCTTGGGCTGGCAATCTATCAGTCCAATTCCATATACAGAGATACATATAAAAAGAAATATAATCTGACAGAGGAACACCAGGCGGCCTGTCACTATCTCCGGTATTGGGGGCTTGCCTCTCTGTTCCATGATATTGGATATCCCTTCGAACTGCCCTTTGAACAGGTTGCGTCTTATTTTGAGGCCCATGGAGAAGGGAGGGAATCCCAGCCTTTCATGGCATACCATACTCTTGAGCCCTTTACTTCCATTGATGAAGCCGTGAAAGACAAGCTTGGAGAGCTGTATGGAGGAAAGAAGTTTGCAACTACCAATGAACTGTTTGCATATGCGCTGACCGAAAAGCTGGGGGAAGTATACGGCTGTGATGAAAAACAGATGCTTTCCTATCTGGAAGAAAAGCCCACACAGCCGGATAAGTTTAATTACTTTATGGATCACGCATACTTCAGCGCTACGGTTCTTTTTAAAAAGCTGTTTGAGGAGATGGAATGTGAGCTTGGGACAGAATATCTGGATTCCCTTACTGCGATTCTGATGCATAACAGCCTGTATAAATTCTGTATTGCCAATCCCAATATGGATCCGGAGAGGCCCGGAATGCATGTCTGGTATAAGGGAAAGGGCAATATTCCGTTTCAGGCGAAGCTGCATCCTCTGGCCTACATGCTGATGCTGTGCGATGAGCTGCAGTGCTGGGACCGGACAGCTTACGGAAGGAATTCCAAAAACGAGCTGCATCCCATGGGCTGCGCATTTGATTTTTCCGGCAACGGCATAAAGGCCGATTATCTGTTTGATGAGAAAGAGATTTCCAAGATTAACAGCTTTAAGGATGAGTATATTGATTGGCTTTCTCGTAACAAGGAGGGAGAAAAAGCGCCTAAGCTGAAAGCGTATTCCGGCATGTACATAAAAAGCAGCAGCGGTATCTCCGGTTTCCAGGAGGATATTGAAAGAATCGTGGATCTGACGGAGATTAAGCTTACGGTTGGCACCGGGATCACGGCAAACATCCGGAACGGAAGACAGAATTATCTGTCCAGCAGTAATTTCATGAATCTGTACAATTTTGCGATGGTTCTTAACGGAAGATGGAACTGTGTGGATGCATGGAGGAATGCAAGGAAGGCGGGGCAGGAAGAAAAATTCCTTACGGACAAGGCTTTGCTGAATTCCTTTGGGGAGTCCTTCAAAGCACTTTCCCTGGAGTACAAATTGTATAATATTAACCAGGCCAAGGCCTTTGCCAGGTATCTGAATGAAATCGGATGTTTTTATACGGATAAAGCAGTAGATTTTGAACTTTTAGACGGCTTTACGAAAGAGGAGCTGCTGAAAATCGGAGTCCTTGAACATCAGAGGTGGCTGCAGGAACACACGGATATGGGGTGGGAATACGGTACGCCTGACAGGGCTGAAAGGGAGCTGGTCAGACAGCATAAGGATATGATACCTGGCTTTGATAAGAATCAGGAGGAGGTGTCTGAGGAACAGGCAAAGGAGAACTACAGACGCCTTGACAAGGAAGAGCAGGATAAGGATATGGATCCCATGGAGTGTATGCTGGCTATGCTGAAGCTGTTTGACGGACTTCGGATTTACCGATTGAATTTATAATCATGAAAGGAATTAAAATACGATGACAGATGAACAAAAAAGAGCCAGAAAGAAATCGGCGGAATCTGGAAACATCAGTTGGATAAAGAAAAATTGTCTGCGCACAAAAGACGATGAGGATGATTATGTCTTTATCAGTTATAAATCGGATGATTATAAAGAAGTATTAGATGATATTGTCTACCAAGTGTGCCAAAAGTATGGACTGAGAGTATATTTTGATACGGCTTTTGACGAGGATTCAAAGTCATGGATAGAACAATACTATGATAACATGATTAGTACAAGATGTAAGGCAATGATTGCGTTTATTGATGATGCCTACTATTCCAGCTACGCCACATTGCTTGAAATGATGTCCAGAAAAACTGCGGCTGCAGGCGGAGATTATGAGTTTGACTCTTTGTTCTTTTTGCCGATTAATCTTGGGGCAATCCATGACATTATCAAGGATGATAACACCGGATTGGGAACAGAACGGTTTTCCAATGGCAGAATCAATACCAATGCAGAGCTGGAGCTAAGAAAGTTTAACGAGATCTTTTCTGAAATTGCTGATGTAGACCAGTTTCTGAGAAAAAGCTTATATAAAAGGGAACACGATAAGGAACTGTATAAAGAGAAAACGAATAATCAGCCTGCTTATGGAAAAAAGTATCTGACAATTACACAGTGCCGTAAAATTATGGGAAGAGTGATACCCCGCAGTAACGATAATGATGGTACAAATAAAGATTTCGTTGAAGTGATACATGATAAGCTTGTTAATGCAGGGATAAAATCTGTTTTTCAATATCCGGATGGAAGACTGGAGGCGGAACCGGATTCAAAGCCGGACATAAAACCAGATTCAGAATCGGACGTAAAACCAGATGGGAAGGATAACAGGACAGGAACAAAGGATGACAAAGGTGGGACTGAGAAGCCTGTACCTCCTGCCAAAACCGGCACGGGAACTATCTCACTGAAGGATTTCCTGAAAAAATACGACAATAACACTTTTAAAAAGTCCACCTATACCAAGTTCCGGCTGGCCGGGGCGGCAGGGTATGAAAAATACGGCACGGAATATTTTAACTCGGCCTTTGACCTTGCCTGGGCCTTTGTTATGGGACTTATTGAGGAAAGAGGACAAGCCTATATAGATTCCGTGAATGCCAGACATCCGGGACTTAAAAATCCGGTATTTCTTTCACAGGAGGAATATGAGAACCACAGCGACCAGAAGAAGTACAAGCAGGTGGATGCTAAAAATGTGAGTACCTGTTATATGTACCGCCACTACGGGCAGTACCAGTGGATTGACGGGGTGTTAAAACCCAGGCTTGTGGAATTCGGTCTGCCGATGTCAGGATTTTATTTCCAGTATGTTGTCGGCAGCGAAGAAACCGGCAGCGGCGGAGAAACCAACAGCGGCAATGAAACAGCTTGTACAGACGCCTATGGGGAAGACATCGGCGCCAGCGGAACTGGTCAGGCGGACACAGACGGGGGAAACACGAGTACTGCCGGAGACCCGGATATTATTGCAGACCCGGACATTACCGAAGACCCGGTTATCACAGATGGCTCAGACGGCCCGGACATCATCGAAGCCCCCGACGGCAGCGACCAGTATGTGTATACCCTGTGGGGAGAACCCCGCCAGGCCTATAAGCTTTCTGAATTGATGCATGATGTGTTTGACGTGATTGCAGGAAGGTACCCGGGGATGGTTAATGCCATGGCAGATGACGGCAGCATTACGGCAGTTGCACGCAAGGAAGATGTGGATGAGAAGCGGCTGCCCATAAACAAGATAAATTATTTTAAGACAAAGAAGGAGCATACAGTTCAGGGGTGTCCGTACTATGTAAGTACAAGGTACAACAGGGATCAGGGAATCGGCCAGCTGAAAAAGATGCTTACGAAGTGTGAAGGCAATGACAGGGCCTTTGTCATCAAGGCCATGCCTGGAATAAAACCCCACGGCGGTAATTCCCAGGCCGGCGGTCTTGGCGGCAAAAAAGGCATCGGTGAATTTTTATAATAAATTTTCAGAATACCAGGAGGGATTGTTTTGACCATTGAGCAAGCGGAGTTATTGTTAGCCAGCAAGGAATTTCAGCAGCTGAAATATTTCCAGGAAAAGACCAATGTGTTTACCATTGTGGGGCAGACCCATACGGAACATTGGCACAGTTCTTTCATGAGCTGGCTTCTGGACCCTGGTTCCAGTCTCTGTCTGGGGCATTATCCCCTTGTAAGGCTTTTAACCCTGTACATGATAAAGAATGAGAAGGCGGAGCTGTCTCTGAAAGAAATCTTTGATATGAAGCTGGACGACGTTCGTTTTCAGACAGAAAAGACGTTCTTCACATCGGACAAGAAAAAAAGGTCTATCGACGTATTCGGGGAGAGCGACCAGCTTATTCTGGTAATTGAGAACAAGGTGAAGGCGCGGGAGAATATGAACGGCACGGAGGTGGGCCAGACCCGGGACTACCGGGATTATGTGGAAAAGCACAAGCAAATTGGACAGAAGGTTATCTGCCTGTTCATTACGCCTGACCCGAAGCAGAAGCCGTACGATAAAAGCTATACGCAGATTACCTACCAGGAATTTTATGATTATGTCATAGGAAAATGCATTGAACATCCCCAGCTGAAGGGAGATGGCAGGTACCTTCTGGAGCAGTACGCCAATAATCTCCGGGAGCCTGTCCATGGCTCTCCCATGGCGCTGGTCAATACCGGGCTGTGCAAGACCATCTATGAGGAATTTACGGAGCAGCTGGATGAAATCTTCACAGATGTAGAACAAAGCAAGGATTATGTCAATGACAGCAGGCTTACCTGTGTTGTGTACCAGCATTACCGGAGTATTTTTGATGAGATATATTTGTCGCTGGATGAAAAGCATTATGGGCGGACGCCTAAATCCACAATGCAGAGGAAGATTGTAAGCTTCACCGACCTTTACAATGCCGGCAAAATAAAGGACGGCACGGAATTTGTCTTAGAATACGACGGCGTACGGCATTTTGCGGTTGCAGAGTATGATGAGGCGGACAGAGAGTGCTATATGCTGTTGCTGGATGAGGACAAAAAGCCTTATTACAACAGAAAAGGTGAAAAAATAGGCTATTACAGGGCGTCGTCTCAGGCAGGGATCGATTCTATCAATCTGTACAGAAAGAAAAATCAGATAGAAAAAAGGATTGAAACCCTCAACGGCCCTGCCTATTGGAAAACAAAAGACGGGACCGTCATAAAAACACTGATAGATTCCATGGGATGAAGGAGCTGAAAGCATAAAGGACACACGGAAAAGGATGATTCCGGTATGTTTTTGATTCCGTTTGCGGTGGGATGCGCCGGAAATATGGCCAGCCTTCCAATGAAAGGAAGAATGGTACGGAAAAAGGGTTGTAAGATGCCGCAAAACAGCGGAAGCTTTTTGCCAAGGAGGAAGAAAATGTCATATTTTAATAATGTGGATTTTAACAATTATTATCTGAATAAATCGAAATATGAGTATAAACAGTCGCTTCTGCCTGCATTTTACAATGCATGGTATAACAGCGCAGGGTGGTTCTTAACCGAATCCAATCCAAACGTTACCCAGTGGATTAAGAAAGCATGGAAGGCGGATTTGAAGAAACAGATTAAAATCAAACTGCAGGGCCAGAACTATACGCCCGCGGCGATAAATGGTATCTTTAAGGCATTTACTGACTGGAATAAGGCGAATCCGTAATTATACGAAAAGAGGCGAAAACATGGCGGATAGTAGGAAACCGGACAGTTCCCGTCTGAATCTGTTCTATATTCTGCAGATTCTGGCCAATCACTCAGATGAGGACCATCCCATGTCTGCTTCTGAAATCAGGGATAAAGTAAATATGGAATTCGGACACATCTCTTCGTCCGATGCAGTGATAAGCTTGGATACCGTAAAGCGTACCCTGGAGGAGCTGACAGACAAAATCTTTCCGGCAGGACCTGATTACAATGACTTTCTGTACCGTTATGGGTACTGTGTTTCCTGCCTTATGAAAAAGGATGGTGAATATAAGAGCTATCGGGCAGATGCAGAAGGGCGGGCTCCGAAAAAATACTATTATTATGAGAACAGCTTCAAGACAGCGGAGCTTTTGACGCTGAAGGATGCAATTGAAACCTACAGCTATTTCAGCCAGGACGATATCACAGATATTGTGAGGAAGCTGGTGAAGCTCAGGCCCAAATCCTTTCCAAAGAGCAAATATTTTGATGTGGCCTGGGAGGCCAGGGATGAGGATTCCCTGCTGCTTATGAATATCGATGATCTGAACCGGATTATCAATAACCGGAATTGTGCCAATATTACATACTGTTATTATGACAGAGAGAAGAAGCTGGTTCCACGTCCGGGCTATCCCAAGAGAATCGAACCGATTCATTTGATGTGGAGCAACGGATTTTATTATCTTCTGGCCTATAATGAAAAATATCAGAGTATTGTCAATATGCGGATTGACAGGATTACAGATATTGAGGAGGTTGAAATCGAAAATACCCACAGGGTCGATAACTTCAATCCAGTTAAGTACCGGTATGAGCATCCGGTGATGTTCGGCGGAAAAAAGAAGCATATGGTTTTGCTGTGCAGGGATACAGGAAGAAATTATATTATGAATACCATCGTGGATGTCTTCGGAAAGAGTGCAAAGGTTGAGCCGGCATCGGATAAGATTTTGATGAAATATCTGAACCATGACAGGGAGTTTTACAGGGCGCAGGGGATTACCTGGCTGAAGGTGTCTCTGGAATCTGCGACCGGCGGTGTGGAATTGTGGGCGGCCCAGTACTGCTGCGATTGTTTTATCGTTTCTCCGGAGGAATCCCGCAACCGGTTGAGGGAGCGCCTGCGGGCCGGAGCAGAATATTATGGCTGATTACGTCTGGTTATGCTGACAGCAGGAAAGGAAAGACTGCGCAATATTGCCTGTCTCCGTCTGCTACTATGGATATGGAATCGGAACCATAAACCATAGGACATATTGCAGAAGGAGGGGTATAATGAGAAAAAAATTATCGCTTTTAAAACCATATGTACACATTGCGGTTATTAACAACAAATGGATGGAGAAGGTTTCCTATCTGAAGATTCCCTCGCTGGTAGATGTAAAGAATTTGAGGGCAGATGTAAAAATGGGAGCGGTCCAGTTTTCTCAGCTGGATGAACTGATTGTCAAGGAAAATGAACCTAAATATATTCTAATCAATACGGATAGTCTGGAGCAGGGCTATCTGGCGGTAACCTATCTGGCGGCGGGATTTAACCGCAAACACGATATGGATGCAGACGAGGAAAATGATGAGCATCTTGACGAGACGGAGTCCAACCTTTCGGAGTGGGATGAAAATCCCCGGCAGATTCCGGTGATTCATGATTATGAATTCCGGATGAATCTGTTTGAGGGAGAAAATAACAGCACGTTCGGAGTGAATGATATATTTATGATGGGCGGCCAAAACAGTGTGGCCCATATGCCGTATTGGATGGGGTGTACTCATGATTCCGTGTGTATCATCGCCAGGGCTCATTTTGGGATTTGCGCGGGAGATGCGTATGAAAGCAAAGAAGCGTTTATACTGGGCCTGAATTATTTTCGCGGGAATGACAAGGTATATATTATTTATGTGCAGGAGAGTTCGTATTATGGCGGATGGGAGGAGGAAGATTTAGACGAATGCTTCATAAGCGAAGCCAGGAACAAGTGGAATTATATTGTTCTCAATTTTCTGGCGGATGAGGTATCGGTGTATCTGAAAAAGGAAGACAGGAAGAAGTATTACAGACTGCTGGTCAGAGGAAATTTTTCTGCCAATGGGATATCGGTGAAAAAGGGTTTTAATTATGGGCGGTTAGTAAATATTGTGGCGGCAATGGCAGACCGGAATAAGTGTAAGCTGGTTGAGAATGTGATAAAATATGCAGTGAAGGATTGGAAGTCTCCGGGTGAGCGTCCCATTGAGAATAGGGATTTTGATTTTATGGACCGTTTCTGCAGGGCTTACCCTGTAAATGAAGCCAACAAGGAAAGAAAAACGGGAAGTGCAAGAGAACGGATGATGCAGGAGCTTATCGGCATGGAGGATGTGAAGACGCAAATCCTCAATATTGTCAATGTGATGAAATATAACCAGATACGGCTGAAGATGGGATTTTCAGGGGGAGGCTACCACAATGTCCATGTTATGCTGGGAGCGCCGGGGACAGCCAAGACAACCATGGCAAAACTGATGGGGCAGCTTATGGTGGAAGAGCGTCTCCTTAGTGATAACCGGTTTATCTGCGTCAATGGAGCGGAGCTGAAGGGAAAATATGTGGGCCATTCTGCACCCAAGACCAAGGAGGTGTTTGAGGAGAACGATATCATCGTGATTGACGAGGCCTACTCTCTGGTGGGGGACAATGGAGACAGCGATTCTTTTACCAAGGAAGCCCTTGCCCAGCTGGTGATTGAGCTGGAGAACCATTCTACGGACAAGCTGGTGATATTTGCAGGCTACGGCGGCAGGAAGGTCAGTGACAGAAATAACAAGATGAAGGATTTTCTGGATGCAAACCCGGGAATCAAAAGCCGGATTACTTCTACTATTTATTTTGATTCTTACAGCCCGGATGATATGGTCAGGATATTTTTCAAATTGGCAGAAAACAGCCAGTATCATCCGGATGAAGGTACCCGGGAGGCATTGCTTTCTTATTTCCGGAAACGGGCTGCCGATGACAATTTTGGCAACGGCCGGGAGGCGAGAAAGCTTCTTGAAACGGCGGTTGTATATACGGCCAGCCGGGTATTGGCAGAGGATAAAAAGGCCTATACCAGAGAGGAAATGCAGAGAATTCTGTATGAGGATGTTGAGAAAGCCATAAAGGAGCTGGAGTATGGGGACAGTATACAGAATGTTGTCCAGGCTCAAAGAAAAATTGGGTTTATTAGAAATATGTAAGTAGAGGAGCCCTGCTGTAAGGGGGAACAGGGCCCTGGTTTTAATGATGAGAAAGGGGCTGTTTTATAATTGGAAGAAAATCAGAAGGTGCTGCTGTTTGAGAAAATGCCCATACCAAAGGCTATAGCAAAGCTGACCATTCCCACGATTCTAAGTTCCCTGGTTATGGTAATTTATAACCTGGCGGATACGTATTTTGTGGGAATGATAAATGATCCGGTGCAGAATGCGGCGGTGACTCTGGCTTATCCGGTGCTTTTGGCATTTAATGCGGTGAATAATCTGTTTGGGGTGGGAACCTCCAGCATGATGAGCCGGGCTCTGGGGAGCCGGGATTATGAGACGGTGAGGAGAAGCTCGGCTTTTGGGTTTTATTGTTCTTTGTTTTCCGGGTTTTTGTTCTCCCTGATGTGTACTATATTTAAGGGGCCGCTCTTAACTGTGCTGGGAGCGGACGAGGTGACACGGGCAGCTACGGACAGCTACATGCTGTGGACAGTGACCTGCGGCGCAGCCCCGGCGATTCTGAATGTGGTGATGGCTTATATGGTCCGGTCTGAGGGGGCTTCTCTCCATGCCAGCATCGGGACTATGAGCGGATGTATTTTGAATATGATTCTGGATCCCATTTTTATTCTTCCCTGGGGATTTAATATGGGGGCTGCGGGAGCGGGACTTGCCACCTGTTTGTCTAACTGCTTTGCCTGCGGGTATTTCTTTGTGCTGCTCTATGTGAAGCGAAAGAGTACGTATGTGTGCATCAATCCGGGCAAGATGGGATTTGAGAGGGCGATTGTTCTGGGAATCTGTGCGGTGGGGGTTCCGGCTTCCATACAGAATCTTTTGAATGTGACCGGGTCTACGATTTTAAATAATTTTACGTCTTCGTATGGCGCGGACGCGGTGGCGGCCATGGGGATTGCCCAGAAGGTGAATATGGTTCCGTTTCAGATTGCTTTGGGTTTTTCCCAGGGGGTTATGCCCTTAATCAGCTATAATTTTGCCAGCGGGAATCATCGGAGGATGAAGGGCAGCATTTTATTTGCCATCAGGCTGATGCTTCCGGCTACGGTAGCTGTGGCAGCAGGGTACTATCTGGGGGCCGGAGGGCTGGTCCGTATGTTTATGGATAACCAGGCCATTGTGGATTATGGCACCCGGTTTTTGCGGGGGCTGTGTCTTGCACAGCCTTTGATTTATATGGATTTTTTGGCAGTAGGCGTGTTCCAGGCTCTGGGAATGGGAAAGAATGCGTTGATTTTTGCCATTATGAGGAAGATTATACTGGAGATTCCGGCATTGTTTATTCTCAATGCCTTGTTCCCGCTTTATGGATTGCCCTATGCCCAGCCTTTGGCGGAGCTGGTTCTGGCTGCCGCATCGGTGGTTATGCTGAGGAGGATTTTTCAGAGGAATCAGGGTACCCCTCAAACTACTTGAGAGTTTGGAGAATGACGTATGTATGACAAGTACAGCATTGGGACAATGGCAGGGCTTTTGGGGATTTCTGCGGAGGCAATCCGGTATTATGAGAGCCGGGAGATCATACGGCCTGTCCGGGATGCGGAGACCGGGTATCGGTATTATAATACCTGGGATCTGCATATGATTCTCCGGGCGCGGCATTATCAGAGCTATGGGTTTACCCTGGAGGAGGTGGCGGAGCTGTTCCGCAGTGAGAGCCTGCCGGAGATTAAGAAGCGGATGCAGACTGTGGAGGAGGGAATCGAGCATGAGATTGTGCGGCAGATGAACCTTCTGAAGCGGATTCGGCAGAGCCAGGAAATGCTTGAGGATGCCTGGAGCAGTGTAGGAAAATACCAGATCCGGCAGAGGCCGGGGATTTACCGGATGAATACCCAGAAAAATTATACACTTTTTAAGGATAAGAAGGATCTGGAACTGGTTTCCCAGTGGTCGGCCAGGACGCCCTTTGTGTATTCCTGCGCCCTATTTTATGAGAGGGATGTGAAGAAGGGGGAGGGGAATTTTGAGTTTGGGCTGGGGGTCAATGAGGAATATGCCAGGTTTCTGGGGGTGGAGAAGACGGATAAGGTGCAGTTTTATCCGGCCTGTATGTGTGTCCATACCTGTGTTCCGTCCCGTTCGGGGCAGTATCTGTCGGTGGATAGCCTCAGAGGAGGGATTGAGTATCTCAGGGAGAATAATCTGGAACTGAAGGGAGATGTGGTTACCCAGGTGGTTTGTATGACAAAGCCGGCGGAGGAGTATTTTAACTGGCATATTGTGTGGTTTCCGATTGAGGAGGCGGAAGGCTAGTGCAACGATGTACTGGTGCCTTGAGGAAATTTTAGATGAAAAGAGTTGTGCAGGATGCATAAAAGCGTCCTGCTTTTTTTGTGCGCTTTTTCGGGTTGACTTTAAAAGGGGTTGAGTCCTTATAGTGGGGAAAAAGGATTGTTACTTTTTTGGCAATTAGTCATTGCAAAATGCAAAATAAGGGAAAGGAAGAGAAGAGGATGAGGGAAGAGAAGAAGGTCGTACTGATTACCGGAGGAGCCATGGGGCAGGGGAGAGCTCACGGGGTGAAGTTTGCGGAGAATGGGTTTGATGTGGTGCTGGCGGATATGCTGGATCCAGAGGATGAAAGGTATCGGGAGACGGTGAGGATGCTGAATGAGTTGGGAGCTGAGGTTTTGGCGGTGAAAGCCAATATCTGCAGTACGCCGGATATGGAGAAGCTGTTTGCGGATGCCTGGGAGAGATTCGGGCGGCTGGATGTGGTTGTGGCTAATGCAGGGGTAATTAATTTCGGGAATACATGGGAACTGACAGACGAGCAGGTGGAGAAGGTGATAAGTATTGACCTGATCGGGACATGGAGGACCAATAAGTATGCGGTTCAGTATATGTTAAAGCAGGGATTCGGGCGGATTATTAATATTGCTTCTACCAGCGGGCTTTACGGGACACCCAAGCTGGCTACCTACTGCATGGCAAAATGGGGGGTTCTGGGGCTTACCAAGACTCTGGCAAAAGAGGTTGGCAGCAAGGGGATTATTGTGAATGCGTTGTGTCCTACCAAGGTGAAGACGCCTATGTGCGAGACTATGGAGTACGTGCAGTTTATCAATGAGCTGACAGGAAAGGATTTTAAGGATTACAAGGAGATGTATGCAGGGGTTCCGTTTTTAGATGTGGAGGATATCTCGGATATGGTTTACTGGATGGGAACCAGCAGGGCGGCAGGGAAGTTTAACGGCAGGGATGTGGCTCTGGATCTGGGGACACTGCAGGCATAGGAAGTGCGGCGGTTCAGCCAGACGGCAGTCGGTCCCAGAGGAATGTGGCGTATGGCTGAAAGGAACGACATAAGAAAAGAGGGCGGGCATGAAAAATTTTGGGTTTAAGAATAAGGCGGAGACAGAAAAAATCGGATTGGCAGAGTATTTTTTCTATGGGCTGGGAGATTTTTCCTTTTGCTTTATATATGGGGCTATTGGCTCTTACATTGTGTTTTTTTATACGGATGTGGCCTGTATCAGTGCGGGGGTGGTGGGAACCATCCTTCTTCTTAGCAAGATATTTGACGGGATCTCGGATATGCTGATGGGATTTGTCATTGAGAATGTCCATTCACCTCTGGGGAAGGCCAGGCCGTGGCTTTTGTGGATGTCCATTCCCTACTGCATTGGCTGTGTGCTTTTGTTTACGGTTCCGGATTTGGGGGAGACGGGAAAGGCGGTTTATGCATTTCTTTCTTATAACCTGATGGCTACCTTTATTTTTACATCCATGAATGTGCCCTTCGGAGTCTTGAGCAGTGTGATGACCAATAAGCAGAATGAGAGGGCCATTCTTTCCATCAGCCGTGCCAGCCTGGGGGCTCTGGGGGTGTTTGTCATCAGCTCTTATGCGCCGGATATGGTGGAACGGTTTGGCGGCGGGCCGGGAGGATGGCAGAAGACCTTTCTGATGATAGGTATTGTGTCGGTTATCCTGTTTATGATTACGTTTCTGGGATGTAAAGAGCGGGTAGGCTCCGGGGTCATGGAGCAGAAGACAGGGAAAAAATCTTCCATTACCCTGGGACAGGGAGTGAAGATTCTGTTTGCCAACAAGTACTGGTTCATCATGCTGATGGTGAATATTTTCTACACGGCCATGACAAGCCTTTATGGCATGAATCTGTATTTTGCAAAATATGTGATTCAGGATGCAGGGTACAATAAGACCATGATGATGTGTTCCACCTTTGCTTCCATCCTGGTGCCCCTTTTGATTATTCCCCTGGTTCAGAAAATCGGAAAGCGAAACGTGGCGCTGTACGGCGGAGCGGGAATGGGGCTTGCAGGGCAGGTGCTGCTGATTTTTACGGCGGAGACTTCCCTTGCCGGCATGTATACAGGACTGATTTTAAGAGGCGTAGGTGTGGCCTGTATCTCCGCAACCAAGTTCGGAATGATCGCGGACAGCATTGAGTACGGGGAGTACAGGACGGGAACCCGTGCAGAGGGCTTTGTGTATTCGGCGGCTTCCCTGGGGGTTCGGTTTGGATCCGCTTTTGCGTCCGCCTTTATCGGCTGGGTGCTGGGAGCATTCGGGTATGACGGGGCCCTGGCGGTTCAGAGCGAAAGTGCCATGAAGGGAATCCGGATCATGTTCTACTATGCGCCTGTGGTAGTGTTTGCAGGACTTTTGGTTCTTCTGGCATTTTATCACCTGGATAAAGAGTATGACGGCATCATGGAGGTGCTGGACAGACGGCATAAGGAAATGGAATCTGCCAGATAAACTGTAAAATTTAAGAAGCAGAATTAAAATATAAAGGAGAATAGAAAGATGAAGATAACAAAAGCAACCCGGTGGAGAGTGTTTGCAGGTGTATGGCTGCAAAGCCTGTTTACCTCCGCCACAGCATATTTCAGTTTGTTCTGTATCCCGCTGACCACCAAGTTCGGGTGGAGCGATTCGGATTTCGCCCTTGCCTACACCATCTATATGTTTACGTACTGTGCAGTAGGATTTATCGGCGGTTCTCTGGCTGAGAAGTTAAGCCCCAGAATCACTATCTACATGGGCCTGGCCCTGTTTGCCGGGGGATGGTTCCTGACAGGGTTTGCCTCCAGCATCCCTCAGCTGTATATTTTTTACGGACTCATGGCAGGTGCAGGCGGCGGCATGATTTATCCGGCCTGTCTGCCTACTGCTTTAAAATGGTTTCCTGACCGTTCCGGTTCTATCTCCGGCCTGGTACAGGCAGGAGCATCCTGCGGCCCCTTCATCATGAGCCCTATTGCCCAGGCTTTGATCAGCCGGTTCGGCGCACAGATGACCTGCCGGATACTGGGGATCGTATTTTTAATCGGCGTAGGCGCCGTGGCATGGATGATCGTGCCATGTCCGGAGGGCTGGACACCGGAAGGGTGGAAGCCTTCTACAGAGCAGGCAAAGGCACTGAAGACGAAGGATTACAATTTAGGGCAGATGGTGAAGACACCGGTCTTCTGGGTATTGCTTCTCATGTTTATTTTTGCCAATGCGGCAGGTACCATGATGGTTTCCTTCACAAGCCCTATTGCCCAGAGGCAGGTAGGGCAGACAGCTATGACAGCTGCCCTGTGCGTGTCCATCATGACCTTGTCCAACATGTGCGGGAGAATCGGATTCGGATTTATCTATGATATTCTGAAAGGCTGGAAGAGCCTGATTCTTCTGATGATTATCAACGGGGCATCCATGCTGATGCTGACACAGGCCACAACACTGCCCTTCTTTATCCTGTGCGTGGTTCTGGTAGGCTTCTCCTTCGGAGGGCTTCTGGTTGTGTTTGCACCTATGGTCCGCATGATTTTCGGATCGAAGTATTATAACAGGAACTACGGCCTGATTTTCATCGGTTACGGTATCGGTGCTTTTGTGGGACCGAAGATCAGCGCCTACTTCTATGATTCTACAGGAAAGTATACCATGGGCTTCATAGGCTCCGCCGTTCTGGCGGCAGCGGCCATTGTCCTTATCGTGATCGCACAGAAGATGGCGCAGAAAATGGAAGGGCAGGCAAAATAAATCACCGGTTCATATTTTTAAGCATAATGGGGGCCAGCAGGGCAGCTATAAAGGTCATGGCTCCCATAACCAGATAGGCGGTGCCATAGCCGGCGGCCCCGGCGATCTGACCGGTCATCACAGGCCCCAGAGTCATGCCGATCCCGTAGAGGGCCTGGAACAGACCCATGGCAGTGGACTGGTTCTCCTGGGGGACAAATCGGATGATCATGGACATGAGGACCGAGTTAGCCATCAGGTTGCTGACGCCGCCGATAATCTGTGCAGCGTAAAGAAAGTACATATTTTTACCATATGCCACCAGCAGGCAGGAAAAGGCCATGGCGAAAAAGCCCAGGGTCACTGCCTGGCTGGTGTTTAATAATTTCAGCACCTTTTTTCCGATAAAACCTGCGGCCAGAATCTGAACCAAGGTAAATAAAACCGTATTAAAGCCGATCTCAAAGGCAGAGGCGCCCAGCTCCTTGGCTACGGTAGAGGTAAAGGAAAATACGGTGCCCTGGAGAAAGGCCTGCATGATAATGGCAAAGAAAGAAGCGCACAGAACTGCCGGGTTGGAGAACACGGCAATTACATGGCTGACCTGGAAAGGTTCTCTCTTTAAGGTGATAGGCTTTAGCTGAACGGCACAGATGATAGCGGCCACCCCTGTGAGAAAGCTGCACACCAGAGGAATCCGGTAGCCCCAGAGGGAAGCGGTCACCAGCCCCAGGATAAATGCAAGAAGCTTTCCGGCGCTGTTGAAAGCATTGACATTGGTTACTGCCTGGACGCTTTCTTCCGCCTGGTAGTAGGCAGCGTACAGAATGGTAAATGCAAGCCAGGAGGACGCGGCGATTCCTGCCAGAATGCGGCAGATGATAATCGTCACAAAATGGGTTGCGAAAATCAGCCCGAAGGAAGAAACGGTGGTAAAAACTGTACCCATCAGAATGGTTTTCTTGTAACACCCGGTCACATCCGTGACGATCCCCAGCGGGATCCTGACTAACATCTGGGTGAACCCGTACATCCCGGTCATGATGCCGATTAAACTGGCGGCAAATCCCAGGGTCTGCAGATAGGGAGTGAAATAGGGCATATGGCAGTATTCGGATGCCCAGAAGAAAATGATGGTGATGCTCAGCAGCTGGCGGGAACGCTTCATTGTCTGTATACCTCGTTCTATTTTATCTTTCCTGTCAAAACAAAAATATATCCGCCAGCCGGAGCGTGTTCCCGGGATAATCAGTGTGAGACCGGACACCTCCGATACAGCCGGAAGCCGTACTCTTCCCAGAACTGGCGGATATGGTTATTATAAGACAAAGAATTGCCTTTTACAAGGGAAAATTTCGTCAACAAAACGGGTTTCCTTTTTACATGGAAAATGATAAAATGGAAAAAATAACACCCTGGAGTTAAATCTGGAGAAATGTGCCGCAAAGCGGCGCGTGCCGATACCAGGAGGGGTATATAAATAGGAGAAGACAATGGCATTATATGATTATTCAGGAGCATTGAAACAGGGGCGCAGACAGTATCAGGATGCTTTACAGAAGGGAAACTACCCGTATCTCCCGGTGCTTGATGATATTCTGTCCTACACAGAGATTGTGTCAGAGGTAAGCCTTGGGGTGATGGATATTCCTCTGTCAAAAATCGTGGGGACAAAGACGGAGGGGCGTACCAGGGCATTTGCCCATAATTTTATGCCTCTTTTGCCGGAGAAATCGGAGTTCGGAGCCAAATGGGCCTCTTTATATGATCATCAGATTAACGAAGGAATTCATGACCCTATTGTGGCCTATGAATTTATGAATAAATTTTATGTGCAGGAGGGCAACAAGCGGGTCAGCGTCATGAAGTATGTAGGTGCATACAGCATCATGGGCCAGGTAACCCGTCTGATTCCCAAGAAGACAGACGACAAAGAGAATAAACTGTACTATGAGTTTCTGGACTTTTTTCAGGTGTCCTTTAACTGTGATGTCTGGTTCAGCAAAGAAGGAAGCTATAAAGAATTGCTGGAGGTTATGGGGAAGGAGCCGGAACGGGTGTGGGATGACGAGGAGCGTCTTTCCTTTAAGACTACGTATGACCGGTTTGCCAAGGCATTTACCGCGGCAGGCGGCGACAAGCTGGATCTGACCTGCTCGGATGCGTTTTTGATCTATGTGAAAATCTCCGGCTACACGGAGGTGGAGGATAAGACAGAGAAAGAGATGCTTTCGGATCTTCAGAAAATGTGGAAGGAGGTTCAGCTGGCCTCCAGCGGAAGCCAGGTAGAACTGATAGAGGATCCGGAGGAGGAGGAAGCCCCGGCCAAGAAGCCTTCTCTTTTAAACTGGCTGCTTCCCATAGGCACGGTGGAGCCGTCCATGTTAAAGATCGGGTTTATCTACACCAAGACGGCGGATACCTCCAGCTGGACCTATGCCCATGAGCTGGGAAGGATGCACCTGGAGCAGGCCTTTGACGGAAAGATGAAGACCCTGGCTTTTGACCGGGCCAATACGGACGATCAGGTGGAGGAAGGGATTGAGCAGGCAGTCGAAGCCGGCTGCAATGTGATTTTTACCACCACGCCGCAGATGGTGAACCAGAGTGTCCGTTCTGCCATAAAACATCCGGAGGTGAGGATTTACAACTGCTCCATCGGAGTGTCTTATACTTCCATATGTACGTATTATCCCAGAATGTATGAGTGTAAATTTCTCATGGGAGCCATCGCGGCTGCCATGTCAAAGACAGATCAGCTGGGCTATGTGGCGGACTATCCTATATACGGAACCATGTCCAATATCAATGCGTTTGCACTTGGCGCCAGGATGATCAATCCGGATGTGAAGATCCGCCTGGAGTGGTCAAGGGTGAAGAACCACAGGGCCAGACAGCGCCTGGCGGAGGAAGGCATCGTGTTTATTTCCGGAGATGATATGATTACGCCGGAGCATGCCTCCAGAGAGTACGGGCTTTATATGAAGAGGGAGGACGGCAGCGTGGATAACCTGGCAGTCCCTATCTGGCACTGGGGGAAATTTTATGAGAGGATTGTGAAGAATATCTGCAGAGGGGCCAGCGAGGCCAATGCCATGAAGGGCAAAAAGGCTGTAAACTACTGGTGGGGAATGTCGGCGGATGTGATTGACGTGATTTGTGCCCAGGATATGCCTCACGGCACCCACAGATTGATCGAATTCCTGAAGAATTCTATCCGGGCAGGCAGCTTCCACCCCTTTGACGGGCTGATCTATTCTCAGAACGGGGTGATTCGCTGCAAGGAAGGGGAGAGCCTGGGACCGGATGCGATTCTGACCATGAACTGGCTGGCAGAGAACGTGATAGGACGGGTTCCGGAGCCGGAAGAGCTGACAGATGAGGCCCGAATGCTTCAGAAATTACAGGGGGCCGACGTAGATGAAAAAAGCCGCACAGAAGAATGAACCTATGAACATTCTGGTACTGGCAGATCATGAGTCAAAATATCTGTATGATTACTATGAACCAGAAAAACTGAAAGACGTTGATCTGATTATTTCCTGCGGGGATCTGGAAGCAAATTATCTAAGCTTTTTTGCCACGTTCTGCCATGTGCCGGTGCTTTATGTTATGGGAAATCACGACAGAGGATATGAAATTAAGCCGCCGGAGGGATGTATCTGTATTGAAGATGACATTTTTGTGTACAAGGGGATCCGGATTCTGGGACTGGGAGGCTCTATGGAGTATATTCCCGGTTCCAGCAACCAGTATTCGGAGCGGGCCATGCGATGGCGGATAAAGAGATTGCGGTGGAAGCTGTGGAAGCACAGAGGGTTTGATATTTTAGTGTCCCATGCACCGGCTTATAAGGTGAACGATCTGGAGGATCTTCCCCACCGGGGATTTGACTGCTTCCGGACGCTGATGGAAAAATATGAGCCCAAGCTGTTCTGCCACGGACATGTCCACGCCACCTACGGTACCGGATTCAAGCGGAGGGATACCTACGGGAAGACTACGGTGATCAATGGGTACGAGTATTATATTGTGGAGTATCCGTAAGGGTTTGGCCAGACAAGAAGATATCTGCCGGGTTTACACGGTGAAAGGGGATAATATGGGAAAGAAAAAGAACGATTTAGAGAAAAAATTAAGCGGAACCATGAGCGAATTCAAGGCTTTTATATTGAAGGGAAATATTATCGATATGGCAGTCGGCGTCATCATCGGCGGTGCTTTCAGCAAGATTGTCACCTCCCTGGTGAATGATATTCTCATGCCTTTGCTGGGAGCCGTGACAGGGGGAGCTTCTTTTAATGAGTACAAATGTGTGATTCACCCGGCAGTGCTTGATGAGGCCGGGAATGTGGTGACTCCGGAGGCAGCGGTTCTTTACGGAAGCTTTATCCAGAACATTGTGGATTTTCTGATTGTGGGGCTGTGCATGTTTTTTATGGTGAAGGCTGTGGCAGTGGTTATGTCTAAATTTCATCATGAAGAAGAGAAGAAAGCGGAACCGGCGCCTGTGCCGGCAGGGCCTACCACAGAGGAGCTTCTGACAGAAATCAGGGATTTGCTGAAGGAAAGCAGGGAAGTGTAGAAAGGAAAGAGACGATTCAATGAGTGAAGGGCCTAAACCAAAAAGCAGAAAGAAAAAGCCCTTTCCTGTAAAAGCGGTTGCGATCGGAACGGTAACGGTCCTTGCGGCGGCAGGGGCGGCGGCAGGACTATATCTGTATATGGGGAAACAGTATGAGACCGTATTTTTTCCCAACACGGTGATCAACGGACATGATGTGTCCAATAAGACCACCGGGGAAGTCAGGGATCTGATAGCAGCAGGCATTGAAGGATATACCCTTACCATAAAAGGGCGGGAGGGAGTTACGGAGCGGATAACCGGGGAGGAGATAGGTCTTCATTCTGTGTTTGACGGCAGTCTGGAGGAATACTTAGAGGCCCAGGATCCTTTAAGGTGGTGGCAGTCACAGGGCACGGAGTATGAGATTTCCACCATGATTGCCTATGATGAGGATAAGCTTCAGGACAAGATAGAGAGTCTTTCCTGTCTTTCGGAGGAAAACGCCAGGGAGCCTAAGGATGCCTATGTGTCAGAGTATGAGAGCGGGCAGGGCTTTCGGGTGGTTCCTGAGGAACCGGGGACTGTACTGGAGCCGGACAAGGTGGCTTCAGGGATTGTGGCTGCCATCTCAAACCTGGAGACAGAGCTGAATCTGGAAGAGCTGGACGCATATAAAAAGGCAGAGAAGACTTCTGAGGATGAGGAACTTCAGGCAAGGGCGGCAAATCTGAACCGGTATGTAACCATGACGGTGACCTATCTGTTCGGAGATGAGAGAGAGGTGCTGGACGGCGATACTATTGCCCAGTGGATGGCCATAGGGGAGGACGACCAGGTGTCTTTTGATGCGGAGCAGATAGCTGCCTATGTAAAAGGGCTGGCATCCCAATATGATACGGCATATCAGGAAAAGACTCTTAAGACCTCATACGGTTCCACGGTCACTATCAGCAGGGGCTTTTACGGCTGGAGGATGGATCAGAAAAAAGAGGCGGAAGAGCTTAATGCTGTACTTTTGTCCGGTGAGAGCCAGACACGGGAGCCGGTATATACCCAGAGGGCCAACAGCCATGGAGCCAATGATTACGGGAACACGTACGTGGAGATCAATCTGACGGCTCAGCATCTGTTCTTCTACAAAGACGGGAATCTGGTGATAGAATCTGATTTTGTTTCGGGAAGCCATGCCAGAGGGGATGACACTCCCTCAGGGGCATATCCTTTGACGTATAAACAGAGGGATGCAGTGCTCAAAGGCGCCACTTACCGGACTCCGGTAAAGTACTGGATGCCGTTTAACGGCAATATCGGTATGCATGACGCCAACTGGCGTTCCTCTTTCGGAGGGAAGATTTATATGACCAACGGTTCTCACGGCTGTATCAATCTGCCGCCGTCAGTGGCAAAGGTCATATTTGAAAATATTTCTGCCGGCATGCCGGTTCTGTGTTACCATCTGGACGGGACAGACAGCCAGAAAACCTCCGGTTCTTCCAAAGGAGGCGGAACTTCGTCTGCAGCAGCCCCCGCACAGACTGGGGCTCCCGCCACACAAGCGCCGCCTGTACAGACGGAGAGCGTGACAGAAAGCAGAGGGGCCATCCCGCCTGGACAAGAGACACCGGCGCCGGAAACCCAGCCGGATATTCAACCGGAATCCTCAGCTTCAGAATCAACCACCGCCCTGGAGGTTCCTATAGGCCCTGGAGGCACCATGCCTGAGACAGTCCCGGAGGAGACCAGCCCCCTGCCGGAGAATCCGGCTGACGGGCCGGTAGGGCCGGGAGATCCAGGAGGGCCGGTAGGTCCAGGAGATTCGGTAGGTTCGGGAGAATCGGTAGGTTCCGGAGACCCTGCCGGGCCGGGAAATATGCCGGGCGGAGAGGCAGAAACCAGTCCCCCGGCAGGACCGTTTGAAACACCGTTTGCATAGACAGATGTGACAGGCCGCCTTCATTCTTTTATGAGGGCGGCCGATTAATTCAAATATTCCGAACAAATGTTTGCAAAAACCTGTTTTATATGATATGATTGTTTCCGGAATCCAAAGTTGGGATACACTATGATGAGAGACGATAAGGAGTTTTTTCATGTCAAAACAATATATTAAAATTCGGGGCGCCAACGAACACAATTTAAAGGATGTGACTCTCGATATTCCCAGGGATCAGATGGTGGTGCTGACAGGGTTAAGCGGCTCGGGAAAGTCCTCCCTGGCTTTTGACACCATCTATGCGGAGGGGCAGAGGCGGTATATGGAGTCATTGTCCTCCTATGCCAGACAGTTTTTAGGGCAGATGGAGAAGCCGGATGTGGAGAGTATCGAAGGCCTTTCACCGGCCATATCCATTGACCAGAAGTCTACCAACCGGAATCCCAGGTCAACGGTGGGAACTGTGACAGAGATCTATGATTACATGCGTCTTTTATACGCCCGGATCGGTATCCCTCATTGTCCCAAGTGCGGAAGGGAGATCAAGAAGCAGAGTGTGGATCAGATGGTGGATCAGATTCTGGCTATGCCTGAGAGAACCAAGATACAGGTTCTTGCCCCGGTGGTACGGGGGCGGAAGGGGGAGCATGTAAAGGTCTTGGATCAGGCCAGGAAAAGCGGCTACGTGCGGATTCGGATCGACGGGAATCAGTATGAGCTGTCGGAAGAGATTAAGCTGGATAAGAATATAAAGCATACTATAGAGATCATCGTAGACCGTCTGGTAGTACGGTCCGGCATTGAAAAGAGGCTGACGGACTCTATCGAGACAGCCATGAGCCTGGGCAACGGGCTGATGATGGTGGATGTGACGGATGGGGAGATGCTGAATTTCAGCCAGAATTTTGCCTGCCCGGACTGTGGCATCAGCATCGACGAGGTGGAGCCCAGAAGCTTTTCCTTCAACAACCCCTTCGGCGCCTGCCCGGACTGCTTTGGCCTTGGATATAAGATGGAGTTTGATGAGGATCTGATGATTCCGGACAAGTCCTTAAGCATTCTGCAGGGGGCCATCGTTGTGCTGGGATGGCAGTCCTGTGCAGACAAGGGAAGCTTTACCAGGGCGATTTTAGATGCTCTGGCGAAGGAGTATGATTTCAGGCTGGATACGCCTTTTGAGGAGTACCCGGAGGAGATCCGCCATGTGCTGATCTACGGGACGGACGGCAGGGAGGTGAAGGTCCATTACAAGGGACAGAGAGGGGAAGGCGTGTATGATGTGGCCTTTGAGGGACTGCTGCGGAACGTGGAGCGGCGGTACCGCGAAACTTATTCAGAATCCAGCAAGGCAGAGTACGAGACCTTCATGAGGATTACCCCCTGTTCCCTGTGCAAAGGAAAGCGTCTGAAGCAGTCGTCTCTGGCGGTGACAGTGGGAGATATGAATATCTTTGACGCCACCAACATGTCCATTGTGGATTTCCGCCGGTTTATAGATGATCTGCAGTTAAGCGCCATGCAGCAGGCTATCGGCGCACAGATCTTAAAGGAGATCCGGGCCAGGATCACATTTTTGATTGATGTGGGGCTGGATTATCTGGCATTATCCCGGGCCACAGGAACACTGTCCGGCGGAGAGGCCCAGAGAATCCGTCTGGCGACCCAGATCGGGTCCGGGCTTGTGGGGGTTGCCTATATTTTAGATGAGCCCAGCATAGGCCTTCATCAGAGAGACAATGACAAGCTTCTGCGCACCCTGTTCCACCTGCGGGATCTGGGGAATACGGTGATTGTGGTGGAGCATGATGAAGACACCATGCGGGCCGCAGATTATATAGTGGATATCGGGCCGGGGGCCGGGGAGCATGGAGGACAGGTGGTGGCTGCCGGTACGGTGGAGGATATTATCAACTGTCCGGAGTCTGTCACAGGAGCATACTTAAGCAAAAAAATTCAGATCCCTGTGCCAAAGGAACGGCGCAAGCCTGCAGGATGGCTGACCATCCGCGGCGCAGCGGAGAATAATCTGAAGAATATCGATGTAAAGATCCCTCTTGGGATCATGACAGCAGTCACAGGGGTGTCCGGATCCGGGAAAAGTTCCCTGATTAACGAGATACTGAACAAGGAGCTGTCTAAAAAGCTGAACCGGGCCAGGACCATTCCCGGAAAGCACAAGAAGATCGAAGGGACAGAGCAGCTGGACAAGGTGATCACCATAGACCAGTCCCCCATAGGACGGACACCCAGGTCAAACCCGGCTACCTATACAGGCGTGTTTGATATGATCCGTGACCTGTTTGCCTCCACGGTGGATGCCAAGGAGCGGGGATATAAAAAAGGGCGGTTCAGCTTCAATGTAAAAGGCGGCCGGTGCGAGGCCTGCGGCGGCGACGGAATCATCAAGATAGAGATGCATTTCCTTCCGGATGTCTATGTGCCCTGTGAGGTCTGCAAAGGCAAGCGGTACAACAGGGAGACGCTGGAAGTAAAGTATAAAGGGAAGAGCATCTATGATGTGCTGAATATGACGGTGGAGGAGGCCATGAAGTTTTTCGAGAATGTGCCTTCTGTCTACCGTAAGATCGCCACCCTTTACGATGTAGGCCTCTCCTATATCCGTCTGGGACAGCCTTCCACGGAGCTGTCCGGCGGAGAGGCCCAGAGGATCAAGCTGGCCACGGAGCTAAGCCGCAGAGGAACGGGCAAGACGATCTATATTCTGGACGAGCCCACCACAGGACTGCATTTTGCAGATGTCCATAAACTGGTGGATATCCTCAGGAAGCTGTCAGAAGGAGGCAATACCATTGTGGTGATTGAGCACAATCTGGATGTGATAAAAACAGCAGATTATATTATCGACATGGGGCCGGAAGGCGGCGACCGGGGCGGTACAGTGATTGCCAAGGGAACACCGGAGGAGGTGGCACAGTGTCCTGAATCCTACACGGGAATGTATGTGAAGAAGTATCTTGAATGAGCCGAAGCATCTGCCCTTTTTGGAAAAGCAGGATAAAAGCTGAGAATATGGATGGAATTTTCTGGAGGACATGGTATAATTAGGAATATTATTTTGAAGAATCAGGAGGTATTTTATATGGCCAGTATGGATTGTCATTACTACAGTGCAACTTTGAAGAATAATATTTCTCTCAACGTAGTGATTCCCTCTCCTTCAGGGAATGAACAGATCGTAGACAAGGCGGTTCAGACCCGGTATGGTTATGAATCAGGACTTCCGGTGGTGTATCTTCTTCACGGTGCATACGGAGATTACAGCTCCTGGATGCGTTACAGCAATGTGGAGAGGTATGCCCAGGACAGATGCTGTGCCCTGGTGATGGCATCAGCAGGGAATAATTTTTATCAGGATATGTATCGGGGATTGGCGTACCGCAGGTTCTTTACAGAAGAGCTTCCAGCGTTTATCACCAGTGTCTTCCCGGTTTCCAAAAAGAGGGAAGACACATATATTGCCGGATTCTCCATGGGAGGCTACGGCGCCTGGTATCTGGCATTGTCTGCTCCCCATCTGTACTCCAAGGCGGCCAGCATGTCCGGCGCGCTGGATATTGCGGCTTCCTATGCGCAATCTGCAGTCGGCATCATTGACAACCCGTTCCCGTGGAATGAGATTTTTGAGCATCCGGAAGCGCTGGCCGGGAGCGATAAGGATCTGTTTGAACTGTACAGGAGATGCCAGAAGGAAAAGACAGCTCCTAAGCTTTATCAGGCATGCGGAACAGAAGATTTCCTGTATAAGATGAACCAGGAAGCTTATGGCCGTATGAAGGATATGGGGGCAGATCTGGTATACGAGGAAGGGCCTGGCGGACATAACTGGGATTTCTGGGATACGTATATTCAGAAGATTTTGGATTGGATGCTGGAAAAATAGATACTGTATAGCGAAGAAGAGAGGGGCTGCCAAGGTTCCTCTTTTTCAATTATAATATAGTCTGCAGAAGAAATCTGAGGCATTATTTAGTGGAAAAACAGGTCGATATAATAAACTGTAAAGGTACTCTATATATCGACAAGAAATTGTCGAATAGCTTTTGTTGCGTTCATGAATTTTACGTTTTAAGATATTTCCATCAAATGTTTTTGGTGGGATTGCAATGTATTCCTATGGTGGGATTAAACTTATTCTTAGGAAATTGGGATTAAAAACTACACTTTGCGGGTATCGTTATATCGTATATGGCATGATGCTTCTGCAGAAAAATCCATCATATCTGGACTTTATTACAAAAACCCTTTATATTGATATTGCAAAAAAGTTTCAAACATCTTCAGTGTGTGTTGAACGTGCAATTAGAACAGCTGTCTCGACTATCTGGAAAACTAATAATCTGAAATTACTGTATGAAATCAGCGGAAACGAATTTATCAGCCGTCCGACCAACAAGGAATTTTTCGGACTCTTTTATCGCTATTTAAGCAAGGAAGAAGAGGAAGAAGCGGTTGAAAAGGAGCTTGTAGATAAGGACATAGATATGTATTGCGATTTAATGTGTGATGAGTGTGGGAAGACGTGTGAACAGTTGAAAAAAGTGTATCAGGAAATGGTCGTGCTTAGCATTGAGAACAGGAAACTGAAGGAGCAGCTAAGCAGGATTATAAGCTATGATGCAAAGATTGAGGGGCAGGAATCCTGAAACCTTTTCTTAAGGTCTGCCAATTAGTGTTCTGTGAATAGTAAATGTGTTGTAACAGTTCAAGAGTTATTTGTTGCAGTACGTTGTATGTGCCAGAAGAGTTTTAAGCAATATGACGGAGGGAACGGAACAAAATTACAGAATTGAGGATATGGCGAAGGAGCTGGGGGTAAGCAAAACTACGGTTTCCCGTGCATTGTCCGGCAAAGGGCGTATCGGCAGAGACACGGTGGAGAGAGTACAGGCGCTGGCCCAAAAGCATGGGTACCGGCCTAATACCATGGCCAGGGGGCTACGACGGAGGCGCTGGAGGTGATTCGGGATTTTCAGGGATAAGCGTATAAGTCTGCCGATTGGTGAGAATATATTCCCAATTAGTTTCCTGACGCAGTACTCTTAAAATGTGGATTTCTTTTTTGGTTTCTTTGATGATATAAAAGATAACAGAAGGTGGAAATTTTCCAAAGCTTTCATCTGATTTTTCAATTCACTTTGGAAACTATCGGCTCGGTTTGTGCCGAAAACGGCTTCTATATAATCAGCAGTGTCTGCAATGTCATAGACAGCCTCCAGAGTCAAAATAATCTTATAATCTTGCATTTGTTCGATAATTCCTTAATTCACGTATTTTTTCAAAAGCTTCTGAAAGAGGAAATTCCCTTCCGGCTTCCATGTCGTCGATGCCTTTGTCAAGCATACTAAGCAACATAAGCTTCTCCTGCCCGGCATGAAGCTGTTGGCTGTTTAAAGTCATATTCAATACTCCTTTCAATTTTGCTGGAAATGGTGTGGTTAATCAGTAAATTTATTTTATCATGCCTGAGGAGATTCGTCTATGTAAATATTGTGAAAATCATATAAAATACTTATGAAATTGTTCTGCAGCAAAATAAAAAGATACACCTTCCCAGGCGGAAAAGCTCCCGGAAGGTGTATTTTTTTATCATGATAAATTCATTACTTCTGATTCTTCTTAAGCTCCGCCATCTTCATCGCGCGGACCTTGAGAGGCAGGCCGAAGAGGGTGATAAATCCGTCGGCATCGTGGTGGTCATACAGATCTCCGGTGGTAAAGGAGGCTAAGGATTCGCTGTACAGGGAGTAGGGGGAAGTGGTTCCTGCTTTGATGATGTTGCCTTTATACAACTTGAACTTTACCTCGCCGGTCACGTATTCCTGGGTGGATTCCACAAAAGCCTGAACCGCCTCCCGAAGAGGAGTAAACCATTTGCCTTCGTATACAATCTGTGCCATCTTGTTGCCCATATCTTTTTTCACTTCCATGGTAGCCCGGTCTAAAACCAGCTCCTCCAGCTGCTTTTGGGCTTCCATCAGGATGGTTCCGCCGGGAGTCTCATAGACGCCCCGGGATTTCATGCCCACTACACGGTTCTCCACAATATCTACGATGCCGATGCCGTGCTTGCCGCCTAACTGGTTCAGGGTGCGGATAATATCAGAAACCTTCATCTTCTGGCCGTTTACGCTGGTGGGAATCCCTTTCTCAAAGGTCATGGTAACATACTCACCTTCTTCCGGAGCCTTCTCAGGAGTCACACCCAGAACCAGCAGATGGTCGTAATTCGGTTCATTGGCCGGATCCTCCAGCTCCAGGCCCTCATGGCTGATATGCCATAAGTTGCGGTCCCGGCTGTAGCTGCTGTCTGCGGAGAAGGGCAGGTTGATGCCGTGCTGGCGGCAGTACTCGATCTCGTCTTCCCTGGACTGCATGGTCCACACATCCGTCATCCGCCATGGGGCGATAATCTTTAAATCGGGAGCCAGTGCCTTGATACCCAGCTCGAACCGGATCTGGTCATTGCCCTTGCCGGTAGCGCCGTGGCAGATAGCTGTGGCGCCCTCTTTTCTGGCAATCTCCACCAGACGTTTTGCGATAGCAGGACGGGCCATGGAGGTTCCCAGTAAATATTTATTCTCATATACAGCGCCGGCCTGAACGCATGGAATAATATAATTGTCGCAGAAATCATCTACCAGATCTTCGATATATAACTTGGAAGCTCCGGATAATTTGGCCCGCTCCTCCAGGCCGTCCAGCTCGTTGCCCTGCCCGCAGTCGATGCAGCAGCAGATAACCTCATAATCAAAATGCTCTTTCAGCCAGGGAATGATGGCTGTGGTGTCCAGGCCGCCGGAATAGGCCAGGATAACTTTCTCTTTCATGTGTATGTCCTCCTCATTAAAATCTTCTTTTTTATAAAATGAACATTCATAAATATACAACATTTCTCCGAAAAATGCAAGATATAACTTATTTTATTTAAAAATAGTATTGCATAATATGCATAAATAATGTATAATTATGCTACTTTTCGTTTCGGGAACAGAATTTATGATTTTTATACTTTTCAAGAGGAAGAAAAGTATTTATAATAAGGAACGAATACTTTGGAAATGAATAAAAATCAGGGAGAGAATAACATGATTAAAGTGGGAATTATCGGTTCCACAGGATATGCAGGAGGAGAACTGGCAAGGATCCTTCTCCAGCGGGACGACGTGGAGATCAAATGGTATGGCTCCAAAAGCTATGTGGATCAGAAATATGCATCGATTTATCAGAATATGTTCCGGATTGTGGATGACAGATGTATGGACGACAATATGGAAGAACTGGCAGGGCAGGCGGATGTGATTTTTACGGCCACGCCTCAAGGCCTGTGTGCTTCCTTAATAAATGAAAATATTTTATCAAAGGCCAAGGTCATCGACTTAAGCGCGGATTTCCGGATTAAGGATGTGACGGTCTATGAGGAGTGGTACAAGCTTAAGCATCCGTCGCCTCAGTTTATTGAAGAGGCAGTATATGGGCTTCCGGAGCTTAACAGAGAAAAAATTAAGGGGGCAAGACTGGTTGCCAATCCGGGATGCTATCCTACCTGTTCAACCCTGGCAATCTATCCCCTGGCCAGGGAAGGGCTGATCCACACGGATACCCTGATTATTGATGCGAAATCCGGGGTGTCAGGAGCAGGCAGGGGAGCCAAGGTGGACAATCTGTACTGCGAGGTAAACGAAAGCTGCAAGGCATACGGCGTGGCAAGTCACCGCCATACACCGGAGATTGAGGAGCAGCTGTCCTATGCCGCAGGGCGGCCGGTGGTGCTTAACTTCACTCCCCATTTGATTCCTATGAACAGGGGGATTCTGATTACAGCCTATGCTTCTTTGACGAAGGACGTTACCTATGAAGAAGTGAAGGCGGTGTATGATGCGTATTATGGAAAAGAGCAGTTTGTCCGTGTCCTGGAAAAGGATGTGTGCCCTCAGACCAGGTGGGTGGAAGGAAGCAACTATGTGGATGTGAATTTCAAGATAGATCCCAGAACAAAGCGTGTGATCATGATGGGAGCTATGGATAATGTGGTGAAAGGTGCGGCAGGACAGGCAGTGCAGAATATGAATCTGTTGTTTGGGCTGCCGGAGAATATGGGGCTTAAGCAGATTCCTTTGTTTCCTTAAGTGAGGTTTAAAACAGCAAGCAGGAGCAGATTGATTATGGCAGGGACAATGAGTATTAATATCCGTGTTATGACACCGGATGATTATGACAAGGTATATAAGCTGTGGCTGAGCATCAAGGGGTTTGGGATTCGTTCTATCGATGATTCTAAGGAAGGCGTGGAGCGGTTTCTGAAGAGAAATCCTACCACCAGCGTAGTGGCAGAGCAGAACGGCCGGATTGTCGGTTCGATCATGTGTGGCCACGACGGGCGGACCGGATGTTTTTATCATGTGTGCGTTGCCAGAGATTACCGGAAGCACGGTGTGGGATACCGGATGGTCCGGTTTGCCATGAGAGCATTGATTGACGAGGGCGTAAGCAAGGTGACACTGATTGCTTTTAAGGAAAATGAGGTTGGAAACGCATTCTGGCAGAGCCTTGGCTGGACCGGCCGGGAGGACGTGAATTATTACGAACTCATACTAAACCAACAAAACATTATAAATTTTGTGAAGTAGGAACGCCTGGGAAACGAAGTTTCACAATGGGAATGCGTTCCTACGACCTGGCAGGTGCCGCCAAGCGGCGCGTGCCCACATCACACTAAAAGCAGGAGGATACGAGAATATGAAGCTTATAGACGGAGGCGTAACTGCCCCAAAAGGATTTAAGTCCGCCTCAGCGGCGGCAGGAATCAAATACAAAGACAGGACAGACATGGCCATGATATACAGTGAGAAGCCATGTGTGGCAGCAGGAACATTTACCACAAATATTGTAAAGGCAGCTCCGGTAAAATGGGACCAGCAGGTGGTATACCACTCTGAAAGCGCCCAGGCCGTGATCATAAATGCCGGGATTGCCAATGCATGCACCGGAGAAGAAGGATACGGATATTGCAAGGCTACGGCAGACGCGGCTGCAGAGATTTTAGGAGTTTCAGCAGACGGAGTCCTGGTGGCATCCACAGGCGTTATCGGCATGCAGCTTCCCATAGACAGAATCGTGGCAGGAGTGAAAATGATGGCTCCGGCCCTAGATGGAAGCCTGGAAAGCGGCACAAGATCCGCTAAAGCCATCATGACCACAGACACGAAGGAAAAGGAAGTGGCAGTCCAGATAGAGGTTGGGGGAAAGACAGTGACCATCGGAGGCATGTGCAAAGGCTCCGGCATGATCCACCCTAATATGTGTACCATGCTGGGATTTGTAACCACAGACGCTGCTATCTCAAAGAAAATGCTGCAGCAGGCTCTGGGTGAGGACGTGAAAGACACCTACAACATGGTTTCCGTAGACGGAGATACCTCCACCAACGACACGGTGCTTCTCCTTGCCAACGGCATGGCAGGCAACCCTGAGATCACGGAAGAAAACGAAGACTACCAGGCATTCAGAGCAGCCCTTCACACAGTCAACGAGACGCTGGCAAAGAAAATTGCCGGAGATGGGGAAGGGTGTACGGCTTTGTTTGAGGTAAAGATAACAGGGGCAGCCACCAAAGAGCAGGCAGTAACCCTGTCAAAATCCGTGATTACATCCAGCTTGACCAAGGCGGCCATCTTCGGCCATGACGCCAACTGGGGCCGTATCCTATGTGCCATGGGATATTCCGGAGCCTCCTTCGACCCGGAAAAAGTGGATCTGTTCTTCCAAAGCGCTGCAGGAAAAATACAGATTATCGAAAACGGAGTAGCGGTAAACTACAGCGAAGAGGAAGCCACGAAGATTCTGTCCCAGCCGGAAGTAACAGCTATTGCAGACATAAAAATGGGAGACGCCACAGCCACAGCCTGGGGCTGTGATTTAACCTTTGACTACGTAAAAATCAATGCCGACTATCGGTCCTAGGGAGGTAAAAACTATGCAGTTAGATCCATCCATCATGCAAAAGGCAGAAGTCCTCATCGAGGCTCTGCCCTATATTCAGAGATTCAACCGGAAAATCATAGTTGTAAAATACGGCGGCAGCGCCATGGTAGACGAAGAGTTAAAGCGCCATGTAATCCAGGACGTAGTGCTTTTAAAGCTGGTTGGTTTTAAACCCATCATCGTCCATGGCGGCGGCAAAGAGATCAGCAAATGGGTAAGCAAGGTAGGGATGGAGCCTCATTTTATAAATGGGCTCCGTGTAACCGACGAGCCTACCATGGAGATTGCAGAGATGGTGCTGGGAAGGGTAAACAAAAGCCTGGTACAGCTTGTAAATGAACTGGGAGTGAAAGCCGTAGGTATCAGCGGCAAGGATGGCATGATGCTGAAATGCCGGAAAAAATATTCAAAAGGCCAGGATATTGGATTTGTAGGCGAGATCACAGAGGTAAATCCAAAAGTAATCTATGATTTGCTGGAAAAGGATTTCCTTCCTATTATCTGTCCCGTAGGATTCGACGATAAATACTTTACGTACAACATAAACGCAGATGATGCTGCCTGCGCCATTGCCCGGGCGGTGAAAGCAGAAAAACTGGCATTTTTAACAGATGTGGAGGGGCTGTACCGGGATTTTGAAGATAAATCATCCCTGATTTCCGAGATGGAGGTAGATGGCGCCCAGGAGCTTGTGGACAGCGGCTCTTTAGGAGGCGGAATGCTGCCCAAGCTTCAAAACTGTATAGATGCCATCCGTGAGGGAGTTTCCAGAGTGCATATCCTGGACGGACGGATCCCCCACTGCCTCCTTTTGGAGATCTTTACCAACAAAGGAATCGGCACGGCGATCTTAAACAGGAAGGAGGAGCGGTACTATAATGCAGAATAAAACAGAGGCTATCCAGAAAGCAGAGCAGGTGCTGTATAAAACTTACAACCGGTTCCCGGTGATTTTCGACCATGGAGACGGAGTGCATTTATACGATTCAGAAGGGACAGAGTATCTGGATTTCGGAGCAGGAATTGCCGTTATGGGCCTGGGATACAATGATCCGGAATATGCGGAGGCGCTGACTGCACAGGCAGGAAAGCTGCTGCACACGTCTAACCTGTTTTACAATCAGCCGGCCATAGATGCCGGGCAGAAGCTTTTAAAAGCTTCCGGGATGGAAAAAGTATTCTTTACCAACAGCGGAACAGAGGCCATAGAAGGCGCGCTGAAGATTGCCAAGAGACATGCCTTTAACAGAGACGGCCACGGCGGCCATGAGATCATTGCCATGAAGCACTCGTTCCACGGAAGAAGCCTGGGAGCGCTGTCAGTGACAGGCAACGATCACTACCAGGAGCCTTTTGCACCGCTGCTTCCCGGAATCCGTTTTGCACAGTTTAATAATCTGAATAGTGTAAAGGAACTGATAAATGAAAAGACCTGCGCGGTTTTGATGGAGACCATCCAGGGCGAAGGAGGTATTTACCCGGCCACGGATGAATTCATAAAAGGGGTCCGGGAGTTATGTGATAAGCACGGTATGCTGCTGATACTGGATGAGATACAATGCGGCATGGGCAGAAGCGGTTACATGTTTGCATGGCAGAAATACGGGGTAAAGCCGGATGTGATGACAGTGGCCAAGGCGCTGGGAAACGGTGTGCCCATCGGTGCATTTCTGGCACAGAGGGAGGCGGCTGTCGCTATGCGGCCGGGGGATCACGGTACCACATACGGGGGGAATCCCTTTGTTTGCGCCGCTGCAGATAAGGTTCTGGAGCTGTTTGAGAAGCGAAATATTACAGCCCATGTGACAGAGATCGGAAGCTATCTGTGGGAGAAGCTGGATCAGTTTGTGAAAGATCATGCTTGTGCCGTGGATCACCGGGGGGCAGGCCTGATGCAGGGAGTGGAATTTGACAGGCCTGTGGGCGAGATTGTGAAGAAGGCCCTTTTGGAAAACCAGCTGGTGCTAATAAGCGCCGGAAGCAATGTAATCCGTTTTGTGCCTCCTCTGGTGATTTCCAGAGAGGATGTGGATTTGATGCTGGAGAAGCTGGAGAATTCGCTGTAGACGGCGGATAGAATAAAATAAGCGAGAGAAGTATGAAGCAGGGAGTAAACAGGCAGATGAAACAGATTACCATAAGGCAGAGAAAGAAAAATGCGGTTACAGGTATTGTGTTTGGGGCTATAGCCCTGATCTTCGGTGCGATCCTGGCGGTTACGGGCATGTTTTTTTACATAGATGCCAGTGTGGAGGCTAAAAAAAGCCAGGCCAGAGAAACGGCCTTTGACCCGTGGGAGACAGGCAGCTCAGCCCAGGAGTCTTACAAGGTGGTGAATGCAATCGGGCTGACCTACGATTTTGCAGTGGATTTTAAGGAGACCTATCATTATTACTTTGCGTTTGATGAAGAAGGCCATTCCGCCATTGTGAAGATGAAAGGGGATCTGGCGCCGGAGTATCAGCCTCTGATAGATTTCATGTTCGGCGACGAGACCATGGAAATGCCGGAACCTGTGGCTGTCCGGGGCGTAGCCACAGTCATAGAGGATGATATCCGGGAATTTGCCATAGAGTACATGAATGAATTGTATGACGAGGAATTCCTCAATGAAGATAATTTTGAAGATTATCTGGGGCTTGCGCTTCTGGATACCACCGCAAAGCCTGTGGGACATGCAAACTACTCGTTTGGACAAGTATTCCTTGGACTGGGGTTTGCATTTCTGGCAATCGGCCTGCTTTTGCTCATTTTCAATATTCAGGGGCACAAGGCGGCTGTGGCGGCAGAGGAGAAAGAAAAAGTGCTTTTAAGCCAGATGAGTACATATTCCAGCGACGCCCCGTCCCCCATCACAGGGGAGACCCCGGATCTGCAGACTGTGATAGACCGGAATCCGCCTCAGACACAGGAGAATGAATTTCAGAAAATCATGGAGGCGCCGGAGGCAGAGAAAAAAGGGAATATGCTTCTGGGATTTATCGGCGCTGTGGGAGGCTCTCTGGTAGGTGTGGCTCTGTGGCTGGTTATCAGCCTGGTAGGCTTTATTGCCGGAATCGCCGGGTTTGTCATGCTGAAGTTTGCCCTTTTAGGGTATCAGAAGCTGTCTGGGAAGCTGGACAAAAAGGGAGCCATTATCAGCCTGTTTGTGGCTGCATTTATGGTATTCGGCGCCAATGTCCTGGATTTTGTGGTTTCTATCTGCAAGGCATACTTCCAGTTTGAAGCCAGCTTTGATACGGTCCGGTTTGTGGTTGTAAATTTCCTGGATCTGATGACAGAGTATGATATGTGGAGAGGATTCTGGGTAAATCTGGTTATTGGATATGGCCTGTCCATCTGGTCCAGCTTTTCTCTCATCGGTTCTATTTTGCGCTATAAGGAGACATAATTTGCCCAAAATCCGGGAGAAGCTTGCCTTGAGGCAACAGTTCAAGGAGTATCTGAACGGTTATGATTTGAGAAAGGAACAGGGAATGGTATTTATAGGGAAGGAACATGTATCTGGAATTCTGGATAAAAATGTGAAAGCGGCGGCAGTCTGTGAAAGCGGCCAGACAGTTGTGTTTGAGACAAGGGATTGCTATGACGACGGGGTGGTCAGCGAGGAAAGGCCTTTGGGAGACAAGGCGGATCCCATAGAAAACCCTGCCACAGGGCCTCTCTACATAGAGGGTGCTCTGCCGGGGGATATTCTGAAGGTGGAGATTCTGGATATCCAGGTAAGGAACTGGGCAGTTATGAGATCATCCACAAGCTGCGGTGTGTTTCATGAAGATTTTTCGGAACGTACTGCCAGGATTTTCAAGCTGGACAATTTAAAACAGGAAGAGGCGGGAGCGCAGGCTGTTGAAAAGGCTGGTGCTGCCTGCAGGGGAGATTTCCGGTTTGATGATGTGCTGAAGCTGGAGCTGGATCCCATGATCGGAGTTATCGGAACGGCCCCGGCAGGTGACGGTATCACCACAGATACACCGGACAGCCACGGCGGAAATATGGACTGCAGAAAGATTGTAAAGGGATCTGTACTGTACCTTCCGGTATATGCAGAGGGGGCGCTGCTTTCCATGGGGGATCTCCATGCCCTGATGGGAGACGGCGAGGTGCTTATCTGCGGCCTGGAGACCGGCGGAGCCGTTACGGTCAAGGTCACTGTGCTGAAGGAAAAAGAACTGAAGGGAGTCAGGATACCTGTCCCGTTTTTAAGCTGCCGGGGAGATGTGATGACAATCCAGTCAGCCCGGACCCTGGACGAGGCCGGAGACATGGCTGCCAAGGCGATGAAGGAATTTGTAAAAGCTGCTGCAAAGAAGGACAATCTGGAGGCCGGGATGCTGATGTCCCTGCTTTCCAATATGGCAGTCTGCCAGGTGGTGGATCCATTAAAGACCGTAAGGGTGGAGTTTCCTCTCCATGTGCTGGAGTCATATGGATATAAACTTCCATAAATCCTATAAAAAATCAAAAATTTTAAAATTCTACTGTACAAAACAGGAATTTTGTGATACTCTGTTAGAGGAATAAATCTGTTGTCTCCCTGTAAGATGAGACAGCAGATGGGATGGGGCATTAGCGCAGTTGGGAGCGCGTTTGAATGGCATTCAAAAGGTCGTGGGTTCGAATCCCATATGCTCCATGAAGGAAAATCCCCTGAAAATACCGGTATTATTTGTAAATGCCGGGTTTTCAGGGGATTTTATTATATCGAAAAACATATGAACCAGGAAGTGCATAAATAAAAAATATAAGACAAATACCGGAATCCGGAGAAAAGAGGAGAAAGTTGAAATTAGATGAAATCATGCAGATTATGTCGTATTTATTAATTGCCATCGGAATCATGGCTTTTATTGTATCTGTTATCACGCAGGTGATTAAATCCTGGCCTGGGCTGGATAAGCTGCCCACGTCAGCGGTGGTAGTTGTGGTGTCACTCATTTTATGTCCGTCTGCATTTGCAGCTGTGATGTCCTGGCAGCGGCATCCAATTACATGGTATATGATGTTTGCCTGTATGATAGCGGCATTTGTGGTGGCGCTGGTGGCTATGAGCGGCTGGGAGCGTTTAAGAGAGATATGGGAGCGCACTGCATACAAGGATAAAAAGCAACTGTGATACCGCGGATAATTTAAGCCTGGGAGCTCACCAGGCTTTTACTTTTGGAGGTAATTTCACAGGCTTGCCTGCCAGATGCTTTCATGTGTTCCAGATTTCATTATTCATCTTGTCCTTCAATATATTTTATTGTATACTATGCATGTGCTTTGTTAAAAAATGGTGTAATATACGGAAGAACCATGTATTTTCAAAGGGATTATATTCCTTTTAAAACAATAAGGGGGTGGAGGCAAGCCGGGGAGAATCGGCTGACAGACTTTTAAAGTAAAAAAAGACAGAGAGACAGCAGGAGGCGTTATGAAAGAACTTATAGAATTATTTTGGTTGTTTGCTCAGATAGGAGTGTGTACCTTTGGAGGCGGATATGCCATGCTTCCGCTTTTGCAGCGGGAGCTGGTGGAAAAGCGGGGATGGGTGGAAGAGGAGGAGCTGATGGACTACTATGCCATCGGCCAGTGTACCCCGGGAATTATTGCCATCAACACGGCGACTTTTATCGGGTATAAAAGAAAGAGGCTGATAGGAGGAATCGTAGCCACATTGGGCTTTGTTTTTCCGTCTCTTATCATCATTACATTGATTGCTGCGTTTATGCGGAATTTTGCCTCTTTGGAGATTGTATCCAGGGCGTTTTCAGGTATCCGTATCTGCGTCTGTGCGCTGATTACCGACGCAGTCCTGAAGCTTTATAAAAAGGCAGTGATCGACAAGCTTTCCGTAGGGATTTTCCTGGTAGTGCTGCTTTTGTCACTGTTCACGAAAGTTCCGTCAGCGGTTATTGTCCTTGGGGCAGGGGTATTCGGGTACCTTACCTTCAAGAAAGGGGGTAAAAAGGCATGATGACAGCGCTCAGACTTTATTTTGAGTTTTTCTTTACAGGGCTGTTTGCAGTAGGCGGCGGTCTGGCAACCCTTCCTTTTCTGTATGAGATATCTGCCAGGACCGGCTGGTTTTCCAACCAGGACATTCTGAATCTGATTGCAATCTCTGAGTCTACTCCCGGCGCGATCGGAATCAATATGTCCACATATGCAGGCTATGTGACCTTGGGCGTGGGAGGGGGAGTTCTGGCAACCCTGGCGCTTATTTCCCCTTCGATCATCGTTATTGTGATGATCTCCAAGGTCCTGGAGAAATTCCGTGATTCCAAGATCGTTCAGGGAATCTTTAAAGGCCTTCGCCCGGCTTCTACGGGACTCATCGCTGCGGCAGGCCTTGGGGTGGCGAAACTGGCTCTTCTGCGTACGGGAGAGGGAATCAGCTTCAATATTCCTGCCATTTGTTTTGCGGTGATTCTTTTCTGCTGTATGAAAAAGTGGAAGATACACGTGATCGCCTATATTGGAATTGCGGCGGTTGTGGGGATTTTAGTTGGATTTTAAGAAGGAGGTATTTGCAGTATGGAGGATTTGAAGATTACAGTGGTAAGCAGTGAAGGGGAAATCAGGTGTGAGGCAGAGGGCCAGGATCAGGTTCTCATGGTATACATGGGGGAATACCAGCCAGGTGACGCTATCGTATTTGAGACCAGGGAGACGGATGCATATTATGTGATTCGTGTGGATGACTGTATGGACGAGGCTTATGTATATGTGACAGCCCCCAAAATTGTGTATACCATTCCGTTTCATGAGAAAAAGATTTCCTATAATCCCAAATGCTTTACAGGGGAGCGCCACTATATTACCATGCGAAAGGCCAGGGAATTTGAAAACAGCAGTTACCGGAATCTGGCGAAAAATGTTATGGATCAGCACGGGGATTTGGGGTGTTATCCTCATGCGTTTGCAAATGTGGAGACCAGAGGCGAGTCTGTATTTGCCGCCCGCAATGCCATCGACGGAATTTTAGCCAACGAATCTCATGGGCCGTGGCCTTATGAGTCATGGGGGATTAATATGCAGGATGATGCGGAGATTACTCTGGACTTTGGGCGGCCTGTGGACTTGGATCAGGTTGTACTGTACACCAGAGCGGATTTCCCCCACGATAACTGGTGGGTGAAGGCCACCCTGGTTTTCTCCGACGGAACCCAAGAGGTGGTGGAGATGGAAAAAAGCGTAAAGCCTCACCAGTTTTGTATCCAGAAGAAACATATCACATGGATGAAGCTGTGTAAGCTGATAAAAGCAGATGATCCGTCGCCGTTCCCTGCGTTAAGCCAGATGGAAATCTATGGGGTAAACAGCAGCCAGGACAACAGTCAGGATGAATGAAGCCCATGATCTCTGAATTCCCTGGGTGTCTGCCCGTACATGGCCTTGAAGCTGCGGTTAAAGTAGGACAGGTTTTCGAATCCTGTTTTTTCTGCGATTTCCAGAATGGAAGAGGAAGAGGTCAAAAGCAGCCGGGAAGCCATAATCAGGCGGTATTCTCTTAAATAGGGGATAAAAGGCATACCAAAAACAGATTTAAAGAATTTCATAAAATGTGACTGGCTCAGGCTGCATACCTGGGCCATTTCTTTTATAGTCAGCTGCCTGGCATAGTGGTTTTCTATGTGCTTGGAAATCAGCTTGGCTTTCTCCATGGAACGGGCTTGTTTTCTGTGAGCAGGTGCTGTCTGGCAGAGAGCCGGCTCTGAAGCGGCAGGCTTTTGGGAGGAAGAGGCGGCATCGGCGCTGTGGTCTAAATGTGTAAACAGTACGTAAAAGAACTGCAACAGCTGGGCCTTCACCGAGATTTCGTAGGCCGGGGGACGATGCTGGCACAGAAAGTCCGCCTGGTCTAAATACCGGGCCGCTTCCCTGTGGTACCGGCAGCAGGTGGGAAGATATTCGGGTATATTTAGCTGATTGTAAAACAGTGGCTGAAAATAGTTTGTGGCACAGATATCGGCCTGCCTTGGAAGCAGAAAGGCAGGTTCAAAAATAATATTCTCATACTCCATGGAAAATTCCTTTTCCTGCTCGATAGAATGAAGCCGGCCCGGCACGATAATCAGAATATCTCCAGAAGCCACATGGTACGGAAGATAGTCCACAGTCACGATGCCCTGCCCCTTTTTTATATAAATCAGCTCCATCTCATCATGCCAGTGGAGAGGGACTTTGGAGAAGTCTAAGGGTATGGAGCATGGATAGGTGATATACGGGAAATTAGAATGTCCCCGTTCTTTTTTTTCTTGATAGTTTTCGTATTCGATGATATTCATAGAAACTCCTTGTCAGTAAGATTTTTTCCTCTCTTTCAGGACGGTATCTTCTGATAATGATAGAATTGTACCATAAGTTGCTATAATATGGCAAGAAAAGGAAGGGAAAAAAGGATATAATAAATGAGAAAAAATAAACACTTTGCAGAGACATTTTGAGAAAGACATAAATACATTATCAATAATATGACAGAATAACAAGCAGAGGTACTGATTCGAAAGTTTAAAGGAGGAGTCTGACATGTTACTCAGTGAGTATCTAAAAAATCATACGAATAAGGCTATTGCTGCCTGCACCGACGAGGAGCTGTATCACGGGCTTTTAGGCATGACTCAGGAGATGGCAAAGGAGAAGGAAAGCCGGAAGGGGAAGAAGAAGCTGTATTATATCTCGGCAGAGTTTCTCATTGGAAAGCTTTTGTCCAACAACCTGATAAACCTGGGGATCTATGACCAGGTAAAGGAGGAGCTGGAGAAAAACGGAAAGAGCTTAAGCCAGATCGAGGAGTTAGAACCGGAGCCGTCCCTTGGCAATGGCGGCCTGGGACGTCTGGCAGCCTGCTTTTTGGATTCTATCGCCACTTTGGGACTGAACGGCGACGGCATCGGCCTGAATTACCACCTGGGCCTGTTTAAGCAGGTATTTGAAAATTGTCTGCAGAAGGAGACAAAGAATCCGTGGATAGAGGAGGTAAGCTGGCTGACGCCCAGGGAAGTGTCCTATGAGGTGAAATTCGGCAACATGACGGTCCGCTCCCGCCTGTATGATATTGCTGTTACAGGCTATCGCAACCGTACCAATCAGCTGCATCTGTTTGATATTGACACTGTGGATGAAAGCATTGTGAAGGACGGTATCTCCTTTGACAAGGAAGACATTGCCAAAAACCTGACATTATTTTTATATCCGGACGACAGCGATGAGAACGGGCATCTGCTCCGTATTTTCCAGCAGTATTTCATGGTAAGCAATGGTGCGCAGTACATTTTGGATGAGTGCGTGGCCAAGGGCTGCAACCTTCACGACCTGCCGGATTATGCGGTGATTCAGATCAATGACACCCATCCTACCATGGTGATACCAGAGCTTATCCGCCTTCTGGTGCAGCGGGGAATCGATATGGATGAGGCTATCCAGATCGTGTCAAAGACCTGTGCATACACCAATCATACTATACTGGCGGAGGCGCTGGAGAAATGGCCGGTTCGCTATTTAAAGAAAGTAGTGCCTCAGCTGGTTCCCATTATCGAAATTCTGGACGACAAGGTAAGAAGGAAATTTGACGATACGTCAGTGGCGATTATCGATAAAAATGACAATGTACACATGGCGCACATAGATATTCACTATGGGTTCAGTGTCAACGGCGTGGCCTATCTCCACACGGAGATCTTAAAGAAGGATGAGCTCCACAAATTCTATGAGATTTACCCGGAGAAATTTAACAACAAGACCAATGGAATCACCTTCCGCCGCTGGCTTCTGCACTGCAACCATTATCTGGCTGACTGGATTACTTCCAAGATTGGAAATGAGTATAAGAAGGATGCCGGGGAGCTGGAAAAGTTAGGGGAGTTTTTGGATGACAAGGCGGCACTCCATGAAGTGCAGGCAATAAAGCATCAGTGCAAGAAAGATTTGAAAGAATACCTGCTTCGGACTCAGGGGATTGAGATTGACGATCATTCGATTCTGGATATCCAGATTAAGCGTCTCCATGAGTATAAGAGACAGCAGATGAATGCGCTGTATGTAATTCATAAATATCTGGAAATTAAGAGAGGCCAGCGGCCGGGCAGACCGATTACCATTGTATTTGGTGCAAAGGCAGCGCCGGCTTATGTGATTGCCAAGGACATCATTCATCTGATTCTCTGTCTTGAGAAGCTGGTGAACAGTGATAAAGATGTCAGCCCGTATCTGAAAGTGGTTATGGTGGAGAATTACAATGTGACCCTGGCTGAGAAGCTGATTCCTGCCTGCGACATTTCCGAGCAGATCTCCCTGGCATCCAAGGAGGCCAGCGGAACCGGGAACATGAAGTTTATGTTAAACGGCGCCGTGACCCTGGGAACCATGGACGGAGCCAATGTGGAGATTGCCCAGCTGGTGGGAAAAGACAATATTTATATTTTCGGAGAGCACAGCGATACGGTTATCGAACATTACAAGAAGGCGGATTACCGTTCCAGGGATTACTATGAGAAGAACAAGGATATTAAGGAGGCAGTGGACTTTATCGTCGGGCCGGAGCTTTTAAAGATCGGGCAGAAGGAAAATTTGGAGAGGCTTCACGGGGAGCTTCTGAATAAAGACTGGTTCATGACCCTTCTGGACTACGAAGATTATGCAAAGGTGAAGGAACAGGCATACAAGGATTTTGAGGATCGGGACGCCTGGATGCGCAAGATGCTGGTGAATATCAGCAAAGCCGGGTTCTTCTCATCTGACAGGACGATTGAAGAGTATAACAGGGATGTTTGGAAATTGGAGGAATAGACAGATTTAAATGAAACGGGACAGATTTTCTGTCCCGCTTTTATATATTGAAGATTTTTAGTAGGGATAAATTGAATAATATCATACCTTACGATATTATTAACATAACATACATTTACAAAGAAAGGAAAATTCATGCCAATTATAAATCAACCATTTCAGGGACAGCTTGGCAATATTCTTAAAACAGAATTATCATCTGATTATAGATCTTTTACTATTTTCTCAGCATTTGCACAAAACAGCGGAGTACTACGAATTAAGGAATCATTAGAAAAATTTAATGCCTCTGGCGGGACAATTAAAGCATTTATTGGTATAGATCTTGATGGGACTTCATATGAAGCTTTATTAAACTTATTTTATTTATGTGACGAATTGTATGTCATTCACTCAGAAGATTTTTCAACGACATACCATAGTAAAATTTATCTATTAGAGAATTCTGAAAAAGCCTGGTGTGCTATCGGGTCTAATAATTTCACAGGCGGTGGACTATGGACTAACTTTGAAAGCTGTTACATACAGACATATAAGCGTCCAAAAGAAAACAATGAACTTGAGGCTATATATTCTGTCATACAGAAGTATATAGATCCGTCATACGTATGTTCAGCAAAAATTAATTCGATTGAAGATATAAATACTTTACTTAAAGCAAACTACATTTCTAAAGAAGTTACACAGAGAATTGATGCTGTCAGTAAAGAAATTTCTCAAAAGGCAAAACAAAAGCAGAATCCTTTATTTGGTACGGAAAAGGTTTCCATTCCTGCCATAATTTCTGTACAAAAGCGCCGTAAACCACTGACCAAATCCAAGGAACCTGACAGAGATATTATTATAACCCCTGCTCCGGCATTTGCGAATGAGCAATTCTGGTTTGAGATGCGAAAATCCACTGGCGGATCCAGTTAAAAGGAACTCCAAGTGATAATTCCGCTGAATTGTCAAAATATGGAAATCGAGGGGATTTTGTAAATAAAATTCTTGTCTTTGAAAAATCAGTACAGACTATTATGTGTTGTCACTTTTGGACGATAGTGAACTGGATAAAATAAAATCAATTAGCCGGGTGTGGGCGAGAAATGGAAGCGGGGCATCTTCAAAGGCATATGGAATGTTCTAAAAGAGATCGAGAGACTTTAAAAGAGTCTCTCAACCTCTTCTTTGCTGTAATATGTTGGAAATGATAATGCAATTTTCCGCAGTATTTCTTCATTTATCGAATACAATTTTGCTACCAGTGAATCTATTTCCGCTATGATTTCCTTCTTTGTTTTATCTGCCTGAAGCGGATATGTTTTTATATTTTTAAATAGTGCATTGTTTCCTTTATCTGTTTTATAAAGTTCTTTGATTCTGCTATTTATATGTACTTCTATAGTTGTCTCGATTCCTTTAAATACAATTAATGTATTATATAAGTGTTCATCAGGAACAGGAATTTGCTTAATAATTGTCTGGGTTAAGTCCAATCCAGCCATTTTAAGCCTCACTATATAGTCAAAAACAATGGAATTAAATAGTGCTAAAATGTGAAGCATTTTTTTCTCTGACAGCTGGAGAATTTGTATTGACTGACAAGTTGGTATCAATGGGAGGATTGTAGCTAACATAGTTCTTCTATTTGTAGCTGAAGTAAGACTTCTCCATGCAATCACATAATCGCAGGAAAAACTCTTGGAAAGGTTTTTCCATACATCATTCCGGATAAAAAATCGTGACTGGGGATATTCATCTTCATCTTCAATAGCTTTTGCTGTTGCTTTATTTTTGTATTTTTCCGAGTCCGGCATATCTTTAAAGGTGGCAAATTTACTGGTATACAATTCAATGAATTTTCCTTCATAAATCGGGGAATATCCCGCTTGCTGGTTTCTAAGAATACTTTCAGAATGATTTGTCAAATGTACCAGACGCCCAAATCTGCATTCCGGATATATGGAGCCGAATATATTGTGGTTTTTGTATATTGATATTAAAAAGTCCAGCTCCTCGCCAGAACTTACGTTTGGAATCATCCCAGTATCTGGGTTTAACTTATTTAATAACTTATAAGATAAATAAATCTTTTCTTTACTATAAAAATTCTCATAATTGTCTAAATTTAATGCCAATCTAAGCTGTCCATTATTTTTAATGGATAGAAAAATTACTGAAAATTACTCTCTTGAATCAATACAAAAGATTTTTTTACGATTTACAAACATATATAATTCGTACAAATTATTATTTGCCGTCAGTTTTCTGAAAAAATCACTGTATACAGGCATTTTAACTAAAGATGACTTTATTATAATTCCGGCGACGCCAGTTTCATTTAAAGAGTTCATACATAATTCGGTAAAGAGCGCATAAGTATTTAACTCTCCACAACTGGATTTTTCGAAAAAGGCTTCTTTTTTTATAGCTGCTTTTGCTGATTTATAATCATCCAAATATTCATTAAAATATTCTCTGTTAATCTGAGAAGACGCTTGTTTTCTCCCACGGAGGATTTCCTATTATAATATCCATATTTTTTTCTGATACAATTCCCATTTGAATATTATAAAATCTTCCTGAGAGGGCATATTTAAAAACAGATACTGTATTTTTGTTATCCAGGTTTCTCAATAATGGATTCCCAAGAAAAATGCGGCTATCCCCGGATGGCAATCCAGCTTCCTTAAATAACCGGAAACGTGTTATAAAGACAGCTATTGGATCTACATCATATCCATATATCTTAGGGGCTATTCCTTTTTCTCTGCACACTTTACATGCAGAAACCAGAAATGCACCTCCGCCGCACGAATAGTCTGCTATTGTTAGATTTGATTTATCATTTTCTTTCGTATAATCTGCTATTGCTTTTTTTGTGATTTCATATGCAAATTTTTCCTGTGTATAATAAGAACCTAAAATATCACGATTATTCTTACTTCTGTCAAAAAAAACAGCATTATCTTTAAGAATAAAGTCTCTTGCTAAAAACTCTTGGTAAAATTCATTAATATTTCTAACAGGATTTTTCCTTATAAACTCTAAAATTTCACTTATAAACTCCGTACTGCTCTTGGTTTCTAAAATATATTGTATAATATCTCTGTTTTCTAAGTGATTATCGCATAATATATCTCCTGTATTTTCCGCGTTACAATCAGGATTTATATCATTTGCTACCAGGCATATAAAAGTCAGATATGAATATCTGGCATAGTATTCCCTTATATTCCTCCAATCAGAGATTAAAGCATGCCTGGTTATGTATTTTGCAATTTTATCCTGTAGCTGTATGATCATACTTTCTGAATCACTCCATTTTCATATACTAAATAAGGAATTCCCTTAAATATTTCTTTATGGATAAGATTAAAGGATTGGTTTATCCATGTCCTGAATTCCAATGTTTCACCGAATTTTTTTGTTAAAAAATCTATAATTTCTTCCAATTTGCAGCTATTTACCAGAATTCCGGTACTTATGTTATATCCCAGATAATAAAGGACGGTATTGTGTAAAATCATATTTTGATACTTTTCGAGCATGGTTTTCATAGCCAATGGATTTTCTTGTATTTTTTTTACAATTATTTCCGGATTTATATGCAAATCTTTTGAAACATATTCAAGAAACCCATCGCATCCCAAAGAATTTTTTGATGTTTTGGTTCTTTTTAAGCTGCAGGAATTATCTGCAAGTTTAGCAATGTATGTGTCCAGCTTATCTAAATCTATATCTGTTGACCCATGGATAAGATATGCACATTCTCCATGCAGCTGTCTTAAGATTCTCTGACATGTTCTCTATAAATGAAGAATTATATTCTAAATTGTTTGGCCTGGTAGATAAAATCTTCTGTTTTAACTCGATACATAATCTGGCATACTTTTCCAATACTACAGAGGAATATATGTTTTCAGCAACAGGGATCTGTCCAATATATCCGGCAGCAATCGTAAGCTTGGGGGACATAAGTTTAATGCAGTATGCAGCTAACCTTGAATTTAACAGTGCAAGATGGGCATACTTATTTCCTTTTATAATTCGTATTCCAGGACCTGATGCAATGAATATCTGATTGTCAAGAAGCACCCGCACATTTAAACCAGCAGTGTCTGTATCACTGTAAACCATTTGTGTGACAGGAAAATATTTGACATTTCTTAGTGCAGATCCCTTTTGATTCTTTATATACTCGCCGTCCTTTCCCCATTTTACAACCCGGTTATTTAATCCCTGCCATCTGCAATAGCCGCCTCCGTTGCTAACCATAACCCAATCGGAATCGTTAAAGTGTTCCCAAAAATATCCTACCAGTTCTTCTGCATTTCCTGTTGAAGTTCCTTGCATAGGTACTGCAATATCTTTGTATAATTCTTTATTTAAACGAATACTGTTTAATGTTCCTTTCTCAGTAAAATCATAGCCGTTAATGTTATTAATTTCTTTTTGTGGTAAATAAATATATTTTTTTCCGTGGTAATGGATTTTATTTTTTCACGAAAAGATAATTCATTTAAATTCAGTACTCCGATCATGTTATCGTGAATAAATTCTTTTCCCAATATGAGCAATGAGACATTTGATTTTTCACCGCTCAAATCCTGAAAAGCTCCGGCACCAAGATTAACAATCTTATAGATACAGTATTGTGATGTGATTCGCTCTCTTATTTTTTTAAATGTTTTTAAGTGCATCCATGAGTTCTGAGAAACAATTCCGCAGATACCCTTAGGTTTTAACATTTTGTAGATAGCATCAAAAAAGGATACACACATGTCGCAATTAGCGTCAGGATAGTTTTTCTTTAAAAATACTTTTTGTTCAGAAAGCATACCCTTGATTGTTGCAAACGGTGGATTTGTCAAAATAATATCTGCATTTCCCAATGCTGAATCTATGCTTGTTTTATTCCCGTTTAGTATATTAACAACTGTCTGGTTATCTGTTGACAGAGCCCCGCATATGTCATCAGATTGCAATGACCGGAAAATATTAGGACATATGTACTCCCATATTTCAAATGAAATCTCTTCATTTTTATGGTTTAAGATTGCCAATACCCTCAACCGAATATTTACTAACGCTATGCGGGTTATATGGCGATCAATATCATATCCATATAACTTCGTTACATTCCATATTACCTTCTGTAAAAAGTTATTTTTGGTCTCATTACATTGAGCACACATAAATTCTAAACATTCGACAAGAAAGTTTCCGCCTCCTGCACATGGATCGACTATTTTATTCGCATTTTGAAGCTGGTGCATATGGCCGATCAAATAGTTTATCATATAGCTTTCTGTAAAAAACTGTGTTTGGCTGTATACATTTCCTTTAATAATTTTGTTGAAACGGTTTTCCGGGATGCGCACCAGTCTCTTCTGGCTACCCGGATGAGTACGGAGCAGATGCTGCCGATTGTGGAGAAGATGGACCGGGTGGGGTATCATGCGGTGGAGTGCTGGGGCGGCGCTACGTTTGATACGGCGCTTCGGTTTTTGAAGGAGGATCCCTGGGTCCGGCTTCGGAGGCTTCGGGAGGGATTTAAGCATACGAAGCTGCAGATGCTTTTGCGGGGGCAGAATCTGCTGGGGTACAGCCATTATTCGGATGATGTGGTGGATTATTTCTGCCGGAAATCGGTGGCAAATGGGATTGACAATATCCGTATTATGGATTGTCTTAATGATATTCGCAACTTAAGGACTGCGATGAAGGGAACCCAGGCGGAGGGCGGCAGGGCCATTGTGGCTCTGGTGTATACTCTTGGGGAGGCCTACACGCTGGATTACTGGAGGGATGTTGCCAGGCGGATTGAGGATATGGGAGCGGATGAGCTGGGGATTAAGGATATGGCCGGGCTTTTGACGCCGTACCGGGCGGAGGAACTGGTAAGGGCTTTGAAGGACACGGTGGGGATTCCGGTGGCGGTCCATACCCATTATACGGCAGGGGTGGCATCTATGACGTATTTGAAGGCGGTGGAGGCAGGGTGCGACAGCATTGACTGTGCCATATCGCCTCTGGCTCTGGGAACCAGCCAGCCGGCTACGGAGGTGATTGTGGAGACCTTTCGGAATACGCCTTACGACCCGGGGCTGAACCAGGAGCTGCTGGGGGAGATTGCGGATTATTTTGCATCGATTCGGGCGGAAGCTATTGACAGCGGGCTTTTGAATCCGAAGATGCTGAGTGTGAATATTAAGACGCTGCAGTATCAGGTTCCAGGAGGGATGTTGTCGAATCTGGTGGCGCAGCTGAAGGAGAGCGGACAGGAGGACCGGTACCGGGAGGTGCTGGAGGAGATTCCCAGAGTGCGAAGGGATTTCGGGGAACCGCCTCTGGTTACGCCTTCTTCTCAGATTGTGGGGACCCAGGCGGTGCTGAATGTGATTAGCGGGGAAAGGTATAAGATTACCACCAAGGAGTCCAAGAGATTACTTCTGGGGGAGTTTGGGCAGACGGTAAAGGAGCCTGACCCGGAGGTGAAGAGGAAGATTACGGGAGGGCAGGCCGGCATTACCTGCAGGCCTGCGGATCGGATTTTGCCTCAGCTGCCTCAGTTTGAGAAGGAATGTGCCCGGTGGAAGCAGCAGGAGGAGGATGTGCTGACCTATGCCATGTTTCCGGCGGTTGCCAAGGAGTATTTTCAGTATCGGGAGGCGCAGCAGACGAAGGTGGATATGAGTGTTGCGGATACGGTGAATGGGGCGTATCCGGTGTGAGGGAAGGATAAAATTACCTCCAACCGGAAAGGGGTTACGGATGCTGATAAGGAGCTGCTATGCAGCTCCTTAAGCTATACATTCCGCCGGATGGTATCCTGTATCCGTCTCTTTACCTCTGCGGCAATCTCCGTGGTCTTCATATCCTTGTATTCATCATAATATAAAGGCTTTAAGAAATGTACCTGCACGGTTACCGGGGCGGCGATGGTGTTGGAGTCAAAGGGCTTAAAGGAGTCAATCAGTGCCACGGGAACGATGGGGCATTGGGCCTTGGTTGCCGCCTTGAAGCTGCCTCCCTTGAAATCCTGGACTTCATTTCCGTTCTTGGAACGGGTGCCCTCTGCAAAAATGATATAATTTCTTCCTTCTGTCACCTCTTTTGATACGTCAGTGATTACCTTCAGGCCTTGGCGGATATCATTTCTGTCTATCATGTGGGCTCTCATGCATGCAAACACCCTTTTCAGAAAGAAATGGTTTTCCACCTCTTTCTTCGCTACAACAGAGAAAGGTTTGGGGCATGCCTCCAGGATTGCCAATACGTCATAAAGCCCCTGATGATTGGGGAAAAATATAAAGCCGCTTTTCTGCGGAATGTTCTCCCGGCCATGGGCTTCTATGGTGACATTTCCCCCTTTATTGGCACGTTTGACAATGAATCGCAGCATTTTAAAGTGTTGTTCTTCCGTATATTTATCCACATGAGCAGCGTGGTAGAAAAGCCTGAACCACATAAAGGGGACTAAGAATAAATTGCGAAGAACCATGTAGCGTATTCTTTTCATGATGTTTGTATCCTCCGGCCTGGTGTAATTGTTTTGCTGGATATAGTATAATACAAAGTTTATCCTAGGGCAAACAGGTTTTTAAGATATCATCAAGTTTTTGCGCCAGTGCCTCTGGGTCAAACAGGTCAAGGTCTGTTGTATCTGCTGTGATATGGGGGCCCTGGACGGCAAAGGTGTCCATGCCTCTGGAAATGATTCCGTTTACAAAATTTTCCCAGGAAATATGGGGGGCAGGATTCACTGCTGTTTTCTGCTCTTCGGGATAACAGTTTACAACGTGTCCCCGGTGTCTGCCGGCGTCCAGATTCCTTTCCAGAAACCGTCTGTAAAGGACATGATAATCCCCTGTCAGCGTGACGGTGACGGCTTTATAGGAATATGCCTCCAGAAGCCGGCATAAGTCAGGTTTGGATACATTTTCAAAATTGTTTTCCAAAATAAACGGAAGACTGGCTTTCATCAGCTGTTCTGCCATATAGTACATGATATTCATGGCGGCGGTTCCCAGGATAACTTTTTCACTTCTTGAACGGAACCCTACCGTATCATACAGCTGTTCTTTGACAGCATCTTTTGAGATAACAGGCAGATTCAGCCGTTCACCCAGAAACCTTGCTGTTGTGGTTTTCCCGGATGCCGGAATGCCGGTGATTAAGATACAGTACATAAAAAACCTCCTATGGTCCGATTCGCATCGGGATGAAACAAGGATGTATGGGCTGCCTGCACACTCGAAAAAATATTCTGCGTGTTTGGTCCAGTTATTTGCCGAACGATGTACTAAAAATCAACAACCGTAACCGGAATACCCAGTTCCCTGGTCTGTGTCAGAAAATCTTCGGAGACCTGGCTGTCTGTAATCAACTGGTCATAGTCCGTGATTTTGCATACGAAATGAATGGAATTTTTGCCGATTTTGTCGGAAGGGTACAGACCGATATTCACGGTGCTGCTTTCCATGACCGCCTTTCCGAATTCCACGTCGGCGCTGTTGTGGATGGAGGCGCCGAATTCAAAAGAAAGGGCGGTGTGTGACAGGAAGGCCTTGTCAATCCGTATGCTTTTTACCATCTGAACCGTATAAAAATCATGGCAGTGGCCACGGTGGGACATTTCCCCTCCTAAAAAAATGACTGAGACGGATTCTTTTTTCCGCAGGGCATCGGCAATGGTGACAGAGTTGGTAAGAACTGTGATTTCCAGGTTCTCCGGCAGGTGGAGGGCCATATAATAGCCTACGGAGGAGGAGGTAAGGTAAATGACATCCTGTTTTTCAATGGATTCCACCGCCTTTTTTGCCACCGCCACATATTCTTTTTTTGCATCAGGCAAATCTTTGGGATTGTAGTTTTTTTCAGGGTAAATGCCTTTGGGCGGCGCGGCGATGGCGCCTCCGTGGGTTCTCTGCAAAAGCCCTTTGCCTTCCAGATATCTTAAGTCTCTTCTGGCACAATCGGCGGAGACATGGTACAGAGACTGGATGTCGGATACCAGAATCCGGCCTGTGTCGTTGACCCGCTTTATTATATCCTTTTGCCGTTCTTCCATGAACATAATCGGTTACCTGTCCTTTTTATTTTTGTATAAATTTATTTGTTATTGTTTGTAATTGTTTATATGTTATTATAATTGGATAATCCATGAGTTGCAAGTGTTTTTTGGCAATATATAAGAGAAAAACAGATAAAATAAGGACGACACAGAAATTACCGGGAAATTACCGGGCAGATAGAAAATATTTGCTTAAACTTAAAAATTTTGGTACAATCTTTAAGGAATAAAGGGGGATTATATAAAAAGGAGGAAGGTAATATGGCAAGACAAGGAGCAAAACAGGATATGGGAAGTGGCAGCATCCCTAAATTGATGATGAACCTGGCGATTCCGGCGGTGGTGGCGCAGCTGATTAATATGCTGTACAACATTGTTGACCGGATTTATATAGGACATATACCGGAGGCGGGAGCGTCCGCTCTGACAGGGGTGGGACTGTTTCTGCCGATTTTAATGATGATTAATGCGTTTGCCATGCTGGCCGGTTCCGGAGGTGCGCCCAGGGCGGCCATTGCCATGGGAAAGAACGAACAGGAAAATGCGCAGAAGATTCTGGGCAACTGTTTTTCCGTGCTGATGATCTTTGCGGTGGTGCTGACAGTGGCATTTTATATATTTGCGCCCCAGCTTTTAAGGCTTTTCGGGGCCAGCGATGTGACTCTGCCCTATGCTCTTTCCTATGCCCGTATTTATATTCTCGGAACGGTTTTTGTGATGATCGTTATGGGGCTTAACCCTTTTATCACCACACAGGGATTTGCCAAATTCAGCATGATAACCACTGTTGTAGGTGCAGTGTGCAACATTATCCTGGATCCGATTCTTATTTTTGGATTCCATATGGGGGTTCAGGGAGCGGCGGTGGCTACGGTTATCAGCCAGGCTGTCAGCGCAATGTGGGTGCTGGTCTTCCTTCGGGGATCCAAAACCATGCTTAAGCTTACTCTGCCGGATATGAAGATTGTTCCTGAGGTTATCCTGCCCTGTCTGGCTCTGGGCATATCTACCTTTGTTATGCTCAGCACGGAAAGTATCTTAAATATCAGTTTTAACAGCAGCCTTTCCCGGTTTGGCGGGGATGTGGCTGTAGGCGCTATGACCATTATCTCTTCCTGCAATCAGCTGGTGACGCTGCCGCTGCAGGGAATCTGTCAGGGCGGGCAGCCGATCATGAGCTATAATTTCGGTGCAGGAAAGAAGGAACGGGTAAAACAGGCGTTCCGCTGTCAGTTCCTTGCATGTGTCGGATATGCCGCCCTGCTGTGGATACTTATGATGCTTGCGCCTCAGGTGTTTGCAGGCATTTTCAGCAGTGATGGGGAGCTGGTAGAGTATACGGTGTGGGCAATGCGGATTTATATGGCAGGTATTTTCTCTACAGGCGTACAGATTTCCTGCCAGCAGACTTTCATGGCTCTGGGACAGGCTAAGATCAGCCTTCTGATGGCATGTCTGAGAAAGCTGGTGCTTCTGATTCCGCTGATTTTCGTTTTGCCGTTCTTTTTTACAAACAAGGTATTCGCCGTTTTTGTGGCGGAGCCGGTCAGCGATATCATAGCGGCGACGGTGACGGCCACCATGCTGTTTACCCGGTTAAACGGGATTCTGGACAGAGGGGCCGGGGGGAGAAAAGTGTGATTAAAGAGGAGATAGGAATATAGATTTACAAGCGAGGGAGCATTTATATATGTCCAGACAGAAAAAAGCAGCTATTATCAATGATATTTCCGGCTATGGCCGGTGCGCCGTCACAGTGGCGCTGCCGATTATTTCAAAATTGAAGGTTCAGTGCTGCCCGGTGCCTACCTCTATATTTTCCAATCACACCGGCTTTCCTACGTACTATTTTGATGATTATACGGATCGGATGCAGCCTTATATCGATCAGTGGAAGGAACTAGGTCTGGTTTTCGACGGAATCCAGACCGGTTTTTTAGGATCAAAAAAGCAGATTGAGATTGTGGCCGGGTTTATCCGGGATTTTGGGCGGGAGGAAACGGTCGTGGTGGTAGATCCGATTATGGGTGACAACGGAAAAAGCTATGCCACCTATACGGAGGAGATGTGCCGGGAGATGAGGCGGCTGGTGGTTCTGGCGGATATTGTGACGCCTAACCTGACAGAGGCCTGTATTCTGACAGGGCGCAGATACCATGAAGAAAAGTGGAAGATGAAGGAAATCCGGCAGCTGGCAGGGGAATTAAGCAGTATGGGCCCTGAGAAGGTGGTGATCACCGGGATTCCTCAGGGGGAATATATTGCCAATTACTGTTATGAGGCCCGGGCGGACATGCAGGCTTCCGGCATACGGGAGAAGCTTCTGCGCACCATGAAGGTGGGAACCCAGCGCTGCGGTACAGGGGATATTTTTGCGGCCATTATCACGGCGGATGCGGTCAATGGAGTGGCTTTTGACACCTCAGTAAAGAAGGCGTCCAATTTTATCAAAAAATGCATCTTAAAGTCTATGGAGATGGAGATTCCGCTGACTGACGGAGTCTGTTTTGAGGAGATTCTGGACACGCTGAAGGCGTGACGGCAGGACTTTCTACCAGATCAGATACAAAAAAATCCTGACATGGCAGAATTCCGAAAGCGCAGGGGACATAGTACTGCCTTGCAGAAGACAGATAATATGTACAAGGCAGACAAAGGGATTGCTGCATGAAATGAAAAGGATTGGGTTTAAGGAAAAACAAGGAGAAGAAAGATGTCTTCCAACATAAAAAATATGACACAGGGGAAGCCTGGAACACTGATTTTAACCTTTGCCATTCCTCTGATGGCCGGGAATATATTCCAGCAGCTGTACACGGTGGTGGATACCATGGTGGTTGGAAAGTTTCTGGGAGTTCAGGCCCTGGCGGCCCTGGGGGCTTCGGACTGGCTCAACTGGATGATGCTGGGGATTATCCAGGGGCTTACCCAGGGATTTGCCATAAAGATGGCCCAGGAGTTCGGGGCAGAAAATCTGAAGCTTTTAAGGAAGGTAATTGGGAATTCGGGAGTTCTGGCCATGGTGTTTGCCCTGCTTCTGACGGCGGCGGGGCAGGTGCTTGCAAAGCCTGTTCTTCTGATTCTTCAGACACCTGAGGAGATACTGCCCAGCACGGTTCTCTATATCCGGATTATGTTCATGGGGATCCCTATCGTCATGATCTATAATCTGCTGGCCTGCATCCTGCGATCCATGGGGGACAGCAAGGCGCCTCTTCATGCTATGATTATTGCGTCTCTCACCAATATTGTGCTGGATATTCTGTTTGTGTTTTATTTTCACTGGGGAATCGCGGGAGCGGCAATCGCCACGCTGATCGCTCAGATGATTTCCAGCGTATTTTGCTTCCTGAAAATCAGGAGGATTGAGATTGTATCTCTGTCCCGAAGTGATTTTTCTCTGGAACGGGGATTGGCGGCGGGACTGGTGCGGTTGGGACTGCCCATGGCGTTTCAGAACGGGATTATTGCCATCGGCGGTATGATCGTCCAGGCAGTGGTAAATGGGTTCGGTGTGATTTTCATCGCCGGCTTTACGGCTACCAACAAGCTGTATGGGCTTTTGGAGATTGCAGCTACTTCCTACGGTTATGCTATGGTGACTTATACGGGACAGAATCTGGGCGCAGGCAAGCTGAAACGGATCCGCTCCGGGGTGAAGGCTGCGCTGGCGGTGGCAATCGCCACTTCCGTGGTTATCGCCGCAGTGATGATTGTGACCGGAAAATGGATTCTGGGCTGTTTTATATCGGGAACCCCTGAGCAGGTGGAGCAGGCTATGGAGATAGCATATTTCTACCTGGTTCTCATGAGTGTGTGTCTGCCGGTTTTGTATTTTCTCCACGTGATCCGTTCGGCGATTCAGGGGATGGGGAATACATTCCTGCCCATGCTGTCCGGGATTGCAGAATTTGTGATGCGGACCCTGACGGCGCTGCTTCTGCCCCTTTTTGTGGGAGGGGTTGGGATCTTTTATGCAGAGATTCTGGCGTGGACAGGGGCGGATGTGGTGCTGGCCATCAGCTATGTGACAGTGATAAGGAAGCTTCAAAACAGGATCCAGGAGGCATAAATGGCATATTTTCCCATGTGTATTGAACTGGAGCATGTCCGCTGCCTGATTGCAGGAGGCGGACAGGTGGCTGCGCGCAAAGCAGAGGTTCTCCTTGATTTCGGCGCAGAGGTCTGGGTGGTGGCGCCCTGTATTCAGGAGAGCCTGCGGGAAAATCCGAAAATCACCTGCCTTTTGCGGCAGTTTCAGGTTCAGGATTTGGAGGAGGCAAAGCTGGTGGTGGCGGCTACAGATGATAAACAGCTGAATCATGAAATATCTCTCTGGTGCAGGCAGCGGATGATTCCTGTAAATGCAGTGGATCAGACAGAGGACTGTACGTTTATCTTTCCCTCCTATGTGAAGCAGGGGCCGGTGACAGCGGCGGTTACCAGCGGCGGCACAAGCCCGGTGGCGGCACAGTATCTGAAAAGACGGATAGAGGAAATATTTCCCCGGAATTTAGGCGCGACAGCCCGGCTTCTGGGACAGGTGCGCCCTTACGTAAAGAAATTTCTGGACACGGAAGCCCAGAGAAAGAAGGTGTATGAGGGGCTTTTAGAGACAGGCCTTTTAAAAGGGACGTTTGCGCAGGAGGATGTGGAGAGATTTATAAAAGCGGCAGAGGGAGAAATGAAAAAAAGAAATTCTGGATTGGAAGGCAGAGAGGAAGAATATGGAGATTCGAATTGGAACCAGAGGATCCAGGCTGGCAATGGCCCAGACGGAGCTGGTCTGTGAGGCATTAAAGCAGCGTTTTCCGGAGCATACTTATGAGATTGTGGTGATTTCTACCAGAGGTGACAGGATTCAGGACGTAGCTCTCAGGGAGATGGGGCAGAAAGGTATATTTGTCAAAGAGATTGAGGAGAAATTGCTGAAAAAAGAGATACACCTGGGAGTTCACAGTATGAAAGACATGCCGTCAGAAAACACTGGCGGCCTTATCTTTACCAAAACCTGGAAGAGGGAGGATCCCAGGGATGTCCTGATCCTGAGGGAAGCAGGATCCCTTGGCGAATTGAGAGAAGGGGCAGTCATCGGTACCGGAAGCATGAGACGGGAATGCCAGCTGAAGAAAATACGTCCCGATATCCGGATCGCAGGTATCCGGGGAAACGTGGATACTCGTCTGAAAAAAATGGAGGAACAGAAGCTGGATGGGATCCTGCTGGCGGCAGCCGGCTTAAAAAGGCTGGGAATGGAGGGGGTTATCACTCAGTACCTGGAGCCTGAGGAGATGGTTCCCGCCTGTGCCCAGGGAGCCTTGGCCCTGGAGATCCGGGAGGACAACCGGATGCTGCAAAAGATGCTGGATTCCTTTGGAGATGTGGAAAGCATGATTTGCGTGGAGGCAGAACGAAGCTTTCTTCAGGCTGTGGGAGGCGGCTGCCATGTGCCGGCCGGGGCATATTGCCGGAGAACCGGTTTGGGTAAAGGACAGGACGGATGTCCGGCATCGGCAATGGACGGAAGGTGTCTGGAGCAGCCAGCAGGGGAGAGAACCGGGGATGGAAGCTGTCTGGAGCTGACGGCAGGAGTGAGAACCGGGGACGGAAGCTGTCTGGAGCAGCCGGCCGGGGTGGGAACCGGGGACGGAAGCTGTCTGGAGCTGACGGCAGTGTTGGGAACCGGGGACGGAAGCCGGCTGGAGCAGGTGAAGCTTAAGGGAACACAGGCCCGGGAGATGGGGGAAGAGGCGGCAAAGATTTTAAAGAGACGTCTCGGCATATAGAAAAAAGGAAACTGGCGGAAAGGTAAATCAAAAAACAAAAAAGGATAGTCCATGAAAAATGAGAGAATGAAAGAGGAGAAATCAGAGGCAGCGAACCTGGAGACGGAATGCCTGGGGATGAAATATCCGCAGGCGGGGAACCAGACGGAAGAATGCCTGGGGATGAAATATCCGCAGGCAGGGAACCAGACGGAAGAATGCCTGGGGATGAAATATCCGCAGGCAGGGAACCAGACGGAAGAATGCCCAGAGATGAAGTATTCGCAGGCGAAGAACCAAACGGAAGAATGCCCAGAGATGAAATATCCGCAGGTAGCATACCGGGAAACAAAACGTCCGGGGATGAAACCTTCGGGAACCGTGTATCTGGTAGGCGCCGGGCCTGGAGATGAGGGGCTTATAACCGTCAGAGGCCAGAGGCTTTTGGAGGAGGCGGATGCCATCATTTACGATCATCTGGCCAACCCCATTCTGTTAGAGTATGCCAAAAAAGGATGCGAAAAAATATATGCGGGAAAGCAAAACCGCCATCATACCATGAGGCAGGAGGAAATCAACGAGCTGCTGGCCCAAAAGGCCAGACAGTATAAGACAGTGGTCCGTCTAAAGGGCGGGGATGTGTACGTGTTTGGGCGGGGCGGAGAGGAAGGGATCTATCTGGAAAAGCAGGGGATCCCGTTTCAGGTGGTGCCTGGGGTCAGCTCGGCCATAGCCGGGCCTGCCTACGGGGGAATTCCCATTACCCACAGGGGGATTTCCAGAGGGTTTCAGGTCATAACCGCTCACAATCAGGACGGACAGCCGGCCTGCATCGATTTTGACGCCCTTGCAAAAAGCCGGGAGACCTGTATATTTTTAATGGGCCTTAGCAAATTAGATGAGCTTGCCAGAGGGCTGATTCAGGCCGGCAAATCACCCTCCTGTCCGGCAGCGGTGATCTCCAATGCCACCCTTCCCAACCAGCGTACCTGTGTGGGAACCCTGGAAACCATCGGCAGCCAGGTGAGGGAAAGCGCTCTTACGCCTCCGGCACTGATTGTGGCAGGAGATGTGGTAAACCTCCGTCCAGCGTTAAATTTTTTCGAGCGGAGGCCTTACTTTGGCAGACGCTATCTGGTAACCAAGGTGGGAAGGGAAGTCTCTTTTTTGACAAGAGAGCTGCGAGAACAGGGAGCATATGTGACGGAAATTCAAACCGGGGAGATAGAAATTTTTCCGGATAGTGTAAAAACGGAAGACCTTTCCTGGGCGGATTGGATCGTTCTTACCAGCAGGCATGGGGTGGAGGCCTTTTTTGCGTCCTTAAAGGCCAGGAAAACAGATATCCGGGCACTGGCCCACAAAAAATTTGCCGTTGTGGGGAAAAAGACAGCCCAGGCATTGGAGGAATATGGTATCTATGCGGACTTAATTCCGTCTTCTTTCCACAGCCAAGCACTGACAGATGAGCTGGAGAGGACGGTAAAACCAGAGGAAAGAATTGTATACGGGATTCCTGCAGGTACAAAGAACTTGGAGATCCAGCGGCTGAAGGAGCGCTATTCCCTCCGGGAGCTGTGCCTTTATGAGAACCGGGAATGGAAGCTTTGGAGGACACAGTTTGAGGAAGAATGCCGGAATCTTTTTCCAAAAAGCCGGATTCCGGAGTATGACTGCGCCTTTTTTACCTGTGCCTCATCTGTGTACCGGTTTTTAGGCAGCCTTAGAGAGGAGGAGCTGGAGCCGTTTCGAGCAGGCCGAACAGAGGCCATAAGCATCGGGGAAAATACAACAAAAGCACTGGAAAAATTCGGGGTTCTGAACATTAGGCAGGCTTCTGTCTCCACCTATGAGGGAATGCTGAGGATATAAGAAAGTACGGAAACCCTTTTAAACTCAATACTTATCGCCTTTTCTTTGTCGAAACTTGCGGTAGAATCACGTTGCAACGTGAGAAAATGCAAGTCTATAATCAGTTTACCGACAAGAAGAGGAGGATAAGGTATGGCGATGTTAAATGTTGCAATAGCAGAGGATAATCCGAAGACTTTGGAAGTATTAAATCGGATGCTGGAGACGGAAGAGGATATTCAGGTGGTGGGAAAGGCGGAAAATGGAGAAGAAGCGTATGAAATGATATTGAACACCAAGCCTGATGTGGTACTTATGGATGTGATCATGCCGGGAATGGACGGTGTGGCGGTGATGGAAAAGTTGAAAATGGATGAAAAACTGGAGAAAAAACCGTCGTTTATTATGGTTTCCGCGGCAGGCAGTGAAAATGTGACAGAAGATGCATTCCGTATGGGAGCAAATTACTTTATCATGAAGCCCTTCAAGAAGGAGGTAGTCATTGACAAAATCCGGAGAATCGCAGGATACAACATAAAACCTAAGGGCCTGAATCTGACAGGAATCCGCAAGGTGAAGCCATATGAGAATCAGATTGAATATATGGAGCAGAATCTGGAGAATGATGTCACACAGATTTTACATGAAATCGGCGTGCCGGCGCATATTAAAGGATATCAGTATCTGAGAGAAGCCATTGCCATCTCTGTGGCAGACCAGGATATGCTGACTTCCGTGACAAAGGTGCTGTATCCCAACATTGCCAAAAAACATCAGACAACCTCCAGCCGTGTGGAGCGGGCCATCCGTCACGCCATCGAGGTTGCATGGAGCAGAGGCAAGATGGATACCATCAACGACATTTTTGGATATACAGTCAGCAATGGAAAGGGAAAGCCTACAAATTCGGAGTTTATCGCACTGCTGTCAGACAAAATTCGCCTGGATTATAAGAGAATGTAGAAAAAATCACTTCCTAATTTGAATAAAGTAGTGTATACTATATCTACTATGTTATTTTTCAGTACGAGCTTCGATTTAGGAGGGTTTTATCATGAAAAAGGTATTATTTGTTGCTTCTGAGGCAGTTCCATTTATTAAAACGGGAGGGTTGGCAGATGTTGTAGGATCTCTGCCGAAATGTTTTAATAAAGAGTATTATGATGTTCGCATTATGATTCCCAAATATTTGTGCATCAAGCAGGAATGGCGTGACAAGATGAACTATGTGAATCATTTTTACATGGATTACATGGGACAGAGCCGTTATGTAGGTATCCTGGAGTATGACTATGAGGGGGTCACTTATTATTTTATTGACAATGAAGGATATTTTAACGGCCCCAAGCCCTACGGCGACTGGCTGTACGATCTGGAGAAGTTTTCCTTCTTCTGCAATGCCGCATTGTCAGCCCTTCCGGTTATTGGATTCCAGCCGGATGTGGTACACTGCCATGACTGGCAGACCGGTCTGATTCCAGTCTATCTGAAGGACCGTTTCCGCGGCGGTGAATTTTTCTGCAATATGAAATCTGTGATTACCATCCATAACCTGAAATTCCAGGGAGTATGGGATGTGAAGACCATTCAGCGGTTCTCCGGGCTTCCGGATTACTACTTTGCACCGGACAAACTGGAGGCATATAAGGATGGCAACATGTTAAAGGGAGGCATCGTCTATGCGGATGCCATCACCACCGTAAGCGATACGTATGCAGAGGAGATCAAGATGCCTTTCTACGGCGAGGGCCTGGACGGCCTGATGCGCGCCCGCGCAAACAGCCTGAGGGGTATTGTCAATGGAATCGACTACGAAGAATTTAACCCTGAGACGGACACTCTGATTCCTCAGAATTATAATGTCCGCAATTTCCGCAAAGAAAAAGTGAAAAATAAACGTGCTCTTCAGAGCGAGCTGGGGCTGGCTGTGGATGACAGCAAGATGATGATCGGCGTGGTGTCCAGACTGACGGATCAGAAGGGATTTGACCTGATTCAGTATGTGATGGATGAGCTGTGCAATGACAATGTCCAGCTGGTGGTTTTAGGAACCGGTGAAGAGCAGTATGAGAACATGTTCCGTCATTTTGACTGGAAGTACAATGATAAGGTATCGGCAAATATTTTCTATTCCGAGCCTTTGTCCCATAAGATATATGCTGCCTGCGACGCATTTTTGATGCCGTCCCTGTTTGAGCCCTGCGGCTTAAGCCAGCTGATGGCCCTGCGGTACGGAACTCTTCCGATCGTCAGAGAGACAGGAGGCTTAAAAGATACGGTGCAGCCATATAATGAATTTGAAGGAACCGGCACAGGTTTCTCGTTTAGTAATTATAATGCCCATGAAATGCTGGCCACTATCCGCTATGCAGAGCATGTTTATTATGATAAAAAGCGTGAATGGAACAAGATGGTGGACAGAGCCATGGAGAAGGATTTCTCCTGGAATGCTTCAGCCCTTAAGTATCAGGAGCTTTATGACTGGCTGATCGGCTGATCCGCCTGGGGATGGGAAGGGTTCAAAACTGTTACATGTATGGATTGCTGCAGTCCGGCGTGTGTCCGGGCTGCAGTATATGTCCGGAGCCTTTGTCCGGATTTTTATGGACGGCTGTGAGGGAGACTCTGAGGAAGAAAAGAGGATTTTGTGACATGGAAAATTACAGGATACCGAGGGAAGAATTGCAGAAAGCCAGAGAATGGGCGAGAGATGAATCCTGGGTAAGAAAAAAAGAGTACGAGAGAGACCGGGGATATCTGGCCTGTGTGCAGGACATTCTGGATCATTCGGTATTTCAGTCCATGGATCAGTTTATTCAGCACGGCAATACCACATGCAAGGCACATTGTATTCAGGTATCATATATGACATATAAGATTTGTAAAGCCAGAGGGTGGGATTATGTGGCCGGAGCCCGGGCCGGGCTTTTACATGACCTGTTTTTATATGACTGGCATACCCATGCCAGGGAGACAGGAAATCATTTTCACGGTTTTACTCACCCGAGAGTGGCTATGAACAATGCTGTCCGCTATTTTCACATTACGGATAAGGAGAAGGATATGATCCTGCGACATATGTGGCCGCTGACTCCCATTCCGCCCAAATCAAAGGAAGGCTTTGTGATCTTATATGCAGATAAATTCTGCGGGGTGGCAGAGGTGGCAGTACAGATGAAGAGGCAGTTTCTCATGGTTCTTCAGCCCAGACATTTGGGATGACAAAGGAAAAGGACAGGAGAAGAGTATGATCTTTCAGGAATTACTTAGCAATCAGATACTGGTCAGTGCCGTCACCGGCTGGCTGGTGGCGCAGGTACTAAAGACTATCATCGATTTTTCTTTGAATAAGTCATTTTCAGCAGAGCGCCTGGTAGGCTCCGGCGGGATGCCCAGCTCTCACTCTGCCACGGTATGTGCCATGGCAACCTCGGCGGCTGTGTGCTGCGGAGTCTCTTCCAATGAATTTGCATTCAGCTTTGTGCTGGCGTCGGTTGTCATGTATGACGCTATCGGTGTACGGCGGGAGACAGGGAAACAGGCAAAGCTGCTGAACATGATTATGCAGCAGGACTTTTTTAAACTGAATGCGGTGGAGTTTCAGGAGAAGCTGAAGGAGTTTGTGGGGCATACGCCTCTCCAGGTGCTGGCGGGAGCCATACTGGGAATCGGGCTGGCCCTGGCTCTGGATATGGCCTACTAGCAGGCCGGAATTATTTTAGGACTCATTTTTTTAAGAAATAGTAAGGAAAATATCACTTGCTTTCTGTGAATTTTTGAGTTATACTTTTACGGTAATCTTGGTGGAGGATTATCTGATTTTAAAAAGAGAGTAGGCATTTTTATGTACCACATGATTAACTGGTTTTTCCTTTGCAGCTTTCTGGGATATCTGCTTGAGTGTGTTGTGCTTTCCTGGGAGTACAAAAGACCGGTACTGGATCGGGGATTCGGCCATGGCCCATTCTGTATCATCTACGGGTTTGGAGCTATGGGGGCTAATCTGTTCTTAGGGCCCATTTCTGACCGACCGCTGCTTTTGTATATGTCTTCTATGAGTATGGCTACCTGCATGGAGCTGGTGACCGCAGGGGTTATGATCCGGCTGTTTGGAAGCTTCTGGTGGGATTACAGCAAGAAGAAGTGTAATTACAAAGGGATCATCTGTCTGGAGAGCAGCCTGGGATGGGGGCTTTTGGGAATCGTTTATTTCAGATTTCTCAATGCATTTCTTCACGGGGCGGCAGGATTGGTTCCTCAACAGATAGAGGGATTTCTGGCAATCAGCTTGCTGTGTTTTTATATTGTGGACTTTATATATTGTATTGTAGAACGATTGAGGGACTCCGGGAATGAAGAGACGGAGCCGGTGATTGGAAGGTTAAGCATCCGTTCATAGGTGGGAGAGAACTTATGGGGGGTGCTTCTTTTTTGCATGAGGGGGCTGGCTATGGCGGGGGTCTGGGTAGGAGATAAGCGGTATCAGCTGCTCCTCAAAGGTGGCATCATCGCTGGTGCAGGTCTGGATAGAAGGCTGTGGAATGTTTTGCTATGTTTGGGGACGTAGTGTAGTGGTTGGTGGGACGGATGATGGGAAATGGAGGACAATAGAAGGTTGTGAAAGAGGGAAGATGGATTTTGGCTTCGGGGTCGCCTCGGAGGCGTGAGCTGCTGGAACAGATTGGGGTGGAGTTTGAAGTTAGGATAAGCGGTGTGGAGGAGAGAACCAGTGCTGTTATGCCGGAGGATGTGGTTCTGGAATTGTCGGGGCTGAAGGCGGAGGATGTGGCCCGGGAGGCGCCGGAAGGTTCATGGATACTGGGGGCGGATACGGTGGTGGCTGTGGACGGAAGGAACATGGGAAAGCCGGGGAGCCATAAGGAGGCCTGCGAGATGATAAGAAGCCTTCAGGGAAGGACTCATCAGGTGTTTACCGGGGTGACTCTGATCTGTAAGGAGGGGAGGGGACAGAAAGGAGTCTCTTTCGTGGAGAAGACAGATGTGACCCTGTATCCCATGTCTGAGGAGGAGATCCGGGAGTATGGTGAGTCTGAGGAGCCTATGGACAAGGCAGGGGCCTATGGGATCCAGGGCAGGTTTGCAAGGTATGTATCCAGGATAGATGGGGATTATAGTAATGTGGTGGGACTGCCTGTAGGGCGGGTTTACCAGGAGTGGAAGTCTCTGGTGGAAAGGGAGGAAGAGGATGATTAAGCTGATTGCATCTGATATTGACGGGACTCTGGTTTCGGATGGGGATAACAGGCTGAATCCGGAGATTTTTGAGACAGTGCTTAAGCTGAAGGAGAAGGGGATTCAGTTCGCGGCGGCCAGCGGGCGGCAGTGGGTGAGTATTGAGAGATTGTTTGAGCCTGTGAAGGAGAGGGTTTTCTATCTGTCTGATAATGGGGCTTATGTAGGATGCCATGGAAGGAATCTGTTTTTGAATACCATTGACAGGGGACTGGCTATGGAGATGGTGGAGGATATAAAGAAGGAACCGGGGCTGGAAGTGATGCTCAGCGGGCCGGATGTGGTATATATGGATACGAAGGACCAGGAGTTTGTGGACTGGATCATAGAAGGATATAAGTTTCAGGTGAAGATGGTGGAGGATGTGAGGAAGGTGGACGACCGGTTTATCAAGGTATCTGCCTACAAGAAGCATGGAGTTCAGGAGGCCACCGAAGAGATTCGGAAAAAGTATGAGGCACGGCTGAAGGTGACTATATCCGGGGATATGTGGATGGACTGCATGGCTATGGGGGTCTGTAAAGGACAGGCCATTGAGGTGCTGCAAAAAGGCCTTGAAATAAAGCCGGAGGAGACCATGGCATTCGGGGATCAGCTGAACGATATGGAGATGCTTGAGAGAGCGTATTACAGCTTTGCTGTGGGAAATGCCAGGCCTGAGATAAAGGCAGCCGCCAGATTTCAGGCGGATACCAACCGAAATGACGGTGTTTTGAAGATATTGAAGATGCTTTTGTAGGAGCATGGAGTCCGGCGGTTTGGAAGGCAGCGCAAAACGGCGGGTGTCGAAAGACGGCAGTTTATGACGTGAGAGGAGTTTGGGATGGGAAGCAGGAAAAAATGGTATGGATGTTTTCTTGTGGTTGCGGTGCTGGCAGTATTTGTGCTGGGAGGCTGCAAAAGAGAAGTTCCGATTGCGTCCAATATTCCGGAGAATGTGGATTATACCAAGGCCCAGGCTATGCTTGTGGTGGCTACCGAGAGGAACCGGTACGAGAAAATGTATACGGATGCTATCTGGCAGGTGGCCCTGGAGGACGGACGAACCTTTGAAGAGTATCTTTTGGAACAGATTCGGATCTTTTTAAGAGATTTAAAGACTATGAATATGCTGGCTGACAGCCGGGAGATAACCCTTGGCAATGGGGAGAAGGACAGGATCCGCAGGATGGCGGAGACGTATTATAACGGGCTTGGTGAGCAGGATATCCAGTATATGGGCGTCACACTGGATGATGTGGTGTTTATGTATCAGCAATATCACAGGGCCAACAAAGTGGTGGGCGAACTGACACAGGATGTAAATCTGGAGGTCAGCGACAGCGATGCCAAGGTGATTTTAGTCCGCCAGACCGTGCTGGATGACAGGGAACAGGCAGAGCTTATCCGCAGCAAGGCTGTAGAGGGAGAGAAGGAGCTTGGAGCGGCGGCCAGGGAGGTGACGGATGCTGAAGTGACAGAACGCCAGATGCAGCGTGGGCAGGAGCCTGAGGTTATAGAAGAGGAGGCCTTTGCCCTGGAATCCGGACAGGTAAGCCAGGTGGTGGAAGTGGGAAATGTCTGTTACCTTTTTCAGTGTGTCAGTGATTATGAGATAGAGGCCACTAAAAAAAGAAAGACCCAGATCCAGGAAGAACGCAGAGCATGGGTCTTTCAGCAGATTTATGACCAGTTCCAGGAAGAGCACCAGGTTACATTTTCGGAAGAAATATGGGCGGACATCCATTTTTCTGAAGAAGATCAGACATCCACTGATAATTTCTTTGCCCTATACCAGGAAGAATTCGGAGGCCAGGGATACTAAGGCCTGCTGATCCGAGGCGCCCATCAGTTCTCTGGCGGAATGCATGGCCAGAATAGGAACTCCGATGTCCGTGGTTTTCATGGCTAAAAGGGTGGAGGACAGCGCTCCCAAGGTGGAGCCTCCTCTCAGATCGGAGCGGTTGGAAAACTTTTTATATGGGATCTGGTGGCTGCGGCACAGGCTCTCTATGACACTGACACAGGAAGCATCGGTGGAATAGGACTGGCTGGCAGCCATTTTGATTGCAACACCGTCTCCTGGGAAGAGCTGATTCTTGATGTCGCATTTTTCCTTGTGGTTGGGGTGGATGGCATGGGCCACATCCATGGAGAGGAGGAAGCCGTCCATAACTGCGTTGAGATAGGTCTCCCGTCCGTACCCAAGGGAAGTAAACAGTTTCTCCAGAATTCGTTCCGTGACAGCAGAGAGGGCTCCCTGCTTGGTCCGGCTGCCCACCTCCTCGTTGTCATAGAGGGCGATGGCATTGATACCGCCGTCCCGGAAACAGGAGGTAATGGCAGTAAGGCAGGCCTGGACAGAGGTAAGGTTGTCAAGCCTTGGGGCGCTGAAAAACTGACCATTCAGGCCGGCAGTGGTACAGGCATCCAGGTTGTACACATAGATTTCATAATCCAGAATGTCCTCCGGCCTGCACCCGGCTTCCTCTGCCAGCAGGTTCAGGAAGAAATGATCCTTGTCCAGGGATTCTGTAAGGACTGTAAGGAGGGGCAGCATGTCAACCTGGGGGTTTAATTTGATTCCGTCATTGACCTCCCGGTTCATGTGGATTGCCAGGTTGGGGATTACCAGGAGAGGCTTCTTCATGTCGATGAAGCGAACCTCAGGGGAGAAGGGGCTGCTGCCGGCGATACACACCTTTCCTGCCATGGAAAGGGGGCGGTCCAGCCAGGTATTCAGGATGGGGCCGCCGTATACTTCGATGTTCAGCTTGCCGTAGCGGCCTTCGGTCACCTCGGGGGAGGGCTTTAGCTTCAGGCAGGGCCAGTCTGTGTGGGCGGCCTCCATGCGCAGGGAAGGCGCCTCTCCCAGGTTCTCGCCTATGGTAAAGGCTATCAGGGAAGAGTCAAACACAGGGATGTAGTAGCCGCAGCCAGCTTCCAGGTTCCAGCTTTTTGTCAGACTCAGCGGGTGAAAGGAGGCCTCATCCAGCTGCCGTTTGCTTTCTTTGATACAGTGATAAGGGGAGACACTGGCTGTCAGGGTTTTTGATAAGATTTGTAATGCCTGTTCTGTATTCATGTGAATATGCTCCTTTTGAAAGTTTATTGTGAAAGTATCGAATCCTTATGGCAGGTCTGCGCACCTGCTGCGCTGACCGTACGACGCGCCAAAATGCCGGCCTTTGGCATTTTGTGTGCATCCCCCGGAGGGTTCACAGTAACCCCTCTTTCAATTATAGTGGTGCCGGCAAAGCGGTATGGGGGTTACTGTGAATAGTATAACTGATTGCAGGAAAGATTGAAAGAGGAAATTATAAGGATACAGGACAAGGATACAGCGTAAGCAGCGCTGACAGTATAAAAAGTAATTGACAATACAGAAAAATAGATTAAAATAAAGTTAAAATTACTTAAATAGATTAAAAAGGAGAACAGAGATGCCAATCATTTATGACAAGACCAGGAATACATTTGCATTGAACACCTGTAAGACCACCTACGGCATTGCCATTGTGGACAATAGGTACATAGCACATGGATACTATGGAAAGAGGATTCCCGCAGAGGATATCCGTTGTCTTTTAAGGGAAGAAGAGACACCGTTTGTTCCCAGTAAGAATAAGAGGGAGACAGGTGGTTTTCTGGATTCTATGTGGATGGAGTTTCCGGAAAGCGGGATGGGGGATTTCAGGGAATCAGCCTTCTGCCTGAGAACGGAATCAGGGTACAGAGCCAGCGAACTGGAATATGACCGGTTTGAGATCGTACAGGGGAAGCCGAAGCTTTCCGGGCTGCCGGCTACCTGGGGAAATGAGGAAGACTGTACCACATTAAAGCTGTATTGCCAGGACAGGCTGACAGGAGTCAGGGTCTGCCTTTTATATACGGTGTTTGAGGATGTGGATGCGGTCACAAGATCCGTGATTGTGGAGAATCATGGAAAGGAAGGCGTATATCTGGAAAAGGTATACAGCGGCTGTCTGGACATGGAGGACAGGGATTTCCAGGTTGTCAGCCTGATGGGAGCATGGGCCAGAGAGAGGAATATCCAGCGGCTTCCTCTGGGGTACGGAAGGCAGAGGGTGGCTTCTTTCAGAGGAGAGTCCAGCCATCAGGAGCATCCGTTTCTGGCGCTGGTAACTCCAGAGACCACGGAGGATACCGGTGAGGTTTATGCCATGAACTTTGTATATTCGGGAAATTTTATTGCCCAGGCGGAGAAGGATCAATTTGATTCGGTACGTATGGTTATGGGGCTTCATCCCGACGAGTTCTGCTGGAAGCTGGAGCCGGGGGACACATTTACCGCGCCTGAGGTGGTGATGGTCTATTCGGACCAGGGATTTGGGAAGATGACACGTCTGTTTCACAGGCTGTACAGAAATCACCTGATCCGCAGCCCTTACCTTCATAAAGAGAGGCCTATTCTCATCAACAACTGGGAGGCAACCTATTTTCAGTTTGATGAGAAGAAGCTTTTGGACATCGCCAGGGAATCCGGGAAACTGGGGATTGAGATGCTGGTCATGGATGACGGCTGGTTTGGAAAACGTGATTCCGACGAGAGTTCTCTGGGAGACTGGCAGGTCAATGAAGACAAGTTAAAGGGCGGTCTTAAAAAACTGGCCCAGCAGGTCAATGATATGGGAATGAAATTTGGAATCTGGTTTGAGCCGGAGATGGTGTCCCCGGATTCTGATTTGTACAGGGCTCATCCGGATTGGGCCATCCAGATTCCGGGAAGAGATATTACCCAGGTCAGACAGCAGTATGTGCTGGATCTGTCCAGACAGGAGGTAGTGGACGGAGTCTATGAGATGGTGGCAAAGATTCTGAGGGAGGCGCCGGTTTCCTATGTGAAATGGGATATGAACCGGCCCCTGTGTACCCTGGGAAGCCTGGGACTGCCGCCGGAGCGGATGGGGGAGCTGTCCCACCGGTATATGCTGGGAGTCTATCAGATGCAGGAACGTCTGATAGAAGAATTTCCGGATCTGCTTTTGGAAAACTGCTCCAGCGGAGGCGGGCGCTTTGACCCGGGAATGCTGTATTACAGTCCGCAGATCTGGTGTTCTGATGATACGGATGCGGTGGAGCGTCTGGCAATCCAGGAGGGAACAGCCATGGTGTATCCTTTGTCCACCATGGGAGCCCATGTAAGCGCCTGTCCCAACCACATCTTAGGCAGGGTGACGCCTTTTGAGACCCGGGGGTATGTGGCTCTGGCCGGAACCTTTGGTTATGAGCTGGATATTACAAAGCTTTCCGAAGAAGAGAAAGAGATGGTGAAAGAACAGGTAAGGCTGTATCACCGCTATCACAAGGTGATTGCAGAAGGGGAGTATTATCGGCTGGATTCCTATAGGGAGAACGGAAAGCGGGACAGCTGGATGGCAGTCAGCCAGGACAGGAAGGAGGCGGTTCTGGTCTATGTGCAGGTACTGGCGGAGGCAAATAAGAAGAGCCGCTGTATACGTCTGAAGGGGCTGGATGAAAAGGAGATGTATGAGGTGAAGGATGTGGCCGGACGGGAGAAGACCGTGTGCCGTTCCGGGGCTGCGCTGATGAATGCGGGGCTTAGAATCCTGCCTGAGGCGGGAGATTTCCGCAGTATTATGTATGAAATTCGTATGAATGGATCCTATTAGGAATAATTCCGGAGGGCTGTCTTAGACGGGTGTCTGGTCTGTACAGTTGCATTGAGAGTAATTCATAATTCTATCACAAACAAACGGGCAGGTATTGATTACACCAACATCCTGCCCGATTTCTATATTTATAGCCTGAATTTCTTGAACCTCAGTGTATAATGAATTGATTTGCGTCTGTAAAGTTTCCAATGATGATTCGCCGGAAATTCGCCTATCTGCAGCATCAGAATAAGCAATCCTGGCAATATCCAGATTAACATGGTCATTAGCTTGTTGATGGCATCGCTAACATTAATGGTGCGCTGCCCATCTGTAGATTTGTTTTGAGGATTGTACCCGTTTCTAATAATATCTAAGTTTTGACCCGGGAACCTGTTTTTAGATTCCCGGCTTACAGCATTGTTTTATGCTGTCCGCACTGCTTTCAATTTTTTTACTTCGTCAAGAGGAAGTCCTGCATATTCCGCAATTTTTTCAAGTGTCAACATTCCATCTGCCAACATTCTTTTAGCAGTATTTATTGCCCCTTCTTTTATGCCCTCTTTTACACCCTCTTGTAAAGATTCTTTTCTCATATCCTCCATGACTTTGCACATGATTAAAA
>CAJUEJ010000008.1:127593-166535 GCA_910585435.1 uncultured Hungatella sp. | reverse complement strand
TATGCAGGAACCGTTCTGAATTTTCTCAAATCCAAGGCCTTTTTCAAAGCCTTTTATTTAGAATTTTCAGGGTTTTACATACTGTTCAATCTTTGGTTTTCAAGGTTCGTTTGTTGTTGTCTTATTTTCAACGGCAACTCGTTCATATTATCACAAGTTTTTCCATTTGTCAACAACTTTTTTATTTTTCTTTTCAACAATTTTCTGTCTGTTGGAAAGAACGGAGAAAGAGGGATTTGAACCCTCGCGCCGGTTGCCCGACCTACACCCTTAGCAGGGGCGCCTCTTCGGCCTCTTGAGTATTTCTCCGCAGTTCTTACTTTTCAGTATGAAGTTGATGTCTCCAAAATTTTCTGCTTTCAGAGGCATTGGTTATTGTACCAGAGATGTTGATTTCTGTCAACCTGTTTTTTCTATTTTTTTCACTATTTTTCTTTTTCTTTTGCTGGAGTGCAAAAAGAACTGCCGCAAGGTCCGGACCCAGGGAAATAAGCTTCCTCCATGCTCTGCGGCAGTTCCTTTTTCACTAACCTTCTATTCCTTTACCAATGCCACCTTCTCTTTAATAAGCTCTGTAAGAATCTCCTCCGCCCTGGCCATTCCTGTACTCTCAAGGCTGGAAATCATGGCGTCATAATTGGCGTCAAACTGCTCCGATTTTCCAATGACACAGGTAATCAGACTGGACCAGGCCACCTCGTCCAGTTTTTTTTCGATATCATCCAGTTCTGCTGGTTTCAAATACGCCCACACAGGGGGATAGTCTGGAATCTCAAACTCTGACGGCTGCGGGAAGATGTCCACCAGAAGTTCTGTGCCCCATGCCTGGCACGCGGCCTTCTGCTCCGCGTCGTACTCTGCAATCACTGCCTCCTTGCTGGCTTTGGTATATGTATTGCCTGTTGCATCCACCATGCCGTCGCCGTAAGCCGGGAAGGGATAGGAATAGAATCCTACTCCTGTGGTTTTCTGATAATCCTTGTCAGAATTATTATAGTCAATCTCCTCCTGGGTCCTGTAACGTTTTCCGTTCTCATCTACAAAATAGTTGACTCCCTCGATTCCCCACTGGACCAGTACCTGCCCTTGGTCGGAGCACAGATAATCAAGAAACTTGATGGCTTCCACAGGATATTTACATGCTGCCGTGATGGCCACTCCCTGTCCGGTCACCAGACCCTGAGACATTAAAGACGGACATTTCACCTCTTCATTGAGGGTCACAGGAAGAGGCGCATAGGTTTTATCCAGCTTTCCGTCTGCCTTAAGCACCTTCTCCGCATCCTGATAATCCCAGTCCGTATCAAACAGGGCCACCACCCTGCCTGAGGCGATTTTGGCAATATAATCCTCATGGGTCTGGGTAGCAAATTCCGGGTCCAGAATCCCTTCATTATACATCCGGTTCATCCAGCGGAAATATTCCCTCTCCTTGTCAGACCGGAACTTGTACATGGCATTATAATTTTCGTCGATAATCCACTGTCCATTATCCGGCTGCCCGTCTGCAATATAGCCTGCCGGATTTCCCAAGGTAATCATCCAGTGCCAGTCTGAGGCAGACAATGTAATCCCGATAGTAGAAAGGCCGCTTTCTGTGGCAGGATGCTTTGCCATATAATCCTTAATCATGGCTTCCAGCTCTGCCAGAGTCCGGGGAACCTTGTAGTCATTCTCCTTTAACACTGCCCACTGAATCTGTGCGGTTCCTGAATGCTTGTAGACCGTGCCGCCCATAGAGTAAGAAGAAAGCTGGTAGATTGACGGATCCTCCTCCGAATACTTCAGCTTATCAAACTCATCCCCATACATCTTTTTAATATTCGAGCCGTATTCTTCAATCAGGTCTGTCAAATCGAGAAGAGCGCCTGCATCAATCAGGCTTGCCGCATCACCCTTCGCATAGATTAAATCTGGAAAATTTTGTTCTGCAATCATCAGCGCAACCTTCATATCCTGAGCTGCCACCGGATAATCCACCTTCAGCCTGACTCCTGTGGCCTCTGTCAAAGCCTGGGCCACCGGATTTGTCCACGAATCCTCCTCACCGTCTGCATTGTAAAACTCCAGCTCCAGCACTCCGTCTTCTCCCATTCGATTCTCCTCTTTGGCAGAACAGCCGCTTAACACGCCCAAAGACAGAGAGGCCGCCAAAACCATAAGACCCATTCTGTTCCGTTTCATAAATCTTCTCTCCTCCCTTCGTCAATCCTTCACCGCGCCTAACGTCATACCGCCTACAAAATATTTCTGCAGAAATGGATACACAGCCAAAATAGGCAGGGTTGCCACCACCGTCACCGCCATACGCACAGACATGGGAGAAACCGTGTTCTGGACTCCCTGCGCAGCCGCATGAGGGTCTACCTTAATCTGGGCGCTTTCCATAATCTCATAAAGCACATATTGAAGAGTCGGAAGCTCCCTGGCATAAAGATAGGTATCCATAAAGGAGTTCCACTGTCCCACTGCGATAAACAGAGACACGGTGGCAATCACAGGCGTACAAAGAGGAAGGATTACCTTATACCAGATGATAAAATCATTGGCTCCGTCAATCTTGGCAGCCTCCTGAAGAGCCATGGGAAGCCCTTCGATAAAGGAGCACATAAGGATTACATTGTAAACCCATATCATGCCTGGAATAATATAAACCCAGAAATTATTGCCCATTCTCAGATTCCGCATAATCAGAAGATATTCCGGAATCATGCCGCCGCTGACATACATGGTGATGATAAACAGGATGGTAAAGGATTTATGAAAATAAAAATCCTTTCGGCTCAGCACATAAGCCAGCATGGAAGTACAAATGACCCCCACGCCTGTGCCTGCCGCTGTCTTAAGCACAGACAGCAGAAACGGCTTTACCATATTGTTCTGTGTAAAAATATAGATATAATTGGCAAACGTAAATTTTCTCGGAACAATGAAATTTACATTCCTCATTGTATCCATAGGGTCGTTCAGAGAAATGGCAAGAACATTTAAAAACGGGTAAACCGTGATTACAATCATGCCGCAGAACAACACCAGAAGCACATAATCAAAGATTCCTTTTTTATTTTCCAGCATTTTCCTTCTCCCCCTAGACTAATTTATCTTCCCCAATCATACCGGCCACCTTGTTGGCGATAAACAAAAGGATGATTCCCACCACAGACTGGAACATGCCGATGGCAGTGCCAAGCCCATAGTTGTTGGAGCCTATGCCTCTGATGTATGCGAACCAGGAGAGCACCATGGCATGGTCCTGTACGATTCCGTTGCTCAAAAGCATCTGCCGCTCCATACCCACATTCAGCGCGCTTCCTATACTCATAATCAGCAGTACTATGGCTGTAGGCTTGATTCCCGGAAGGGTGATATGCCACATCTGCTGGAACCGGCTGGCACCGTCCACCTTTGCCGCCTCATAGATTCCCTGGTCAATTCCAGCCATGGCAGACAGATAGATGATGGCGTCCCATCCCACTTCCTTCCACACATTGATGATGCAGACCACAATCCAGAACAGAGGCGAGTTGGTTGACATCAGGTGCAGATTCACTCCCAGCATGGTCTCCATGGCTCCCCCGTCATTGAGAAGCATCTTGGCAATGCTGGCGATAATCACCCAGGACACAAAATGGGGGAGATAGGAAACCGTCTGGGTAATCTTTTTAAATCCCTGTATCCTGATTTCATTGAGAAACAAGGCAAAAAGAATTGCTGCCGCCGTGCCTATGACAATCCCCAGAATACTGATTCCAATGGTGTTCATCATGGTCTGAGGGAAAAGACGGTCTGAGAACGCGTCCATAAAATTCTGAAACCCTACAAATTTCCTTTCCCAGATGGGTTTTGCAAAAGACTTGGGAACCACCTCCTGAAACGCCATGGTCCAGCCCCACAGCGGAACATACTTAAAGATAATCAGCCAGATAACAAACGGTACGGACATCATCAAAAGATACCGCTGCTTCCACATCAGAGCCGGGCTGAACGGCTCTCTGGCATTTTTCTGTTTCTTAGGTTTTTTCATTCTCCCTATACCTCCCTTTTTTGTTTTTATTATAAAAATCAGGAGGTAAAAGAAATACCCATAAATTCAGACTCCTTTTGCCCCTATTTTTAGGGGTTCTCAGCGACAGGCCGGAAGATGGAGCACCACCTGCGTCATCTTTCCCTTAATGCTCTGGATAGAAAGGCCGAATTCCTCTCCGTATTTTAAGCGTATCCTCTCATGAACATTGCACACGCCTACATGAGACCGGTTCAGGCTGCGCCGCCCCAGCTCCTTTTGAAGCTGGCCCAGCTGCTCCTCATCCATTCCCACGCCATTGTCCTCCACAGTAATAAATAACTGCTCCTGCCGCTCCTCAATCCGGACCAGAATACAGCCTGTCCCCTCTTTCGTCTCCAGGCCGTGAATAATGGAATTTTCCACAAGGGGCTGCAGAATCAGAGGAAGAATCCGGCAGTCCTCCACCTCCTGGTTCATCTGAATCCTATATTGAATCCGCTCGTCAAACCGGTATCTCTGGATTTTCAGATAGGCCTCCACCAGCTCTGTCTCCGCTTTGACCGTCACCTCGCTTCCTCCTGCCTGAATGCTTTTGCGCAGAATTTTCGCCAGCAGCTTCACCAGCTCTTCAATCTCCGGCTCATGGTTTACCCTGGCCTTCATGCGGATAGTTTCCAGTGTATTGTACAGAAAATGGGGATTCATCTGGCTTGCCAGCGCCTTAAACTCCGCCTCTCTCTGCTGCGTCTTTAACTGCTCCGCATGAAGCCGCTCCTGGTAGATTTCTGCCAAAAGCCTTTGAATATCCCCTATCATAATCCCCAGATATTCATATAAATCACTAATCTCATCCGTTCCTCCCAGGCTTGTCTCCAAGTCAAAATTCCCTGAGGCCGCCTTTTGCATCTGTTCTCTGAACCGCTCTACTCTGGCGCCGAAAGACCAGGAAAACAAAAAAATCAATCCTACGGACAGCAGGGCGCTTCCTGCAAAAATCAGGAATCCCACCCTGTTTTGACGGCTGGCCTGCTGCAGGATATCTTTGTAAGACATCATACTGACCATCTGAAGAAAATCCTCTGATTCCCCCAGCTTAAAGCTGTAACACGTCATCATATATTCTATACCATGAAGCTTTACGTGTTCCTGAAAAACCCCCTCTTTCTTCCACTGCTTCACAAAAGGCATAATCTGGGCAAACTCCACCCCCTGCCCATTGGCCAGCAGCTCTGTTTCTCCATTGAGCACAAGCCTGGTATGGCAGCTCCACGATTTCTGTCTTTTCTTCCTTCTCCACCAGGATTCGGTTGGTTCCAAGAACCAGATAAATTCCCATAAATATCATGGGAAGCGCACCCCCTGCCAGATAAAGAAACAGCATACGGGTTTTGATTCTTGTCTCTAATATCCGGCTGGCCAGTCTGCCCAGCCTGCTTTTTTCTGCCTTCATGTTAACCCCCTGAAAATTTTTCTGCTGCCTAAAAAATCAGACCAGAAATCTCTGGTTTTTAGAGATTTCTGGTCTGTAAGCCAGTGTAATGCAGGATTGATACATTACACCAGGGTTTTCCGGTATTCTTTCGGACTGGTGCCCACATACTTTTTAAATTTCAGATAGAAATAATCAATGCTGCTGTAGCCTACCATCTCAGAAATCTGGTACACCTTGAAATCGGTCTCCTGGAGAAGCCGCCTGGCATTCTTAATACGAATCATGTCCAGGGCATTGTTAAAATTCTCCCCCATCTCCCTGCGAAACAATTTTCCCAGATAGGCACTGTTGTAATTGAATATTCTGGCGATGCCCTCCAGCTTTAAATCCTTGTCAAAATTTTTCTCCATATAATAGTAAACCCGCCGGATAATATTGCCGCCTGCCATGCCAATCTTCTGGCCCACCTCCACAAGGGCCTGTTCATAGCGTTCCAGAAGCTGCTTCATGTCACATGCAGCCATAAGCTGCCCCAGGATTCTCTGAAGGGACTCATTGTCCAGGGAAGACGAAGTATACTTCTGGTTCAGGCGCATATAAAGCTGAACCATGTTCTGAACCAGCAGAAGCTTGATTTCCGGCTCCGCCAGCAGATTCCAGGTGCAGTAATCCCGAAACAGCCCCATTGCCTTCTTTATGCCGTCTGCATCCCCCACCTCAATCAGCATCTCCAGCCATTCCATGGTCACCGTCTCGCCTCTGCCTGTGAGTCCGCAGATTAAATCAATGGTCAGAATATCCTCCTGGTCAAAGAGAAAGGCCTGTGCCATAAGATACCTGGCGCTTTCATAGGAGCAGAAAATCTCCTGCCACTTTCTTACATTATTTCCGATGGCGATTTTTAAGCCTGTCCCGAAATAGCTCTCCACCCTCTTATTGCGCTTCTCCAGCCGTTCCTTCCACTTGTCATATTCAATCGAACATCCTACCAAAATAACCTGGTCCTCTATGGGAAAGGTTTCGATGCAGGCGCTGTCTCCCTCTGTTAAAAGCTTTACCTTCTCATGGAGGTTCTCCTTCTTTCCTTCCTCTTCTTCCCTGCATATGGCGATGCAGAAAACCTCTCCTTCCATAGCCAGATGATACTTTTCAGCCTCTGCCTCCAGCTCCTTAAGCTTTCCTTCCTTTAACACCATCCGTCTGAAAAGCTCCTGCCTGGCCCTGTTCTCATTCTGGCTGTGATATTCCTCCTGAGACCGGGCCTTCTCCAGGCTGTCTCTTATCTTCCCCACATACTCCAAAAGCTCCTCTTCATCAATGGGCTTAAGTAGATAGCCTTCCACTCCCATGGCAAGGGCAGCTCTGGCATATTCAAACTCTGAAAAGCCGGTAAGGATGATGAAATGTCCTGCAAAGCCCTGCTGCCTGGCCTCCCGAATCACCTCAATCCCTGTCAGGCCAGGCATCTTAATATCCACCAGAACCAAATCCGGATTCTCTCTGAGAATATTGGCCAAACCCCCCCGTCCGTCCTTTCCGTCACTGCCCAGACGAAAGCCTGCCTTTTCCCAATCTATCAATTCCCGTATTCCCTCTCGGACAATTCTCTCATCATCAATAATCATTGCGGTAAACATGTACCAGCCTCCCTCAGATAATACTATTTTACCGTACCAGCATGTCACCGTCAATCAAATTTAGAGAGAGAACTCCATCCGGATTTCTTTTAAGGATGTCCCCAAGGCAATCCGTCCCTCCGGCAGACCGCCCTCCAGCTCTATGACTATGTTTTTTGTCTCTCCCGGCTCTAAAAATACCTTTTCAAACCCTTTTAGCTCCCAAAATACAACCGGTATGCCGCCCCGTTCTCCGGCCTGGGAAGATACATATACCTGAACCGTCTCTGCGCCTCCTCTATTTCCCGTATTTCTCACAATACAGGAGACACAGACTTTCTCTCCTCTTTTGCAGGCTGCTCCACCCTCCAGGGAAAACGTAGTATAGCTCAGCCCATGTCCGAAACAGAACTCCGGTTCCACTCCCCAGGCCTCCAGATACCGGTATCCAGCCAGACGCCCTTCCCTGTATTCCACCTGTCCCTTTTTGCCAAACTCTCCCAGGCAGTGGGCGGAACAATCCATATGGGTTTTATAAAAGCTTTCCGGCAGCTTTCCGGAAGGATTCACCAGGCCATACAGAACCTCTGCTAAAGCAGTCCCTCCTTCCATGCCGCCGTACCAGGCCCATACCAGGCTGTCTGCCCTGTCAATCCATCGGCCCATCTCCACCGGGCTTCCCCCCAGCAGGACTACAGCCGTATCCGGCCTGAGGGAGAGAAGCTCCAGCAGCAGCCGGTCCTGTTCATAGGGAAGCTTCATATCTGCTCTGTCACTGCCTTCACAGTCCTGGTCATGGTTCAGTCCGCCCACAAAAATCACCTGGTCATACAGAGGGGCCAGTTCAAGAGCCTGTCTTAAAAGCCTGGTTCTTTCTTTTGCAAAGGCCTCTTTATCCTCCTGCCTCTGGGTATGGCCGCCGCCCTGTTCCAGGCTGGCCTGCTGCCAGTTAACCTGGCCGGCCTCCTTCTCCTTCTGTCCGCTGGTATATCCTGGAATATAATCCACCTGTGCATTGCCTCCCAGCAGCTTCTTGATTCCCATCAGAGGAGTAATCTCATACAATGCCTTAATCTCTCCGCTTCCTCCGCCATCAGAGTGTGTCCTGTTTCCATTCTCCCCAATCACCAGAACCTTTTTCCCTTCCTCTCTGGAAAGAGGCAGCCTGCCTTTCTCATTTTTCAGAAGGACAACCGACTCTCTGGCAGCCTGCAGGGCTGTCTGCCTGTGGCCCTCAGTGTTGTAGCAGCCCCTCTTTCTGGTTCCGTCCATCATGTGAAGCCTCATCATCAGAGCCAGGATTCTGGTTACCTTCTCATTGACAGCTTCCTCCTTCACCCTGCCTTCCTCTATGGCCTTCTTCAGGGGGGCTGCCATAAAATACGCATCAAAATCCGAGGTGACAGACATTTCGATATCCAGCTGGGAGTCTGCCGCCGCCTGGGTGTCGTGAACCGCCCCCCAGTCAGAGATAACCACTCCATCATACTCCCATTCTGTACGGAGAATCTGTTTCAGCAAAAATTCACTCTGGCAGCAATGCTCCCCGTACAGTTTGTTGTAAGCTCCCATGACCGTATAGGCCCCGCCTTTTTTCAAAGCAGCGTAAAAGGCAGGCAGGTACAGCTCCCTCAAAACCGCCTCGTCGATTTTCACTTCCATCCACAGCCTTTCGGTCTCCTGATTATTTACCGCAAAATGCTTTACACAGGCTGCCACATCAAAGCTCTGTACCCCCTGGACAAAGGCTGCCGCCAGCTCTCCCGTCAGATAAGGGTCCTCGCTGAAATACTCAAAATTCCGTCCGCACAAGGGACTTCTCTTCAGATTTACCCCGGGAGCCAGAATCACATCCTTGCCTCTTCCTCTTGCCTCTGCTCCCAAAACCTTTCCTGCCTCATAACAGACGGTTCGGTTCCAGGTCGCCGCCAGGGCGCTGCAGCAGGGAAGATACGTCACATAATCATCGGTGTTTCCCACAGCCTTCCACTGGTCCGGAAGAAACTCCTGGCGGACCCCCATGGGGCCGTCTGACATCTTAAGAGGCGGAATGCCAAGCCGCGAAACGCCCTGGGTCTGAAAAAGCCGGGCTCCGTGTATCATTCCTATCTTCTCATCAAGGGTCAGCTTCCCAGTCAGCTCCTCTGCCTTTTGCCACAGCTCCTTCTCGTTGTCCCTGTCCTTCACCATTGGTTCCATCTGGTTACTTCTCTCCTTTCTGAATCCGGCAGCAGCCATTCATTCTCACAAGGCAGTCTTTTCCGTCTGTCTCAAAGGTTCCTCCCTCTGCCTTGGCAGCAGAGCAGTTTACAAGACGCACAAAGGTATTCTCTTCAAAATCTGATGCCTGCAGCGTCATACCATTGTCTGTCATCTCCACGGATATTGTCTGCACCTTCTTACCTTCCCTGTATACAGTGCCATGAACCGGCTCTTCGCCTGTGTACACCCGCCACTCCAGTCTGTCCAAAAAGCTGTAGTCTGCCCTCTCGCACCCGGGAGCCGTGGGAATCACGCTGCCTGCCCTTACCCACAGGGGAATGGAGCAATAATCCTGATGCTCCCTTCTCCAGACGCCTCCCTGAGCCGTCTCTCCCGTAAGATAATGGGTCCATGTGCCCTTTGGCAGATAATACTCTGCTATCCCCTCTTCATTGAAAACCGGAGCTGCCAAAAGGCTGTCTCCCAGCATATACTGCTTATCCAGATAGCTGCAGTTTCTATCATCCTCAAATTCCATAGCCATGCTTCTTATCATAGGAATTCCGGTAACCGAAGTCTTCACCCCTTCTCCATAGAGATAGGGCAAAAGCTCCAGCTTCAGTCTGGTAAAGAATCTGACCACCTCCACAGCCTCCTGGTCATAAACCCAGGGAACCCGATAGGATGTGCTTCCATGAAGCCGGCTGTGGGTGGATAAAAGGCCGAAAGCAGCCCAGCGCTTATACACGTCCGGCGTAGACTGGCTCTCGAATCCGCCGATGTCATGGCTCCAATAGCCGAAGCCGCTGCTGATAAGGGACAGGCCGCCGCGCAGGCTTTCTTCCATAGACTCATAGTCAGACCAGCAGTCCCCTCCCCAGTGAACCGGAAACTTCTGCCCCCCTGCTGTGGCGGAACGGGCAAAGAGAACTGCCTCTTCTTTTCCTCTTCTTCTTTCCAGAACCTCATAGACTGCCTGATTGTACAGGTACGTATAGAAATTATGCATCTTATGAGGGTCCGAGTGGTCGAAATACGTCACATTGGTGGGAATCCTCTCACCAAAATCTGTCTTAAAGCAGTCCACCCCCATGTCCATCAGCATCTCCAGCTTTCCCTGATACCAGCTTCGTGCTTCCGGGTTGGTAAAATCCACAACAGCCAGACCGGACTGCCACATGTCCCATTGCCATACGTCTCCGTTTTTCTTTTTCAGGAAATATCCCTTTTCCATGCCTTCTGTAAAAAGCACAGACTCCTGGCCAATATACGGGTTAATCCATACGCAGACCCGGATGCCTTTTTCCTTGATTCGCTTGAGCATCCCCACCGGGTCTGGAAACACCCTCTCATCCCACACAAAATCCGTCCAGTGATACTCTCTCATCCAGCAGCAGTCAAAATGAAACACGCTTAAGGGAATCCCTCTCTCTTCCATGCCGTCAATAAAGCTCATAACCGTTTTCTCGTCATAGTCTGTGGTAAAGGAGGTGGAAAGCCAAAGCCCATAGGTCCAGGGGGCCAGCCTGGGCGGCTTGCCGGTCAAATCTGTATACCGCATCAGAACCTGCTTCATCGTCGGGCCATGGATGACAAAATAGTCCAGGCTTTCTCCCTGCACGCTGAAGGCTGCCTTTGCCACCTGCTCGGTGCCAATCTCAAACTCTGTCTTTTCCGGGTGGTTGACAAACACGCCATATCCTCTGTTTGACAGATAGAAGGGAATATTTTTATAGGACTGCTCGGTGCTGGTGCCGCCGTCCTCATTCCATATGGACACAGACTGGCCGTTTTTCACAAAAGCCGTAAACCGTTCTCCCAGGCCGTAGACCAGCTCTCCCACGGAAAGCCTCAGCTGCTGGCGCATATAAGCGCTGTCTTCTTTCCCCACATCATAGGGAAGCCCTGTCCAGTCCGTTTTTATGTAGGCCAAATCCCCTTTTCCGCTTTTGGTCAAAAGTGTTTTGTCCCTTCTGTACTCCATCGACCAGTCATCCTTGTCAATCACCAGCGAAAGGCTGCCGCTGGTTATGGTCAGATACCGTCCGTCCTCTCTTGTCTTCAGCGGCTTAGGTGCAGGGAGATTCAGGGGAAACTCCGGTGTTTTTTTCCTGACGCCCTTGTGGTGGATGGTCTGAACGCGAATCATTTCCTCCATGGGGGCAGTAATCCTAAGCGTCAGATTGATGCCGTCTAAGGTGTTTCCCTTATTTATAATTTTCCTGGTAGGGGCGCACAGCTCTACTGCATATTCCTCTTTCCTGATTTCATAGACCTGCTGAGGCGCAAAGCTTGCATATCCTTCCTTCAAAAGCCAGCATCCATTGTGAAATTTCATATAGAATACCTCATTTCTGTCATATTTTTCGTAACCGTCCAGGCAGTGGTTTTTTTTCCTGTTTCTGTGACACATCTTACCATATCTTTTTACGGAAAAACACCTTACTTTTTTTACATAAAAGCCTCCATAATTAGGGGTTTTCTATTTTCTGTTCTTCCAATATAATATCTTGTAAGGAACTGCGAAAAAAACTGAAAGGAGCCTTCCTCATGAACCAACCTTTTTTTACTGCCTCCCTGCTCCACGGCGGTGACTACAATCCGGAGCAATGGCTGGACCAGCCGGATATTCTGGAAAAAGATATTGAATATTTTAAAAAAGCCAGCATCAACACGGTTACCCTGGGGGTTTTCTCCTGGGCAGTCTTAGAGCCGGAGGAGGGCCGCTATGAATTCCAATGGCTGGAAACCATCCTCAGCCGGCTCTATAAAAACGGCATCTCCACCATTCTGGCAACGCCCTCCGGCGCACGTCCCAAATGGCTGGCAGACAAATACCCTGAGGTGCTGCGGATGGATGAAAAACGGCGCCGGGCCCTGTTCGGCGGCCGCCACAACCACTGTTTTACCTCTCCTGTTTACCGTGAGAAGGTAAAAGCTGTCAATACAGAGCTTGCCCGGCGGCTTGGCCCTCATCCCGACGTAATCCTCTGGCATATTTCCAACGAATACAGCGGAGAATGCCACTGTCCTCTGTGTCAGGAGCAATTTCGTCAATGGCTGAAGAAAAAATACCAGACGGTCAGCCGTTTAAATGCTTGCTGGTGCACCACTTTCTGGAGCCACAAATACCAGAGCTTTGACCAGATTGAAAGCCCCTCCTCTCTTGGAGAGCACGAGCTTCATGCCCTGAGCCTGGACTGGAAACGGTTTATCACAGACCAGACTCTGGATTTTATGCGGTGGGAAATTGACGCCCTTCGTGCCGTAGGAAGCCAAAAGCCTGTGACCACCAATTTCATGTATGATTTTACCGGCCTGAACTACTACAAATTCCGGCAGGATTTGGCCGTGGTCAGCTGGGACAATTATCCTGCCTGGCATAAAAAGGCAGAAATCGAAACAGCTTTAGACTGTGGATTCCAGCATGACCTGATGCGCTCTATACAGGGCAGGCCCTTCCTCCTGATGGAGTCCTGCCCCTCTGCTGCCAACTGGCCTCCGGTCAGTAAGCTGAAGAAGCCTGGCATGCTGGCCCTGTCCTCTCTCCAGGCTGTTGCCCACGGAAGCGACAGTGTCCTTTATTTCCAGCTCCGTCAAAGCAGGGGAGCTTCCGAAAAGTTTCACGGGGCAGTGATTGACCACTACGGCGGTGAGGATACCCGGGTGTTTCAGGAGGTCTGTGCCCTGGGCAGAACCTTAACCATGCTCCAGGAAACAGCCGGCTCCTCTCTGAAAAAAGAAGCTGCTCTCATCTGCGATATCGAAAGCCGCTGGGCCATGGAGGCAGCCCAGGGCCCCAGAAATGAGAAGCTTCCTTATAAAGAGGTAGTCCAGGGCTTTTACAATGCAGTGCGAAGCTTTGGCATCCACACGGATATCATTGACATGGAGGCTTCTCTTGACGGATACCGATTGCTTATCGCCCCTATGCAGTATCTGTTCCGCTGCCGGATTCAGGACAGGCTGGCAGAGTTTGTGAAGCAGGGGGGTACCCTTATTATGACCTTCTGGTCCGGCATTGTGGATGAATACGACCGCTGCTATCTTGGCTCTTCCCCCAATGGGCTGGTTCCTGTGCTGGGCCTGCGCTTTGCGGAGATTGACAGCCTGTATGACCATGAGAAAAACAGCCTGGTTCCTTCCAGCCAGACTGGGCCGGAGGCAGCGCCTCCTTTTATCCGCTCCTACTCCTGCCATTCCCTCTGTGAATTAGTACGTCTCACTGACGCTAAACCGCTGCTGGTTTACGGCGATGACTTCTATGCCGGACAGCCTGCGGTTACATGGAATTCCTATGGACTGGGGGAGGCTTACTATGTCTGTGCAGCCCCAGAGCCTGACTTTTATCAGGATTTGATAAGCGGTATCGTTCCCAGGCTGTTCCCGGACCGGCCTGTCCCCGTTGTGCCTCATGGCGTCGAAGTAACTCTTCGGGAAAATGAAAAAGGGCAGTACCTGTTTTTGCAAAACTTTAACCGGACGGAGACTGCCATAGAAATTGACTGGCCTTTCGACGCCTGCCTCTGCGGCAGTCTGTGCGAGAAGGATTCTAAGAAGGTGATAAAGCCTTTTGATACCGTGGTTTTGAAAAAAGGAAAAGAACGGGCTGATGGCTGACTGGTTTTGGTTGGCGGGGTGGTTTGATTGGAAAAATCTCAGTTCTTAGAAGATGGACAGGTAATCTATGGTAGGAGAAAAAAACAATGAAAGGGAGTCTGTAGGAGAACCTATGCTTCCTGCTCTCCTTTGTTAATAGTTCTTCTTTGACCGCTTAAACAGGCCATAAACCAGCAAAATCTGCTATTGCAGGTTTATGGCCTGTCGCGGCAGCGTTTCCGGAAATGGTGTAGTTATTATCCTATGATGTGAATAATGTCATTTGCTCATAAGATGATTTAAATGGCGGATAAAACACACCTATTATGATAAAAGGATTCGGAGCAACATTATGAAACTTTTTCGTTGTTCCCATAAAAAAATATAAATCCTTCTTTAAAAATTCATCGAAATATTTTTCTTTCACTTTTGAAACAGCAATAGATTCCTCATGATGTTTCTTTAAACAGTTAAAGTATAACATTCCGATTTCCCAATCCTCTATCATTAATGTAGATTGTTTACCAGAAGTATCCTCAAACGTGTAAGAGAATTTATAGGGAACCTTCGGAACAATTTTAAATTCTTCTTCTGTTTCTTCTGGTGTTTGAAATAAATTTAATTGCTGTGAGAGAGCATTTAAATTATTTAATTTTTTTAAATCCATTCTCGTGAAGTGGGATCTGCTTTAAAATCAAGAATCTTTGCAGGCTTAAATATTGCTAATGATATAGGGTTGCTTTTTGATTTTGCCTGTGCAATTAATTCATTTAAATTCGTATATATTTTTGGGTTTTTAAATATGATTTTTCTTCGCTGCTCCCAATCAGCTTTTGGCGAGCGCGGTTCAACTATTATTTTCTCCAAATTGATTGGACGATATGTTTCTGTTCGAAAGTCTTTTGTGTTTCTTTCTACTTCAACTTGTATCCATGCGTACTTCGGTTATTTTTGGTTTATTTCCAATTTCCTAAAAGGTATAGGATATAGTCTGATCCAGGATCCATCCTCTAAAACTCCCGCAGTGCAAACCAATTCTGCGTATTTGTCAGATATTGTCGGATATGTTTTTACAACGATGTAAACTCGCTTTTTCTCAATCATTATAAATCCTCGCCTCTTATATTATAATTTAACTGGATATAGTCTTTAATTACATGGCGATGACACATTTGCGGTTCTTTTTCATAGCACATCAAAGCTATGCGTATATTACTGGATAATAAAAAATACACATACTCTAAATCTTTCTTCCGTTGTGGCAATGAAATTCTATAATCCTGAAATAATTCCTGATAGTCAGAAATACTTTCTAAATTTGCCCTTTTTTGGGAATCTATTCCCAGTTCAGGTATATGGACGTATTGGATGCCGATAGTTTTTAATATATGTTGTATTTTAGTTTTTGAAAACCCAAATTTACGACTTATAGGATTTTTCCTCACATCACAAAGCAGTCTGACATCATGTTTAATTAATTGATTAATAAAAGATTCTACCGTTTTTCCTTCATATCCTATGGTAAAAAGCACTTGTGCGGTTTGCTTTAACCCATCTTTTCCATTCTTTATTTTTTCAATTTCCGGAGAAGAAAATAAACGTTCAACAATTTCACTATTGATAGCATAGTAGGGATAGTTTCTATATACTTTTCTTATCAATGAATCCCCCCGTTTTATATCTATGTTGGCTATATTTTCATTAATCTGAGAGTCCTTTGCATAAATACGAGAATCCTTTCTAATCAAAAATCCATTTTGACGTAGAACAGCTATATCCTCTGCAAGCTGGAAAGAATATGGTCCGTATTTATAGGGTACAAAATCGTAATAAGATGAACACCCGCCAGCAGTATGTAAAAAAACAAGTTTTTGTAAATCTGTAGCTGTTGCATCAGTTGATAATTGTCTTACGAAATCTAATAAAAATCTTTGACGCCTATAAGTTGGCTGTGACTTATTATAAGTATAACACTTACTAGAAAATATTTCAGCAAAAAGAACATTTGTTCTTTGCATTTAAAATATATGACTGTAACTGTCAACAAAAAAGCAACCACCCAAAAGATGATTGCTTTATATATTATCCTTCCATCTGCCGCCCCAAAAAGCCTGCTGCCGTCATCACCAGCTTTGTTTCCGTATCTCCCATCTTGGCCCTGGGCTCCCGGCTTAACAAGCCTACGCTTCCGATGGCATCTCCTTCACAGATGATAGGCGCCACTACTTCGGCTGTGATACCTTCCATTTCCTCAGAAGTCAGAGAAATAAATGCCTTTTCATCTTTCACCGCCGCAATCACTTCCCTCTCTCCGATGGCATGCTCCAGCTGTTTACTGATTGTTTTTTGGAGCAGGTCCTTCTTCGGACCTCCTGCTACTGCAATCACCTGGTCTCTGTCTGTAATGCAGACAATCAGTCCTGTTGCCTGAGCCATAGCCTCCGCATACTGAGCTGCAAAAGCTGTCAGTTCTACCATGGGAGAATACTTTTTAAGAATAATTTCTCCTTCACGGTCCGTAAATATCTCCAACGGCGTTCCTTCCCGGAGCCGAAGCGTTCTGCGTATTTCTTTTGGTATTACTACTCTTCCAAGGTCATCAATTCTTCTCACAATTCCCGTAGCTTTCATATCACAATTCCTCCATTTGCTGTACTATCCGTTTCTGGATGTAGTATTTGCTAAATGGAAAAATTTATACCTGCCATAAAACAATTAAGAACGGATGCCCATACAGTTTTTATTGTTAACCATTTTATATTTTATAGTTGACAATTTATTCTTCCTCTGCTATATTGTACCTGTTACACCTGACAAACCAAGTATAAATAGATAGCAGAAAGAAGGAATGAAACTATGTCATCAACTGAAACCACCCAGTCAAAAACCTCACCGGCCAAGCCTGTACTCTCCACCTATCACCTGGTTCTGACAGCTATGTTTGCGGCTGTCCTGGCGGTGATTTCCCAGATCTCCATTCCCATGCCATCCGGCGTGCCCATCACGATCCAGGCCTTCGGCATCGGCCTTACCGGAGCTGTGCTGGGGTGGAAATACGGAACCCTGGCCACCGTCGTATACATACTTTTAGGCGCCGTGGGACTGCCTATTTTTGCCAATCTCCAGGGAGGCATCCAGGTGCTGGCCGGCATGACCGGCGGCTATATCTGGGGATGGCCTGTGATGGCTGCTTTGTGTGGCCTCCGTTTTCACACCGGCCGCCCGAGAGCAGACTTTGCTCTTTCCATTGCAGCAGCCCTTGCAGGCCTTATGATCATGGAATTCACAGGCGGCCTCCAGTGGTATCTTCTGTCCGGGGAAATGTCCATGAAAGCCATTGTCATCTACTCTTTCACAGCATTTATTCCCAAAGACATACTCATCACTGTGGCCGCCGTCATCATAGGAAGGCGGATCCAAACCTTACTGGGCCGCCATATCCGCTAATTGCTTCAGTATCTCTTCGGCTTTCTCTACCATGAAACTGCTGTCTTTGTTTTTGCTGCTGCGTTCCTGGTAGAGAAAGCCTGGTACCTCCCCCATCTGCACCCGCAGGCTGCCTTTATACGCAGAGACCAATTCTGACATTTTCTCCGTATTCAGCCTTGCTTTGGGGAACATATCGATCCGCACCTCCTGCCTGTTGATAGTCACCTCTGTGGCATAGGCCTGGTGGGCCAGGGCTCTTAAGGCGGATATCTTCAGAAGATTCTCAACTGACTTGGGAATCGATCCGAACCGATCCATCAGCTCATCCTGCATGTCCATGTATTCTTCCTCATTTTCGATGGCTGAAATCCTCTTATAAATATCCAGCTTCTGATACTCATTTTTTATATAAGACCCGGGAATATAGGCGTCGATATCACATTCCACCGCAGTCTGAAAATCTTCTTCCTCCGTCCATTTTCCCCGAAGGGCCTCCACAGCCCGGTTCAGCAGTTTACAGTACAGATCATAGCCCACTGCCTCCATGTGCCCGTGCTGCTCCGCGCCCAGCACATTGCCGGCACCCCGGATTTCCAGATCCCGCATGGCGATCTTGATTCCTGATCCCAGCTCCGTAAACTCACGGATTGCCTGAAGCCGTTTCTCTGCCTCCTCCTTCAGTATCTTGTCTCTTCTGTACATCAAAAATGCATAGGCTGTGCGGCTGGAACGGCCCACCCGCCCCCTGAGCTGATACAGCTGAGACAGGCCCATACGGTCCGCATCGTGAATAATAATGGTGTTGGCATTGGGAATATCCAGACCTGTCTCTATAATGGTAGTGGACACCAGCACATCGATCTCCCCGTTGATAAAATCCAGCATGATCCGCTCCAGCTGCCTCTCCGGCATCTGACCGTGGGCAAATACCACCACTGCATCCTTCACCAGCTCCCCGATGTGGCCAGCTATCTCTTCAATCCCGTGAACCCTGTTGTACACATAATACACCTGCCCGTTTCTGGCCAGCTCCCGGCTGATGGCTTCCCTGACCATCTCGTCATTGTATTCCATCACATAGGTCTGAATCGGCACCCGGTCTACTGGAGGCTCCTCCAGCACACTCATATCCCGTATTCCCGCCAGGCTCATATGGAGGGTTCTGGGAATCGGGGTTGCCGTCAGGGTGAGCACATCTATATTTTCCTTCAGCTTTTTTATCTTCTCCTTGTGGGTCACTCCGAACCGCTGCTCCTCATCGATAATCAGCAGCCCAAGGCTTTTAAACTGGACATCGCTTGACAGTACCCTGTGGGTTCCGATAACCACATCTACCAGTCCCCTCTTCAAATCCCCCAGGGTCTTCTTTATCTCCGCAGGCGTCCGGAATCTGGACAGCAGATCCACCCTCACCGGAAAATCCTTCATCCTCTGGACAAAGGTATTGTAGTGCTGCTGGGCCAAAATCGTGGTGGGAACCAGATACACCACCTGTTTCCCGTCCTGAATCGCCTTAAACGCTGCCCGCAGGGCGATCTCTGTCTTCCCGTATCCCACATCCCCGCAGATCAGCCGATCCATGATCTTGCGGCTTTCCATATCCTTCTTGGTGGCGTCGATGGCATCCTGCTGATCCTCCGTCTCCTCATAGGGAAACAGCTCCTCAAATTCCCGCTGCCACACAGAATCTTCACTGTACTGGAACCCATTGGTCTCCTGTCTTGCCGCGTACAGCTCCACCAGCTCTTTTGCGATGGCCTTTACCTCTCCCTTCACCTTTGCCTTGGTCCGCTTCCACTGTTCCCCGCCCAGGCGGTTCAGCTTCGGGGCCCTGGCATCAGCCCCTGCATATTTTTGGATAATATCCAGCCGGGTAGCGGGCAGATACAGGTTTCCGCCGTCCGCATACTCGATTTTCAGATAATCCTTTACTACCTTGTCTCTCTCTATTTTCTCGATTCCCCGGTAGATTCCAAGGCCATGATCCTCATGAACCACATAGTCCCCCACTGCCAGCTCGGAAAAGCTCTGGATTTTCTTCCCTTCATAGGTGGTTTTCTTCCGCTTCCTCCCCGCCTTTTTCAGGCCAAACATATCCCCCTCGGTGATAACCACAAACTTAATCTGAGGGTATTCAAAGCCTCTGTGAAGGTTTCCGTAGGTCACCAGGATCTCTCCCGGCTGCACCTGCTTTTCTTTGTCCTCCGTGGAAAACGCGCTTAACTCATACTCTCTCAAATCTCCGGCCAGGCGGGAGGCCCTGGTGTAAGAACCAGACAGCAATATCACTCTGTATTTTTCCTTCTTCCACCGTTTCAGATCCTTTATAAGCATCTCAAAGCTGTTCTGATAAGAATTGACACTTTTGGCCTGAATACCGTACCGGTTCTCTATGGCCATGCCGGGAAGCTTCTGCGCCAGCCCGGTTACCATCACTGTGTGTTTCGTCTGAAGCCTGGCCAGGGTCTCTTTGGTGGAATACAGAAGAGAGGTCTGCTCCGGCAAAAGATAGCCTTTTTCCAGACGGTGTATCATGCTTTCCCTGAATTCCAGTTCTACCGTCTCACCCTTTTCCTTCATCCTTATGGGCTCATCTAAAAAGAATGCGGTAGCTTCCCTGGGAAAATACTCTGCGAAGGACACAGCCTGATCACAGAAAAATGCCATGTAATTCTCCAGCCTGGCATTTCCCAGCCCCTCCTCCACGCTTTCTTCCAGCTCTTTTATGATGGAATGAATCCGGTATGCCTCCTCCGTCTTCATCTCTTTTCTTAAGCTTTTCTCATATTCAGAAGCCGCTTCTTTAAGGCCCGCCATCCCTTTTTCTATCTGCTCTGCCGTAAATACCATCTCCGTGGCAGGATACAGCGTCACCTGGGAAAGCTGCTCCACAGACCTTTGGCTCTCCAAATCAAAGCTGCGGATAGAGTCCACCTCGTCGTCCCACAGCTCAATCCGCACCGGAAGCTCTTCTGTCAATGGAAAAATGTCAATGATGCCGCCCCGGATGGAAAACTGCCCCATGCCGTCCACCTGGGACATCCTCTCATATCCCAGGGCCACCAGCCTTTTTTTCCATTCCTCAATATCGATAACTCCCCCTGCCTCAACCTGGAGAATCTGACCTTTAAGCATATCCAGGGGCAGAAGATGATCCATGATCCCGTCCAGGGTAGTCACCACCACCCCTGCCTCATCCTCAATCAGATGACGCAGAACCTGCATTCTCTGCCTTGTCATCAGGTTCCCGTGAATATCCGCATTATAAAACAAAAGGTCTTTGGCCGGATAGAGCCAGACCCGATCCGTAAAGCAGCGAAAATCCTCATACATTTCCTTTGCCCTGGTATCATTGTACGTAACCACCAGCTTCCAGGGAAGGGTCTCCCCCGCCTCCTGCATCAGATGAACCTTCTGGGAGTCCACACAGCCGCTGACCTGCACCGGCCCTTTTCCACGGTTCAAATCCCTGTTAAGCTCCTCAAATTCTGCCAGCTCCATCAATGGATTCATAAATGCTTTACTCATTCTGCCCCTTTACACCTTCCTTTTTCTCTCCATTAAAACGATTCATGGCCGCCTCCGTTCCCTGGCTTATCATCACAGCCACCGCGTCCGCCGCCTCCTTAAAAGCCTCCTCCATCTGTTCCCACTCTCCCCTGCCAAAATGGCTGAGTACATAATCCGCCAGATCCATCCCCTTAGGCTTCTCTCCAATCCCCACCTTTACCCTGGGAAACTCCTGGGTCCCCAGATGGGCAATAATATTCTTGATGCCATTATGCCCTCCTGCACTCCCCTTCCCCCGGACTCTTAAGCGCCCCGGCTCCAGGCTGATATCATCATACACAACGATAATTTCATCTGCTGCCACCTTATAAAAGTCCGCAACAGCCCTGACGCTCTCCCCGCTCAGGTTCATAAACGTCTGAGGCTTCACAAGCACTACCTTCTGTCCCTCCAGCACCCCTCTTCCGCACAGGCCTTTATGCTTCTTCTCATCCACATGGATCCCTATCCGATCCGCCAGGATGTCAATCACCTCAAACCCTACATTATGCCGGGTATGGACATACTTCTCCCCCGGATTTCCCAATCCTACTATAATATACATACGCGGTCCCCTCCTTATTCAATATACAGCACTTAAAGCGCTAGTTTTCAAAACCGGGGGGTATCCCTGTTCCCAAACTAACGCTGTTTTCTATTCTCTTCTCTATTCTGTCCTTAAAGCCTTCTTATTATATCAACTCCCGCCCCAAATGTAAACCCGCATATTACGTTCACTCTTCAATGTTATTTAGATAACACCTGACCTTTCGGGAAACGCAGCCGGGAGAGGCTTAACCAAACACCATCTGCTCCCTCCCCTTGCAACTCCCCACTAACTATGATAAAATCAACTTGCGAAATTTCAACCACTGCATCAACGAAAGGAGATTCCCATGCATTCCATCCCCCAATTCGACATCATCATCATCGGCGCCGGCCCTGGAGGCATTTTCTCAGCCTATGAGCTTATGACAAAGCGCCCTGATTTAAAAATCGCCGTCTTTGAGGCCGGCCATTCTCTGGAAAAGCGCCGCTGCCCCATAGACGGAGACAAAGTAAAATCCTGTATCGGCTGTCCCACCTGCGCAATCATGAACGGCTTCGGCGGGGCAGGCGCCTTCTCAGACGGCAAATACAATATTACCAATGACTTCGGCGGCACCCTGTATGAATACATCGGCAAGACAGAAGCTCTTGACTTAATGAAATATGTAGACACCATCAACACATCCCACGGCGGCCAGAACACCAAGATGTATTCCACCGCAGGCACCAAGTTTAAAAAGCTGTGCATGCAGAATAAGTTAAAGCTTCTAAATGCATCCGTCCGCCATCTGGGAACCGATATAAATTATGTGGTTCTGGAGGAATTATATAAGGAAATGAAAGATCACATCTCCTTTTTCTTCCACACCCCTGTCACCCACATGGAAGTTCTGGAGGACAGCTTCCGGGTGTACTACGGCCAGGACCAGGCTGCAGACGGCAGGCAATGTATTGTATCCGTAGGGCGAAGCGGCAGCAAATGGATGGAGACCATCTGTAAAGAGCTGGACATTCCCACCAAATCAAACCGGGTAGACTTAGGGGTCCGGGTGGAGCTTCCCGCCGTCATTTTCTCCCATCTCACAGACGAGCTGTACGAGAGCAAGATTGTCTACCGAACAGAAAAGTTTGAGGATAATGTCCGGACCTTCTGCATGAACCCCTACGGCATCGTGGTAAATGAGAACACCAACGGCATCGTCACCGTAAACGGCCACAGCTACGAAGACACAAACAAGCAGACAGAGAACACCAATTTCGCCCTTCTGGTGGCCAAGCATTTCTCCCAGCCCTTCAAGGACAGCAACGGCTATGGAGAAAGCATTGCCCGCCTGTCCAACATGCTGGGAGGCGGTGTCATCGTACAGCGCTTCGGTGATTTAATCCGCGGAAGAAGAAGTACTGCCAGCCGGATAGAGGAGGGAATGGTGACTCCCACCCTGTCTGCCACCCCCGGCGATTTAAGCCTGGTCCTTCCCAAGAGAATTCTGGACGGCATCATAGAGATGATCTATGCACTGGATAAAATCGCCCCCGGCACAGCCAATGACGATACCCTGCTCTACGGTGTGGAAGTAAAATTCTATAACATGGAAGTGGAGCTTGACAAGAATCTGGAAACCAAATATAAGGGCCTTTACATCATAGGCGACGGCAGCGGCGTCACCCACTCCCTGTCCCACGCCTCAGCCAGCGGCGTCTACGTGGCAAGGAAAATCGCAGACAGCATTTAGACAGCTGCTCCTTCCTGAAGGCCCCAATACGCCAAACCTCCAGCGAATGCAATACGCTTAAGCCCTAAAAATAAAAAGCACTGCAAAAGATGATTCCTTCCTTCTTTCGCAGTGCTTCTTCTTTTTCATTTTTGTCCGCCGTTCACATTATCATGTAAATGGACGCGGCACTTTAGACACTTTCACTCTCCAGTGCCGTAGACTCATACTTGTCTAAGATCGCTTTCTGAATCATATCGCGGGTTTCAGAATTAATCGGGTGAGCAATGTCACGGTATTCCCCATCGGCTGCCTTGCGGCTGGGCATAGCAATAAACAATCCCTTTTCGCCCTCAATCACTTTGATATCATGAATCACAAATTCATTGTCCAAAGTAATCGATACAATGGCTTTCATCTTACCGTCCTTTTCAATCCGTCTCACTCTTACATCTGTAATCTGCATGAGCAACCCCTCCTATTGTACTTCTATGCTGCTTCTAAATGGTCCCTTCCATTCCCTATAACGTATACCGTTCGTTCTTCTCCACCACAATTTTAATGTTATCCGGTGTACCGATATAAGTCGTGTTGGCCCGGATGGTATCCCGGCTTTCCACGATGCAATTCTCAATGACCGTATTATCTCCGATATATACGTCATTCAGAATGATGGAATTCTTAATCACACAGTTATTGCCAATGTAGGCTTGTCTGAACAATACAGAATTTTCTACCACTCCGTTGATAATGCTTCCGCTGGATATCAGGCTGTTTTTCACATCCGCCCCGGGATTGTACTTGGCAGGAGGCATATCCCCTACCTTGGTATAAACCTCCGGATACTGGCGGAAGAAATAGTCTCTCACTTCCGGCTTCAGAAAATCCATATTGGTCTTGTAATATGATTCTACAGATGCAATATTACTCCAATAAGCGTCCGTTTTATATCCGTAAATCCGCTTTAAGTTCTTATAACGGACCAGTATGTCATTTACAAAGTCATATCTGTCTTCCTGGGCACACTGCTCAATCAGTTCGATCAGCTGACGCCGCCTCAGCACATAGATGCCGCAGGATATGGTGTTGGACTCAGCAACCATAGGTTTCTCCTGGAAATCCACGATCCGCCCGTCCTCGTTCATCTTTACAATACCGTACCGGGTCACATCCTCCTCAGGCGGCATGGTCTTACACACAATGGTGATGTCTGCTTTCTTCTCAATGTGATATTCCAGTACCTTGGCATAATTCATCTTGTAGACGCAATCACCAGATGCAATCACCACATAGGGCTCATGGCTGTTCTTTAAGAACGCCAGGTTCTGATACAGCGCATCCGCCGTGCCCCTGTACCAGTCATTATGCTCCGCCGTAATGGTAGGCGTAAAGATGAACAATCCTCCTTGCTTCCTTCCGAAATCCCACCACTTGGAAGAATTCAGGTGTTCATTCAGCGAACGTGAATTATACTGTGTAAATACAGCCACATTCTGAACATGTGAATTGGACATATTGCTCAGGGCAAAGTCTATACTGCGGTAGCTTCCTGCGATAGGCATAGCCGATATGGCCCGTTTGTTGGATAATTCACGCATCCTTTTACTGTTGCCGCCTGCCAAAATAATTCCGATTGCTCTCATTGTGCGCCACCTGCCTTCATAATGTACTCTCCGCTTGACAGTATTCCGCCCGGATAGTCTTCTGCGGCAGTTACGCCTGATATAGCCGTGTTCTTCCCCACCTTCACGCCATCCGGTATCACACTGTGTTCGCCAACCGTTACCAGGTCAGACTGGTATACTTTAGGGTCATATTTGCTTGGGGCAAACTCCCCGACGCCAAGCTCTGTCAAAGCCCCGATGGTTACATCTTCAGCGACAATCGCTTTGGTTATCTTGCTGCCCTTTCCCACGACGCTCCCTCTCATAATGATGGAATCCCGCACGACGGCATCCTTCTCAATCACTACTCCGGCTCCGATGACAGAGTTCTTAACCTGTCCGTAAACCTCTGTTCCCTCTCCGATAATACTGCGCTCCACCCTGGCATCCGCTGAGATAAACTGAGGCGGGATGATGTCGCTTTTTGTGTATATCTTCCAGTATTCCTCGTACAGATTAAACTCCGGAATAATGTCAATCAGCTCCATGTTGGCTTCCCAGTAAGAGCTTAAAGTCCCTACGTCTTTCCAGTAGCCATTGTATTCATAGGCAAATATCCTCTGCCGGCGCTCATGGCAGAAGGGAATAATATGTTTTCCAAAGTCACATCCCGGCACATCCTGCAATTTCACCAGCGCCTCTTTTAACACCTTCCAGGTAAATATGTAGATTCCCATGGACGCCAGATTGCTTCTGGGGTTTGCCGGCTTCTCCTCGAAATCCGTAATCCTGTTGGTATCATCCGTAATCACGATTCCGAAACGGCTGGCCTCCTCCATGGGTACCGGCATGGCAGCGATAGTAACATCAGCATTGTTGGCCTTGTGATATTCCAGCATCACCTCATAATCCATCTTGTAAATATGGTCGCCGGACAGAATCAGGACGTATTCCGGATTGTAGGTCTCCATGTATTCCAGGTTCTGGAAGATAGCATTGGCTGTACCTGTATACCAGCCACTGCCCTTGCTTCTCTCATAGGGCGGCAGAATCGTCACACCGCCTACATTGCGATCCAGATCCCAGGGAATCCCGATCCCGATGTGGGTGTTGAGACGCAGGGGCTGATACTGAGTCAGGACTCCTACCGTGTCTACACCAGAGTTAATACAATTGCTTAAAGGGAAATCAATAATTCGGTACTTTCCACCAAAAGAAACCGCAGGCTTTGCCACCTTCTGGGTCAGGACTCCTAACCTGCTGCCCTGCCCGCCTGCCAAAAGCATAGCTATCATCTCTTTCTTAATCACACGATCACCTCTTGCTGTAATGTACTTTTATGCTATAAGCGTTATTTTTCCCTTATTATACCATATCTTTTAGAAATAGTGAATAAATTAATGAAATATTTTTCTTGATTTTTGTACATTTTCCGACATTTTTTATTTACAGAACAAACTTTCTACTTATTTCCCTTTGTGTAATCCTATTGTTCACCTTCCAAAACCCTTCCAAAAAGCGTTCCAAAAGCCTAGAAGGGCCTTGAATCAATCTGAAAAATAAAGTATAATTATAGAAAATTGTGCTATAAAAGGAGATTTTTTATCATGAATCTGGTAACTGTAAGAGAAATATATAAAGAACGTGAAAAGTATCTGAACCAGCAAATCCAGGTAGGCGGCTGGGTCCGCAGCATCCGGGATTCCAAAACCTTTGGCTTTATGGTTTTGTCCGACGGTTCTTATTTTGATACCCTCCAGATTGTCTATCATGACACCATGGATAATTTTTCTGATATCTGCAAGTTAAATGTAGGCGCGGCAGTTATTGTCAAAGGCACATTGGTTCCCACCCCTCAGGCAAAGCAGCCTTTTGAAATCCAGGCGGAAGCAGTCACTGTAGAGGGAGCCTCTGCCTCTGATTATCCCCTTCAGAAAAAGCGCCACAGCTTCGAATATTTAAGATCCATCTCCCATCTGCGCCCCAGGACCAACACGTTCCAGGCTGTATTCCGTGTCCGTTCTCTCATCGCTTATGCCATCCACCAGTATTTTCAGGAGAAGGATTTCGTGTACGTCCATACTCCCCTGATTACCTCCAGCGACTGTGAAGGTGCCGGTGAGATGTTCCAGGTGACTACTCTGGATCTGGACAATATCCCCAGAGATAGCCAGGGCGGGATTGATTACAGCCAGGACTTTTTCGGCAAGCCAACCAGCCTGACTGTAAGCGGGCAGTTAAACGGCGAGACGTATGCCATGGCATTCCGCAACATATACACTTTCGGCCCTACCTTCCGGGCTGAGAATTCCAACACCACCCGCCATGCCGCCGAATTCTGGATGATCGAGCCTGAGATGGCCTTTGCCGACCTGGAGGACAATATGGCAGTGGCAGAAGGCATGCTGAAGTACATTATCCGCTTTGTGCTGGAGCAGGCTCCGGAAGAGATGAATTTCTTCAACCAGTTTGTGGACAAAGGCCTTTTGGAGCGTCTCCACGGCGTGTTAAATTCTGACTTCGGCCATGTAACCTACACCGAAGCCATAGAGATTCTGGAAAAAAACAATGATCAGTTTGACTATAAAGTATTCTGGGGCTGCGACCTGCAGACAGAGCATGAGCGCTATCTGACAGAGCAGGTATTTAAAAAGCCTTTGTTTGTCACCGATTATCCCAAGGAGATCAAGGCTTTCTATATGAAGCAGAACGAGGACGGAAAAACCGTTGCCGCTATGGATTGTCTGGTTCCCGGTATCGGCGAGATCATCGGCGGCAGCCAGCGTGAGGACAGCTACGAGAAGCTGGTTGCCCGCATGCATGAGCTGGGATTAAAAGAGGAAGACTATCAGTTCTATCTGGATCTGCGCAAATACGGTTCTGCCCGCCACTCTGGTTTCGGCCTGGGCTTTGAGCGCTGCGTCATGTATCTGACCGGTATGTCCAACATCCGGGACGTAGTTCCGTTCCCCAGAACCGTCAACAACTGCGAGCTGTAGGCCCTGCAGGCAGGCTGCGTGCAGCAGCTTATTGTAAAAGGAGGAAAGCCACATGAAATTTATCCATACAGCTGATGTACACTGGGGCTTTTCCCCGGACAGCAGCAAGCCATGGAGCAGGGAGCGTGCCCAGGCTGTCAAAGACACCTTTGCCCAGATTATTACAAAGGCCAGGGATATGGAAGTAGATTTCCTGTTTATCTGTGGAGATTTATTTCACCGCCAGCCTTTGTTAAAGGACTTAAAAGAACTGAACTATCTGTTCAGCACCATACCCTTTGTCCATGTGGTGATTATTGCAGGGAATCACGACCGGATCCGGCCTAATTCCTGTGTCAACAGCTTTTCCTGGTGTTCCAATGTCACCTACCTTGTGGGCGAAGAATTGCAGAGCGTATATTTTGAGGACTGCAACGCGGAGATTCATGGTTTCAGCTACCACACGTCGGAGATCCATAAGAACCGCATCGACAGCCTGCTGGTTCCTTCCGACGGCAGAATCCATATCCTGATGGCTCACGGCGGAGACGCCTCCCATCTTCCCTTCAACGCGGAGGCCCTGGCTGCCTCCAAATTCTCCTATGTTGCCCTGGGGCATGTCCACAAGCCGGCAGTGCTTGTGAATCCAAAGGTGGTTTACCCCGGGTCTCCCGAACCTCTGGACAAGACAGAGGTGGGGAACCACGGTGTCTATTACGGGGAGATCAGCCCTGGCACTCATCAGGTAGAAGCTTTAAAGTTTCTGCCTCTGTGCAAGTCCCAGTACATCCCTCTGGCAGTCAATATTACGCCTCAGACTACCAGTATGGAATTGGAGCTGAAAATCTCTCAGGTCATCAATATGAAAGGTTCCCATCACATATACCGGTTCCGTATCCGGGGCATGCGAAACCCGGATGTGGAATTTGATCTGGAAAACCTGACCGCCAAATACCGGATCAGCGAAATCGTGGATGAATCGGAGCCGGAATATGATTTCAACGCTTTATTTGCGGAACATCCCGGAGATATGATTGGGTTCTATATCAGCGCTCTTCAGAAGCCGGACATGAGCCCTGTGGAAAAAAAGGCTTTGTATTATGGCATCCATGCTTTGCTCCATACCACTGATGAAAGGAGTTAATTCATGAAATTTCTGGATCTTCAGATCAACGGATTCGGCAAGTTCCATAATCAGGCCATATCCTTTGAAGACGGCCTCAATGTAATCTATGGAAAAAATGAAACCGGAAAATCAACGATACACACCTTTATCCGCGGTATGTTGTTCGGTATGCAGCCTCAGCGGGGACGCACTTCGGAAAATAATCTGTACAGCAAATACGAGCCGTGGGAAAACAGCAGTATCTATGAAGGTTCTCTCAGGCTGGAGCATGAGGGAACCATTTACCGCATAGAGCGGTGCTTTCAAAAGAGTCAGGAGGATTTCCGGATTTTTGACGAGACGGCCCAAAAGGAAGTGGAGCCAGCAAAAGAGCTGATGGATCGCCTGCTAAACGGCTTAAGCGAGACAGCCTACAACAATACCATCAGTATCGGCCAGTTAAAAAGCGCCACGGATGAAGGCATGGTCTCTGAGCTGAAGAACTATATTGCCAACATTAATACCTCCGGCAATATGGCCCTCAACGTGACAAAGGCCTGCAGCTTCTTAAACAGTAAGCGGACGGAGATATCTGCCCGGCTGGTTCCGGATGCCGCCAGATCCTATACCTCCGTGCTGGGGGAAATCAAGGCTCTGGAAAAAGAAATTGCTTCTCCTGCGTATGAGAATCAGATTCCCTCCTACCAAAAGCAGCAGTCAGATGTGCAGGCACAGATGGAGCAGATACAGACAGAGAAGGACAACCTGATGCAGCAGACCGCCCGGGGCCGGGAAGTATTGACGCAGAACCGCTTTTCCACCCTGGAGGATATCAAACGCTGCCGGGAGGATACCCAAACCCTTTTTACAAAATATGAGCAGCTTGGGGAAGAGGTGGACAAAACGTGGAGGAAGGTCTTTAGCACCCTGCCCTTTATTCTGGCCTCTGTATTCTTTATACTGGCAGCCCTTTCCCTGATACGGGGCGTTGATTTTATCCGCAACTGTCTTCACGTCTCTCCCCTGCTTGTTTTCGGCATTCTGGCCGGAGGCGCTGTCCTGCTGTGTGCGGCAGGTATCTTCGTCCTTGTGGGGAACAGCCGGCTGAAAAGAGAGCTGGCTGTTGCAAGTGATACTCTGGGTGAAACCTTCAGCTGCTATTTAGATGATTTTGACATTACCCAGGAGAATGCAGAACTGCTGTACAAAAAGCTGGGGGAGCTGGAGCTTCTGTGCAATACAGTTACCCTGTCAGAGGAAACCCTGAAAAAATTAGATGGGGATTTCTCCTATCTTCAGACACGTCAGGCTGACTACGGCCAGGTCATCGAAAGCCAGCAGAAGTCTCAATGGGAGCTGGAAAAGAAGCTGGAGCAGCTGTCCAACTATAAAACCCGGGCAGACGCCCTTCGTTCCATCCTTGCTGAGAATGAGGCGATCTCCCAGGAGCTGTCAGCCATAGATCTGGCTCTGGAAACATTAACCGGATTATCTGTCTCTATCCGGGATTCCTTTGGCCTGTATCTGAACAAAACCGCTTCTGAATTAATACAGGGGATCACTGGCGGTGTCTACACCAGCATGGGGATTGATGAAAACCTGAATCCGTTTTTAAATACTAAAACCAGGCTGGTCCCTCTGGAGCAAGTCAGCAGCGGTACTATGGATCAGATCTATCTGGCCCTCCGGCTGGCGGCTGCAAAGCTTATTCAGGGAGAATACACAGAGCTTATGCCCCTGATTTTCGACGACAGCTTTGTGCTGTACGATGATGAGCGTCTGAAAAACACGCTGAAGTGGCTGCCTGCCTCATACAGCGGACAGATCCTTTTGTTTACCTGCCATCAGAGAGAAGCCCAGATGCTGACTGCCAGCCAGCTTCCCTACCGCCTGATCTCCTTATAGCAGCCGGCAGCCATGGGCCTGTGCTGATTCATCAAGTGCTTTTATGGAGGAATGCTGTGAATTTAATCATAGAAAAAGCTGTCCCGGCAGACTATCAGATGTTTGCGGATATTATTCAGTCTGTCTGGGACGGTATGGAACAAAAAGACTGGTTTATGGCAGATAATGCTGATTATACGTACGAAATGCTGTCCTCCAGACAGGGATGCGGCTACAAAGCCGTTGACAGGGATACAGGGAAAACAGCCGGCGTCTTTATGACTGTGATCCCAGGCCTGGATGAAAGCAACCTGGGATATGATATCGGTTTTACCAGGGAACAGCTGTTAAAGACAGCCCACATGGATTCCGTAGCCATTTTGCCGGAATACCGGGGACAGAGGCTGCAATGCCGCCTGATGCAGGAGGCGGAAAAGGATTTAAAGGAACAGGGAATCTGCTATCTGTTATGTACGGTTCATCCTGAAAACAGATACAGCCGGGACAATGTCCTGAAACAGGGATATACCTTTGTGACCCGGAAAAAGAAATACAACGGAAACATCCGGGATATTCTGATGAAACGCTTATAAAGGCTGCAGGGGTTATTTCCACTGCAGCCGATGCAATTCGCCCTTCAGGCTCATCTTGTCAAAGCCATTCTGTCTTAAAGCTTCATAGAGTACGATGGATACGGAGTTGGAAAGGTTTAAAGAGCGGATGTCTCCCCACATGGGGATCCTTACGCACCGCCCCTGATTTTTCACAAGTATCTCCTCCGGGATCCCGGCGCTCTCTTTGCCGAACATCAGAAAGCAGTCCGGCTCATACCCAATGTCTGTATATACCTTCTGTGCTTTGGTGGTGGCCATATATATCCTGGCGCCAGGATTTCTCTGTGTAAAGTCTTCGTAATCACTGTATACCGTCACGTCCAGCTTATCCCAATAGTCCAGTCCGGCCCGCAGCAGCATTTTCTCGTTCAGCTTAAACCCTAAGGGTTCGATCAGGTGCAGCCTGGTGTTGGTAGCTACGCAGGTTCTTCCAATATTGCCGGTATTGGCCGGCATCTCTGGTTCTAGCAGTACAATATTCATAGTCTATGGATTTCCATTCTCTTCATCCAGTTTTTTCACAAACCGGGCCATGCGGCCTAAAGCCTCCTTCAGGTTCTTCAAAGAATACGCATAAGAAACTCTCAGGTATCCTTCCCCGCAGGCTCCGAAGGCTGTGCCGGGAACTACCGCCACCTTCTCTTCCCGCAGAAGGCTGTTGGCAAATTCTTCGGATGTCATGCCCAGGCGCCTGATGCTGGGGAAGGTGTAGAAGGCTCCGTTTGGCTCAAAGCATTCCAGTCCCATCTCCTGGAACGCATGAAGCACAAACCGTCTTCTCTGGTCGTAGGACTCCCGCATCATCTCCACGTCGCCGTCACCGTTCTTCATGGCGCTGACCGCCGCGTACTGGCTGGTGGTGGGCGCACACATGATGGCAAACTGATGGATCTTTGTCATCTGCTCTAAAATCATGTGAGGGGCTGCCGCATATCCCAGCCTCCATCCTGTCATGGCATAGGCTTTAGAAAAGCCGTTGATAAGAACCGTCCTGTCCCGCATCCCCGGCAGTGACGCGATGGATACGTGGCGGGCCTGTCCGTAGGTCAGTTCACAGTATATCTCATCTGAAAGTACAAATAAATCTTTCTCCTCAATAATCCGGGCGATAGGCTCCAGATCCTCCTGCCTCATGACAGCCCCCGTAGGATTGTTGGGGAAGGGCATGATCAGAAGCTTGGTCTTGTCTGTAATCTTCTCCAGAAGCTTTTCGGGGGTCAGTTTAAACTGATCCTTCTCCTCCAGTTCTATGGGAACCGGGGTTCCCCCTGCCAATATGGTGCAGGGCACGTAGGACACAAAGCATGGCTGAGGGATCAGCACCTCATCTCCCGGATTCAGCATTGCCCGCAGGGCAATGTCAATGGCCTCGCTTCCCCCCACAGTTACCAGAAGCTCCGTATCCGGGTTGTAGGTCAGGCTGCACCGACGGGAAAGGTACCTGCTGATTTCCTCCCGCAGGCTTTTAAGCCCTGCATTGGATGTATAAAAGGTTCTCCCCTTCTCCAAAGAGTAGATGCCTTCCTCCCGCACGTGCCACGGCGTATCAAAGTCTGGTTCACCCACTCCCAGGGAGATGGCATCCTTCATCTCGTTTACAATATCGAAAAACTTCCGGATGCCTGAGGGCTCAATATGGACGATTGTATCTGACAAAGGGTTTCTCATGGAGTAATCAACATCCTTTCATCCTGAACCTCCTGAACCAGCACGGTTCCGTGATCCTTATATTTTTTCAGCACGAAATGGGTGGCTGTACTTAACACAGACTCCAGCGTAGACAGCTTCTCTGACACAAACAGCGCCACCTCCCTCATGGTCTTCCCCTCTATAAATACGGTAAAATCATAGGCGCCGGACATAAGATATACTGCGTTGACTTCATTATACTGGTAAATCCTCTCAGCGATTTTATCGAATCCCATCCCTCTCTGAGGCGTCACCTTCACTTCGATCAGAGCCACCACCTTCTCGTCACTGGTATTATCCCAGTTAATCAGTGTATGATAACCGCAGATAATATGCTCCTTCTCCATATCCGCAATCTCATTGGCCACAGCCGCTTCGCTTTCTCCCAAAATAACAGCTAAATCTTTCAGCTCGATCCGGCTGTTCTTTTCCATAAAGGCTAAAATTTTCTCTCTCATTCCAGCATCTTCCTTTCTATGATCTTATATAGTGGATCCTCTCTGGGCCTGTCCATATACCGGTGAACCTTACCGTAAAAAACCTCCCGGGCCACACCCTCTGTCACAGTGCCGATCCATGCAGCCGGAATTCCTTCCTGCCTCAGTCCGGCCTCCATGTGCCCTCCGTTATCCGCCACCAGAACAAAACAGTTTTCACAGTACAGGTCATAGGGATCCATATCATAAAACTCACATATCTCTATGGTTTCCTGCTTCACAGGGATCCGGTACAAATCAATCTTAAAGCCCAGGCCAAATGATCCGGATAGATTCCAAAGGGCGGTATGAATACCGCCCTCTCCTGCCTCTTCCCATCGGATGGCTCCCAGCTTTTTGAAGATACTTACAGCCTGGCCCAATACCTGGTCATGGCCTTCCCCAATCTGCCTGAGATATCCTTCAGAAAAACGGGAACGAAGCTGCCTCTCCTGTTCTCTGACGATCATCTGGGATCCTTTAAGGCCTGCATAGCCTGCAATCACTATATCCTGGCCTGGCCGTACATCGCCTGCACTCTCTCTTTTTGCTGTCTTCATCCTATACATCCCCAGGCTTAAGCCGGTCCTGACAGGGCCGGATCCCCTGCAGGCGGGGCAGGATTTTCTCCGGGAGTGCCTGGCGAAACAGGCGTCTCAGCAGGAGCGGCAGGCTGTGCCGGATTCTCAGAAGGAGTACCTGGCACACTAGGACTCTCTGGGGAAGCAGCCTGGGCCGGGGTCTCTGAGGGAGTGCCTGGCATCGTGGGATCCTGGCCTGGCACCGGACTGCCGGCAGACGGATCGCCCTCCGGAGGCAGTGCTTCTGCAGGCACCGCCGGCGGCGCCTCCGGGCCTACCCGGTAAATCGCCTTGGATGCATTGTAGGTGTCTGTATGGAGAATGGTTTTTTCTGTCTCCACCCCGTCGATATACACATATTTCCAAAGCCTGGATCTCACGCCCCTGTGAGCAGCCTGCACCCGCACTCTGGCTCCTGGCTGCAGAGAGGGATCCACATTGGTAATGGGGTCTCCCGGATCCGTAACGCCCAATGTCTCTGATACATATTTGATCGTCCGGTTGGCCGGGCGGGTCTCCTTCCCATAGATGGTAAAGGTCAATGTCTTTCCGGAGACGCCTCCCTCGATGTAAAGGGGGGTGTCATATGGATTGGTGATCTTAATATCCTTGTAAGTACCTGCGATGGCGGCATCATTAGACGGCTTCACATAGCTGACTATCATAGAATGGTTCTGGCGCTGGGTGATCTCCATCTCCGCCAAGAGAGCCGCATTGTAAAGCGTGGTGGCAATCTGGCACACACCGCCTCCCACACTGTCCACCACCTGCCCGTTCTCATAAGCCCCGGCAGCTGCATAGCCGTTGGCAGTGGTAAAGGGATGCATACACTCGTAGCCTGACAAAGTCTCTCCCGGCATCAGCACGGATCCATTTATCTTGCCTGATCCAACCTGAAGATTCTTGGAACGGGAAGCGCCGCTGCTGGAAAAATCTGTGGAAAAGGTTCCCAAAACATCCTGAATGGTGGAGAGCATCTCCGTGGTCCTGGCCGGCTGGGTCTCAGTCACCGCTGCCTCCACCAGAACTGGCTCTGCCAGCCCCTTCTTCAATGCTTCATTCAGCTGGCTGATGGTTGCAGCCAGATCCACGGAAATACCGTCCTGAGACGGAGTCACAACAAACGCACCGTTCTCACGGACAATGGAGGCATCCACAGCCTCTCTCATAAAAGGCTGGCACTGGGTTGTGACAAATTCCTCCACTGCCCCTCCGTCTATCTTGAATTCCAGCTCTATGTCAACCGGATTATTCTCCAAATCCTTCTGTTTCAGATAACGGTCAATAATATCCCCGGATTCATATTCCGCAACAGAGCTGTCTAAAACATCTGTATTCTCCCAGTGAAACCCCAGCTGCTGGGCCGTAGTCTCCATCTTTGTCCCGGCCACCTCCAGGGCCACTGTCTGTCCTGCCATCTGGGATACATAGTCTTCTATCTTCTGTCTTGCCTCCTCTGTATCCATACCGCCCAGATCCTGTCCGTCCATGCGGATCCCTCTGGGAACTGTATCTGCCCATGCCTCTGCCGCGAAAAACAGGGTCAGACCAGCAGCCACAGTACAGACCCTTCTCACCCATTTTCCTGCTTTCATACAATCTGCTCCTTAAAACAATCAATACTCTAAAATGTTATTGCTCCAAAAACCATAGGCGCCACCATAGCCAGCACCAACAGAATTACGATAACCGTAGACACAATCTTTCTTGTCTTTTTATTGTTAAAATCCATCATAGCTGTACTCACCTCGTCGTTATTCTTCCGTACTGAGAGATAATCTTATCCGTTATTCTGGAGACCTGATTTCTGGATAAATAATCTATCTGCGCAGTTATCTCTATTTTATGATATTTTAGCAGTTCATGCAATAGTTCTTTTTGTCTTTTTGTTGCCAACTGCTCTTTTTTTACTTTATATATCATAGGCTTTGGTGAAAACGGCTGTGCCTCCCTGTCTCCATAGCGCTCTAAAAGTGCCTGGTAAAGGCCGTGGGCCCCGTAAGCATCCCCCAATGCCCGATGTGCAGTTTTCGTCTCAACGTGGAAGTATTCACATGCACTGCCCAGATTTTTCTTCTGCTCCGGCGGCATAAACCTTCTGCATAAATAAAGGGTGTCGATTCCTTCTTTGTCAAACGCCAGCCCTTTGTTTACTGCCGCCCGCTTTAAAAAGCGATAATCAAACATAATATTATGCCCCAGCAAAGGCAGGCCCTGGCAGAATTCCACATACTCCTCAATCACATCCTCAATCCCCGGGGCCTCCTTCAGCATGTCGTCCCGGATCCCTGTCAGCTGCCCCACATATTCGCTGAGCTGCTGCCTGGGGTTAACAAGGGACGCCTTCTCTGCCACCGCCTTCCCGTTCTGAACCAGCACTGCAGCTATCTCAATAATCTTGTCCACTTTAGGGTCCAGCCCTGTCGTTTCTACGTCAACCGCCACATAGGCGTCCTGAGGATTGGTCATCTATCTTCACCGCTTTCGCATTATAAGTAAGGGCATCCCTGTTTTTATAATCAAACAGTATCATACTTCCGTCTCCCATAACCTCCACATGGGCCATGCTGCCCATCTGTCTGGCGTCATACCCTTCATAGCCCTTCAGGTATCTGGGCTGTTTTTCTTCCTCCCTGAAAAAGAGGCGTATTCTCTCCTTCCACGGAGTCAGATCCCTGGCAAAGGAGGGACGGCTTTTTAGGTTCTCCCTCAGATACAGATCGCAAACCAGAAGATCCCGGTATTGCTCCATATCCCCGCCCTGCTGTCTTAAAAAATCATATAGTATCTCATACCGGGCCAGGCGGTTGTGCCTGATCCCGAAAAGCTTTCTGGTTTCATAATACCAGGCCATCTCCTCAAACATGGCATAGGAAGACTCCCAGTGCTTTTCCATCTCCTTCAGTGTCTGTGTAAACTGCCTGCTGTTGTAGTAAACCTCAGTCATCTCCTCCACTGCCTTCAGCTGCAGGATCTCTTCGTAGGTCAGCCATTTGGTGGAAAGCACCTCATAGGGCGGGGTTTCATGGTAAAGAATGCCGTACTCCCCGGCCATCTCCGCCATATAAGAGCCGGACAGAACCTTTAAAAATCCCAGCTGAAGCTGCTCCGGCCTCATGGCATACACATCATCAAAGGATTTCTTAAAGCTCTCCAGCCCCTCAAAGGGCAGCCCGGCAATGAGATCCAGATGCTGATGGATATTCTGGCAGCTGTTTATGGCAGCCACCGCCTTCCCAAGCCTGTGTAAATCCATCTCCCGGCGGATCTCTTCTATGGTCTGAGGGTTGGTACTCTGAACCCCTGTCTCCAGCTGTATCAGGCCCTTGCGCATCTTTCCAAAGACTGCCAGCTCTTCCTGGCCAATCCCATCGCCGGCAATCTCAAAATGGAAATTGGTGATTCCGTTGTCATGCTCCAGCAGATACTTCCAGACAGCCAGGGCATGGCTCCTTTTGCAGTTGAAGGTCCTGTCTACAAATTTTACCTGAGGCACCTTATGGTTCAGGAAGAAATCCAGCTCCCTCTTTACCAGCTCCAGGCTGCGAAACCGCACCGTCCTGTCAATGGAAGACAGACAATAGCTACATCTATAAGGGCAGCCTCTGCTGCTCTCATAGTAGAGAATCCTGTGTTCCATTCCGTCTAAATCTGTGTACGGAAAAGGAATGGTATCCAGATCAAGAAGAGGCCTGTCCCCGGTTTTTACCATCTGTCCTTGTCTGTCCCGAAAGAGGATTCCCGGAATCTGGCGCAGATATCCATCCTTTAAGCCTTCCTCAGGGATAATCTCGTTTGTTCCATAGTACACCGCCAGATCTGCCAGTATCCCTTCTCCCTCCCCTGCCATAATCCCTGTGACAGAAGGCTCTTCCTCCAAAAGCCGGCGGGCATTACAGAAAGCCTCCGGCCCGCCAAGCCATATATCCGTCCCCGGAAGGATCTTGGGGATCTCCCTTAATATCTGCCTGATATGCCAGATGTTCCAGATGTAGCAGGAGAATCCTATAACCTGAGGTTTCTGCCGGTAAATATCCTGCAAAATCTCATCGGGCTGCTGGTTGATGGTATACTCTGCCAGTTCAATCCGAATCCTCTTGTAAGCTTCTGAATGCTGCGGCTCTTCCTCTGCTTTTTGCGAAATAAAGGCATGGGCATATGCCTTTAAGCTGTAAATCCCCAAATTAGAGTGAATATACTTGGCATTTACTGCTGTCAATAAAAATTTCATTCTTCCTCTTTTCCGGTATGGATCACATGGTATCCTGCTGCCTTTGAGAGACGGTTCATGATAGCCTGGCCCAGATGGGTTTGGGGGAAGCATTCTGAATATATATAGTCTGCCTGCAAATCATCAAATTCCCGCAGCACGGCAAACAGGTTGTGGGCTATGGTTTCTTCCCTGGAACGCAGCCCTAAGCTTTTTACCATCCCCTCAGGATAGGCAGAGAATGTCTCTTCTGTACAGATGATCCCCACCTTGTACCCCTGTTTAAGCTTCTCTCTTGTGAGGCGGTTGATGACATCTGCCGCACTCTCTTTGGCTTTCGGATCCTCCTCCACCAAAATCAACTGGGCTTTAGGCGCATAATGGCGGTATTTCATCCCCGGCGCCTTGGGCTTTATGTCGCCGCTTACCGGGCCTGCCACCGCCTGATCGGTCTCTACTGCTCCTGCCACTGCTTTAAGCATCTCCATGGTAACAGCCCCCGGCCTTAGAAGCACTGGTGTGGGGCCGGATACATCCACAATGGTAGACTCCACGCCGATCCCCACCGGGCCGCCGTCAAGAAGCATATCGATTCTTCCGTCCATATCCTGCATCACATGCTCCGCCAGAGTAGGGCTGGGCCTTCCGGAGGTATTGGCACTGGGAGCCGCGATGGGAACCCCTGCCAGTTCAATCAGACGGTTGGC
>CAJUEJ010000008.1:111961-127583 GCA_910585435.1 uncultured Hungatella sp. | reverse complement strand
CAGGCATCCGGACCGCTACAGTATCCAGGCCTCCTGTGGTCTCGTCAGGAACCAGATGGCTTTTAGGAAAAATCAAGGTCAGCGGGCCGGGCCAGTACGCCTCTATCAGCTTCTTCCCTGCCTGTGAAATCTCCTTTACCAACGGTTCCAGCTCCTTAGGCCGGCTGATGTGGACAATCAGAGGATTGTCTGAGGGGCGGCCTTTTGCAGAGTATATTTTTTTAGCCGCCTGTCTGTCCAGGGCATTGGCCCCTAAGCCGTACACGGTCTCTGTGGGAAATGCCACCAGGCCCCCCTCCTGTATCAGCCTGGCTGCCTCTGAAAGCAGCTTATCGTCTATCTGATCTTTCTCTATCTTTATGACTTTCATGTGTCTATCGTCCCTTCTTTCCCGCCGCTTTGCTTTAATGCCCTATATAATACCAAAATAAGAAATAGATTGCAACTGTCCCCGGGCAGTTCTTTTTTCTCCTGTCCGCCGATATATTAAAATAACCGAAGCATCCAGGAGCAAACTATGAAGTCTCCCTATCTTTTTCCCGCTGCCCAGGTGATCATGGCTCTCATCCTTTTTGTTCTCATATATAATCTTTCCCGCCAGGCCGCCATCCTGACCTCTGTTTCCCCGGTTCAGGAAAAGGAGGAGAAACGTCTCCTTGTAGTCATAGACAGTGGACATGGCGGCCGGGATCCCGGCAAAATCGGCGTGGACGGAAGCCTGGAAAAAGACATTAACCTGCAGATTGCCAGGCTGTTGAAACAGTATCTGGAGGCATCTGATGTGGAAGTGATTATGACCCGTGAAGATGACACTGGCCTGTATAAGGAAAGCGATGATCACAAAAAAGTGTCTGACATGAAAGCCAGGTGCCAGCTGATCAATGACGCAGCTCCTGACCTGGTAGTCAGCATTCATCAAAACAGTTATCATGAGGAGTCCATAAGCGGCGGCCAGGTGTTCTACTATAAAAATTCCGAAAACGGAAAGCGGCTGGCGGAAATCCTCCAGAAGCGGTTTGATTATGTGCTGGAAGATAAAAATACCCGTAAGGCCAAGGCCAATGACAGTTACTATCTGCTTCTCCATGTAAAGCAGCCCATCGTGATCGTAGAGTGCGGTTTCTTAAGCAACCGCAAGGAATCCTCCCTGCTGGCGTCTGAGGAATATCAGCACCGCCTGGCGTGGACCATACATATGGGTATTATGGAATACTTAAATACAAAGTAAACCCCCTATGCAGCCTTTGATGTTGTACCAGCCGCCCTATGAAAGTCGATTGCTCCGGGCTGCGCCGTCCAGGACTTTCATAGTAAACCCCCATGCCGTTTTCCCGGCACCACTATGAATGAAAGGGGGTTACTATGAACCCTCCGGGGGATGCACACGGAATGCAAAAACAGCATTCCGGCACTGTACGGTCAGCGCAGCAAGTGCGCAGACCTACCGTGAGAATTCGATACTTTCATAGTAATAAGGAGCCCGGCATGCCGGACTCCTTAGAAGCTTTTATTGTCTGATGAATACATTATAGTCATACTGTGCATCCTCTACGATCTCATTCATATACATACAGAGAACATCTGTCCTGTCATACTCCTGCCACTGTTTAAATGCCGGTCTTGACACAACATGTTCTTTGATCTTCCAGGCATTCCCCCCTACTGCGTATACATTCAGCAGGGCGTATACCTCTGCCATCTCCTCGCTCTGCCTGGAGGGCAGTGAATACTTTTTCAGATTCTCTGTTGCCTGATTGTAGAAAACCTCCTGAAGAAAGGTGTCTGCATAGCTTTCAAAATCCTGAAGGTTCGGATCCGGATTTCCCTTCTCCTTTGCCCATTCAGACACATGGAGTTGTTCGGTGTGATATGTATACTCCCTGGGGCCGAAATATTTTAGTACCCCATAGGTGCAGGGCGACATGCTTAAGGATCCTGTCACAATCTCATCGATCTCATACTCGTCTGAAGACTGATAATGCTGCACGTGAAGGTGGCCGCTTAAAAACAGGCTGATGTCCCGTTCAGACAGCTTCAGGCTCAGTTCATCCCCGTGTTCGATGGTGCAGTCCCTCTCATATACCTTGCTTTCATCAAACAGGTTGTGGTGGGCCACTGCGATCACCTGCCTGTCCTTTTCCCAGGCATCATCCAACACCTGGTCCATCCATTCATACGTCTCTGTCCGGATCATGCCGCCTACCAGATTTCCGTCCTCATACTGGCAGCTGTCCAGCATCAGAATCCACGTGCCGTCTCTTAATTCTGCCATATAGCTCAGAGAAGCCGGATCCCTGCTGACAGCCTCATCATATCCAAACCTGCTGTAGATAGAGGCAAATTCCTCCGGTGTCGTTCTGGTGGCAGGAACAGCCTCCCCGCCTTTATACGCAGAAGCATCGGGATTGTTCAGATCATGGTTCCCGGGAATCACCAGCACCGGAATCCCTTTGTTCTCCACTCTTCCCAGACGTTCTGCCAGGGCCTCATGGCTTAAGCGCTCCCCCTCCAGTGTAAGGTCTCCGCTTATAATCAAAACCTGAGGCCTTCTCTTGATCACCTCGTCCAGGAACGCATCCGTAATCTCCCACACATATGTGGTAACCTTCCCGTCTCCATGATTTACCTTGTCTTCAAATCCGGCGCCAAAGTCTGTCAGTTCCTTTGCCAGATAGTGAATATCTGAGGCAATAATAATCTCCGGATTCAGTTCTTTTTCCTTGTCCTCTTCCAGTTCCAGCACAGGGACGGTCTCTTCCAAAACATCCTTTTTAGAAAGAGTCGGCCCCACCTCTTTTGAAGGCATGGCATCCACCCTTTCAATCTCAGGACCTGAAACGGACTGTGACTCATAGGAATGACATGCCGTACAAACTCCCACTGCCAGAAGTCCGGCCAGAAAAACTGGAATTATCCGTTTTCTCATTCTAACTGCCCTCTCACTCATTAACCTTGACTACATCCCATATACTTTCTGGTTCAAATCCCAGCTTCCAGCAGGCAACGCCTGCCAGGTTTTCCTTCTTTATCAGCTCCATCTTAAGGCCCAGAGAGGTCTCATCCTCCAGCCAGATCAGCTTAAGGCCATCTTCTGTGTCCAGTTCCCCGTAATACTGCCCCAGCTCCTCCTGCCAGTACAGCTTGACCTGGTTCTCTTCCACCCACTCCCTGGCTGCAGAAATGCCGAAGGCCGAGGAGGTGGTCTTATCTCCGTCCTCTGTCCATACCCTGGTGTAGAAGGGAAGGGCGCAGACTACCTTTTCTCTGGGGATTTCGCCAAGGGTGTCCTCTATCCCTTTCTTTACATAGGACAGGGAGGAGACGGAGCCTGCCTCGCCGCCTGCATAATGCTCGTCATAGGCCATTATAATCACATAGTCAGCCACCCGCCCCTGCTCTGCCCGGTTATAAAATGCGGTGTAAGCCGTGGGAACATAATTGTCCACTGACAAAATGATCCCTTCTTTCCGGCAGGAAACGGAAAGCTCCCGGATAAACTGAACGTAATGGGGCCCTGCCTCCGGCTTGATCCCTTCAATATCCAGGTTAATTCCATCTATCCCGTAAGCCTTTACCTCTTCAATCAGTCTGGCTATCAGCTCCTTCCTAACAGAGGTCCGGGCAAATAAAATCTCAGAGTTTACATTCTCACCCCGGTTAAAATTATCCAGCACAGCCCAGACCTGCATCCCCTTTTCATGGGCCGTATCTACATATTCCTGATCTGCAAAAGAGTGGTAGCTTCCTTCATTGTCCGTCAGCGCAAACCAGGTAGGCGCAATTACATTCACGCCCTTTGTGCCGGCGATCAGGCCTTCCAGCGCCTTGTTGGCCTCCTCAGAAGTCACCTGGTGCCAGGCCAGGCATATCTTTTCATCCAGCGCTATGGAGCTGTACAGCGGCTCTAAAAACAGGCTGCTGTCCTTCTCTGTCCACGTATCGCCGATCGCCTTGTTGGGGATATAGCCTATAAATCCGTCTTCTGTGCGCACCTTGGACCATTCTGTCATCTGCTCCAGGATCCGGAAGCTCCCCCCTTTCTCAAGGGTGGTGATGACAGGGCTTTTGATTCCCCCCAGGACTCTCACGGCAGTCTTCTTCCTGACATTGCCTGACTGCCAGGATCTCCCTGTGCTGTTGACGTAAATCCTTTTATGCTGGTCTGTGTTGTACACCTCTGTGGTGATATCTGTGTAGTTGCCTACCAGTCCTGCCAAAAGATACACATCCTCTCCTTCCACCTGAAGAAGGGGCTTGTCACCGTTTCCCATGGTCCTTCTGTCTGCATACACAATACTGTCCGGAAGCGTGTAGACCAGAATCTTTTCTACCTCATCCCAGTAAAATTTCTCATTCAGCCGTTCATTCACCCAGCGGAGGGGAAGATAGGTCTGATTGTCCCTGGTAATTCCCTGTTCCTCCTGAAGCTCATCGTCCAGATAGATAGCTGTCCTTTCGCCTTCCACGCCCAGCAGCTGGCCGATATCTGCCTGTTCTTTCGTGGGAATATACTTTTGCAGGATATGTACTCCCAACGCGCCTACTGCTATTAAGACAATGAGCCCCACAGCAACCAAGTATGGGATCAGCTTTTTTTTCAACATTCATCCTCCTGCATCTTATCCGTGCTAATTACAATTTTTTTAAGTATACCATATTTTCTGCAGCTTGTATCTTAAATTTCTATTAAGCCCCTGTCCCCTGCCCTTTTTGCGGCTGCAGACGGAAAATGGTACTTCCCGGGCACCCTTATCTATGTACTCCCGAGACTGTTCTGCCTGTTTTTGTCTGCCGGGAGTACATACCTTTTACTCAGTCTGTTATCGGTTGTACACCAGGTCAAAATGGATTTCTTTTAATTTTCCATCTCCTGCTCCCACATAGTCACACATGTAAAAAGAACCATCCTCCTGAATCTGAAATATTTTTTCCCAATCGCTGTCATTTGGCATCTCTCCGTCAATATAGATGGGGATCCCCCTTGACTCATATCGTTTTAATCCGTTAATATATTTCTTCTGCTCTTCTGCCAGATACCTTTTCTTCATCTTTCTCTCTCCTGATGTCTCCGCTTCCTTTCCTGAAGGTGTTGTGACACATCTCTTGGAAGCAGAGTTTTCCAATTATATCCTTTGCCCCATCCAGTCTGCCTGCTGCTTTGTGACAGTAAATGCATCTACTGAAAAGGGAATCCGATCCACAGCCGGCCTGCGTCTTTTATTCCATTGTATTCTGGATTCCTCGCTGCCGAACGCAGCCAGGCATTGCCAGCCGTTTTTTACGGCGCATTCCTGCCATAAATCCTGATCCCCAAATGCACCTTCCTGCCACTCACTGAATGAAATGATTAAAAACACCTTATGACAGCGCAGTAATTCTGCACTTTTCAGCTCCTGTATAGTTCCAAAATCGATAAGGATCTTTTGGTACCTGTTCCGGAGACATTCCGCCAGACAGAATCCATCTGCTTCCGGATAAAAGTCTATCTCCTGAATCTGATATATATTTTCCTGACGCCCTGCCCCTGTACAGGCACTCCCAAAGCTTGCAAAATCGCCATGGCTGTTCCACTCAAGCACGGATGTTCTGTACCCGCATCCGCTGCAGAGATAATTGGCCATCAGGATACAAAAATGGGTAGTACCCATCCCCCGCCCTGCACCGATAATCCCTATAATCTGCGATGCTTCGCTGGTTCTTACTTTTCTTTTTTTCCAAATATGGCCCTGATTGACTCCCATAACGTTCCTGCTTTTTCTGTTTTCGATAATGGCAACATAGTTTCTGTCAACATACTGTAAAAAGAATCTGTCTGCTGTGTCTGACAAAATGGATCCGGAAATTCCGGCGCCCGAAAGCAATGAAACCTCTCTGCTGATTTCCTGACAGCTCCCCTGACTGCATGGTTATAAATAACACTTACAGGGGGAATCCTGTCCGTCTCCTCCAGCCAGTCCATAACCTCCGTGCCCTTTTTCTGCTCCCACCATTTTCCTCCTGCCACAAGAAAAAAAGCTGCTGCCTCTTCTCTTTCTGCCCCGCTTTTCCAGTCACTGCCGTAATCTCTGACTACAACAGGGTATGTACAGGGTGTCAGACGGATGGCTTTACCGTAACGCGGCTTCACAGGAAGTCCAAAAACAGAGTAAATACCATAAGAATCTGCCTCCTTTTTCAAATTTTCTGCCATGTGGCGTACATGATTGGATAAATTCTGCTCTTCATACAGGCATGAATATCCCTGCTTTTGCAGATATCCGCACAGGCCAATAGCCAGATGGGTTACACCGACGCCTGGATGAGTACCGGCGAAATGGATGATAAGAGATGTCGTCTTTACATATAATGCTTCCAGCTCCTGCTTAAGCTCCAACGCGGACTGATATCGTTTTCTCCCTTCCGCATGGAGGCATTTCCGGATGATTGTGCCCAGCTTCCCGTTCAGTTCCTTTTTTAACCTTTCGTCCTGCCCCCGGCCGGTCAGCAAATACGCTAAAACGGCTCCGATCTGGTATACGTCCGTGTATACTCCCAGCTCTCCTTCTCTCAGCTGCTCCGGCGCACAGTAACCAGGTGTTCCATAACGGTTTGGGGATTCATTGGCTTGTTCCAGCGTGTCTGCATGGTCAAAATCCAACAATTTTATTTGTTCGTGACACAATAATAGATTTCTTGGCTGCAAATCCAGATATAAAATAGGGAATGTTTCTGCTGAATGCAGATAATGTACCAAGTCACAGATCTGAATTCCATAACGGATCACTGCGTCCTGGCTAAGATGGCCTTTTTGTTTCATCAGGCCATAGAGTGAGTCTCCTTCCAGAAACTCTTCGATGAGATAACTGCAATTATTTTCTTCCTCTAAATCATATACAATGGGAATACCCGGGTGCCGGAGCCTTTTTAAAAGCAACGCCTCTTTTCTGAACTGCTGATAGCAGACACAGGATTTCGGCACTTCCTTTATGGCCCGATACTCATCCAGCTCCAGATGGCGGGCCAGGTACACGGTACCGTTCCTTCCCTTTCCCAAAATACGGAGCAGACGGTATTTCCCAAACAGAATCGCGTCTTCTATCCACTCACCTCCTTTTGTCTTTTTAATGCCCTTCAGGCTTAAACAACATCTCTTATAGACCATATATTAATACAAGTTTGCCCTTTATGCAATGGGAAATTGAAAATTCCATAAATTTTTCATAAAAAAGTGTACATAGTAATTGCCATTTGGCCGTATTATATAGTATATTTATATTGCATTATTTTATTCACTTTTAAGATAATGGTAAATTACTTTTTTCTGCAAAGGAAGTGAACCCAATGAAAATAGAACGTATCAATGACAACCAGATTCGCTGCACCTTAACCAGTTTTGATTTAAGTGTCCGAAATTTAAATTTGCGTGAGCTGGCCTATGGAAGTGAAAAGGCCCGGAATTTGTTCCGCGAGATGATCCAGAAAGCCTCCAGTGAGGTTGGGTTTGAAGCTGAAGATATTCCGCTGATGGTGGAGGCCATCCCTCTGTCCAACGAAAGTGTTGTGCTGGTCATTACGAAGATAGAGGATCCGGACGAGCTGGACACCCGTTTTTCCAAGTTCTCTCCATACTCAGAGGAAGGGTCTGATGCCCTGTCCCAGTTAGCCAGCGAGCTTTTAGAAGGGGCAGACGGCCTGGCAAAGCTTCTGGGATTGCCTGTGGCCGGCCATGAAGAGCGTGCATCCTTAGAAGGCGAAACTGCAGAGTCTGATTCTTCTGAATCCCAGCAGGCGCCCTCCACACGGATTTACACCTTCAACAGCCTGGATCAGATCTTTGCTGCTGCCAGGGCCTGTGGTGATCTGTACGGAGGCATCAATACTTTATACAAAAAACCGGATACCTTCCAGTATTACCTGGTCGTAAAGGAGGAAGGAGCAGACAAATTATCCTTCAGCCGTGTCTGCAATATCCTGTCTGATTACGGTACTAAGATCCGGTATGAATATGCCAGCGAGGCCTATTATACAGAGCATTATGAAGTCATCTGCAAAGATCAGGCGCTGCAGATCTTTAAAAACATATAATTTTAAAAATATTAAAAGGAGCTGCCCTAGCAGGCAGCTCCCCTGGTGATTCTATCAGCGTGTGGCTAAAACCTCATTCATTTTAGACACCAGATCGTCACAGTCAATGCCATGTACCATGCATGCTTCCTCTAAGCTTTCTGCCTGAGCAGACGGACATCCTAAGCAGTGCATACCGGCGGATAACAGCATCTGGGGAATCAGTTCATCCATCTGAACCAGCTGGCCAATCAACATGTCTTTACTAATCTGCATTGGTATTTCCTCCTTTTTTCAATAACGTACTCATGGAGTCTCCCTGCGCCTGATTCATATGGCAGGAAATCATCCGCAAAGACAAGTACTGTTATTACTATAATACTTTTCTTCTTTCTTGGCAAGGCTGAATTTTAGTTAGTTTTAGCTAATAGATATTGCTTTCAATTTTGTACAATGGTACCTGCAATTTCCTCTTGAATATTTGAGGGTTATAGTATAGAATGATAGCAAATGCATAGAATATAAGGAGGTAATTTATTATGGCACGTGTAATTAGTGATGCTTGCGTATCTTGCGGTACCTGTGAAGGCGAGTGCCCCGTAGGAGCAATCTCTCAGGGTGATTCCCAGTATGTAATTGATCCGGATACCTGTATCGATTGCGGCGCTTGCGAGTCTGCCTGCCCAACCGGCGCTATCAGCGAAGCATAATTATAATCTTTGATACATAGATGCCTTTTCCTTCACCGGAGAAGGCATTTATTATTGAGGCCCTGGAGGATTTATGCGTAAACCACTTATCGGCTTAACCCCATCTTACGATGTGGAAACCAATGACATCTCTATGCGGAATACATACTTACGTGCAGTAAAAGAGGCGGGAGGTATTCCCATTGTTCTGCCGCTGGAAGCGGAGGAACCGGATTTGCAAAGGCTTGTTTCTCTATGTGACGGCATTCTTTTTACCGGCGGTCCTGATGTTCATCCTTTTTTGTTCGGAGAAGAAACCCATATGCACTGCGGGGCGGTGTCTGCGAAGCGGGACACATTGGAGCTGGCGCTTTTACGCCTGGTTATGGAGGTAAGGAAGCCTGTCCTTGGCATCTGCCGCGGCATCCAGCTTATCAACATCGGCCTGGGCGGTACCATATACCAGGATATTCCCAGCCAGTTTCCCCAGAACTTTCCGGTTGCACACAAGCAGCCCTTTCCTTATGCTGTTGCGTCCCACCATGTATCTGTGGTTCCCGGAACCAGGCTGGCGGATATCTGCCATGGTCTGACTATCCAGGTCAACAGCATGCACCATCAGGCTGTCAGGGATCTGGCTCCCCGCTGTATTGTCAGCGGCTTTGGACCGGAAGGACTGATCGAAGCCATAGAAATGCCTGACTATCCGTTTTTAGTGGGAGTCCAGTGGCATCCAGAATATCTGTGGAGCCAGGATGAGGCTGCTGCCAATTTATTTTTACAATTTGTAGAAGCGTGCAGATAGCCTCTGCACGCTCTGGTCTAAAATAGCTTTTTCCCGCTTTTTCCGAATTTTTTCCTTTTAAAAAATGGCATTTTTGTGGCTGCCGCCTCTGCCCTTCCTCTACCGTTTTTCTGATATGCCCGTATGGTCTCATCCAGCTGTTTAAACCGTTCTTCTTCCTTTTCGTCGTTCACCCGCAGCAGGTATTCCACTTCCTTCATGACACGATCTGTCACATTCTCACTGACATTTTCGCTCAGGGTTTCACTCACATTTTCACTGACCTCTTTCGTGATCTCCTTGCTGATTCTTTCCATGTTGGCATCCATGGCTTGTCCGATAATATGGTTCATAATGCTCTGAAGCTGGGCCATCTTTTCCGATGTCATGTCCGATGCCTGGACAGGCTGCATTGTAACGGCAGCTTCTATCCCTGTCTCCTCTGCCTCAGCCTCTGTTTTGTTCACTTTTCCTTCTTCCTTTCCCCCTTCTTTTTCCTTTGTCTGCCTTTCCCTTGTATGCCCCTCTCTTATTTGACTTTCCTTCCAGGCTGCTTTCATATCTTCCTCCATATGATCTTCGGTGATGGTGATGTCTTCCATTTCACCTGACATTTTATTTAAGGCATTTTTAATTGCCTTCAGCTGGTATCCTTTCTCTTTTAGTTCCTTTATCTGGCGAAATAAGCGGATTTGGTAATCCGTATAATACCGATGCCCCATCTCGTTTCTCGGGATCTGCACTTCCAGTTCATCCTCCCAATACCGAAGGACATGGGATTCTACATCTACTTTTTTAGCTGCGTCTGATATCAAATAACGTATCTCCGCCATATGCTCCTCTCCTTTGGTCCATAATTTCCATTTTATATCCAGGATGTCCATACCTTATTAACATCATATGACTTGATAATAAATATTATGATAAAAACTTTAAAAATAGTAACAACGCCGGGCCTTTTTTATCAGACCCGGCGTTTCATATTCTTTAAAGTACATATTATCCGTTTTCCGGCTGCCTGGCAGCATTGACGAATTTCGTAAACTGGGGCAGCCACAGCAGGTTCACGGTTCCGATAGGGCCGTTTCTCTGCTTGGCAATAATAACCTCCGCAATATCCTTCATATCAGAATCTTTATTATAGTAATCATCGCGGTACAAAAACATTACCACATCTGCATCCTGCTCGATGGCTCCTGATTCCCTTAAGTCCGAAAGCATGGGGCGGTGATCGGCTCTTGTCTCGCAGGCACGGCTTAGCTGGGACAGTGCCACAACCGGGGCCTTCAGCTCCCTGGCCAATGCCTTTAATGAACGGGAAATCTCTGAGATCTCCTGCTGCCGGTTGTCGCTGGTTTTTCCGCTTCCTGTCATCAGCTGAAGATAGTCGATAATCACCATCCCCAGGCCATGCTCCAGCTTGATTTTCCGGCATTTGGATCTTAACTCTGTGACGGAAATACCGGGGGTGTCATCGATTATCAGCTTCGAACTGCCGATAACCCCCACTCCCTCTACCACGGCATCCCAATCCGAATCGGTCAGAGTACCTGTCCGCAGCTTCTGGGTATCCACATTGGATTCCATGGCAAGCATTCGGTTTACCAGCTGTTCTTTGGACATCTCCAGGCTGAAAACCATACAGGGAATCCCTTTTCTCACGGCTACATAATCCACCACATTAAGGACAAAGGCAGTCTTGCCCATCGACGGGCGGGCGGCCAGAAGAATCAGGTCTGACGGCTGGAACCCGGAGGTCTTATAGTCTAAATCCGTAAAGCCTGTGGGAACTCCTGTGACCGTTTCCCTGGTCCTGTACGCCTTCTCAATATTCTCCAGCACGTTGAGGGCTACCTGGCGTATGGGGACAAACTCAGCAGAATCCCGGCTCTGAAGGAGATCAAAAATCTTTTTTTCCGTGTCTGCCAGAATGGTCTCCAAAGGCTCCCTTCCCAGATAACAGTTGTTGGCAATCTCTTCGTTTACCTTGATCAGCCTTCTGAGCACAGCTTTTTCCCTGACAATGCCTGCATAGGATTTTACGTTGGCTGAGGTGGGAACCGTGGTGATAATATCCCTTACAAATTCCAGGCTGGAAATCTCCGGCGGTACGTCCTTCTCCTTTAAACGGTTCTGGAGCGTCACTAAATCCACCGGTTTTCCCTCATTAAACAGCTCAATCATGGATTCGAACATAATACCATACTGATGCTGGTAAAAGTCGTCTGCAGTGACAATCTCCGAAGCGGTAATGATGGCTTCCCGGTCCATCAGCATGGATCCGATGACTGACTGCTCGCCTTCAATGCTGTGAGGGAGTACCCGCTTTATCAGGGCTTCATCCATATTCTCCTCCTTCTGATGTGCCTGCCTGGCACTGCCGGTTTGGTTACGGTTTGGTTACGGTTTTGTTATGGTTGGCTTATGCCTCTGTTACTTTAACTGCCAGTTTGGCTGTCACGTCCTTGTGAAGCTTTACGGGAACCTCATGGGTTCCAAATGTCTTAAGAGGTTCCGGAAGCACCAGTTTTTTCTTATCAATATCCAGCTTTAACTGCTCCTCGATAGCTTTGGCGATCTCTTTGCCGGATACGGATCCGAAGGCTTTTCCGTTATCTCCTGCCTTGATGGACAGGGTGACGGAAGCTTTCTCCAGCTTCTCTGCCAGCTCCTTTGCCGCCGCCAGCTGCTGTGCAGCCACCTTCTCTTCATTGGCTTTCTTAAGCTTTAAGTCATTTAAATTCTTTGATGTGGCCTCCACTCCCAGTTTCTTAGGCAGAATAAAATTCCGGGCGTATCCCTCATTTACCTTGACGATCTGTCCCTTTTTTCCTAATGCTTTTACATCCTCTAATAATACAACTTCCATAATTTATACTCTCCTTATTCAGCAGGGGCAGGCTCTGGCCCTCCGGCGTCAGCTGACCTCTCCCTTTTCTATCATTTCACGGATTACTTCTTTCAGCTTCTGTTTTGCCTCATCGATGGAAACTCCCTTCAGCTGCGCTCCTGCCACTGCACGGTGGCCGCCGCCGCCCAGCTTCTCCATCATCACCTGTACATTGACCTCGTCAATGGAACGGGCGCTTAGGTAAATCACCCCGTTGTATTTACTCATTACCACGGAGGCCTTGATTCCTTTTATCTCCAAAAGCTCATTGGCCGCCTGGGCCGCCACAATGGTTGGGTTCTGGATTCCCTGGGTAGGACACTCACTGATGGCAAAGGCCTGTTCAAACACCTCTGCCTGGTTGACTGCCTGGGCCCTGGCCTTGTAATTCTCCATATCATCCCTAAACAGCTTCCTGACCCTGGTAATGTCTGCGCCGCACCGTCTTAAGTAGGCAGCTGCCTCGAAGGTGCGGACTCCTGTCTGATTGTTGAAATTGTTGGTGTCAATCACAATGCCGGCGTACATGGCGTCTGCTTCCTGGGATTTAATCTTAATGTCGTCGGCAATATACTGCAGTACTTCCGCCACCATCTCACAGGCAGAGGATGCATAGGGTTCCACGTAGGACAGCACCGCATTGTCGATGATCTCGCTACTCTGCCTGTGGTGATCCAGCACCACCACGGTTTTTACCATGTGAAGAAGCTGAGGTGCATCTGTAATGCTGGGACGGTTTACGTCTACCACCACAAGCATGGTGTTGGCGTCTACCAGCTCTGCCGCCTGTTCCCCGTTTAAAAACAGATCATCCGGATACCCCTGGTTATTGACAAACCGATCCATCATAGGACGGACAGAGGAAGTCACCTCATTGATAACAATGTGTGCTTTCTTGTCCAGGGCAGTGGCGATCCGGTAGATACCTACGGCTGCACCGAAGGAGTCTATATCTGCCAGCCTGTGTCCCATGATCAGAAGATGATCCTTTGTCTCCATCAGTTCTCTCAGGGCATGGGCCTTTACACGGGCCTTTACACGGGTGGTTTTCTCCTGCTGCTGGGATTTGCCGCCGAAATATTCTATCTTCTCCGCGCTTTTAAGCACTGCCTGGTCGCCGCCCCGTCCTAAAGCCATATCAATAGCCATGCGGGCAAACTCATAGTTCTGCCCGTAGGAGCCGCCGCCCATACCCAGTCCGATACTTAAAGTCACAGACATCTCATTGCCGATATTTACTGCCTTTACCTCCTCCAGAATAGAAAATCTCTGTTCCCTCAGTTCCGGTATATAGTGCTGCTTTATGGCAAAGAAATATTTATCCTTTTCCAGCTTTTTTACTACTCCGGTCATACCAGAGATATATTTGTTGATTTTTCGGTCAATCAGGGCCATCAGAAGAGAACGGCGGACCTCCTCCACGCTTTCCAGCGCTTCGTCGTAATTGTCCAGGTAAATCAGGCCGGCTACCATCTTCTGGTCGTCAATCTCCTGCCTGTACTGTAAAATCTCTGTCTCGTCAAACAAGTACACGGCAAAAAGAGAATGGTGCTGCCTCCCTGTATCCAGAAATTCCGCTGCCTGTTCCTCTGCTTCCAGAACCACTGGCTTTATGTCCATGCGGTATTTTGACTCTCTCAGAGAAATGTGGAGGCTGGCGCTTTCTTTTAAGTCTGCCAGTACCTCTTTTGTGATATCCGGGAATATGCCGGGCAGTGTACGTCCTCCGTTGTTTTCTCCTTTTATCAGCTCTGAGAATTTCTCATTCATCCACAAAATACGCCCTGCCTCATCTGTCATGGCATAGGGAAGATCCAGATCCGACAGCAATTTTTTCTGCACCCAGGCATAATCGGCCGAAAATTCTACCAGATCAGCCAGCAGGCCTCTCTTTTTGTAGACATAGAGGAAAACAGCTATGGACAGATACACCAGCGTAAACAGGCACATAGCCAGGCCTGCGGCCGTGTTTATGACTCCTATGGCTACATTGGTCAGGACTACCAGAATCCCTAAAATCAAAGGCCACTGCAAATAGATTCCCAGCTGTCCCCTTACTTTCTTTTTCTTATTCATAGGCTTTCTCCTTTGCAGCACCAGAAGGTACTGCCCTTTCGTAGGATTATACCACAACAGTTATCACTAGTACACTGTTTTTTAATTCCTCAGGCCTGCCGTCCCCCATGTCTGTCCGGCCTGACTGCCAACCTTTCCTGGAGTGCCTGTGTACATAAAAAGAGGCTGACACACAATCCAGTGCGGCAGCCCCTCCTGATACCGCCTGTGGCAGTACCAGCAATTATTCCATCGTATATGGCATCAGTGCCAGATGACGTGCTCTCTTCACAGCAACGGTCAAGGCTCTCTGGTGCTTTGCACAGTTTCCTGTAATTCTTCTGGGAAGGATCTTCCCTCTCTCAGATACGTATCTTTTCAGTTTGTTTGTATCCTTGTAATCGATCTCGCCGTTCTTCTCGCCGCAGAATACACAAACTTTCTTTCTTCTGCGGATTGCGCCGCCTCTTCTGACCTTAGCGCCGTCAGCTTTATCATTCTTATTGAATGCCATGGTCTGCAACCTCCTTCTATAATCGCTTAGTTAAACGGAAGCCCTTCATCTTCAACACCGTCCGGGATGTTCATAAAGCCATCTCCGATAGCGCTGGCGGGAGCCGGCCTGGACATAGGCTGATAGCCGCCGTCGCCAGCAGATGCGTTCTTGCTGTCTGCAAACTCCTGATCGTCTACGATCACTTCCGTTGTATAAACCTTCTGACCATCCCTGTTGGTATAACTTCCAGTCTGAATGCGTCCGGAAATCAGGACTCTCATGCCCTGACGGAAATACTTCTCGGCGAATTCACCGGCTCTGTCAAAAGCCACACAGGGGATAAAGTCCGCAGTCTGCTCGCCGCCGTCCTGGCTCTGGTTTCTGCGGCCTCTTCTGTCTACGGCAAGGGTGTATCTTGCAATGGCCATGGCCCTCTCGCCCTGAGAATATCTTACTTCCGGATCTCTGGTTAATCTACCCATTAGGATTACTCTATTCATTCGATCACTCTTTCTTTATCTGTTATGCATCCTGTCTTACGCATAAATATCTGATTACCGGCTCCATAATACGAATATGGGACTCCAATTCGTTTGGACAGTTGGAATCAGACTCGAACTGAATGAAGTAATAATAAGCCTCTTTCAAGATCGGAAGAGCACACG
>CAJUEJ010000008.1:0-111951 GCA_910585435.1 uncultured Hungatella sp. | reverse complement strand
TAAGCCTCTTTCATCTTCTGAATCTCGTAGGCAAGTCTCTTCTTGCCCCATTCATCAATGTTGGTCACGGTACCGCCAAAACGGGTAATATATCCTGTTACCTTCTCAATGGCAGCGGCTCTTTCTTCATCTTCGAGTTTTACGCTAAGAACAACAGCTAACTCATACTTGTTCATAGTTTCTTACCTCCTTATGGTCTCTGGCCCTCGTTTTCAGTTCCGAGAGCAAGGATTGATGTGTCACAGGGAAGTATTGTAGCAGAAATTTCCTTAAAAATCAAGGGATTTTCCGGGATTTTTATCTCAAATTTTTATAAAACAGGGATTTATACCATTAAGATAATTATATTTTGTGCCGATATAGTAAATAGATAAATTTTCCAAAATATTATTTCTTAAAGTTCTATAAGGAGGAATTCATATGCAGTTAAATACAAATTATGATGCTGCCGTCCGGCAGTACAACCAGTCCGTACAGCAGACACATGTTACCGCTTCTACTACCGATGCCGCAGCTGTTTCTTCTAAGAAGGATCCTGTTAAAGCTGAGGCTCCGGATGTAGATAAGGTTGAGCTTAGCAAAGACACAGACATCACCAAGATGAGCAAGGAAGATCGGGCTGCATTGGTAAAGAGCTTGAAGGATGATCTGAACAATCAGATGTCCCGTTTCACCAATATGATGACCCAGATGTTCCAGAAGCAGGGCATCACCGCTTCCCAGGCACAGGGCGACGATTTCTGGAAGATGATGGCCAGCGGCAACTACACCGTAGATGCCAAGACAAAGGCAGAGGCGCAGGAAGCTATCTCTGAAGACGGATTCTGGGGTGTAAAGCAGACTTCCCAGAGAATCTTTGATTTCGCACAGGCTCTGGCAGGCGATGATGTGGAGACCATGAAGAAGATGCAGGCTGCTGTTGAAAAGGGATTTGAGCAGGCCGGAGCTGCCTGGGGCGGGGATCTGCCTTCTATTTCCGGTGAGACTCACGACGCTGTCAATAAGCTGTTCGATGATTACTATGCAAAGCAGGGCGTAGGCGGTATGGCGTAAGCCCGGAAGTATCTGCTTATAGTGTATAAGACAGAGGTGACGCAGAATATTTACTATTTTGCGCCACCTTTTCTTGTCCTCTTAAGGCATCGATTGTCAGTTACTCTGCCCCTTTCCGTTTTCCGGTTTTCGCAGTCCCCGCGTGTTTTTCTCTACCAGTTTCCGCTCCACCATGATCTGATGGCTGCACCCCATGCATTTCAGACGAAAATCAGCTCCCACACGCAGTATTTCCCATTCATGGCTGCCACAGGGGTGAGGTTTTTTCAATTTTACAATGTCTCCTACTTCATATACCATATTTTTCACCATTCCTTTTTAAGGTGCATACTTCTTGCCATTCCTTTTCGAGGCGCATTTTTCCTGCTGCTCCTTTTTAAAGCGCATACTTCCCGCCATTCCTTTTCGAGGCGCATTTTTCCCACTGTTCCCTTTCGAGGCGCATATTTCCCCCATTCCTTTTTAAAGCGCATACAAGGTATGAAAGAAAATTTACACTGCATAATTAGGAATTTTCTTTCACGCTTTCTTCCCCCGCGGATTATCTGTGTGCAGAACACATGCCTCTAGTACCTGACCGATAGGATCGGTAATCACCAAATCCGCGCAGGCATCTCTGGCGGTGGCAGACTTATTGATGAGAACCAGCTTTTCTCCCTGATAATAGTCAATCAGGCCGGCTGCCGGATATACGGTCAGGGAAGTCCCTCCCACAATCAGCATGTCTGCCTGGCGGATATATCTTACAGATTTTTGAAGGATCTCCTGATCCAGCCCTTCTTCATACAGGACCACATCCGGCTTTATCATGCCTTTGCAGCTGCAGACAGGAACGTCTTCTGCTTCCTCTATTGCATCCAGGCCATAAAATTTTCCGCATCTGGTACAATAATTCCTGTGGATGGAACCATGAAGCTCCAGCACCTCCCGGCTGCCGGCCATCTGGTGCAGCCCGTCGATGTTCTGTGTAATGACCGCCTTAAGCTTCCCCTCCTTCTCCAGCTTTGCCAGAGCCAGGTGGGCTTTGTTAGGCTTTGCCTGGGTGCATATCATCTTATTTTTATAGAAACGATAAAACTCTTTGGGGTTGCTTACAAAAAAGCTGTGGCTGATAATGGTCTCCGGAGGGTAGTCATACTCCTGGTTATAAAGCCCGTCCTGGCTGCGGAAATCCGGGATCCCGCTTTCGGTAGACACCCCTGCTCCGCCAAAAAATACGATATTGCTGCTTTCTTCGATCCATTGCTTTAATGTTTCAAGCTCTGTCATAGTCTTGCCGCTCCTTTCCCATGTCCGTGCACTGCCTGTTCAGCCATGCCTCCGCCTGCTCCACGCCCTCTGCGGTAAACGGAAAATATTCTGTTGTTTTTTCCTCCTGAGGCGTTGCATCCGAGCAAAACTCTCCCTGCCAGCAGACAGCCGCCAGACGTTCCCCTTCCTCGTCTGAACACCGCTCCAGCACGAAGCGCAGCATACCCTCACTGCCGGTAAATTTACTTTTTTTCAAAAGGGGAATTCCCATGACTCCTTTTAGTTGAATCATTTTGACTCACCTCTCCTCTCTTCCTTCTCTTCGCCCTTGGAAGGTTTTGTTTTATGTATCTGCATACCGTAAAAGTAACGAATCCTTACTGTAGGTTTGCGCACTCTTTGTCCTCAGTGGCCAATAGGATGTTTTTATCATATCATTTTTTTACCTCACATTCAAGAAGTTCACAATATTCCCCCTATGGTCAGACCCATTAAGCGCACTGCTCCCAGATACTATTTTCTGCATTTCAATGAACCTCTGGTAATTTTTTACTGAAATAAGCCGATATATACAAATATAGGAGTATTGAAAAGTTTAACTGTCTGTATGACTTTAAGGGGGCTTATTTATGAAAGTTACATCACAAAATTGGCGAATGGCTGCCAATAACACGAGATATGCGGCCGCCCTGCCAGATGATGCTGTTGAAAAGGACGAGGAAAAAACGATTGACGATTTGATGGGAAAGGATGAAGATACTGATACTTTCCTTGCTTCATTAGAGTCTCTTAAAAGCAAAAAAGATGAAGGGTCTGATGATTTCAAGATGAAGTCCTCTAAGCCCAACGACTCTGTGGGGCAGCTTGCGTCTGAATTAGCCAGGGCCGAGACAAGGATGGATGTCCAGCAGGTATTGTCTAAAGCAAGCCGTGCCTTGCTGAATCTGAAAATGACTGCTACTGCCAGCGAGGGGAAAGAGCAGAAGAAAATTGCACAGATGATTAAACGGATGGAGAAGCTGATTAAGAAAATCAACAAAAAGTTAAAACATCTGGGCAAAGAGGAGCAGCTGGAGCTGCGGCGAAGAAGGGCTCAGAAGGCCAATGATTCACAGAAGGAAGAGCTTCTTCGGAATGAGCTGAAGACCCGCAGAAGCAAGCGACGTAAAGAAGAGCGTAATTATGCGCTGAAAGAGATGGCTCAGGACGGAAAAGACAGTACCCAGGAGGTTGTCTCCGGTCTGATGGGCGCTATGCAGGGAGGCACTTCCCTGGATGCAGCTATGATGGGAGATATGGGAAGTATGGGAATGGATGCCGGGGCTATGGCAGATTTCGGCGGAATTGATGTGATGGCTTGACTTGGTATCACCGTGCGTCCGTTCGGTACACGGCGGTTTCAATAGTTGATGTGCACTGACTGGTAGGCTGTGGCTAAATCATAAAAGCCACTGTTTATCAGTCTTTCTTTTGTCATTGACTCAGAATCATTATCTGGAAACAGTGGAAAGTACCGAAAAAACGGCAATGGGGATTGCAAGTAAAAGCCATTGAATATCCAAGCATTTTTGGCTATACTATTAGTATGGATGGGGAGGCGAACGATATGATTATTCGAGCACAATATATGAATACGCTAAAAACTTACCGAGATGTTCCTCTTGTTAAGATACTGGCAGGAATTCGTCGATGCGGAAAATCAACAATTTTGGACTTGCTTCAAGAGGATTTGTTGCAAAGCGGAACCGCAGCAGATCACATTATCAGCATGCGCTATACATCAGAAGATTTTGACGATGGAATGACCAGCAAGGATATGTATAATGGAATCAAAAATCAAATGGCAGACGATGAGCGTTATTACCTTCTGTTGGATGAAGTGCAAGAGGTTAACGGGTGGGAAAAGGCTGTCAATAGCCTGTTTGAAAACGCCAATACCGATATTTATGTGACAGGCTCCAACTCCAAGCTGATGTCAAGCGAGATCTCCACATATTTGACAGGACGCTATATCTCCATTCCTGTTTATACCTTGTCCTTTTCAGAATACTTGGAATTCAAAAAATCAGATTCTCGTTCCACAAAGGAGTTATTAAACGAGTACCTTAGGTTAGGTGGATTCCCGATTGTAGCGCTCAGAAATTTTGATGAGCGTTCTGCTTATCAGATCGTGGAAGGAATTTACAATTCTGTCATTACCAATGATATTACAAAGCGGCACAATATTATGAACTTTGATCTGTTCAACCGCGTTGTCAAATATATCATTGAAAATGTGGGAAAGACCTTTTCAGCTAATTCCATTGCGAAGTTTTTGAAAAGCGAAGGACGAGCTCTGTCTGTTGAAGCGGTTTATAACTATTTGAATTGGTTGGAAAAGGCGTTTATTGTCTATCGTTGCCAGAGATATGATCTGCAGGGAAAATCTGTGCTGAAAACACAAGAAAAATTCTATCTGGCCGATGCTTCCCTAAAATACTGCATCATGGGGTTTAATCCAACGTCAGTTGCTGCTATGCTGGAGAACATCGTGTATTTTGAGCTGCTGCGTCGAGGCTATGAGGTCTATATCGGAAAAAACGAAACGAAAGAAATTGATTTTGTGGCGGTGCAGCGCGACGAACGTATCTATGTTCAAGTATGCCGGAGGCTACCGGAGGAATCTGATCGTGAGATTGCCAATCTCCTTGAAATCAAAGATCACTACCCTAAATATGTGGTGACGTTGGACGAACTGGCCGCAGGAAATGTCAATGGTGTAAAGATCGTACACTTGGCAGATTTTCTGCTGAGCCATGAATACTAAATAACACTTATATCTACTGATTGTACTACTGCAAGCGGCATAGCGCATAGAGTTTTAGAGGACAATGGACATATTGATATTCTGCTTCAGTATATGGCTTGACTTGGTTATTGAAATGTAGGTACAAACATACTATACACGGGCAGAATCGCAGGATGAATTCTGTCCGTGTGTTTTTGTGTCATAGTAACCTATTTTTTATATTCCCAACTCTATGACTCTGCTTATGCGCTTTTATCAGCTTTCACTGTAAGCCCTCAGTCCATAAACCAAAATGTCCGGCAGTTTGTCCTTTTCTTTCAGGATACTCTTAATCTTGTCAAACAGTTCTTCCGCTGTCATTGGTTTTTTCAACATTGAGCTTCCCTCTGCTTAAAAACTTTTTATTGTTATATCAAATTCATTACCTTATACAAGCTGCTTTCCATACTGTTCTAAATACGCCTGTGCCCGCTTTAAAGGCAGCCCAATGATTTTTTCCTGCAGCTTTTTCAAAATTTCTGAATCATCAAGCCCCACTTCCTGCCCCATTTCAATAATCGTCCGTATCTTAATCTTATCAGATTCCGTTTCAATAACAGTTCCACCCATAATATTCACCAGCCTTTCTTCATTTTTATTGCCATTTGTGATATGTGTAATGATAGTATTGACAAATCCTTTCAGGTCTATTAGCTCATCATCTGACAATTCGCCCTCCTGGTGCAGACGCACCATTTCATCCCTGAAATATGTCAGCTCCTCTACCACTTTTTCAATATTGCCCTCTGATACAATTTCTTTCTCGTACCTTACAATATAAAACGGGATGTAAGAAAACAGCCTTTTTTCAATAATCTTTTCCTTTGTAAAATCCGCCAAAATTATATTGTCCGATTTATAATCCACCGTCTGTCCGTCTGGAAAGGTAAAGGTAATCGTTGTAGTTTTCGGCGTCCGATCCGTCCTCTTGACATAAATAATTGAAAATCTTGGCATTGGCATTCCAAAAGATATATTTCACTCCCTATCCGAATTAGGAAATTCGAAACCTGTTCCTCTATTTCTTTGCTGCCGTCCATTGTTTCATTTTCCGTCAGATAACCCTCCGAGGGTAAAATCTCCACTTTTTCTACATACGCATCTTCCTTTCCTTATTCATATTATACCTATCTGGCAGTCGAAACACAATCAGATGTCCAGCAGTCCTTCCACAGAAAAGAAAGAATAGTTACCGTTCACTCCCCGGTTAGTCACTCCGCTTTTGGGCTTAAAATGGAACACAGATGAAACTTTTGAAGATAGAAAAACCTCGGAACCACAGTAAACTCAAGGCTTCCGAGATTTCTATGCCAACTGCATCCCTGCCAGTGTTTTTATCTCTTCAAGAGGCAGATCCGTATCTTCCGCTATTTCTTCCAGTGTCTGCTTTCCTCTTGCGATGAGGCGGCGGGCAAAAGCCTTCTTCTCCTTCGTAACCCTTTTCTCCGCTAACTCTTCAAATATCTGGCACACAATCTCCCGGCCTCCCTCCGTCTCCTTAAAATATCTCACTTGCTTTGCCAATTCCGGATAGAACATATCAACAGAACTTATACATCTAAAATCATGTATCAACTTTCCTATTGGATCATTATCGTCCTTATAGCTACCAGCTCTTTTTCAAACAAATAAGCAGCACCATTCAATATGTCAATAACCGTTATCACCAATGACAGATAATCATCCTTTAAGTTTTTATAACTTGACGGAAGGACATTTTGGGGACATAAAAGAAAATGAGGACTTCCAGAGGTTCAACTATCAGTCAGCGGAGAAAGTATATAAAGAGTTTATGCTGAATGGGATCAGCAGGAACATCATGAAATACCATCGATTTCTACATCATGAGATCGAAAAATATGAAGGAAAAAAGGAAAAGAAAGCAGCGTAGCCAAAGGAGTACTTGCGGAAATCCAAACAAGGGGTTTTTGCGCCCTAAAACAGCGGCTACTAAAAGAAGGAGACAGTCCGATAAAAATCCAGGGATTTGAAAAAGCCTGAATTTCTAAGGGACAGTCTCCTTCTTACCATCAGGGGTAAAATCGCTATTTCCCAATAGCCCCCTATTTCATATAATTTTATTCTTTATGCAGAACTTTTAATATACAAAGTCTATAGATGTTCTTATTTACGGCACATATTCCATTAAAATGCCTTCAGTCTTTGTTACCCGAATTTCATACCAGTCACCGTCAAATTCCAATTCATGCATTACTCTCGCCCGATAATAATATCCCATCGGCTGACCCGGAAATGCTAGGTCTAGCATAACCGAAGTTAATTCTCCATCTTCCTCATCTTCTGGCAAGAACTCCTTTTCATATTCTGCCACTATCTGCCAAGAGCTTGTTTTCTCATCCCACTGTTCCAAGTAAACAGTCAAGCACGCCCAATCTACTGGTTTAAACATATCAGTTTCTGCCCATATCTTTATTATACCTTGACCACCATTTCTTATGGAAGATATAGCTGCTCCCATAGCAGTACTTTTACCTATCCCTTGAATAATATCATGTGCTTCTTGTTCTGCTTCTGGTAATAGCTCAGAGTCAACATAAGTATTCTTTGCCTCATTGTATTTTGGAATATCTCGTGCAAACACTGTTCCACTGAATAAACAAGATAATACAACTGACACTGCAACTAACTGTTTAATTTTATTTTTCATATAATATTCCTCCTTTAATTATACAAAACGTAATCTTTAGAGAAATATAACTTAATTTTCATAGTATTTTATATGTTCTACTATTTTAATGAACTCATCCTCGTCTATAATTCCAAGTAAATAATAATATGCATCGCCATCTATAAATTGTGCGCTAAACTCTGGTTCCTCACCATTTAATTCATTTTTATAAACAGGAATATCACAGTCAAGATATCTATTATATATTTCTCGATACAGTTTCCTATCAGACTTATAGTTAGCAGAATCACTTAAGTTCCATAATATTTGATGAAAATATAAATGATTTTCTTCGTATATGAATTCTAATCTTGCTCTATAATCATTTAAAAGTGCCTCTTTAAAAAACATTCCCTTTGGAATATAATAAAGTTCCATCGCTGAAATACCAATATTGTCTTCAATCTCTTTATAAACATTCTCAGCCTTATTTTCTTCGTCTATATTCTCCATATTGCTAATTATTACATCGCCAGCTTTTCGTTCCTTAGTTTTATAATCCACCCCTTCTAACCCATTCACCCCAATCCCGCTCCCCAGGATCACCCCTCCAAGCAGAGCGGCCACCAGCATTGGCTTTAAAATCCTTTTCAGCCGGACTACCTTCCGCTTGGCCTTCTTGTCCTTTTCTACCCGTTCCATGATTTTCTGGAATTCGTCCTCGGGGGGTTTCAGGCGGGGGTCAGGGTGTTGGGCGGATAGGGCGGCTGCGCGGTCGAATTCTTCCACAAGCTGCTGTTCGCTGTATCCGAAGGCTTCTTCCAGTTTGTGCTTTATGAAATTATCATCTAGCTGATTTTTGTCATTCTGACTTAAACCTTCTTTTCTCACTTGGATACCTCTTTTAATTCCTTTGATTTCCTATTGTTTTAGGGTTGACTTTTTTGGGCGATTGTTTAGTATAATTAGTAAAGGGTTTTGATTATGGAGGCACATTATATGAAAAAAATTATTCTGACCGGCGGTGGGACTGCTGGCCATGTGACACCAAATCTGGCTTTAATTCCTTCTTTGCGGGAAAGGGGATATGAGATTCGCTATATCGGCTCCTACCAGGGAATGGAAAAAAAGCTGATCGAGGATGCCGGTATTCCTTATAGCGGTATTTCGTCGGGAAAGCTTCGCCGTTACTTTGACCTGAAAAATTTCTCTGACCCCTTCCGTGTGATAAAAGGCTATGAAGAAGCATGTAAACTGTTAAAGGAATTTAAACCGGATGTTATCTTTTCTAAAGGCGGTTTTGTAGCCGTACCAGTCGTCATGGCGGCCAGGCACCGCCATATTCCGACCATTATTCATGAATCAGATATGACTCCTGGTCTGGCTAACAAATTATGTATCCCCTCTGCGAAGAAGGTTTGCTGTAATTTTCCAGAGACATTGCAGTATCTCCCCAAGGACAAAGCCGTATTAACCGGTTCTCCCATCCGTGCAGAATTGTTAAAAGGCGATCGTCTGGCAGGCCTGCAGTATGCTCATCTCTCTGCCGAAAAGCCGGTCATTCTGGTAATCGGTGGAAGTCTTGGTTCCGTAATTGTCAACCAGGCTGTTCGCTCGCTGCTTCCACGGCTGCTGCCTGATTATCAGGTAGTACATATCTGCGGGAAAGATCATCTGGATGAAGCTCTGATTGGCACCGCCAGGTATGTACAATACGAGTATGTGGATGCCCCTTTAAAGCATCTGTTTGCTGCTGCTGACCTGGTTATATCCAGAGCAGGAGCAAATTCCATCTGTGAAATTCTGGCTTTACACAAGCCTAACATCCTGATTCCATTGTCTGCTGCAGCCAGTCGGGGGGATCAGATCCTAAATGCTTCTTCTTTTGCCAAGCAGGGCTTTAGTACGTTATTGGAAGAGGAGGCCATGACAGAAGATACCCTTTACCAGGCTATATCCGAGACCTATAAAAACCGCAGTTCCTTCATTCACCAGATGGAGCAAAGCCACCTGATTAATGCGGTCGACACTATCATTGATTTAATCGAAGACTGTATCCCTTAAAGTGTGTTACGTTTTTCCAATCTTCTCTCTTAAGTACTTTCTGATTCTGGAAAGCCTCATTCTGCAGGTTGGTGCATTAATTTTCAGGATTTCGCAAACTTCCGCCACTGGCCGTCCTTCTACAAAATGAAGGATGGCTACGTCGCGCCAGACCGGCCTCATTTCTTTTATACATTCCTGAATAGCCCTCAAATCTTCCCTGTCTGTCACGTGTTCAAGAACATCTTTCTCAATACATTGGTCAGGAAGTTGAAATTCCTCTCCAAAGTTTCCTGTATCCATGCTAACGCTTTGATATCGGCCCTTATGTCTAAAATAATCGGTGCAACGGTTCTTTAATATTTTCATCAATACACTTTTTCTCTGTGCATCATTCCATTCCGAAAGCCTGTCTCCGTAGGCCCGGATAAAAGAATAAAAAGTATCCTGGATAATATCGTCTATCTCCTCATACGGAATTCCGCTTTTACGTGCTACAAACCGAAGTGCTCCCTGATATCCCTCATACAATTCCTGCAACAGACCATTCTGCTCTTGTTGCATTGCATTCTCCTAAGTTAAAATAGCTTTGTAACTATAGCTTCGCCTTCACTGCTTCAACAATATCCTTCGCCTCTTCCTGATTAAGGGTCTTAGGTTCCCAGGCTACCATTTTAGGGCCGCCTTTGTAGCGGGGGATAATATGCATGTGAAAGTGCATCACACTTTGTCCTGCTTCTTCGCCGTTATTTTGAACCAGATTAAAACCGGCACAGCCTAATCCCTCTTTCATGGCTTTCCCGATTCTTCCGGCTAAAGGGAGAACTTTTGATGCCACGTTCCCGTCCAGTTCACACACATCCTGAAAATGCTCTTTAGGCAGAATCAATGCATGGCCTTTTGATGCGGGTCCCAGATCCAGAATAACGCAAAAGTCCTCATCTTCATAAATTTTTGCCGCAGGAAACATACCATTGGCAATTTTGCAGAAAATACAATCATCCTTCATCGTCTCTGTCCTCCTTATTTATTCAAAACTACCGGTTTTCGATATAAAAATACCGCTGTCAGAATTCCTATCACCAAACCTGATATATGAGCCGTATTATTGGTTCCAACTGTCGTAAAACCAGCATACAGGGAAAAAAGCACCATTATAACCAGTTGTCTGGTATTTAAATCCTCCAAACGTCCCCGGTTGACCGCCACAACATATAAAAGGCCGCCGACAACACCAAAAATTGCCCCTGATGCTCCCGCAGACACTGTGAGTTCCTCACTGAAAACATTTTTTAAAAGACAGATTCCGTTGGCTCCAATCCCGCAAATCAAATAAAAGATCAAATATTTCACTTTTCCCAAGGCCCGTTCCAGGTTGTCTCCCAGGACAAACAGAATCAACATATTATTGACAATATGTTGTATTCCAAAATGCATGAACATGGCTGTCAGAAGTCTCCAGTACTCTCCTCTTTGCAGGACTGCCGGTAAAAACAAAGCGCCATAACGAACCATGGTTGAGGTATCTTCCGTGGAGCCAACAGCCTCCAAATAAAGGAAAAATGCAAAGTTTACTGCAATCAGCCCATAGTTTATATATGGTGTTTTATGATAATCTCCATGCTCCATAAGGCTACCTCTCTTTAATGTAGTCTTATTCTAACATAGCTTTTTTCATTTGTTAAGATGTTTTATTGAAATAGGAAATACAGATCCGCAATCACTACCTGATCCCCAACTTTTAAATTTACAGTTTCGTTATTTTCCAGCTTCCTTCCGTTTACTGCGGTTCCATTGGTAGAGTTTAAATCTGTCAAAAAATAGTTCTCGTCTTTCTGATCGATTTTCACGTGAATACGGCTGACCGTATCTTTATCAAGGGTATAATCTGTCAGATTCTCCTGCTTTCCTATAAGAAATGGAAAATATGTTATGGAAATGGATTCTGACTTTCCGTCTTCACTGACAAGTCTGCGCATGGCATCTTGTCCTTTACTCCACAACAATACGGTGTGCGAGTCTTCATCATCTTCTTCTGGCTGAACCACCACCTCCTGCTCATCTTCAGAGAATACCATCTGCCAGGAATTATTAAGATTTTCACCGGAAGATCCTGCATCTGCAGGAACCCGGTCTTCTGTTTCTGTATCATGTATAGCCGTATGTCTCCACCTCCATACAAAATACAGAACACCTCCGGCTGAGATAAAAATACTGCCGGCCACAAGCAAAATCCCTTTTGTTATCAGCCGGTAAACAGCTGCGGGGCCTTTCATAAGCCATATAGCAGCACATATACCAGGCACGAGCATTGCGCATAAAAGCACTTGCTTATATGGAAATTTGACGTCCTGCCTGTAAATACGTATCTGGGCTCTGTTCTCTCTTTCCTGATCCTCTTCCCTGTAAATTTCTGAAGATTGTATATTTTCTTTTATTATCTCCGATTCTTCCCCTTTGCCGTCATTGTCCATATCTGGATATTTCTCTTTTGTCAGCCATTGCAGCAGATCATCCAGTCCATAGTTTTCTTTCAGACTTTCCCTGTATAATCCATAGATCAGAATCACGGCATCCTTATCCTGATGATCTACCTTGTCTAAAAGCTCCTGGAGCAGATCGCTGAATTCCCGGGGGAAATCCCCTTTTTTCCCGGGCATGAGGCATAGTTCCGGCGAAAAGTCCTCTGGATCTACATAGACAAAATCTGAATCCAGAATAATCTGCTCTTCGCTTAAAAGATACTCTTCCATCCGGGTCAAAGTCCGGGCAATCCCAAGCAGCAGTGTCTTTAACTGTCTCTCTCCTACGGTCCTGGTCTCTAAAAGGCGCTTTAAGGGCTGCTTTGACGTAATCTCATAGCAGAACTGGCAGCTGTTGTCCATTCTTCGAATCCGGAATTTTAGCAGGCCGTCAATCGTATTCCCCACCAGCATTCTTGCCTCAAACCTCTGATCCTTCAGCTCTTCCGCCTCAATCATCAGATAATTCTTCTTCATTTCCCGATGATAGCTGACTTTTAAACTTGTTTTTTCCATAAATATCTCCATTCCTTCATCATTGGCTGGCACCAGGCGCATGCAGGTCTGCCTGGAAAATCGTCGTCAGGCGCATCATATTTTCCGGTTCATGATTCTTAACCTCAATATGCTTTCTCCACCCCTGCCCTGCAAGGCTTCCTTCTGTCTGATCCGCATCAGATGTCACTTCTGCCCTCCAGCCTCCTATGCTCAGACTTCTGTCTTCCTTTTGCTCCTGTCCCCGAACCTGTTCCACCATATGGTGAAGTCTCATAATACCGGTTTCTTCTTTATATTTTGTATATCCGCTGCGGATCAGGACTGACAATGCCAGCAGGGTAATCGCCAGGACATATGTAGCTTCAACTGTATAGCTGGCAGAAAATCTTCTTTTCCAAAAAACCTTTTTCGTCTCCGTCTTCTCCTTCCTGTATAAAATCATGACTGCTTTAAAAGCACTGCATCACCATCCAAACACCAACAGGCCAGACACAGGTCAGAAACGGGATGGATGCTCTGTCTCTGTTAAATTTTCCGTTCCAACGTTCATACATAAAAAGTCCCATTCCCCATATGCACCCTATTCCCAGGCTCCCCAAAAATAAAAGGCACACCTGCTCTGTATTCCAGTAAAGGGCGCTGAACAGAAAAAAATATCCGTCCCCTTCTCCCAGTGCCCCTTTTGTAATCCTGGAAAGCAGCAGCATAAATACTCCCACAGAGGCTGCCCACAGGTGTGCAGACAGGTGAAAGCCCCATATGCACAGAGCCCATATACCAGGAATGCTTCCCACTAAAAGCAGTATGAGAGATACCTGCCTGGTTTTTAAATCTTCCAGGGCTGCCACCGTCAGGCAGAGAAGCCAGCTGCCCTTTACAAAATATTCCACTTTTCTTTTTCTCCTTTACTACGGGCCCATGAAGGTTTGCTCAGATAACCTCCGTATCACAGCTTTGTCCTCTTATCCGCCGCCTGAGCAGTAAGAACATGGGCCTAAATGGGACACCTGGGATTTAGGAACCGCAGTTACATACGCCTGAATCGCTGTGCAGGAACTGCTTCCATGATAGTGTCTTCCTGAGGGCATGATATAAACCACACCTCCTGCCTGTCCGCCGCATCTGCTGCATGGCGTATACCTGCCGCCCCCTTGGTTCCGGCAGTCTCCGATTTCTGCCAAGGATACGGATTTCAAGTCATTGTATAGGTAATGACAGGTTCTGCTCTCATGGTATCTGCTGCTGCTTTTCCCAACATAAACTGTACTCTCATCCTCTCCCTCTGTTCCGGATCCGGCTTTGCTGCTTCCCTCCTTTCCGATCCACCCCCGGCGGTAACAGCCGTTTGTTCTCTTCACATTTTTCAGGCCGAACACGGAAAAAGGCAGCTTCAACTCATAATTTACTACCAGATTTACAGTCTCTCCGTCATCCAGAAGCTGGGATGAGGCCAGGGAAATATTCTCCACCGGAAGATCCTTCAGTTTTATCCTGACAGCTGCTTCCGCGTATCCATATGCCGCTGCTGCAGTCAGAATCTCTTTTCCCGTTAAATTCTCCATGGAAAAATAGGCTGTCTGGCTGATATCCTCCCCCACTGCCTCCACATGAGACTGAACCTGCCGCTCAATGTCTAATATACGAAACGGCATCAGCAGCAGAACGCCGGCAAACAGAAACAGCGGCAAGGCCAGCGCCGCCTCAACAGTCATGCTTGCGGAGGCAGAAAAGGATACCCTTTTTCTGCTTCCAGGTTGTCTTATTCGGGAGATTCGCACTTGGAGAGTTACATTTTTTTGCTTTTTATTTGGTTTATCCGATCTTTGACATTTCATGAAGATTTGCAATATGACTTTCAGGAAAAAATCACAAGTATTTCCCATTCCACAGAAAAAGGGCATCCTTTTCCACCTCCTTACATAATTGATATCGACCCACATTGTTTGGTATCAACGCCCATTGCCTTCTTTTAATATGCCTTTTCCGCCGCAGCCTCCAGCGGGTATCCCATTTCTCCCCGGATAAAGCTTTCCACAATGGGAATTGCAAAAAATACATGCTTTCCCCTGGCTTTTCCCTGTATATGCAGCCCGTATGCACAATAGTTCAGATTGAATCCCGGTTCTTCCCGCTGAATGTTTGCCTGAATCATATCCAGCATACGCATATGCTTCTCTCCGTCGTCTTCAGCTAAAAGCAGCAGCTTTAAATACGTGTCATACGTAAATCCCCTGCCTTCCTGGTTTGTCCCCGGGCTTACAGGGCAGCTTTTTTCCTTTCCCATTGCCAGCAGGCCGTCAAGGCTCAGATTCCAGTCCTTCTGCCCCTTCCACAGGGGAACCCTGCCTCCGGATAAAAGCTCACAGATATCCATCACGGCTTCTCCCATGGCCCATATAACCAGAATAAAGCAGGCAGTAATTTCCACAAGAGGCGCCAGGCCTGTAATTCCGGTGATCACTGCTGCCAGGGCTCTGGCCTCCTCTCTCTTTCCTGAGTCTGACAGCAGATAGATCATGTTCAGCCCCTGCCTCACAAGGAAAAGCTGTGTTATGGTCTGCTCCAGATTTTCCCGGTCAGTGGTATTTCCGTGAAGAAGATACTCAAGCTCATACTGCACTTCTCTTTTTTCCTCACTTAACGCGTGAAGAAAATATTCTGTGCAGTATTCATTTATCAGAACCTGTTCAAACAGATTCCTTTTCTCTTCCCCCGGCTGTTTTGAGAGATATGAGGGAAGCTTCTCTGCCTTTAGGCTCCCTCTGGATACTTCCATTCCATCTGGGAGTACCATCTGCAAAAGCCCTCCCTCTGCCATCCTGCGGATCTGCTCTAAAAACCCTCGCTTCTCCTTGTCGCCTTTTCCTATATCCAGTTTCAGCTTTGTACTTTGGAAGCTTTCCCAGTGGCGGGCTGCCGGTTCCAGAGAAAACTCCTCGTCCTCCTCCAGGTATTCACTTTCCGCCTCCAGCTGTTCTACCAGCGCTTCTGTTTCTTCCAGGATATCCAGATTTTCCTGGCTTATCTTCTGCTGCTCCAAAAGCTCCTGATAGCGCCTGCCATCTTCCTCCACATAGGCGGCATAGGGGTTCATCTGTTCTTCAAACCTCTGCTTTCTGTCTTCTTGAAACGCTCCCTCCAGGTCTGTCATCTGCTTTTGTGACCTGGAGACCGCCTCTTTTAGCTGACCGGCCCTTTTTTCATATTTTTTCAGAAGGCTGTCCATCTTGCCAGCTTCCTTTTTAAAGCTTTTTGCTCCTTTGTAGAACTTTCCTGTATCATCCTCTGACAAGGCCCGGCGGATCGTTGCTCCATAGGTTTCCTGTTTGTTTACACAGTCAAGAATCTGTTCTGCGGCCTCTTCCAGCCGCTTAACTTCCTTCTCCTGTCCGTCATAGGCCTGGGTCATGCTGCCTGCCGCAGATGCCTCTTTTATATCCTTCCAGAACTGTTCCCCTTTCTCCGGTGCCACTTCCAGCTGATCCCAGATTCCATATTTCATATAGTCCAGCACTTCCCGGGCAAAAAAATCGCCGCCCTGATCCGTCAGGCTTATACAGTTTTTTGTATCTACGTATTCCAGCTGTATGGGATACCAGTTTTCTGTGGACAGATATTTTTCCACATAGGCTTCCAGGCGCTCCATCAAGTCTAATTCCGATTCGTACTGCAGGCCCAGAATCCTGTATTTTTTCCACAGCTCTCTGTGGTATTGGCTGAACAGTGTATCTAATGAGCCGTTGACAGCCACCTGAAAATAAAACCTGGATCCAGCCGTCCTGGCACCTTCTGCCATAACACAGAGCAGGGCAAACACACACAGAAGGCTAAGGCTTAAAAACACGGTAATCTCCCCTTGTTTTTTCACTTAATATACCTCTTTAGACTGTTTTTCTATCTCCTTAAAAATAGATTCCAGCAATGTTGTGATCTGTTTTTTAAAGATAATCACCAGGCCGATAATCACCACCAGTATCAGAACCACTTCGATGACTCCCAGCCCATCCTCATTTTTGCAAAATGCAATCCATTCCTTATATATTTTGTTCATATGTATTCTCCTCATTTTCTCTTATTTCCTCCTCCTGCCCCCACCGCCTCCTAAGCCACTGCCTCATCTGCTGCCTTAACCTTTACCTTATCTTTTCCCGCCGTCCTGCCATAATTTTTTCGTCCACCCTCCGCCTGTTCTGCTGTCTCATCACCCCATAGCCATCATCGCCGGCACCATCACCAGAACCATGACTACAAAAAGCATCAAAAACAGCGGTAATAATAATTTTGTTCCTGCCTCCTCTCCCATACGCCGCGCCACATTCTTCTGCTGCTCCCAGGCAGCAATCATCTCCTGTTCCAGGACCTGCTGCAGATTTTTTGTTCCAGTACGCCGGTTTTGCTCTAAAAGAGTGGTCAGTTTCAGATAGGGCTGAAGCTTACACCTCTTCCCAAAATCCAGGATGGCCTTTCCTTCCGGCTGCCCGCACTGCATCTGGCCCAGGGCTGCTGCCATCTCCTCATAGACCGGCCGTTCCTGGCACCGGTTCTCTTTTTTTCTGGTTTTATAGCTTAGAACAATCCTTTCCCATGCCTGCCCTACGGTCAAACCGGCGCCGATAAATACCATCAGCTGATACACCACATCTGCATAGTCCAGCAGAAGCTTTTGATCTCTTTTCTTATTTTTCTCCTCCTCTTCCTTCTTCTCCCTGGCATAAAGCAAAAATGCTGCCAGAGGGCCTAATATTAAAAACATGTGGCTGCTTTTGTCCTGTTTTTGTCTGTATATCAGATTTTTCCCTTCGTATTCCCTGGGAAGCTTTACCTTTTTTTGGGTTCTGTCTATAGAATCCGCCTCCTGAATCTGTCTCTGGAGGACATCCGACAGCATTTCCTCCTGGGTGCGGCGTTCAGGATAAACCTGCAGGGTAAGAGGCACTTCCTTTTCATACATTCCATGAGTAAGCCTTGCTTTCAGTATCACCTCCTTTCCCTCCTGGGGACATTCCTCAATCCGGATTCTTCCAAATGAATCCAGAATGTCCGGGTTCTGGCTCTCCCACCGTATACTTACTCCATACTCCGAAAAGCCGGATGGCAGCTCCAGGTCTGTCCTCACCTCTGCCAGAGATGGATTCATCCCTTTTATCCTGTCCGGAAGCTGGCTGATAATCTGATCCAGCACCGCCTCTGCTTCTTCCTTGCCATACTGAACCGGGTGGATGACAGCCTGGCAGTCCAGAGGCTTATCGGCAAGCCCTTCCACCACAAAATCATAGACTACAGGGTCACTGCCGTAATCCCCTCTTTCCAGATATCCGCCGGCCAGGCCTTCATCTGCTTTCCCGACTGCAGCTGCCAGGCCATACATCACAAGGCCTGTTGCCACACATAAAAGCTGCATCTTCCATCTCTTCAAAATCCTGTACAGATTCGTTTTTTTGATTTCCTCACCTCCCCTCTTCTGCCAGGTACTCTTGAAAACTCTTTACTTCTGGCAGAAAATCAGCCGCAAAGATAGGTGCAAATCACGGAACGATTGCCAAATTCCTTTGCCTTCGTGTCTGTTATCCCACAGAAATATCCAGAATCCTTCCTGCCAGGTAGCAGGACAAGGCATACACTCCCAGACATCCGCTCATAATACATCTCCCCATCCAGGTGGTATACATGACCGTGAAAAATCCCGGCGAAGTGCCGTCGATATAGAGAATAATGAGAAATGGCATAAGACTCATGATTTTCTGTTCAAATTTCCTGGAGGCAGTCAGGGTCCGCAGCTCCTCTTTTACCTGAAAGCGGTCATTCATGACCTGTACCGTGTGGCTGATAATCGGAACCAGACGGCCTCCGCTGCGCTTGGCAATGGCAAAGATCCGCGCAAAATTCTCCACCTCTTCCAGGCCGCTGCGGGCGGCAAATTCGCTCATCAGCGTTTCGATGGGACGGTTCATCTCCATCTGCCGGACCATGTAGGCAATCTCCACAGTTATGAGGCCGCCAGGGCCATACATAAGCTCCAGCTCCTTCAGGCAGGAGACAACCGCATTCTCTGCGGAATAGCCGGCGCTTAAAGACGCGGACAAAATCTGTATGGCCTCTTTAAACTGTATCTCCAGTTCCAGAATCCGTTTCTGTTTCCAGTAGCGGCGAAAATACCTGGGACACAGTGCCGCAGGTATCAGCAGCAGGAAGAACGCTGCCAGACTGCGGTAACAGGTATAGGAGATAACTCCTGCCAGGGCCAGGCCTGCTCCTGCACAGAGAACCCACTGCCTGCCGTTTAGATGATACCTGTCATAGCAGATCAGGCCGTTATCCTTCGTCCTCCCCTGCTGCCTGGAGCTTCTGCCTGTTTTTAAGCTCTCCTGTTTTTCTGAGTCCGCCTTCCTCCAGCTTATACAGTGTGTGAAGCCGGATCTGCCCGTCCTCATAGCTGTCCACCTCCTCAATCTGAAATACCTTTCTGCTTTTATCTCTTTTTCTTCCCACATGAATCAGAATATCCAAGGCAGAAGCAATCTGGCTGCGGATCGCAGGAAGAGGCAGATCCGCTCCCATTAAAACCATGGTTTCCAGACGGGCCAGCATATCCTTGGGACTGTTGCCGTGGCCGCTGGACATGCCGCCGTCGTGGCCGGTATTGTAGCTGTTTAACAGCTCCAATGCTTCTTTCCCCCTGACTTCTCCCACGATAATCCTGTTTGGATTCATCCGCAGGGATGCCCGGATAAGATCTCCGATCCCGATAGCCCCTTCCCCCTGGGAATTCGGCGCCCTGGTCTCCAGCCGGACCAGGTTTTTCACATGCTGGATCTGAAGCTCCGCCGAATCTTCGATGGTTATCACCCTCTCATCCTGAGGGATAAACCCGGACAATGCGTTTAAAAAGGTAGTTTTCCCTGAATTGGTCCCTCCGCTGATGAAAATATTGTACCCGGCCCTCACCAGCTTTCCCAGAAATAAGGCTGCTTCCTGGCTGATGGTTCCGAATTCTATAAGCATGTCCATGGTAATGGTCTGGGGAAATTTGCGGATGGTCATGACAGGGCCGTCTAAAGAAACCGGAGGCAGCACCACATGGACGCGGGATCCGTCCTCCAGCCTGGCATCTGCAATGGGGGACGCCACATTGACAATCCTGTTGACCCGGCTGACTACCTGCTGGATCATATCCTCCAGCTGTTCCTCTGATTCAAACTCATAGTCCCAGGCATGCATATTTCCCTGCTCCTCCACGAAAATGTGGTCTTTTCCGTTGATCATCACCTCCGTGATCCCGGGGTTGTCCATGAGCTGCTGTAAGATATCTAATTTTCGGAACGAATTAAACAGATTGTTTCTCAGTGTCAGACGATCTTTTAATGGAAGATACTCCTTCTCAGCCGCCTCCAGAATGTGGGTATTGATGATTTCCTGCAGCTGTCCATCTTCAACCTGCTGCATTCCGCTGATTTCCAGACGGATGGCTTCTCTTAACTGCTTCTGCCGCACCCTCTGGCTCTCTTTTCGTTCCTGCCTGTTTCCTCTTCCCTTTGTTATTTCCATGGCGCTCCTTTCAAAAGCTGCCGCACATAATCTCCCAGCTCTCCCCACAGAAGCTGTTCCGCATAAGTGTCCCTGCGCCCAAAGCTGCTGTGGTAAGGAAGCTTTACCCTGCGGATTCTCTCCCGGAGAGCCTCATAACCTGCTGTGTCCAGATATTCTTCAAATTCCTCCAGTTTCGCCGAGGAAACCCCATCCTCCTTTACCGGCATGTAGATCACATCGCAGTGCTCCAACACAGGAATCAGGTTTCTGCCCGGACGCCCCGCGTCCACGATTATGTAGCTATATCCCATTTCCCCTGCCAGCTTCTCCACCAGGCTGCCGGCCTCCTCCCCTGTCAGCTGTTCCAGATCTTCCGGATACCGGACAGGGGGAAGGTAATCCATCTCCTTCCATGTGTATGCCAGGCTTCTAAGCCGCATAATATCCAGATTTCCCTGTCTGAAAAAATACAGCACATCGGAAAAATCGCTTTTGCACTGCCCGTCAATAATCCTGGAGAATCCGGAAAATTCTTCCAGCCCTACATAAAGAACCGTCCCCTCTTTGGCCAGCTGCTGCCCCAGGGTCAATGCCAGGGAAGTCTTTAAACATCTGCCTATGGGGGAATATATCCCTAAAACCCTGCTTCGCCTTCCCAACAGCACAAGAGGGTTCTCCACAGGCTGCTCACAGTAGCAGGCCATCACCTCCCGGATAATGTTGCCTGCCGCCTGATATTTATAGACACTGGGATAGCTGTCAGAGGAATTTACCGTCTCTCCCTCTGCCAAAGCCACTACTGAATTGACCTTGAGCCCCTCTATCAGTTCCCTGGGCATAGAATCGCTGATTAACAGAATCTCCACAGAGTGTTTTTTTACATATTCCTTCAGAGCCTCCAGGGTGGTAAATGGTATTACCTCAAAGGGTACTTTCTCCTTCTGGTTTACCACATCTGCAAATCGTCTGGCATAGACCGGGTCCACGTCATAGACTGCCATAACTTTTTCCATATAGTTCTCCTTTGCTTTAAAAGTCCGCCGCCGGTTAGGCGGCATAAATTCAGGTATGCTGGGTGCGTCCGCCGCCGGGCGCATGCAGGTTTACTAAATCATCATCATATACCATAAATATCCCAGAAACAGGCACAGGGTAAATGGGATCACCGCCTGATTTCCATCCCGCCCTGCCACATAATAAGGTACAATCTCTTTTGTCAGGAACAGCCGCCTGATATAGGCAGTCAGATACGCCAGACGCTTAAACAGACTTTTCTGTATCAGCATTTTCACAAGAGCAAGAACTGCTCCGATTAAAAATCCACATGCAATCGCCTTTATTCCGGCAGCAAATCCCATACACCCTGTTATCACTGCCATCATTTTTATATCGCCTGCCCCCATGACGCGGAACCGAAACAGGGGAAACAGAACCGCCGTCAATGCCATAAGCCTGGCCATATATCTTAAAACAGCCGGAAGCTCCTGTCCCTGTGCTGCCGTCAGGATACAAAGGCCCAGACCGCAAAGCATGGCGCTTATAACCCACCAGTTGGGAACCCGGTGCTCCTTCATGTCATAGCAGGCTCCCCCAAATAAAATCACCAACACAAGCCACATATCCCCAAAAACCTGAATCACCTCCCAAATACTTGTTGCCCCAACAATACTTTCAAAATACCTGTAAATTAATGTTCCATGGAAATAATGTCCGATCCGGACCGTACATATATCTTAGCACTTAAGAATGAAACGTGCTGACGATGGATTAATTATGCACGCATTTCCATAAAATGTCAAGTATTATTTTTTTCTTTTTTAAACTATATTTTATAAAGCTGTCTTCCTTTTCAAAACATATTCGTTGACCGAAAAGCCTGGAAATGGTAAAATATATGTAGTTTCATGTATATTCTCACTCTTTTCCAGAAATACTGTATTTATCAAAATCTGGGAGATGATATCACTATGAAACAAAGAAAAAACAAAAAAAGGGCATTGACCTTCTATCTGGAGCGTCAGGCTCTCCGGCGGGAGATCGAGCAGACCCGCCACCGCATTGACTCGGCAAGGAATCATTTTGAGCAGGTGGTGGATCCTACGCTCATCGACTGCTATATCTATGAACTCAATGCGGCGCAGCTGCGGTATCAGTTTCTGCTGCGCAGGTTTAAAAACCTGGAGATTGAGTTTTCATCATAATATTATGGTATTTGGAGGATAGGTTTTATGGGCAGTACATGGTATGAGAAGGCAGTCTTTTATCACATTTATCCTTTAGGGCTGTTGGGCGCTCCTAAACAGAACACAGCGGATACAGTCTGTGACGGCATGAAAGAGCTGGAAAGCTGGATCCCCCATATGCAGGCTCTGGGATGTACCGGTTTGTATATTGGTCCATTGTTTGAGTCCTCTTCCCATGGGTATGACACCAGGGATTACAGGCTGGTAGACCGCCGTCTTGGAGACAACCAGGGGTTTAAGCGTTTTGTTTCTCTCTGTCATGACGCGGGGATCCGGGTGGTGGTGGACGGCGTGTTTAACCATACGGGACGGGAATTTTTTGCATTTCAGGATATAAAGGAACACCGGGAGGCATCCCCTTACAGAGACTGGTACCGGGGTGTAAACTTCGGCTGGGGCGATCCCTTTGGGTATGATGCATGGCAGGGCCACGGAGAGCTTCCCTGTCTGAATCTTTTAAATCCTCAGGTAAAGCAGTACCTGTTTGATGTGATCCGTTTCTGGATCGACACATTTGACATTGACGGAATCCGCCTGGACTGTGCCAATGTCCTGGATTTCGGATTTATGAGTGAGCTGCGGAGGGAGACTTCTTCCATGAAGGAGGATTTCTGGCTCATGGGTGAGGTGATTCACGGCGAGTATGCCCGCTGGGTCAACCCGGATATGCTTCATTCTGTCACCAATTATGAGCTTCACAAGGGGCTGTATTCCGGCCACAATGACCACAACTATTTTGAGATTGCACATACCATACGCAGGCTGGAGCAGGTAGGCTATCAGCTGTATACATTTGTGGACAATCACGATGAGGATCGGCTGGCCAGCAAGATAAACAACAAGGATCATCTGTACTCTGTCTACACCCTTCTCTACACCCTTCCCGGCATTCCGTCTGTCTATTACGGCAGCGAGTGGGGAATGGAAGGCAGGCGCACCAGGGAAAGCGATGAGGCTCTCCGCCCCTGTATTTCCATAGAGGAGGAGAAACAGTATCATACAGATCTGACCGATTATATTGCAAAGCTTGGGCAGATTCACGGGGAGAATGAAGAGCTTCACGGGGGACGTTATAAGGAATTGCTTCTGACTACCCGTCAGTATGCATTTGCCCGGTTCGGGGAACATTCTGTCATTCTGACAGCGGTCAACAACGATGAGGCGGATGCTGTCATGAATATACCGGTTCCGATCCATGCTTCTGCAGGGGAAAATCTGCTGGATCACACGGCAGTTCCGGTTATCAACGGGCAGATTACGGTTACAATTCCAGGCGGCCGGGGGGCTGTCTTAAAAATCAGGGAGGAATAAACTTATGGCACGTAGCAAAAAAGAAACAGGAACGGGGTTTGTTACAAAGATGGATCGCTACCTTTACGGCGAGGGTACCCACTATGAGATCTATGAGAAGCTGGGGGCCCATCCCCGGAATTACAAAGGGAAAGACGGGATGTATTTTGCCGTGTGGGCGCCTCACGCGGTTTCCGTATCTCTTGTAGGTGATTTCAATAACTGGGATCCGGAGAGCAGCCCCATGAAACAGCTGGAGACTTCCGGTATCTACGAGATCTTTGTTCCGGGTCTTGGAAGCGGTGAATTGTATAAATATGCCATCACCACATCAGGCGGAAAGGTTCTGTTTAAAGCTGACCCCTATGCCTTCGGGGCGGAGTATCGGCCCGGCACCGCATCGGTCACCTGGGATATCTCCGGTTTTAAGTGGAAAGATGACACCTGGATGAAGAAACGGAAGGAACAGGACATTCTTACCAGCCCTCTTTCTATCTATGAGGTTCATCTGGGATCCTGGAAGAAGCAGGACAGGGAAGAAAAAGACGGGTATTACACTTACATAGAAGCCGCCCATGAACTGGCAGCGTATGTAAAAGATATGGGCTACACCCATGTGGAGCTGATGGGGATTGCGGAGCATCCCTACGATGGTTCCTGGGGCTACCAGGTGACAGGTTATTATGCGCCTACCTCCCGTTATGGAACCGCCACAGATTTTATGTATTTTGTGAATTACCTGCACAAACAGGGGATCGGCGTCATTCTGGACTGGGTTCCGGCTCATTTCCCCAGAGATGCCCACGGCCTGGCGGATTTTGACGGCGAGCCTTTGTACGAGTATGCGGACTCCCGGAAAGGGGAGCATCCGGACTGGGGCACCAAGGTGTTTGATTACGGGAAGCATGAGGTTTCCAACTTCCTTATTGCCAATGCCATCTACTGGATCGAGAAGTATCATATCGACGGCCTGCGGGTAGATGCTGTCGCCTCCATGCTGTATCTGGATTACGGACGCAGCGCCGGGAACTGGGTGCCCAACAAGTATGGGGACAATAAAAACCTGGAGGCTATCGAGTTTTTCAAGCATTTAAACAGTGTCATAAGCGGCCGGGGCAACGGGGCCATGATCATTGCGGAGGAGTCTACCGCATGGCCTAAGGTTACGGCCAAGCCGGAAGACGATGGTTTAGGGTTTAAGTTCAAATGGAACATGGGCTGGATGCATGATTTCCTGGAATACATGAAGCTAGATCCCTATTTCCGCAAATATAACCACAATAAGATGACCTTCGGCATGACCTATGCCACCAGTGAAAATTTCATTCTGGTGCTGTCTCACGACGAGGTGGTTCATCTGAAATGTTCTATGATCAATAAGATGCCTGGCATCTATGAGGATAAGTTTGCCAATCTGAAGGTGGGCTACACCTTCATGATAGGGCATCCGGGCAAAAAGCTTCTGTTTATGGGACAGGATTTCGGCCAGTTCCATGAGTGGGATGAGAAGGTGGCTTTAGACTGGCATCTGGCAGAGGAGCCTCTCCACAAGGATCTGCAGAATTATTTTAAGGATCTTCTCCATCTGTACAAAAAATATCCTGCCCTTCACAGCCAGGATTATGACTGGAATGGCTTCCAGTGGATCAATGCCAATGATCAGGACCGCAGCATCTTCAGTTTTGTCCGCCACAATGTAACCGGCAAACAGAGCCTGTTATTTATCTGTAACTTCACGCCTGTGGAAAGGCCGGATTATCGGGTAGGCGTGCCGAAGAAGGGAACATATACCCTCCTTCTGGATGAGAAGCACGGCTCCTACAAGACAGGGGATCAGAAGATCGTGTTCCGCTCTGCCAAAGGGGAGTGCGACGGTCAGCCGTTCTCCTTTGCATATCCGCTGCCAGCCTATGGGACGGCTGTTTTCCGGTTCTGATACCTGATGACAGTTTCGGCGGCGGGAGAGGGTTCTCTCTGCCGCCGTCGCGAAACATAGAAAGGGGATTTTCTATTATGCAGACTATACTTGTTTGCGATGATGATAAACAGATTGTAGAGGCAATCGACATCTACCTGACCGGAGAGGGCTTTCAGGTAGTCAAAGCGTATGACGGCTACGAGGCCCTGGAGCTTTTGGAAAGCCACAGCGTGGATCTGATGATCGTAGATGTGATGATGCCTGGGCTGGATGGTATCCGCACCACCTTAAAGGTGCGGGAAACCAGCAGCATTCCTATCATTATTCTCTCCGCCAAGTCTGAGGATAATGATAAAATTTTGGGGCTGAATATCGGCGCTGATGATTATATCGCCAAGCCCTTTAATCCGCTTGAGCTGGTGGCAAGGGTGAAATCTCACATCCGCCGTTACACCCAGCTAGGCAACCTGACCCAGCAGACCGCGGAAAATGTATTCAAATGCGGCGGGCTGCTGATTCATGATGACAACAAGGAAGTGTTTGTGGACGGGGAGCTGATTAAGCTGACCCCCATCGAATACAATATCCTGCTTCTGCTGGTAAAGAATGCCGGAAAGGTATTCTCCATCGATGAGATTTACGAGCAGATCTGGAACGAGGAGGCCATCGGTGCCGACAATACCGTAGCCGTACATATACGCCATATCCGTGAAAAAATCGAGATTAATCCGCGAGAGCCCAGATATTTAAAGGTTGTGTGGGGAATTGGCTATAAGATAGAAAAGCAATAGGAGTATCTTATGAAAAAATGGACATGGCCTGTAAGCCTGATGAAGCAGACTGCATTTCTGTTTCATTTATTGTTTCTCTGCCTGTTTCTGACCGGAATAACATTTATCTATTTTAATGAGAATTATGGCCGCGGGCTTAGCTGGGTACAGGAGGAAGCCTACTCAGATACCATGTCGTTTACCGAGCAGCTGGAAGACGATGTGGAGATGATTTTTAAATATGTAAAGTATAAAGATCTGCTGGATCTGGACGGGGAACTGAATTATGATGCCGACATGGTGTGTGTGACCTTCCTTTCCGGCAGGTCGGTGATCTATACCCTGAATGATATGCTGCGGTATGCCAAGACCCGGGGGTATTATCTGACGGATACCTTTGATGTGGCAGGCGGCCCTGCGGTTCCTGAGCGGGAGACGGATGATGCCGCCAGGCCCACCATTGAATGGAAGGCCTATGATCCCAATGAGGTATACCGGGAACCGTCGGATCAGTATTCTACCCTGGAGGACCTGTCTTTGCAGGTTCTGACCTTGCTTGGCGAATATTATCAGATTCAGTACAATTACATTGACAATCCCTCCAACCTGTATTTCCGTGTCTCCTATATGGATGAGTACGGACAGGAGCTTTTATATACCAATGCGGGAGACCGCACCAATGATGAGCTGAGAAGTCTCGGCCGGTACCTGTATATCTCCGGGGACACCATTGTGATGAATACGAACCTGAAGTATATTCCGAGGAATATTACAGCTGAGCTGGAGACTTACAATCTGTACGACAATAATGATTACTACATTATTCTCGGGGTGGATACTGCCTATCCCAATACAGATCCTTATTCCATCGCACACAGTGAGTATGAAAAGGTGCGTGTTGATTTTATTACCGGAATCATCCTTACGGCCCTGGGTGCACTGGGATTTTTGCTGACCTTCTTTGCCTTAGTCCGGTTGTCCGGCCACAGTGATTCTGCTGCCCCGGGAATTACCCGGTTGAAATTCGACCGTGTTCCTTTTGAGTGCGGGCTGGCCCTGCTTTTTGTGTTTTTCTGGCTGGGAGACTATCTGACCGCACAGTATCTGGAGCCTTTGAGCCATCTGGTTGTCAGCGAGGCACGCTGGGCTTATGCCGCCAGGCTGATTCAGACGGTGGTCCGCTACTTTATTTTCCTGGGGCTGGGGTTCAGCCTGCTGCGGAATTATAAGGCAGGGACTCTGTGGAGCGGCAGTTTGTTGTACTATACCTTCCACAGGTTTGCGGGGCTTTTGGAAAATTGCTCTTTCCCTATGAGGCTGGGGCTTTGCTTTGCCGGGTATCTGTTTGGGGACGGGATTCTGCTCAGTGCATTTCTCTACCTGTACCAGAAGAGGGAGCAGTCTGTGGTTCCTTATCTGTACCTGCTTCCCGGGGTTATTTTCTTTCTGTTCCAGGTGTGGACCTTTCTCATGCTTTTCCGCAATGAGGTGGAGACGGAGAAGATTTCCCAGGGGATCGAGCAGATGTCTGCAGGGGATACCAGCTACAAGATCGATACGGACGGTTTCTCGGGAAAAGTGGGGCAGATGGCTGAGAGCCTGAATAATTTAAACAGCGGCCTGGAAGCTGCTCTTCAGGAAAAGGTAAAGAGCGAGCGGCTGAAGGCGGATTTGATTACCAATGTGTCTCATGATATCAAGACACCACTGACTTCCATTATCAATTATGTGGATTTGCTGAAGCGGGAGGATATTCAGGATGAGAAAATCCAGCGGTATCTGGAGATTCTGGATCAGAAGTCACAGCGGTTAAAGACTTTGACGGAGGATCTGGTGGAGGCCTCCAAGGCCAGCTCCGGGAATCTGAAGCTGGAGCTTGCCAATATTGATCTGGTTGAGATGATATATCAGGCCAATGGGGAGTTTGAGGAGAAGTTTCAGATACGCCATCTGGAGCTGGTTTCGGATCTTCCTGATGACAGTGTGATGATCTCGGCGGATGGGAGACGGCTTTGGAGGGTTTTGGAAAATCTGTATAATAATGCGTTTAAGTATGCTATGGAAAGCAGCCGTATCTATGTGGATGTGGCGGTGCGGGAGGATAAAGGGTTTTTCACCATTAAGAATGTGTCTGCCAAGCCGCTGAATATCAGTCCGGATGAGCTGACGGAACGGTTTGTCAGGGGGGATGTGGCACGTACTACGGAAGGGAGCGGGCTGGGGTTGTCTATTGCCAAGGATTTGACCCGTCTCCAGGGGGGGAGTTTTGATGTTTATATTGATGGGGATCTGTTTAAGGCCCAGGTAGGGTTTCCTGTTTTGAAGGAGAGAGATTTAGGGGGGAAGGATTTGGATGATATGGGAGGGGATTCTTTGTTGGAGGGGTAGAGTTTGTTGTGAAGGGGGCCGCCCGGAGAGGGGATTATATAGTTTCTATATAATCCCCTCTCCGGGCTACGTTTTCTCTAATGCTATATTTTCTGTGATGCTACATTATCTCCACTTCTCTGTTGTCTCTGCTTTGTTGTTTTCTCTGGTTCAAATTGTCCCCTTTGATTTGGAGTATAGTGCTTTTGCGCTGACGCCGGGGAGTTTGCCCAGTTTTCCTGAGAGGGCGCTGATCTTGTCCATGGGGGCGTCTACCACGATGCTGATGATGTTTACTTCTTTTTTCTCGTAGGGGAGTCCCATGCGGCCGATGATGTACTGGCCGTATTCATGGAGTAAGCTGTTTACCTGGCTTACGGCTGCTTTATCTTCCACGATGATTCCTATGACTGCAATTCTTGTCTCCTGCTCCATATAGTGTTTCCTGATTCCTTTCTGCATAGTTGTGTGCCATCTCTGCAAACCGCCTGGGGAAAGCGGGGTTGGAGGGATAGTACAGGTGGGGAAATCCAAACCAATAGTTTTCTCCTTCTATTATACAGGAATATGTGTTGTTTGTAACTGGTTTTGTGGCAAAACATGCGTCTCCGTTTGTAGGGCTGTCGTAGTAGTGGAATTCGTGTCCTTTTATGGATTGGTTTTCTCCGAGGAAACGGCTTTGTTTTTCTTTGATCTGGATATAGCCGAACCGTACCAGTTTTCCGGTGTAGGTGCAGACTGCCGGGATTACATCGGCCATGGGATGCAGGGTGCCGTCAGGGGTCCGGATGGCGGAATGGAGGTACATGAAGCCGCCGCATTCGGCTACGGCAGGCATTCCCTGGCTGATTGCCTGTTGGATGGATGTGAGCATGCTTATGTTGGCGCTAAGCTCTCTGGCGTACAGCTCCGGATAGCCGCCTCCCAGAAGGAGGCCGCTGCATCCGTCTGGCAGTCTTTTGTCGTGAAGAGGGGAAAAGTATTGAAGACTTGCTCCGTATTCTTCAAGCAGCCTTAGATTATCTTCGTAATAGAAGCAGAATGCTTCATCTCTGGCTACGGCAATCCTGGCTGATTTATGGGATAAAGGGGGCAAATGCTCTTCTGGCAGGGCCAGGGGGCAGGCGGTCCGGGCTATATCCATGATAGCTTCTACGCTGACTGTGTCTGCAAATTGCCTGGACATAGTGCTCAGCTGTTCCTGAATGCCTTTCAGCTCCAGAGGGGTTACAAGTCCTAAATGTCTGCTTTCTATATGGAATTCTTTCTGCTGCGGAAGATAGCCCAGGGCTTTTATGTGCAGCTCTTTTTCCAGCAGGGGTTTTAAAAGCTGGTAGCAGGCTTTTGAGGTTCTGTTTAGTATGACGCCCTGTATAAGGTGTGCATGGTCGTATGCCAGGAAGCCTGCGATTGCAGGGATTATGGAGCGGCTTGCCCCTTTTGCGTCTACCAGCAGTATGATGGGGGTATGGGTTACCTGGGCAAGATGATAGGAGGATCCTTCTTCCCGGATCCCGCCCAACCCGTCATAGAGGCCCATCACGCCTTCCAGGACAGCTATGTCTCCCTGGTTTCGGCCTTTCAGCAAAAGCTCTCTTGTGGTTTGTTCTTCTGTAAAGAAGGTGTCCAGATTCCTGGAGGGAACCTGGATTACCTTTTGATGAAACATAGGGTCAATGTAGTCCGGCCCGCATTTGCAGGCAACAGCTTTCTGCCCTCTGTCTTTTAATGCCTGAAGGAGAGCGCAGGTAACCATGGTTTTGCCGCTTCCGCTTTTCATGGCGGCAATCATGACCCGGTTCAGTTTTATGGATTTGTCGGGACACATGGCGGCTCCTTCCTGGTGAAGTCAAATGCACTGATCCATACCGGGTTTTCGGCCTGCATCAGATGGTAGCGGCCTGCTTCTCTGGCTCTGCTCACCTGCAGCTGTATGATCTCCTGATTTTCGATGGGGTACAGGGGCAGCAGCCTTCTCAGCTGGCAGATGGTTTCTATGCTGACGGCGTTTATGACTACCCGCATACAGGGATTTATGCGGTACAGCATTGCCAGTATTTCTTCCAGCCTGCCGCCGCTGCCTCCGATAAATGCGTGGGTGGCTGCAGGCAGTGTCTCCAGCCCCCGGGGTGCTTCTGTCTGTAGGACTGTGATATTTTCCAGTCCGAATTTCTTTTTATTTCTGTATATTAAATCGGCTGCTTCCTGTTTTCGTTCAAGGGCATATACCTGTATCTCATCGGACAGGCCGGCGATTTCTATGGAGACAGAGCCGGTTCCGCCTCCGATATCGTAGACGACTGCGTTTTTATGAAGTCTTAGTTTGCAGATGCCCACCTGCCGTATCTCTTCCTTTGTCATGGGAACCTGGTCTCGGATCAGTGCGCTGTCTGGAAGATGAGGCGTTATATGGGGGAACGCTGCTTTGGGATTCTTGATCAGGCATGTGTACAGTCCTTCTTCTTCTGCCTGGCAGCACTCCTCTGGGGTCAGATATTGTATCTGCTCATCGCCGTAGGACAGCTGGCGGCCTGCCACTACCTGGCAGTATTCCATGCCAGCCTCTGTCAGAAGCTTTCCCAGACGGTTTAAATCTTTTACTCCGGACAGCAAAAGAAATGTCTTCTGGTTTTGTCGTATTTTCCTGGAGAGATTGTTTAGTTCTTTTCCGTGGATACTGTAAATGGCAGCTGTATCGTAGCTTTCTCCTGTGCATGCTGCCAGATAGGAGATGCTGGAGATTCCCGGCAGGATTCGGAGGGATGCCTTTAGGGTTCCGCTGCTTATCTCATCTTTCAGGGCGCTGTACAGGGATTGGCATCCACTGTAAAAGCCGCTGTCTCCGGAAAAAAGGACGGTGGCTTTCAGGGAAGGCATTCCCTCTCCCCTCTCCTGTAGCTCTTTTAAGTATGGGATAATCTGTTCTGCCTGATAGATGGGCTTTTTTTCCAGGCCGTGTCTGCAGGATGCAAGCGCCCGCTCTGAGCCGAGTAAAAGGTCTGCATTTTCTATGGCTTCCTTTACTTCCCCAGTAAGGTTTTTTTCGTCTCCCATCCCGATTCCTGCAAGGGTTATCCACATAAACCGCCTGTTTTTTAACGGCTTTCCACATATTTCCCCTAATTTTTCACAGGTCTGTTCAAAGGAAAATCCCTGTTCTTCTGGCTGAGAGCCTATGAGAAAGACCTGAATCCCGGCCTCCCTGGCGGCCTCCAGCTTTTCCTGAAAGCCGCCTGGCCTTCCGCTTTCCTTGGTAACCACACAGGCGATCTGGTACTGGCGGAAAATCGCCTGGTTCATCTCTGTGGTAAAGGGGCCCTGCATGGCAAGTATCTGCCTCCCCTGAAGCCCCTGCTCCCTGCAGATGGAAATGCTCTCCACACTGGGAAGGACGCGCACGAAAAGGCGTTTCTTTACCTGCTGGGAAATACAGTACCTGCACAGGTCTTTGGTTCCAGTGGTTAATAAAATATTTCCTTCTGTCTCTTCCAGGGCCTTTGCGCATTCTTCTGCACTGTCAAAGCGCCGGACTTTTTCCCAGGCCGGATCTTTTTGTGCCGGGCCTGGGCCGGTCTCTCTTTTTAAGCGGATGTACGGGATATTCAATTCTTTTACCGCCAGAAGGATATTGCAGGTAATTTCCAGGGCGTAGGGGTGGGTGGCATCTACAACTGCTGCGAAGTCCCCTGCTTTTATAAACCTTTTTATCTCTTCCTGATCCATCCGCTTACAGTGTATGGCCCTAAGAGGGTGGCGGCCCAGAAGAGCCTCCCCGTATTCCGTGGCCACGCATACAGTGTGGCTTATCTGAGATGCAGCCAGCACCTCAGACAGTTCTCTCCCCTCCGTGGTTCCTGCAAATATCAGTATTTCTTTCAATTTGGTACCCTCGCTTTGTGATCAATTTTCCGTCCAGGATTTCTGATCCGGAGTTTCCGATGAATACGGTGGTAAACATATTGACTTCCTGATCCTTTAGCTCCTTCAGGGTACAGGTGCAAATCCTGGTTCCTTCCCTGCCTATATTTTCCACGTATCCGCAGCACCGGTTTTCTTCTATGGTGCCAAGTAACAGTTCACAGGCTTTTTTTAAGTAGTCTTTTCGCTTGCGGCTGGCCGGATTGTAGATGACAATAGCAAAATCCCCTTCTGCAGCGGCCAGCAGCCGCCTCTCTATCTTTTCCCATGGCGTCAGCAGGTCGCTTAAGCTGATAACACAGAAGTCATGGTTGATGGGTGCACCCAGAGCCGCCCCGCCGCTGCTGGCCGCCGTGATTCCCGGTATCACTTCCAGAACCGTATCCGGGTATTCTTTTCCTATCTCATACATCAGAGACGCCATGCCGTAGATCCCTGCATCGCCGCTGCAGATCAGGGAAACCTGTTTTCCTTTCTCTGCCTCCTGAAAACACAGCCTGCATCGCTCTTTTTCCTGGCGCATGGGGGTGGACAGCTGCTCCTTCTCAGCGAACCGTTCTCCCAAAAGCTCCAGGTAGACTGTATATCCCACAATCACATCGGACTGTTCCAGGGCGGCAAGTGCCTGGCCGGTCATCATGTCTTCTCTTCCCGGCCCTATTCCTACAATATATATTTTATGTTTCATCAAAGCGTACTCTCCATTTTCTCCTGGCAATGGCAATGGTCATGCCGTCCTCCGCGTGTTTCTCATATATCAGCTTTCCGCCGGGCCCTGCTGCCTTCAGCGCCGCCCGTTCACATACATTGTCAACCCCTGTTACCTGTTTAACAAACTCTGACGGCCGAACTGGCTCTTCTATGGTCTTCAGTTCCTCCGGAGTATAGGTAATGAATGGGATTCCTTCTTTTCTGCTCCATGAAAGCAGCCCCTCTTCCTGGCTTTTTAAATCGACGGAGGCCAGGGCGTCTGCCTGTTCCACGGAAATATCCAGCTCTTTCAGGACTTTTGTGATGAACGGATGGATCTTTTCGGCTTCTTTTCCCCTGCGGCAGCCTATGCCTATAACATATTCCCTAGGTCTTAGCACAAGGGTACCGTTCTCTGCGTTCTTGTCTGAAGTCACCACAATATCTGCCCTGTGTACAGGCGGATACTCTGTCAGCAGGATTCCTTCAGGCAGTGAGGGCTTTTCCGGAAAGGCAGTTCCCTTCGGGAAGCCAGGCTTTCCCAAGGCTTCGGGCTCTCTCAGTCCCCCGGACGTTTCCAGGCTTCCTCCTGTTTCCAAATGCCCGGGTTCAATGGAGATAGTTATAGTCTCCCCGGCCAGAAGCTTGGAGGATACCTTTGCAATTCCGTCCTTATTGACGATAAAAAGCCTGTTTTTTCTGGCAAAAATGTCTGCCGCAAACACATTGCGGATATCTGTGGCCGTGGTGATCACAGGCAGGGCATTGAGCTTTTCTGCAAAAACCGCTGCCAGCTCATTGGCTCCTCCCACATGGCCGGACAGAATCGGAATCACATACTGCCCGTTTTCGTCTATCACAAGGACAGGGCTGTCATGAAGCTTATCCCCAATATGGGGGGCAATAGCACGGACCGCAATCCCGCAGGCGCCGATGAAGACCAGCCCGTTTCTCTCCTCCATCTGCCGGCCGGCCCAGTGCTTCAGATCCTCTTCTATAAACAGAGCCACACCTTCCGATCCGGCTCTGCTGCACTTGGTATAAAGCCGGATCTGTTGCCCTTTCAGCCTTTCTGCCAGTTTTACGGATAAGGCCATGCCCTTCTCTGTGAAGCTGATTATGCTGACCCTCATAGCTTTTTCCCTGTCCGGTATTCTGTAGTGAAATCGGCGGCATACAGCCTGGATTTTTCATAGCTTCTGCATCCGATCACATCTCCTACCAGAACCAGCGCCGTCTTGGTAATATGATGCTGAAGAGCCGTATCGTAAAGTGTTTCCACAGTGCAGATATACGTCTCCTCCTCCGGCCAGGTGGCCTTATACACAAGTGCTGCCGGCGTCTCCTTGGGATACCCTCCGGCTGTCAGGCGGCGGCTTAGCTCTTCAAGCATCCCTGTGCTGAGATAGATGGCCATGGATGCCCTGTGGGCCGCAAAGCTTTGGATGCTTTCCCTCTCCGGCACCCTGGTCTTCCCCTCCATCCTGGTGATAATCAGGGATTGGGATACCCCTGGCAGCGTATATTCCAGGTTCAGGGATGCGGCAGCACCGAAGCATGCACTAACTCCCGGGCAGCTTTCATAAAAGATTCCCAGCCGATCCAGCTCATCCATCTGTTCCCTGACTGCGCCGTAGATGCTGGGATCTCCTGTGTGCAGCCGGACGGTCATGTTCTTATGCCGTTCTCCCTCCTTTATAACATCCAGCACTTCCTCCAGGGTCATTTTTGCACTGTTGTATGTACGGCATGTTTCTTTTTTATAATCCAGCAGCTGCGGATTTACCAGCGAACCGGTATAAATAATACTGTCTGCCTGCTCTAACAGCCTCATTCCCCGTACCGTAATCAAATCCGGGGCGCCGCTTCCTGCGCCAACAAAGTAAACCATTGTCCTACCCCCTTGCTTTTTGCCAGTTCTCCCAGTTCATTGGCATATAAGATACAGTCTGTCTGTAATTTTCCCTGTCCCCGCTTCTCCAGATAATAGCAGATTCTGCCTGCTGCATACTCCATCACAGGCTTTTGCCTCCCGCTTTCTGACAGAATGGAAATGGCTTCTTCTGTTGTGGCACACTCCATGATACGGCAGGCTGTCTGTGCTTTTGCTCCCGCCCGAACGGCAAATGCCGCTAAAAGCTCCATCCGACAGTCCGCCTCCCTGGAATGTGTGTTCATAATTCCGCCTGCCACTTTGATAAGCTTGCCTATGTGGCCGGCTAAAAGCAGCTTTTTAAATCCCAGGGCCACTGCCATATCTATGGTTTCGCCTACAAAATTGCTGCATTTTACGCTTCTCTCCAGATCATAGCCATAGTTTTTTTTCATAAAATCTGCGCCGTAGTTCCCTGGAGACACCACAACATAGTCATACCCTTCGGCTCTTCTCTGGTTTAACTCTACTTTAATGGTGTCAAGTATGGCCTGGCTGCTCATAGGCTCTACGATCCCGCTGGTTCCCAGTATGGAAATGCCTCCTGTGATCCCAAGCCTGGGATTGTATGTCCGGGCTGCCACCTTCTGGCCTTCCGGCGCAAATATCAGTACCTTCAGGCTGCCCTTGTAATCTGCCAGCCGGCAGACCTGTGTTACCTCCCGCGCAATCATCTCCCGGGGAACATGGTTGATCGCCGCATTTCCCACAGGCTGGTCAAGGCCGGGCCTTGTCACCCTTCCTATGCCCGGGCCGCCGTCAATCTCTATGACCTGCTTTCCCCCAGAAGGAATGCAGGAGACTTCCGCACAGATCAGCATCCCTGTGGTCACATCCGGGTCGTCTCCTCCATCTTTTTCAATCCCGCAGCTGACCTTTCCCTCCTCCCGCCGGATGTGTGAAAGCCGGGCTGTATAGGGGATATTTCCGGGGGTGTCAATGGTTATCTCCTGTGTTTGCCTGCCTGTCAGCAGCATATAAGCTGCAGCCCTGGCCGCAGCCGCCGCGCAGCTTCCTGTGGTAAAACCGTACCGCATACCATAGCCGCCCCTTTCTGTCTCATAGAATATCAGCCTTATTTTTGTATGGGATAATTTTATACGTGATGACTTTTACGTCTGATAAAGAAGAGCATTGCAGACAGCTGCCGCAATATTGCTTCCGCCCTTTCTTCCCCGATTTACGATACAGGGAATTTCAGTCTCCATAATCAGTTCCTTGGCTGCCTCCACATTTACAAACCCTACAGGAACCCCGATGATAAATGCAGGGCGGTAATTTTCTTCCTCTATCATCTTATACAGCTGCAGCAAAGCGGTGGGAGCGTTTCCAATGGCGAAAATAACCGGCTCTTTCAGAGTTCCTGCCTTTTCCATGCTGACAGCTGCCCGGGTCATGCCCCGTTTTTTGGCTGCCTGGGCTACGTCTTCATCTGCCATAAAGCAGTGGGCCTCTCCTCCCAGGGCGGCCAGGGCCTTTTTATTGATTCCTGCCAGGGCCATATGGGTGTCTGTCACTATATGGGCGCCATGCAGGAGCAGCTGCCTGGCGATTGCAGGCGCGCCGTCAGAATAATACATGGTTTCTGCATAATCAAAATCCGCGCTGGTATGGATAACCCGTTTTGTGACAGGTGCCTGATCCGGCGGTATCTCAATCTTCCTTTTTGACAGCTCCTCTGAAATAATCTCAAAGCTTCTTTTCTCAATCTCCTCCGGCAGATAGTACTCTACTTTGTGTTCCCGTTCCAATTTATTTCTCCTATCTTTTTTAGCAGCATTTCATTTTCTTTCCTGGATTTAACTGCAATCCGGTAAAATCCTTCTCCCAGTCCCCGGAAATTTTTGCAGTCCCGGATCAGTATCCCCTGCTCCAGCAGACGGTGATACAGAGGCACCTTACTGTATACCAGAATAAAGTTAGCCTCGCCGGGAAACACGGTCAATCCGGCTTTTTTTAAACCGGCCACCAGAAAATCCCTCTCTGTTTTTACAAAATCTGCGGTAGCTCTGATAAAGTCCCCCAGTTCTCCGCACACGCTTCCTGCCGCCTGGGCAAAGCAGGAAAGGTTCCATTCAGGAAGCTGTCTGCCCATCTTTTCTAAAAGCGGTTGGCTGGAGCATACCAGATACCCCAGGCGAACCCCGGGAATGGAAAATATTTTGGTAAAGGCTCTCACCACTACCAGATTCTCAAAATTCTCTATGTACGGAATCATGGAAACATCCCTCTGGCAGAACTCGGCAAAGCATTCGTCCAGCACCACCACAATATCATTGCTTTTACAGTGATGCAGAAGCTTTTCCAGAGTCTCTCTGTCTGTCAGTTTTCCTGTAGGGTTGTTGGGATTTGCCAAAAACAGCAGGTCTGTCTCCCTTGTCAATATATGGATAATACTTTCTATGTCCTCCCCGCAAAAGAGGATCTCTCCCCCGCCGGCCCGGGCCGCATACTCGTATCCGTAAAAAGAAGGCACTGGTATCACCGTTTTCCCTGGCTTAATTCCGTGGACGATAGCCATAAAAAGCTCTGAGGCTCCGTTTCCGAAAAGCAGCTGTTCTCCAGAGACCTTCCATCCTTTTTCTTCCCGGAACAGCCTGCCAACCTCCCGTCTGGGCCCTTCTGCCAGCAAATCCGGATATCTGGTGCAGGCTTCCACCGCCCTTTGGAGCGCGGCCTTCACAGGCTCTGGCATCCCCAGAGGGTTTACATTGACAGAAAAATCCATATCCACACGATTCCTGTAGACGTCCCCGCCATGAATCCCATTCATCACTGTCTCCTCATTTTTTAAAGCATAAGCAGCATGCCTGCCAGACACAGAAGCTGACACAGCCATGCTGTCAGATACATCAGTTTGTTGGCTCTCTTAATGTCCTCCCACTGCACCTTCCGCAGATCGTCACCGATACAGGGCTTTTTTACGATTTTGCCAAAGTAGCTGGCATCCCCTGCCAGCCGGATTCCCAGGGCCCCTGCACACACAGCCTCTGTCTGTGCTGCGTTGGGGCTGGCATGTTTCCGGTTGTCTCTTCGGTATATATGGGCGGCTCTCTTTCCTGAAAACTCTTTTCCTCCCAAAAATGCAGCCGCAATCATCAGGTAAGCGCTGATTCTGGCCGGAATATAATTTACAGCATCATCCAGCCTGGCCGCCGCCCTTCCGAACCAGAGATATGTATCGTTTTTGTATCCTACCATGGAGTCCATGGTATTTACTGCCTTGTACAGAAATCCCAGTACCGGCCCTCCCAGGGCGGTGTAAAGCATAGGTGCAATCACACCGTCGGAAGTGTTCTCCGCCACTGTCTCGATAGCTGCCTTTGCGATTCCTTCCTCATCTAGCAGAGCAGTATCTCTTCCCACAATCATGGAGACTGCCTGTCTGGCGCCTTTTGTATTTCCTTCTTTCAGCGCTTTGTATACCTTCATGCTCTCCACTTCAAGACATCTGGCTGCCAGAATCTGATAGGTCATAAGCATCTCCACCACGGTTCCGGCCCAGGGGTGAATCCCATACCCTGCCGCCTGGATGGCTGCAGACACAACCGCCGTGCCTCCAAGCACCAGCAGTACCATCCATATTCCCAGATAATATTTCCTTTGGTCGATGGCATCTGGCTTTAAAATTTTTTTTTCAATTTTTGTAATCATGGCTCCCATAAATCTGACGGGGTGGGGCAGCTGACAGGGATCTCCTAATATCAGATCCAGCAGGAAGCCTCCTAAAAATGCAGCCATATGGTATCTCATCTTCAGGTACCTCTCTTACCAAAGTGTTTAAAGCCTTACTTAAGCTTCTGTGCAAGCCCGCAGAAAACACGCTCCACGCTGTCAGCCTTCTGTGCAAGGCTGGTGAGGATCCTCCCTGTCTGTTCCCGGTACTCCCGCTCCCAAGCCTCCAGAGGCACAATGCCGCTGCCGATCTCATCGCTGATCAGGATACACTGGGGGCAGCGTTCAAGCATTTTAAAAAGCTCTGCCTCCGGATTCCCTCCGACCAGCATCCTCTTCTTTATCCAGGTGTGAAGATGGTTTACCACTGCCTTTTCCTCTGGATTCTCAGGTATCTCTCCATCCAGAACCTGCATGTCTTCTGTATCGTATGTCTGAAGTACATACCTTAATTTTCCCTGTGCGTATCCGCCGATTATCAGTTTCATTTTCCTCCTTGTACTGCCCTGCAGAAATAACAGTACATTCCGTGCTGGATCTTTTTGTCATCTGGGCGTCTGCAAAGCGGCGGTACAGCAATGCCTGCTGCCCTTTCCGGGCTAAATTATTTCTGGTTCAGCTGTTTATTAATGATATTGCCGCCGCTGCCACTGTCATGCTTACCTCACAAATCACTACGAACCATCCCGCCGTATCACCTGTAATTCCTCTCAGCTCCTTCATGCATTTCCGGTAATACCTCCAAAATACCGCCAGCGCCGTCAATACTACTGCACCAGCCATGCAGATATCCATGGCTGCCATTGTGCCGGCACACAGCAGTCCCTGGAACCCCAAAGCCCATTTAACCTTCTTCTTCTGCGCCCTGTCGGCAAATCCATGGAGCATCCCTTCTTTTTTGGCTGAAGGAAAGCACACCACCCCGATCCCGCTGAGGCACCGCGCCAGAAAAAATCCTGCACACACAATCCCCACAGTCTTTCTGTCTGTTATCTGGGAAAAGGCTCCCAGATAAATAAGGCCGCAGGCTGCCAGCATAATCACCGCAAAGGCCCCGATATGGGAATCCTTGAGAATCTCCAGCTTCCTCTCTCTGGGCTGATAGGAGTGAAGGGCATCCATCGTATCCATAAAACCGTCCACATGAAAGCCGCCTGTGATCACCAGCGGGATGGCCGCGGTTATGAAAACACGGAACAAATCCTCCGCCGATATATGAAAGCACACCAGGTTCCACAAATAGACACATCCCCCTATAACCGCCCCGATCCACGGAAAAAAGCACAGCATATATTTCATGTCCTCTTCTTCCCACGGAAACTGGGGAACAGGTATTTTAGAATAAATTGAAAATGCAATCACAATCCCTTTCACAATATGCATGTTTTTTCCTCTTTGCCTTAGAAGTCCGCCGCCGATTAGGCGGCATCATTCATGTATGTCCAATATGCCCGCCAGACTTTTATGTGCATTGGACACTTTTATGGCAACCGGAATCCCGACCACCACTTCCACCACCCGCTCTGCTTCCCTGGCAAGTCTTTCATTGATTCTCCCCATTGCCCTGATGTAAGCCATGGTTCCTTCGTCATAGCACCTTCCGTCCTCAAACATATTGCCGCTTATCACCACCAGGTGATCCACTGCTTTTTTCAGCTTCAAAATTCCATCTGCTATTTTTTCTGCCACATCCTCTTCCTGTCTGATTCCGTGTTCTGAAAACATCTCATTGGCAGTGAGATTGGACACGCACTCCACCAAAGCTGTCCTAGCCCCGGGTTCCATCCTCAAGAGGGCTTTTTCAATATCCACCGTCTGCTCTATGGTGACAAAGCCTTTTCCCTGCCGCATCTGCCGGTGCCTGCCAACTTTCTGCCGGTCTTCTTCGTCAAATACCTTCATGGCTGCCAGATAGTATTTCTTTTTTCCCGGTGAAAGAGATGTGATGCAGTCCTCTCCGTAAGCGGATTTTCCGCTTCCGCTTCCCCCGATTACCAGCACCATCATTCCTGAAACCTCTCATACTGTTTCATCTGCATATCTGAAAATGTAGTCCCTGCTCCGTAGACCTGCATAGCCATGTCCAACAGAGCCAGCATCATCACTGCCCCTGTCCCTTCTCCCAGCGCCATTGCCCCATAAATAACCGGGGTAAGACCCAGCCTGTCCAGAAGCATTTGGGAGCCAGGCTCTTTTCCTTTGTGGGAGGGGAGCAGGTATGCTTTCACCCCCGGCACCATCTCTTCTGCTGCCAATGCCGCGGCCAGGGAGATAAAGCCGTCCAGCACGACGGGAACATGGTACAGTGCCCCGCCTATGCATACACCGGCAAGCCCTGCCAGATCAAGACCCCCCACAGTCCTCAAAATCCGGAAGGCCTCCTCTCTCTTCCCCTGGTATTTCAGGTCGTATTTTTCTATGGCTTCCCGGATAATCTGCTGTTTGTGGAGCAGCTTCCCGTCACTGAGGCCAGCCCCTCTTCCTGTTACTTCAGCGGCATCGCAGCCGAGAAGGGCCGCCGTCACGGCGCTGCTTGTGGTGGTGTTGCCGATTCCCATCTCACCGGTGGCAAGAATCCTGTATCCTTTTTCCCTGCAGGCGCCTACGATTTCGATCCCTGTATAAACTGCAAAGGCTGTCTCTGTCTCTGTCATGGCCGATTCTGTCTTAAAGTTCCGGGTTCCCATCCGTATCTTCCGATCCAGCACCCCCGGCACTTTTTCCTCACAGTTTACACCTATATCCACCGGGATGGTATCCGCCTTGATGACATCTGCCATCTTTCCCACAGAAGACTGCTGTCCTGCCATATTTTTCATGACAGCCAATGTGACCTCCTGACCGGACTGGCTGATTCCCTCTTCCACAATTCCGTTGTCTGCGCACATGATAATGACGGCTTTTTGGGATATATCTGCCTGCTCTGTCTCCTGGATGGATCCTATCCGTGCCGTCAGGGTCTCAAAATGCCCCATTCCGTCCAGGGGTTTTGCAATGCTGTCCCAGTTTTTAAGTATCTGTCCATAGATAGCCTGGCTGGGCGGGTTTATCTTCAGATTTTTTATGTATTCCCAGGTTTTGTCATTCCAGGCTGGCTTCTCTAAGCATTCCATAGATTTCCTCCATATTCAGGTGCTGCCGCAGGGTTTGGGCCAGTATATCGTACTGCTTCTCTTTAAAGCTATGGTAGTCTTCCATGCCCCCGCTGTCCAGCCTGATTCCCTTTTTCTCTGCCAGTATATTTATAACAGCCGCACCTATGGCGCCTCTGTCAAAAATCCCGTGAATGTATGTTCCATATACATTCTGGTTCTCTCCACATATCACCGGGCTTAGCTGCCGCTGCCTGCCTTCCCTGGCGGCACCTGCTGCCACCCGGCCGAAAGCCTCTCCGTCTGCCGCTGTCAGGCCAGAGACTCTTCTGCCTGATACTGCCGGGCTGAAAACCTCTCCGTCTGCCGGGGACGTATGTCCCATATGGATCTCATATCCTCTGTACTCCATGTCTGAAAGCGGAGAAAAAATCCCTTTCAGCCTGGGAAGCCTGCCCTCTGTCTGGCAGCGTACCTTGTTCTTTTCAAGCCTTGTCACCAGGGGAAGCAGCTCCATCCCCCGGATCTCTCCCCCTTCTTCCACCCCATCCGGGTCGCTGACTGCCTGCCCCAGCATCTGATAGCCTCCGCAGATACCCCACACCGGGATCTTTTCCGCCATCTTTTTCACAGCTGCCTCCAGCCCGTTCTGGCGCATCCATTTTAAATCCCCCATGGTATTTTTGCTTCCGGGCAGGAATAAAAGATCCGGCTGATGCAGCTCTGACACAGACGTAATGTAGCGGACTGATACCTGAGGAAGCTGTTCAAAGACGTTAAAATCTGTAAAATTGGAGATCCGTGGATAGCGGATCACCCCTATGTCAATAAGGCCCTCCGCCCTTTTGCCGAACCGTTCCGTCAGGCTGTCCTCGTCCTCCAGAGCCAGATCCATATAGGGAACCACTCCAAGTACAGGAATCTTCCCCCTCTCTTCCAGCATCCTGACGCCCGGGGTAAAGACAGACAGATCCCCCCGGAATTTGTTGACAATCAGCCCTTTTACCCGCGCTCTCTCTTCCTTCTCCAGAAGCATCAGCGTCCCTAAAAGCTGGGCAAACACACCGCCTCTGTCAATGTCTCCCGCCAGAAGCACCGGCGCATCCACCATGCGGGCAAGCCCCATATTGACAATGTCTTTTTCTTTTAAATTCAGCTCCGCCGGGCTTCCGGCCCCTTCTATAACAATAATGTCTGCATACGTTTCCAGCTTCCTGAAGGCTTTTTTAATCTCCGGGACAAGACGCTCCCTGTATGAAAAATACTGGTGGGCATTATAATTTCCTGCAACCTCTCCGTTTACAATCACCTGAGAGCCAGTGTGGCTGACAGGCTTTAAAAGGACAGGGTTCATACACACCATAGGTTTTATGCCTGCTGCCTCCGCCTGCATCACCTGGGCCCGCCCCATCTCCAGGCCATCCTCAGTTATAAAAGAGTTGAGAGCCATATTCTGGGACTTAAACGGAGCGACTCTGTAGCCGTCCTGTTTCATGATCCTGCACAGCCCGGCTGCCAGGAAGCTTTTTCCCACATTTGACATGGTTCCCTGAATCATAATTACTTTTGCCATCCTGGTTCTGCCCCTTTATCCCATCTCTTTTTTCTTCTTTAGCAGCAATTTTCTGAACGCAACGCAGTTTTCAACCGATGGGCCGCAGCTTTTTTACCCCTGTAAAGGCAGTGTCCTTTTCAATGGCGGTCTTTATGTGTTCCATATAAATATCCCGGATTGCCGGTATCTGCCCAAGCCCTTCCAGAATACACTCTACTTCGTAGCCTTCCCTTTCCAGAATGGTTTTCCAGGAATCCTCCCCGTCTCCTGCCATATCGTTGTTGGCATGGTCTCCTGCTACTACCATAAGAGGCTGCAGAACTGCCTTTTCATAACCACCTTTGGCCTCCAGAGCCTCCATCACATCCTTTAATTCCGGCTGTGCCTCTACGGTGCCGATATAATAGTTCTCAAACCCCAGATCCGCCAGAGTCTTCTGCATCTTCTCATAGACTCTGTTAGAATCCGCCTCTGTCCCGTGTCCCATAAAACAGATGGCTGTCTTTCCGTCATCGAAGGAAGCTGTCCAAGCCGTGATGGCCTGAGCCACGGCATCAAAATCCGGATCGCCTGAAAGCAGGGGGTCCCCTACAATGATTTTATCAAACTTATCCACATAATCAGACATTTCATCCAGAATGTCATTGTACTCATAGCCGTCCATCAGATGGGTGGGCTGTACGATCAATTCTTTTATGCCATCTGCCACTGCCCGATCCAAAGCTTCGGTCACATTGTCAATCTCAAGATTATCCCGCTCTTTTAATTTGTCGATAATGATCTGGCTGGTAAATGCCCTGCGCACTTCATAATCGGAAAATGCATCTGTAACAGCCTCTTCAATAGCTCCGATTGTGGCATCCCGGCTGTCATTGTAGCTGGTTCCAAAGCTGACCACCAGAATAGCCGCCTGGGAATCCCCCTTCTGTCCTGCCTCCAATGCCTCCAAAGCTCTGGCTTCTGTCTCGTTTCCTGTCTTCTTCTGCATCGTCTCTTCCTGTGTTTTCTCCTGTGCTAACTCCGCCTGTGTTACCTTTCTCCTGAAAATCCGGCTTATTGCTCAGCCACTGTATCCCCATTGCTACAGTTAAAATACCTGTATAAAAAGAAAAACCCTTTCCCAAACGGCAAAGGGTTCCATGCAAGATGAAAGAAAAACTATTCTCCTTAAGAGACAGCGCTCCACATGTCTGCACGTACAACCAGTTACTCGTGGCCTGAAACAATCGTTTCCGTACGGCAATAAGGCAGGTCTCCCGGCTTATAGATCATCGCATCCGCCATCTTCCCGGTCTCCCAGTGATATATCGGCCTCTGCTCCCTAATTACGGTGACGAGTTCGTACAGGAATTGCACCTGTTTCCCTTTTCATCAGAATCACCTTTCGCAGCGATTGTTCTGACACCTTATTGCTGGATATTTAATTTTGAATTACTATAGCATATTATTTTCATAATATCAATTATTTTATAAAAATTTGACTTCTGCTCGCTTTGAATACAAATTCAGTACTTTTATGAATCAAAATTTACCCTCGCACCAAAGTCATTCCCATTGCTTTAGCTATGCTGGAAATGACTGCTTCTGGAAGCCTGGAGTACCGCTCTATCTCTTTTAGAGGCCTTTTATCCAAAATCATATCTCTTGCTGTCTGCCTCTGTGAATCTTCAACTTTTTCATTGATGCGCTCATCAACATTCATGATATCATCTAATATATCCTTCATATCGTTATTCCTCCATATTTTTTGAAATATCTCCTGATTTTCCTTTGCACTGACCTTTATCACAGCTCTGGCATTGTTTTTCTCTCCCGGCAATGTAAGCCTTTGGTATTCTTCCAGAAAGGCTTTTATCTCTTCCTCATCTGCTCCAGGAGCAAGAATGCGCAGTGCCTTATGTGTCCCCTTCCTTAGCTCTTTAATTACAATAACCTGAGTCAAAATGATCGAAATATCTTTCACATTATAAACACCATTATATTTTTTCTCAATTTTTCCACCAAGCCGTTCTAATTCCTTAAACATCTCCCGTGGGTATCCATTGCGGAACAGCGATATGGTCAATTCATCTGCGGGTATAGCATTGACCGTTTCACCATAGCCTTTATACAGACCGGCATATCCATAACTACTGATTCTTTAGTGATTGGATATTCTTTGTCGAAATCAAGATAATCTTTGTATTCCGAAAGCTCATTCTCTAGCCCGCCATAGAATCCTGGATGATGCAATGTATTCTCGCCCATACCGGATGTATCTGCATCCGCCAAAATAATTCCGCCCATGTTATCAAACCTTCCTTCTATAAATTACTATACCATGAAGCACCGCCTTTTTCAATAATTTAAAAAACTCTCTAAACTAAATATACCCGCCCTGCAGCTGCTCTCTCAGCCTGCAGGGCGGGTATGGATTTTCTGATTGTATCTGTTAATTTTCCGGGAGAGCCTCTATTTCCATCTCCCATGCCTTCTCCTCTGCTGTCTGCACCAATGCCTTGCCCAGCTCCTTTTTAACGTCAAATAAGACAAACCGAAAAGAAAAATCTCCTTCGATCCACTGGGGAAAATTGGTTCCCCACATGTTGTTGAAAAGGTTGAAATACAAAGCCGGCCTTTTTTTCTTATACTTCTTCCTGAACTTGTATATCCCGGTTTCTCCTATTCCAAGAAGTGGGGTATCCAGGGCAGCAACGCAAAGCTTTCTTTCCCCTTCCTCTGCCGTCACAAAATTCTCAAGACAGTATAGGGCATGGTTCCCCCAGTCTGCAATGTCTGTCTTCGGATTTAACACATATCCGTTTTTGTTAACCCCGTATCCTGGAGCCTCCATAGGCAATTCCAGAACCAGAGAGCCGCTTTCTGTGTAAGGGGAGGCCTTCTTTCCTTTTAAAGTAAGGAAAATCTCCACCTTCTCTCTAGCAAATCCCAGGCTTAAGATAACATTCTTTGGGTTTCCATAGGTCTCTTCATCGGTTTCATTCTGATAATACAGATGCAGCCATTTTCCCTCCAGCTCATACCGCTGAAACCGGGGGCAGGCGGTGATATGGGTGCATTCCGGATAAGAGTCTTTTCCGTTATCCAGAATTCCCCAGTCAGAATAGCGGCGCGCCGCCTTTCTTAAATATTTCGTTAAGTCTTCTGCACCGTATCTGTCGTACTGATAGCAGACAGCCGGATGTCCCTCTCTTCCTCTGAGAATCGTCTGGCCGGCGGTCTTGTCATAGATCTCCTCCACCTGGCCTGAAGCCTCATCCAGCAGGATTCGGTAACAGGCGTTTTCTATAACGCCATTCCCCTGCTGTTCCAGCTGTTCTTCCTGCCCTAACCCTCTGTCCTCTTCTGAAGAAACCAGGGTTTCCTGTCGCAGCGTATTTTCCTGCCTGGATGCACCTCTCTGCTCTGCCGGCCAAGCCTTCTGCCCGCCGCAGCAAGCTTCCTCTGCAGGCAGCAAATCTTCTAATTCCCGGCAGGCCTTCCAGGCTCTCCAGGCGCGATCCGACTGTTCCTTCCAGGAATCTTCCAGCTTTCTGTAATCCGGCTTTTTCCTTTCCTCCTGAAACAGGGATTCCTGATATACCCGGGGGGCATTCAGCCATGTCTTCACATCGATCCCCCAGGTATGCTCACCAAAGATCATCATCTGATCCTGGCATTCATCCATCAGGGCTATGGCCTTCTCTCTGTCCGCCGGAGCCATCCGGCCTTCTGCCTTCTGAAATCTTTTCTTCAGCTGCTTCAGCCTTCTTCTGGCTGACCGGATCCTCTTTACTTCCCGGGGATAAGTTCCCACACCGTGGATCCAGGTGTCCGCCAGGTCTTTCTGCACCACAGGCACTGCTGAAAGATCCTCCTTCTCCAGCTCACGGAAGAAATCATCCATGGTGCCGCACACCACCTGTGCCTGGGGATACTGTTTCTGAATCCGGGCAGCCATCTCCCTTATGGCATTGGCAGACTGGGGGCCGCAGTTATCATGGGTGTGCATCAGAGCCATCCAGACAGAATAGGGCCAGTCCTCCGGCGCATTTTCCTGAGAGCCGTATCCTTTATTGTACATTGTCAGTACCCGGCTTCCATCCGGCCCCTCCCAGAAAAACAGCTCCGGCACCTTGGGCGGACGGATAAACTCATTGCAGCCCAGATGGAGAAATTTAACGCCCTGCTCTGCCAGAAGCGGCACGATCCCCCTTCCATGTCCCGGCACATCCGTCATTTTGGCACTTATGGGAAATGGTTTTTTGTATGTATCGGATAATTCTCTGGCATAAGTAAATCCATACCGGTATTCCTCCGGCCCGCAAAAGTCAAAATGGGAGGTATACGCAAGTGCATGCCAGACGATCTGCCCGCTTTCAATCAGCTTCTCCAGCCGCACCTTCCGTTCCTGGCTGCAGTGTGTCAGCATCTGTTTTAACGGCCAGGAAGGCATAGTCCAAATATATCTGTGCTCCCCCATATCCGCCGTGGCCTCACATGTCTCCAGCACCTGATCCAGCATGTCTGTAGAATAGTTGTCGATTACATTTTTAGAAAGGTCCGTAAAACCGATGTCAAAATGGGTTTTAAATACCAGAATCACCTTTTTTATCACGCTGTTTTCCCCCTGTATCAATGTATCGGCACGCACCCCTTGGCGTCACCTGTATGTTTCTCTTCAATATAAAATGGATTTGTCAAAAGAGCTGGCATCTCACCTGTGGGAAGCATCATTCTTGTTATCTCGGCCCGCAGAAACACAAGCCCCTCTGCCTTATGGCTACACCGGAATTCTGTTACATCTTTGCTTATTTCAAAACACTGACTGTCTTTATCAGATATCAAGAAGATCCTGTCGCCTTCCTTTAGATTCCAAAAGTGGAATTCTATTTCCGCATCCGGAGAAATCACATCCCCGAAAATCTTTCCGCCCGCTTCGCCATAAGCCATAGGGCCTTCAGGTCCATACACCACAAACCCATGCCCTGCTGCCATCGCCTCCATCAGATCTTCTCCCGTTCGGGACCAGGCATACAGGCACGTACAAGGTGAGGCAGGCATCCGCCCATATCCCAGTCTGTGAAAATCACTGCCGCCGATAACCGGAATCCGCCTTCCTTCCTTTAGCCTGCTATCCCACCAGTCCAGGCACTTCCGGTTGATTGCCGGAGGAGTTGCTCCGTTCCATACCTCAATCAGATCATACTCTGTATCTTCTATCCCCCATCTCCAACCACAATTTGGGCAGAAGGGATGGTTGAGAACTACCTTTGCGCCCCGCGTTCTGGCCCCCTCAAGCTTTTCTTCCATCTGATTCCTGGTATTGACGCAAAACGGATTCTCAAATGGCTGTTTTACACCCAACATCCCTGCGTGGCCCTTATAGTGGGTCCACTCACATCCCGGAATCATAGTCAGGCCCTCTATATCGGGAAGCTGCTGATTCTGGGCATAATTGTTGTGATCCGTGACCACAAGATAATCCAATCCTTCTTTCCTGGCAATCAGCGCCAGCTCTTCAAGGCTGCAGTTCCCGTCAGATCCCATGGTGTGAAGGTGGGTATCCCCCTTATAAAGCCTGCGCTTTTTCTCGTGGAAAACCACCTGGTACTCTACTTTGCAGCCTTCCTTTGCAATCTTATATGCCCCTAAGATAACGCTCCACGTCCCTGGCTTGATGGGAGAAGGGGCAAAGCCCTGAGAGCTTCCATACGGGCCTATGGATATATGGTTTCGGTCTGAGCCGGAAGAACCGATATAACAGCCGCCTGCACCGCAGAGTGCCAGATCTACAATATTGATCTCCCGCTTTACCGTTTCCCCGTATCCACTCTCTGTCTGCTCAAACCTGGTATATGCATAAGACAATTCTAATGTTTCCACATGATCCGGAACCTGAAATTCTATGGGAAAATAGGTCCCTTCCTCTTCCTTTTTTACAAAGCGTTCAAATCTGATTTCCTTTTTGTCCATCTGTGCCTATCCTTTCTCGGCCCCAAGGTTCATTCCCTCCAACAGGTACTGCTGCGCAAAGATATAGATAAAGAGCAAAGGAACCGTAGAAATTATAATTGCTGCCATAACCGCATTATCTGGTGCAAAGGATGTTCCTGATGTGGATGCATCGGTCAGAATCATGGCTTTCAGCATCAGCGGCAGCGTATAAAGCTTCTGCTCCGTTACCAACGTTGCCGGAAGCATAATAGAATTCCATTTTGCCACATATTCCATAAAAAATACGGTAGCCAGCCCTGGAAGAGATACAGGAAGATAGATCTTACGGAAAATATGAACCTCCCCGGCTCCGTCAATTCTTGCTGCCTCTGCCAGAGAATAGGGCACAGTCTCAAAGAAATTTCTCATAAGAAGAATGCTGAATCCGGAGATCAGCCCGTTCATAATCAGTCCTGTGTAGCTGTTTAAAAGATTCAGCTGCTTGTTCAGCTGGTAAACTGAAATCAATGTCAAGTCTCCCGGAATCATCATAGTCAGCATGACAAAGGATGTGATCGCTCCCTTAAAGGGCAAATCTTTCTGAATCAGGACATATCCCGCAAAGGAGGATAAAACTACCTGTATCACCGTGGCAACCGTTGTTACAAAAAACGAGTTGAGAAACGGGCGCAGCAGCTTCGTCACTGTAAACACGTACTCAAACCCATCCAGGCTGAAGGAATCCCACCAAAGCTTGACTCCGCTCTGGCTGGCCGACAATCTGGAAGAAGTTGCCACCACCAATACGTTCCACATAGGCACCGCCATAATAAGGACAATACACACTAAAAGCAGATACATAACAATCTTCTGAGGAAGATTCAGCTCATTAGCCAACTGTTTTTTCTTTTTCATTGCCCTCCTCCTAACGTCCGTCATAGGCTTCGTCATACCGAAGCAGCTTGCGCACTACAAACGAAATAATCATAGTGACAATCAGAACCAATGTGGCTGCCGCAGTAGCTGTCCCTACATTAAATTTCAGGATACCGTCATTATAGATCAGCACCAGCAGGTTCTGAACCTTGTCGTTGATGGATGGATTTCCCATAACGAATATCTGGTCAAAGTTCCTCAGCACCCCCATAGCGCTCAGAACCGTGACAATCTTCATAGTGGGCACGATCTGAGGCAGGGTGATCTTTATGATCTGCTGCCACCGGGAAGCCCCGTCGATCCGCGCTGATTCATACAGGGAATAGTCCAGGCTTACAATAGCTGCCAAAAACAGGGCAGCAAAATATCCTGCACCCTTCCAGGCTCCGGTAAAGATCATGATGGTCCTTGCAAATGCCGGCTCTGCCATAAAAACTGTGGAACCCTGTACTCCAAGCTGATTCAAAATTCCGTTGACCATACCTGTAGGCGAGAAAATCGTAATCCATAGGCCTCCCACTACGGTCCATGACAGCAAATAGGGAATATAGGTAACCGTCTGAATCAGGGATTTAAATGTCTTTCTTTTTACCTCATTAAGGAATACCGCGATACACAATCCCCACACAAACTGAAGCAGAAAAGTACCGATTCCTACAAACAGGCTGTTCCTTAAAGCTTGCTGATACAGTCTGCTCCCTGCTACCTCCTGATAATTGGACAGCCCCACAAACTGGGAGCCTCCCAGCAGTTTTACCTTATGAAAGCTGTTGACGATTCCCAGCACCAGCGGATAGTAGGAAAATACAAGGAAGTAGGCTGCAATCGGCGCAAGCATCAGATAGATTCCCCGATAGCGCTTTATTTTCCTGAATGTGTCCCCTCTTTTCTTTGACATGAGCAACCTCCTGTCTATGCTTTATCTCTTTCCTTAACATTCCATTCAATCAGTGCCGTGCAATAAGCACGGCACATGAGCATTTCTATTTTTCCATATCTGTTCAGACAAGTCTTAAGCAATTACATTATTCTACTTCTGTCACACCGCGCTCCATCAGCTCTTTGCGCATGCCGGCAAGCCCGTCTTCAATGGAGGCCTCTCCCTTGATCATCTGGATTCCCCATTTTCCGACGATCTCTTTGTAATCTGCTTCATTAGGAATCGTCATCTCAATGGATGCATACTGGCCAAACTGAAGGGCATCTTCCATTCCCGGATTGTAGCCGAAAGGAGCCTTAAAATCTTTGTAGATAGGCACCGGCGCACCATGGTCGTTGCCGTGGGTCTTGCCGATTTCTGTCTGGGTATAGGTATCTCCTTCTTTTGTATAATCATGCCCCTCCACGCCGATGGACAACAGCTCTCCGCCTTCCTGTGTGGCAAAATACTCCAGAACCTTCACAGCTCCCTCTACATTCTCAGCGTTTGCAGGAACTGCAAAAAGACTTGCGCCGCCCTTGCCAAGCATATAATTCCCGTCCGGTGTCTTACAGCCTGGAAGAGATACTACCTGATAGTCATCCTCCGATACTCCTTCTGCCAGAGCATTGGAATTGTGAAGCCCCACCCATGCGGCCCAGTCTACGCAGCATCCGGACTTTTTGGAAGCTGCTCCCATCTTACTCCTCATATCGGATGTGGCATCAACAAATGAACCTGGATCCATAAGCCCTTCATCATACAACTTCTTAAACCACTCCCAAACCGGAGCTGCCGCCTCTGTGGAAACCGGCGCATACTTCTTTCCACTATCATCTAAAACAACGCCTGTCTTTACACCCACAGATGCCATCCAGGGCTGCAGATCCCAGGCATCCTTCATGATCACTTCAAATGGATAGAAGTCTGTCTCAGTATTGGTCTCCTTCAGCTTCGAAAAGACTTCATAATATCCGTCCAGCGTGGGATCTATGGACTGATAGTCAATCCCTGCCGCTTTTAACATGGCATTGTTCAGGGCTACAACACGGTGTACTTCTTTCTTATTAAAACCTGCGTATATTTTTCCGTCAATGGTTATGTCGTCCCACTCGCTCTGCTCTACATTCTGGGACAGGATCTGAGAATTCTTCACATAATCCGTGATATCCATCAGTGCTTCCTGATCAATCAGGTTGGCATACTCACTGGCGTTCAGATAGATCAGATCGTATTTCTCGCCTCCGCTTAACTTCTGCATCATAACCTTAGAATAATCGGAAGCAGGCTTCTCTACCTCAATCTCCAGCCCGGTAGCTGCCTCCAGAGCCTCCACGAAAAGCTTCATCTCCTCCTCGTCCTTCCCTCCGGTGACGTTCAAAAGAATCCGAACACTGCCGCCTGCCGTCTCTGCCTGGGCCGTCGTCTCTTCTTTAGCCCCTTCTGTCTCCTGGGCTTTCGTCTCGCCTGATGCTGCTGCTGTTGTAGCTGCGGTGGTTCCCTGTGCTGTGCTTCCTCCTCCGCAAGCGGTCACTGCTGTTGCTGTCAGACATAATGCGGAAATCAGTGCTGATAATCTTCTCTTTCTCATCATAATCCTCCTTCATTGATTCTGTTTTTGCTGCCCATGTACATTTTTTTGTCTTAACTAAGTTACATTTATCATAATATCATATTTATTATATTTTGTAAATATATTATTATACTTTTATATTATATTTTTTATATATTTAATCCTATATCAAATTATATTTTTGTTTAGTTTACATAATATTTTTCTGGTCAAAAAAAGAGCCGGCTGACCTCAGCCGACCCCTGCTTGTACTGCCTTGGGGAATAGTATTCTATTTTCCCTGAACAAATATACCTGGAATCAGATAATCTCTCTGCTCCATGGCTTCTCCGTGTATCTTTTTCAGCAAAACCTCCAAAGCACACCGTGCAATCTTCTCTTCATCCTGCTTTATATGAGTCATCTGGTATTGATCCGGCCCGATATAGTTCTCATCAATGCAGCATACTTCTATGCTGTCTTTCAAATCCTCTTCCTCCAAAATCAGCTCTACCTGCATAGCCACACCGTATTCCGAACAGACAATCCCGTCCAGCTGTTTCCCGTAATCCTGCAGGTACTTGCGGATCAGCTTCCTGTAGATATCCCCATATACAGCGAAAGAGTCCTGATAATTCATACACGGCACAACACATTCCGGCTGGGCGGACAGATGATTGTCCTCCATCCCCTGATAAAAGCCTCTTTTCCTCTCAATCAGGGAGGAGGTATCTCTCTCATCCACAGTAATCAGAGAAATATTTCTTTTCCCTTTTTGATACAGATAGTCTACCAGCTGCCGTGTACACAGTTCTCCGTCACTGCGCACAGAATCCAGAGGGACTCCCTCCATGGCTTTATCGATTAAAACTGTAGGAAATTCGTCAATTACAAGCTTGAGAATCTCCGTATTGTAATGTCTCCCGTGAACCGGCATGACCAAAAGCCCCTTGACCCCGATGCTGCGCAGATACTGTATCTTCTCCGTCTCAATATCCCTCTCTCCATAGGAAAAACAGGGGAACAGGCGATAGCCGGCATTCTGGGCCTGACGATCCAGTGCATACAGCATCTCCAGTCCAAAGCTGGAGCTGATATGTTCAAAAATAACGCCTATCATTTCTTTTGCAGTGTCTCCGTCCGTCCCTGTTTCCACAACATTCTCAGACACGGCCGGCGCGGCCGTCACAAAGCTTCCTTTTCCGCGGATCCTTTTCACAACCCCTTCGTCCGCCAGCATACTCAACGCCTTCTTTATAGTAATGGCACTTACCTGATATTCCTCAGCCAATTCATTCTCCGGCTTCAGACGTTCATCCGTTTTCAGGCTTCCCCGGGAAATCTGCTGCTTCAAATCTTCATACACACTCTCATACAAAAACTTTTCTTTTTCCATGCTGTCTTCTCCCTCATGGGTTATTATAAAAGATTAATAAAAGAATGTAAATCCTTTTCACATCCCACAGACAGAAAAAAGCACCGGCCCCAATGCTTCTGCGTCATCAAAACCAGTACTTTACCTGCGCCTTCAGGGACTCGAACCCTGGACAAATAGATTAAGAGTCTACTGCTCTACCAACTGAGCTAAAGGCGCAAATTCTATTAAATTGTGTCCAATTTGTGTCTTCTCTGTGACACGCTCCTTATTATATTACAACCCTACCCAAAAGTCAACCCTTTTCAACAAAATTTTCCATGATTTTTCAACTTAAATTTTCAACTATTTCTTTAACTTTCTCCGGCCGTCAGCAAAGCGGAGCACCGCACATAGCACAGCCCAGGGAGGACATTCCGCAGCTTCAGCAGTTTCCTGCAGGATGCCTGAAGGCCGAAGCGCAGGCACGCCTGGAAGGAAACCGCTAAGTGCCCCCGGGGCGGAACCCTGGGCAAAACCTTTGTCGGGATCCCGGGCGAAACTCTCTTATCTCACTTAAGACCGCTCTCCAACGCCTTGGCCAGGCTTCCCTTATCCTGCGTTCCCACAGCCTTTGCTATCACCTCTTTCCCCTTCAGCACCAAAAACGTGGGAATGGACATCACGTTATACCGCATAGCCAGCTCCTGGTTCTCATCCACATTCACTTTCCCCACTTTAGCCTTCCCCGCAAACTCTCCGGCCAGCTCCTCTACAACCGGCCCCATAGCCTTGCACGGCCCGCACCAGTCTGCATAGAAATCAACCAGCACCGGCATCCCTGCCTCATACACTTCCTCGTCAAAGTTACTCGTCGTCAATACAACCGCCATTCCCTTTTCCTCCTTAAGCTTTCTCGTCATTTCTTTTTATGGTTCGTTCCTTCTATCGCCTTTTCCACCTCTTTCAGCCCCTTCTGCCATTTCAGAACCTGTCTGTTCAGTTCGATCCTGTCACAGGTCGCCTGCTGAAGCTTTTTGATAATCGTGTCCTTAGCCGACATTCTTACCACCATTTTTCCCATATTTATCATATCTTATGCAGAAAAATTTAAATTTTTGACACAGGTGCTTTCCTGGAAGCTGTCAGCTTGCAGATGGGCTTTCCCTGGGCCGAAAATTTAGCCTCATACTCTGTCATCACATTGCCTTCCCCATACTCTGAGTGGTGCAGGTCAAATGTATGCCAGTCAACGTTCCACCCTGCTTCCGGAACAGACTGGAGAGAATACGCAAATAACTCCTGATTGTCCGTCTTAAATTCCACTATGCCCTCTGGCTTGAGAATCCGATCATATACAGCCATAAACCTGGGTGATGTCAGACGCCGTTTTGCGTGCCTGTCCTTGGGCCATGGATCGGAAAAATTCAGATAAATCTTTGCTACCTCTCCCGGCCCGAATATATCTGCCAGCGTCCCGGCATCCTCCCTGAGAAAAAAGAGATTGGGAAGCTTCAGCGCCTCCTGTTTCCGGATTGCTTTTAAAAGCACGGTGGAATAGCGCTCTATCCCCACATAATTTATATCCGGATGCATCCCGGCCAGTTCCATGAGGAATTTCCCCTTCCCCATCCCCACTTCTATATGAACAGGGTTTTCATTGCCGAATACATCCGCCCAATGTGCTTTTTTCTCTTCCGGATTCCCAATCACATAAGGGCTTTCTGCTATCTGCTGCTCTGAGCCTGGAATATGACGTAGTCTCATAATCGCTTTTTGTATCCTCCGTCTTCAGTTTCTGTGCTGCCATCCACCACATTTTACCATCACAAAAAGCTATTTTCAAGCAAAACACCTTCGACTGCTTAATTTTCTCTTACAAGCACAAAATGTGCGTGCATATTCTGCCATAACAGAGTATAATAAAAGAAATATGTTGGTGAAAGCTTCGCTGCTGAACAAAGGAGGACATCTATGCCAGTGTCAGATATAAATACCAGTTGGGAAAAAATACGCCGCAATGTAAAAGAAGCTGAAATATTGATCGGCCAGAAAAAATATAATTTATCTATGGTAAAATCACGCCAGGCTCTGGAGGGCATCGTCCTCAGCCTGTGTGACAAGGCTGCTGTTGTAGAACCGGATCTGGCATCCTCCATCGACGCGCTGTACAGCGGACGCTGGATCAGCAAAACTTCCTGCGAGCATTACCATAAGATCCGCATGCTGGGCAATAAAGCGGTTCATGAGGGCAGTGATGACGCATATGAGGCCAACCAGGCTTATCATCTCATCTCCCAGGAGGCCTATACCTATTCCCATGAATACAATAACAGCCGCAAAAGCCGGCCGGCTCCCTCCCAGGCACAGCCTCAGCCCAGAAGGCGTTCCTCCTCCGGAGGCAACAAAAGCAGGCGCAGGCGCCAGCAGGGCGGTATTGCTTTCACTTCTTACGATGTTGCCCGCCTGGTGTTTTTGTCCCTGGTCCTTGTCCTGATTATTGTGCTGATCGCTGTTTTCAAGCCCAAGGATAAGGAGACCGAACCGCCGGAGACCACGCCGCCTGTCACCGTGGAGGAGACATCCACCGTCCCTGAGACCAGTGAGATTGCTCCTGAGACCATGGCTCCTACCACAGCCGCACCGGTTTACAAGACCATAGACAATCTGAATGTCCGCTCTCAGCCATCTACCGACGGCAATAAACTGGCTACCCTGCCTGCCGGTACGGTTGTAGAATTTGTGCGGGTATATGAGAATGACAGTGACTGGACGGTTATTATTTACAATGACCAGGAGGCCTATGTGGCCAGCCGCTATCTCACCTCAGACTGATGGCAGATACGTTTAAAATCAACATACATGACGGAGATTATCTATGAAATGGATTCATTCTATACTTGGAGTCCTGTTTAGCTTCTTTATAATTATCATCCTTTTGATCACTTCCGTGGAAGCGGTTGCTTACTGGACGCCGGGCTATTACGAAGATGAGTACGAAAAATATAATGTCACTGCCGATGTCCATATGGAGATGGAAGATCTTTTAGATGTGACACGGGAGATGATGGCTTACCTGCGGGGGAACCGGGAGGATCTCCATGTTCCCACAATCGTGGACGGGCAGCCCAGGGAATTTTTTAATGAGAGGGAGATTGCCCATATGGAGGATGTCAGGGGCCTGTTCTTAGGAGGCCTTCTGCTGAGAAGAATCTCCATACTGGGCGCCGTGGTCTGCCTTATACTCATGGCGGTCTTAAAAGCCAGGATAGTCCAGGTTCTTCCCCGTTCGATCTGTGTGGGAACCGGGTTGTTTTTTGCAGTCATCTGTTTTCTGGCTGCCCTCATATCCACAGATTTCACAAAATATTTTGTGATTTTCCACCAGATTTTCTTTGATAACGATCTGTGGATTCTGGATCCTGCCACGGATTTATTGATCAATATTGTTCCTGAGCCGTTTTTTATGGATACTGCCGGGCGGATCGCGCTGACATTTGGCATAAGCGTGGGGGTTCTGTTTTTTGGATGCCTTCTGTGGATCTTTGCCGGCAAATTCCGCAGTTCCAGGCTTAACTAATTATTTTCTTTAATATTTCTGCCTTTACTTATATTTTAAAATATCATATACTATACTTGGAGCATGTTTGAAAATTGCTTTCTGTCAGATGTGCCTTCCGTTTTGCGGGAGATATCTGAGTGGAATTGTTAAAAAGTATGGAGATATCAACAGTGAAAAATATAAGACGTTTCTTATCTCTGATTCTGTCCGTGTTTATAATCATAACCTTAAGCCCCACCGCTGCTTATGCAGATACAGCCTGGCCGGAGAATGTCTCCATCCAGGCTGAAGGTGGTATTGTCATAGACGCTGATACCGGCACAGTATTATATGGAAAGAATATTCACACCACCTATTATCCGGCCAGCATCACCAAGATTCTGACCGCTCTTATTGTGGTGGAGCAGTGTGACTTAAATGAGATGGTTACCTTTTCTCACAACGCAGTATACAATGTGGAGGCAGGCAGCAGCAGTGCCGGATTGGATGAGGGAGATGTGTTAACTGTCCGGGATTGTCTGTATGCTCTTTTGATGAAGTCAGCCAATGAATCAGCCAATGCTCTGGCCGAACATGTAGCCGGCAGCACGGAGGCATTTGCAGATATGATGAACCAGCGTGCCGCCTCTTTAGGCTGCCAGGATTCCCATTTTGCCAACCCCAGCGGCCTGAATAACCCGGATCATTATGTATCCGCATATGACATGGCTCTCATCGGACAGGCTGCCTTACAGAACGAGACATTTATGGAGATTGACTCTTCCCTCTATTATGATCTTCCTGTGACAAAGCGGAATCCGGAAGGCTTCCGTATCTATCCGGGACATAAGATGATGAAGAAAAACCTGGCGGAGTACTACGAAGGATGTCTGGGCGGAAAAACAGGCTATACCTCCCTGGCCGGGAATACCCTTGTCACCTTTGCAAGAAGGAACGGCATGACTCTGGTCTCCGTAGTCTTAAACGGCCACCAGACTCAGTATTCTGACACAAAGGCAATGCTGGATTTCGGTTTCCGCAATTTCCAGACGGTTTCTGCAGCGGAGTATGACACTGCCTATACTTCCATCGAAAATGATCTGACCATCGCCGGTTTGGCTACCACAGAGCTGTACGGCTTAGAGATTGATCCGGACTGCAAAATAACCCTTCCTAAAGCTGCTGATTTTTCTTCGGTGGATTCTCAGCTTTCCTATGAGATGACAAGCAATGATCCTTCGGATGCCATTGCCAAAATTGACTACCGGTGGGGAGACAGGGACATAGGCTATTCTTATCTGAAGCTGAAGACTCTCAATATCGGTTCTACCGACAGCATAAACGGAATGCCGGAGAAGCTGAATCTGAACCTGAGCAATGAGCAGGAAGAGGCTTCTGTGGAGGATGCTTCCCTGGAAGGCCAAGGGGCGGAAAGCCTTTCTGGTGAAGACGCCCTGGGACGAAGTGCCTCCGGAGGGCTTTCTCCTGAAGAAGCAGGGGGTACTCCCTCGGCTCAGTCCGCCGGAGATTCCCGGGGGCCTGCAGGCTCTCAGAGCATTGATTCGCCTGCCAGCCCTATGCGCATTCCGGCTTCTGTGTGGATCGGCATATGTACAGGCGTGGCTGCTGCCCTTGTGACAGGGTTGATCTTTTTAGTCCGTTCTTATTTAAAGAAGAAGGAGCAGGAGGAGCGGGCTCTTCGCCGTCAGCGGCGGCTGGCGCGTCTGGAGGATGTGGGCATCTCGCCGGATGAGTTCGATACCCTTCTGGAGCGGCGCCGCTCTTCTTACACAGTAAAAAATTCTCCAAGACGAAGAAAACGCTCTCTGAACCGGAGAAAAATCCGCTTTTAGAGAACGTTGTTTAATGAGGATTTCTTGATTTTTTTGGTGGTGCTTCTCTCCCGCCTTTTCTGGCGCTGTTCCTCTTTCTTGTGGAAGACAGTCTGTGCCCCGGCCTCATCTACAGGCTTTATGGTTTTTATCACATAATATTTGCCCTGTTCAGATTTTTTTATTCGGATCTTCCCCTGAATAAACCCATGAACCGGGCACACGGCCAGGCAGAAATACTGCTTCTGGTTCAGGGAAAACCATCTCTGTTTCTTCCGCAGCATTCTTTTACAGTCTGTGCATACCATATCCGTCACGGTTTTATCAGCCAGCGCCTCCTCCTTGGTCTCAAACTCCCGGGACACATATTTGGAGTAGGTAGGAAATTCCAGATGGATCTCGTCCTTTTTCCTCTTAGGAAGCTGATAGTAGTCAACAGATATATAGGGGCTCCATCGGGGAAAATCCATATGCTGCATCACTTTCCCGGTATAATAGGCATCGTCCAGGGCACGGTGGAACGGCCGTTCCTCCAAAATCCCCAGCTCCTCCACCCCATGGTCAAGAGACGGTTTTACTTTTCCGCTTCCGTTTCTGAGAGCGTATAATTTCTGAATATCATAATACAGGAGGGGGATTTTAAACGGATTCTTCACCTGATAGTATTCCATGTTCCGCTGCAGCTCTGTCAGATCCATAGATCCCCAGGTACAGAAGGTATAGTCCTCTCCGCACCACTGAAGGAATTCCTGGATCACCTGGACAAAGGGCCGGCCCTCCTGCTTAAGCCGCCCCATATCCATGTGCGTAACTTCCACAATCTTGTAATGCATCTGTGTATAGACCTGCGGGGTGATCAATTCGTGAAATTCAGAAATGATGTCCAAGTCCTCATCCAGCTTCACCCCGCCGATCTCAATAATCTCAAACGGTAAATGTTCTACAGAGTTTTCTTTTCCCTCTGCGCTTTGATTCCATTCCAGGTCAAATACAATATAATTCTTCATAGTGAGGACATTATAACATGAATGTCCGGGATTGGCTAGTACCGCCTTGTGGAAATATTATTCATATTCTACCACATCCAGCCATTTTTCCAGAAGCTCCTTCTCTGCCGGGATCCCTTTTCCAAGTCTGGATGCTGCGGTGATGGGAAGCCATCTCTGTACGTACTGTTTGGCCGTATCGCTCATGTCGCAGAAAATGTTCAGATACAGGTCTGCCAGTTTCTGGTCTTTTAAGGCAAACAAAAGGTATGTGGTGGCTGCATCTGCAGAGGCGTTTCCCTGGGTGGCATGGGACCAGTCCAGAATATAGTACTGGCCTTTTTCTGTCACTATAATATTGCTTGGGTTAAAATCGCCGTGAAGAACCTTGGTATGCTTGGGCATGCTGGCCAGACGGGTACACAGCTCGTAGCGGGTGGTGGCATTGATTGCTTTCAGGTTGTGAATCTTGCCGTCCCATTTGTCTTTCAGCTTGTTTAACATGGGAGCTTTCTTGCTGTGGACTTCCAGCTGCAGAGCAACGAAATCTCTCATGTGCTTCTCAATGTTGTCCGGATCCTCTTCCATGATCTGTTCCAGAGTCTTTCCTTCCACATAGTCGGAGATGATGCACCAGTTGTTATCCTCGGTCACAGTTACGCTGCGAACCTTGGGAATCGGCAGGCCGGTCTCCTCGATTCTGGCCTGGTTCAGGGCTTCATTCAGCACATCTGCTTTTGGAAAGTTTTTGTCGAATACTTTCACGGCAGTATCACCCACTTTGTAGATAATCTTATGGGTCCGTGTGGCTAAAATCTTATCTGTTTTCATGTTGTTCTCCCTTCTATTCTATATAGCAGCTTCTTGTTTGTTCTATTCCGCACTGCTCATTGCGTTGCCATAGTACGCCTTTAAATACATTTCCTTAATCTCACTCATAAGCGGATATCTGGGGTTGGCTCCTGTACACTGGTCGTCGAAGGCCTGCTCTACCATGTCATCCAAAGTATCCAGGAAATACTTCTCATCCACACCATATTCTGCAATAGTCTTCTTTACGCCTACAGCTGCTTTCAGCTCTTCAATCTTGTCGATAAGCTTCTTTACGGCCTCAGCGTCGTCTTTTGCCTGGATGCCTACGAAGCGGGCGCACTCTGCGTATCTGGCCTGGGTGTGCGGATACTGGTACTGGGAGAATGTACCCATCTTGGTGGGGCATTCAGCAGCGTTGAACTCCACTACCAGGGAGATCAGAAGCGCATTGGCAATACCGTGTGGAAGGTGATGGAAGGCACCCAGCTTATGAGCCATGGAATGGCATACTCCCAGGAATGCATTGGCAAATGCCATACCTGCCAGGCAGGAAGCGTCAGCCATCTTCTGGCGTGCATCTACATTGCTGCCATCATTATAGCAGGTGGGAAGATATTCGAAAACATTTTTCATCGCCTTTAATGCCAGACCGTCGGTGTAATCTGTAGCCATAACAGATGCATATGCCTCCAGGGCATGGGTCAGAACGTCTACGCCGGATGCGCTGGTTAAGCCTTTGGGCTGGCTCATCATATTGTCTGTGTCTACGATTGCCATATTGGGCAGAAGCTGATAATCGGCAAGAGGATATTTGACCCCTGTATCCTGATCGGTGATAACCGCAAACGGGGTTACCTCGGAGCCGGTACCGGAGGATGTGGGGATTGCCACAAAGTATGCCTTCTCACCCATCTTCGGGAAGGTATAGACTCTCTTGCGGATATCGATAAAGCGCATTGCCATATCCTGGAAGTCTACCTCCGGATGCTCATACATTACCCACATAATCTTGCCTGCATCCATGGCGGAGCCGCCGCCCAGTGCGATAATCACATCCGGCTTAAATGCGGTCATAGCCTTTGCACCTTCCTTGGCATTGGCCAGAGTCGGGTCAGGCTGAACATCGGAGAAGCACTGATATACAATGCCCATCTCGTCTAATTTATCGGTAATCGGCTTGGTGTAGCCATTCATGTACAGGAAGGAGTCAGTCACGATGAAGGCTCTCTTCTTGTTCATCACATGTTTCAATTCATCTAAAGCAACAGGCATGCAGCCCTTCTTAAAGTAAACCTTTTCCGGTGTGCGGAACCAAAGCATATTTTCTCTCCTCTCAGCTACGGTCTTTACATTCAAAAGATGTTTTACGCCTACGTTCTCTGATACGGAGTTGCCGCCCCAGGAGCCGCAGCCTAATGTCAGAGAGGGCGCCAGCTTAAAGTTGTACAGATCACCGATTCCGCCGTGGGAGGAAGGTGTATTTACCACAATCCGGCAGGTCTTCATAGCCGCTGCGTGCTTCGCCATCTTTTCTGTCTCATTGGTATTGATGTACAGGGAAGCCGTATGTCCATAACCGCCGTCAGCTACCAGTCTCTCAGCCTTTGCAATGGCCTCGTCAAAGGTCTTTGCCTTATACATGGCAAGTACCGGAGACAGCTTCTCATGGGCAAATTCCTCAGAGATATCCACAGACTCTACTTCGCCAATAAGGATCTTCGTGTTCTTCGGAACTTCCACTCCTGCCAGCTGGGCGATGCGGTATGCGCTCTGTCCTACGATCTTGGCATTGAGAGCACCGTTGATCAAAATAGTCTTGCGTGTCTTCTCCAGCTCCTCCGGATTCAGGAAATAGCAGCCACGAAGAGCAAATTCCTTCTTCACCTCTTCATAGACAGGCTCCATAACCGTGACGGACTGCTCGGAAGCACAGATCATGCCGTTGTCAAAGGTCTTGGAGTGAATGATGGAGCTGACTGCCATCTTGACGTCCGCCGTGTCGTCGATAATCACCGGTGTGTTGCCTGCACCTACGCCCAGTGCCGGTTTTCCAGATGAGTATGCTGCATGAACCATACCCGGGCCTCCGGTAGCCAGGATCAGATCCGCGTCCTTCATAACCTCCTGTGTCAGCTCCAGTGAAGGCACATCGATCCATCCGATAATATTTTCCGGCGCGCCGGCTTTTACGGCTGCATCCAGAACCAGCTTGGCTGCTGCAATGGTACAGTTCTTTGCACGGGGATGTGGGGAAATAATGATGCTGTTTCTGGTTTTCAGCGCGATCAGCGTTTTAAAGATTGCTGTGGAAGTAGGGTTGGTGGTGGGGATAACCGCTGCAATCAGACCGATAGGCTCAGCGATCTTTTTGATACCGTAGGCCTTATCCTCCTCGATAACGCCGCAGGTTTTCGTGTTTTTATATGCATTGTAGATATATTCTGCCGCATAGTTATTTTTAATAACCTTGTCCTCTACAACGCCCATTCCTGTCTCAGCTACGGCCATTTTAGCAAGAGGAATTCTCTGCTGGTTAGCGGCTTTGGCTGCCTCGTAAAAGATTTTGTCTACCTGTTCCTGTGTAAAGGTGGAAAAAACCTGCTGTGCCTGACGCATGGCCTTCATTTTTGCCATCAACGCATCCACACTGTCAACAATTTCTGGTACTTCAACTTGAATGTTCTCTGCCATATTGACCTCCTGAAAAGAAATAATTCTTTATAACTGCGTCTTAATCTTTACACTATTATTTTACCATTCGTTAAAAAATTATCAATCTTAAATAGTTACAAAATTTTATTTTTTTTCTCCTGTTTTTTTAATGTTTTATATAATGCCTCTCCCCATCTTTTCCATATTGTCTTTTTCAGGTGTCAAAGAAGTCTCTCACATGTATTTTCTCTACAATTTTTCTATGCCGCACACAGTCAGTATATCGCCGTCCACCCTGAATTTCACATCATACCCTGCAAACGGCACGCCGTAAACCCGTTTGGGCGCCTGGAAATACGTAGGCCTGGGATCCTGGGCCAGCATTCCCAGCACCCCTTCCCGTTTCTCCTCCGGGTACACATGGAGAAATTCTTCTGGAAACTTTACTTTCAGCCTATGCTCCTTCGTCTCCTTCGTATACCCCTCCGAGGCCTCCGGCCGGCAGTCTGTCAGCGGAATATAGGGCTTAATGTCATACACCGGCGTGCCGTCAAGAAGATCCACGCCTGCAACCCATAAAACCGGGCCGTCCTTTTCATGAAGCTGGATGCGCTCCAGCTTTACACAGGAAAGGCCGATATCGTTTGGGCGGAAGGGGGAGCGGGTGGCGAACACTCCCATCCTCTTCTTCCCTCCAAGCCTGGGAGGCTTCACTGTGGCTGCCCACCGTTCTCTGTGAGATTCCGAAAACTTCCATAAAATCCAGATATGGGTAAAAGTTTCCAGCCCCCGGAATGCCTGGGGGTTATGGAACTCCGGTTCAAATACAATCTTCCCCTTCAGCGCCTCTACCAGGCCGCTTTGGCGTGGAATGCCAAACTTGCTGGGGAAATCCGTATATACATGCCCGATTATTTTCATAAGCGTACCTTTCTTTTGTTCTTTTTTCCATAACAGTTCAGACCATCCCATGTGGAATCTGATCTGCTGCATACATTATACCAATAATTTTCAGGCGCCGCCAGTATAGCTTTTTTCGGCCCCTCATGTTATAATTTTCCTTAAAACAGAAATGTCCCAGATAAGGAGCCATTTATGAAGAAAATCCGAACCGGCTGCCTGATTGCCGTTTTTATCTTAATTATGTCCATGCCTTACCTGCTGCAGAAATTCTCTTCCCGCTTTTCATTAAGCGGTGTCACAGAAGCTGCCCCGTTCCCTGGCTTTTCCCTGGAGGGAATGCTGGACGGGAGCCTGCAGGAGGCTGTAGGTACCTGCTATTCCGAGAATCTTCCAGGCCGTGATCTGATGATTAAGGTCCGCAACCAGGTAATCTTTACTCTCTTTTCCAAATCGCCCAACACCAATATCATCGTGGGAAAAGAGGATGTTCTGTTTGAAAAAGAATATATCCTGAAATACGAAAAATATTATCCTCCCGTCACCAGGGAGTTTACAGAAAAGCTGTGCGAATCTCTCACCGCCATACAGGAAATCCTGGAAAGCCGCGGTAAAGAAATGTATATTTTCATCACGCCAACCAAGGTACGCTATTATGAAGAATATGTTCCTGACATCTATGTTCAGTCCAACCGTTTCCCGGATGAGCCTGGCAACTACGAGCAGTTTACGGAAACCTTAAAGCAATACAGCCTTCCTGTGTATGACTCCATTCCCTATATCGACCAGCTGGCCCGGACTGCGGATTATCCTCTTTTTCAAAGGACAGGAACCCACTGGTCCCAGGTATTGAGCGCGCAGGTGACGGCTGATTTCGTCCGCTATCTGAACAGTCAGAGCAGATATTCTTTTCCGGAGATCCAGGTCACATACCATCCGGTTCCTGAGCCTGTTTTTCCGGATGCTGATATTTTTAATTCCCTGAACCTGTTTACCCCTCCCTATGATAACAATTATCTTCAGGCTGACTGGGAGTTTCAGCCCAGGGAGGATGAGGGCCCCAGCCTGCTGTGCAGAGGAGGCAGCTTTATGGGACAGACCCTTGTGCCGCTGATCAACCACGGATTTTTCAGCAAGGACACTTACATTGAAAATACCCTGGTAACCCATTATCCCTTTGACCAGTTTACATCCTTTTCCGATTACGGAGAAATCGATTTAAAACAGGAATTTGACCAGGCTGATATCATTATTTTTGAGGTAAATGAAGCCCATATCCCTGTGATGAGCTTTTCCCTGATCGAATATCTGACAGAACATCCTGAAATTATAAACGGGCAATAGTCCATGCAGAATAACGGAGGAAACAATATACTATGGTTTTCGTGTCTCCTGTATTTATCTTTCTTTTCCTGCCTTTAACCCTGATCTGCTACGGGGCGGCAGAGCTTACCGGAATAAAGTGGTTAAAGAACATGACCCTGCTTTTGTTCTCCCTGATTTTTTATGCATGGGGCGGGGTCAGTTATCTCCTTCTGCTTCTCCTTTCCATCGGGGTCAATTACATGTTCGGCCGGCTTCTGGAGGGGGAACGGCATCGGAAGACGGTACTCATCCTTTCGGTTATCTACAATATAGGCATACTGTTTGTATTTAAGTATTTTAACTTTTTTATGGATATGGTTTCGGATGCCGCAGGCCTTCTGCATATGGAGCTTTCAGTGGCTGTTCCGGCAATCACACTACCTATCGGCATCTCCTTTTTTACCTTTCAGATCATGTCTTATATTTTTGACGTATATGAAAGGCGGGTTGAGGTACAGAAAAATATTTTTGATCTTGCCCTTTATATCATGCTTTTCCCTCAGCTTATCGCAGGCCCGATTGTCCGGTATATTGATGTAAATAAAGAGATCAAACGGCGCAGTACAAGCCTTTCCATGATTCAGGAAGGGCTTGTGCGGTTCATGACAGGGTTCTGCAAAAAAATATTTCTTGCCAATGGCATGGGATATGCGGCAGATGCCATATTCTATGACGTATCTCTTGTAAATACGCCTTATGCCTGGCTGGGCGCGATCTGTTATGCCCTTCAGATCTACATGGATTTCTCTTCCTACTCAGACATGGCTATCGGGCTTGGGAAGCTGTTTGGGTTCCATTTTTTAGAGAACTTTAACTACCCCTATCTTTCTGCCAGTATTAAAGAGTTCTGGAGAAGGTGGCACATCTCTCTGTCCAGCTGGTTCAGGGATTACGTGTATATTCCTCTGGGAGGAAACAGGAAGGGAAGGTGGAGTACCTGCAAAAATCTGCTGATTGTCTTTATTCTCACCGGCTTCTGGCATGGGGCCAGCTGGACCTTTGTAGTGTGGGGATTGTTTCACGGATTCTTTTTGATACTGGAGAGGGGCAGGCTGGGGGACATGCTTAAAAGGCTTCCGGGAATGGTAAGACATGTGTACACGCTGGTGATTGTATTAATCGGATGGGTGTTCTTCCGGTGCGAAGCCATAGGCGATGCATTGGTGTATCTGAAAGCTATGTTTGCCTTTGATTTTTCAGCTGTCCGCTCTCTGGGAGTGATGGAGGCCCTGGATCGGGAATTCTGGTTTTTATTTGCCTTATCTGTGGCTGGATGTTTTCCTGTAGTCCCTGCACTGAGGAAGAGGCTGGAGGCCAGCCTGGTTTTAGGGTGGATTTCTGATATGGTGCTTTCAGGTATCTTTGCTTTTGCCGTTTTCTATATGGTGGGAGCAGATTTTAATCCTTTTATCTACTTCCGCTTCTGATACTCTAAACGGGCAAGGGAACATCTGGGTTTGTATCCCGGTTTTGTGCTTGGGCCTATATGCAAAAGCACTCCCTTCCGGACGCATGGCAGGTTCTGGAAGGGAGTGCTTTTGGTATTTTGTGTGCGTCCGCTGCAGGGCGCATACAGATTAGCTTTCACTCTGTCTTTAAAGCTTAGTTGATTTCTTTATATTTCTCCAGGGGATACAGATATCCGTCGGTGCTGAGGCTGGTGGCATATACCTCACCGTTAATCAAAACCTGCAGCTTATCCAATTCGTAGTTGTCGCAGAAGGTGTTCACAAGGGCATAGACCATAAGCTTCTCATCAAGGCCCTCCGGCGGTGTTAACTGTGTCAGATCCAGGGTGCCAATTCTTTCTCCGCTTCCTGTCTCTGAAGGATCCACACCCGGGCCTGGCCTCATTCCGCCTTCAACAGAGAAGGAATTGATCTCAACCTCATAAGGCAGAACACCGTTGTCCATCAGCTGCTCCAGTATAACTTCCTCGTCCATCAGCTCCACATCCACCATCTCTGAGGTTAAGCCGTTGCCTGCCTCGTTAGGATAGTAAACCATAATGGTCTCCAGCAGCTCCGCGTTGGTATCAACCGGCCTCTCTGCTGTTGGATCTACGGTTTCCTTCTCAAGCATCTCCGGCGTCACACCGCCTGGAAGCTCTTTGGTGGTGGTAATAGTGGTTCCGTCTGAAAGCACTGTCTCTGTCTCAACCGTCTCTCCTTTTCCCACCTGCTCCACCTTGGTCGGTGTACATGCTGCCAGGGATAAAACCATCATTGTACCTGCAACGCCCATCAGTAATTTTTTCATAATTATTCTCTCCTTTAGTTCTTTTCATTCTTAGTGCTCCTGCCAATGGCGGAACCATTTATTTAACTTCGTCAGAGTCTCCACCAACAGCTCCAGTTGTTCTGGGGTTAACTCTTTTGAGACACTGTCAATCATCGTCCTATGAAATCTGGCATGATGCTCATATGCGGCTTTTCCGCGCTCAGTCAGGGAAATATACACGACACGCCTGTCTTCTTTGCCCCGCTCCCGAAATACATATCCTTTCTTCACAAGGCTGTTCATAGCTATAGTCAGGGTTCCCACAGTTACTGACAACATCCTGGCTATAGATGACATGTTCTTGGGCTCTCCGATGCCGATAGCCTCTATGACATGCATATCATTGCTGGTGATATCGTGAAACTCTTCTGTTATAATTGCCTTCTGCTCAATGTCCAAAATGTCCCGGAACAGATTCACCAGCACCTCATTCAGCGTATTGTAACTATCCACTGCTACCCTCTCATCTGACGACCTTTCAAAGTTTCCTATCGATTATACATGATTTCATTTTTTCTGGCAACCACTTAATCCTTATAGTTTTCTTAACAAATGAAATATTTTGTTAAAATAATGCTCATAATAAGGCCCACAGCCGTGGCAAGCAGCGCTCCCGGCAGGGTATATCTGGTTTTTTTCACCTTCACAGACAAAAAATAGATGCTCATGGTATAAAATACCGTCTCTGTGCAGCTGAGCATCAGGGAGGTCATAAATCCCAGCTGGGAATCGGGCCCGTATTCTTTAAATATATCCAGGGCCAGGCCGGTGGCTGCGCTGGAGGAAAACAGCTTCACCAGGGCTACCGGAAAAAGTCCGGAGGGCAAGCCTATTTTTTCCGTCCACGGAGCCAGAAGGCCGGTGACAGCATCTAAAAATCCGGAGGCCCTCAAAATACCCACTGCCACCATCAGGCCTACCAGTGTGGGCATAATGCCAGCTACAGTCTTCATGCCTTCTTTCGCCCCTTTGACAAAATCATCGTATACCGGCCGTTTCATCAGCAGGGCAAAGCCTACGATGTAAAAAATGGTCAGTGGAATGATGTAATCGGACAAGTACAGAATCAGCTGCATAGTTATTGTCCCCCTGCCTTTCAGTATGCATTGCAGAAATAATGGTATATTTTGGGTCTGCGACGCGATGGTGCAGCGGTGCTGCATAACAATTATTTTATTTTATTCTCACACCCCCTTTTCAATTCCTTTCCCTTCATATAAAATAGTAGTATTTCTATATATTCCCGGAGTTTCTTTGTGACTGATTTTATGAGATGCTTTTTGTCAGATGTCTGTAAGCTCAGGTGCATATGTGGGTAAATCAGCCGCAAAAGCAGGTGCAAGAAAGATTCCGAGAGTACATGAGTATGATGAATGGAGGAAATGGTAAGATGACAAAATCTGTAGATCCACAAAGTTTTAAGCCTGACCTTGGTCTGTTTCGTGAGAAAACCAGGGAATTTTATGCCGGGGAGATGGACAAGGGCGCCTATAAAGGGTTTTCCGGCTATTATGGCAGCTATGCCCAGAAGGGCGGAAAGGCTAACATGCTGCGGCTGCGCATGCCTGCCGGACAGGTGACAAAGGAGCGGCTGGCATTTACTGCCGGTGCGGTGGAGAAATATAAGGTTTCCCGTGTCCATTTTACTACCTGCCAGACAATCCAGCTTCACGACCTTGGAGCTGACACGGCAAGCGCCATTATGGAGGAGGCTCTGGATGCGGGAATTGTGACCCTGGGCGGCGGCGGAGACTATCCCCGCAATGTGATGTGTTCTCCTTTATCCGGTGTGGAAAGGGATGAATATTTTGATGTCCTTCCCTGGGCTGTGGCGGCAGGGGAATATCTGATGACCTTTATAAAGGCGGAGAAGATGCCCCGGAAGCTGAAGGTAGGTTTTTCTAATTCCAAAAGGAATGTTACCCATGCCACCTTCCGGGATCTGGGGTTTGCGGCCCGCCCGGACGGCATGTTCGATGTGTACAGCGCCGGCGGGCTGGGGAATCAGCCAAAATTCGGGGTGAAGGTGGCGGATGGTATTGCGCCGGAACGGATACTGTATTATATCAAGGCAATGTGGCTTACCTTCCGGGCCTATGGGAATTATGAGAACAGGGGAAAGGCCCGGACCCGTTTCATGCAGGATGCATTGGGAGGCCCGGAGGCGTACAGGAAGGCGTATCTGGAGAAGCTTGAAGAGGTAGTGGCTTCCGGGGAGGATCTGACCATTCATCCGGACACGACACCGGCCGCGAAGCAGGGGGACGGTACTGTGGTGAATCATCCAAGGGCTATCTCTCAGAAGCAGCCGGGGCTTTATGCCGTGGTGTGGCATCCTATCGGCGGCATGGTGGAGCCTGACCTTCTGTGCAGGGTAAATCAGATGGTTTCCCGGATTCCCGGGGCAGAGCTTCGGCTGGGGCCGGATGAGTCTGCATATATTATCAACCTTACAGGGAAGGAAGCTGGAGAGGCTTTGGAACTGACGAAGGACAGCGCCCGGTCGCTGTTTGAAAGTTCGGTAAGCTGCATCGGTGCCAGCACCTGCCAGCAGGGGCTGAGGGATTCCCAGGCGCTTTTAAATGCCTGTGTGGAAGCTGTCCGTGCTGCCGGGATTCCGGACGGAGCGCTGCCGCAGATTCATATCTCCGGCTGCCCCTCTTCCTGCGGTACGCATCAGATTGGCGCCATCGGCTTCCGGGGCGCTGCCAAAAAGGTGGACGGAGTGATGCAGCCGGCTTTTACCTTGTATGTAAACGGCAGCGACCTCCAGGGTAAAGAGGCTATGGGACGCGAAGTGGGGGTGATGCTGGAGACAGGTATTCCTGATTTTCTGGTAAAACTGGGAAGGACTGTGGCGGAAAGCAGGATGGATTATGAGAAATGGAATCTGTCGAAGCCTGAAGGGGTGGACAGGATTGCATCGAAGTTTTTAGTCTAGGGAACAAAATGCCCTCCGTGGACAAGGGATATATGTCTCTTTGTCCACGGAGGGTATTTTATTTTCTGCTCTCTTTATATAGTATATGTGGATATACGGTTTTTTATAGAATTGACAGCATAATAGGGATTGTGAGAAGGGAAAGCAGGGTGGATATACAGGTTCCCTGGGCTGCCAGGCGGACATCGCCGTTGTATCCGGAGCACAGCATGGTCACGTTGGCGGCAACAGGCAGGCCCATAAGAATGGTGGCAATATTGGTGATGATTCCCGGCCCGATGGTAAAGCGCAGCACCACATAGACAATCGCCGGATATACTACCAGTTTGAGGAAGGATATCATGTAGAGCGAAGGCTTTAAGAGTACTTCTTTAAAGCGCATCTGAGCCAGCTGGGAGCCGATGATTATCATGGCCAGGGGTGTGGTGACAGAACCCAGGCTGCTGATAAGCCGGGCGGCAGGGGTGGGGGCGTCGATATGAAAGAGTACAATCACAAAGGCCAGCAGGGCGGAAATTATGGCAGGGGTGCATAGTTTTTTCAGCATGGAGGCAAGGGAGTCCGGTTTTCCCTGAAGGGTAATGATTCCTACGGTAAACATGTGGATATTGAATATCATCATGAAGATTGCAACGAAAAAGGTGCTTTCTTCTCCATATACCCCGCTGATAATAGGCAGGCCCATGAATCCCAGGTTGCTGTAGTTTAGCATCAGCTGATAAGTGACGTCCAGATGGAAGATGCGGGCCAGCAGTTTGCTGATGACAGGCAGAAGGATGAAGACTCCTGCTGCGGTAATTGTCACATGCCACACCAGGCTGGACTCCATGGTGTTCTGGCTGAAGGCGGAGTTAAGGATTGTGGCAGGCAGGGAAGCCTTCAGGATAAAGGCTGAAAATATGGCGTTGGCTTCTGCGTCCAATATATGGGTCTTTCCGCACAGGTATCCTATGGTCATCAGGCCGAACAGCATGAAAATCTGATTGATTAATTCTGGACTCATGGTTTCCTCCTATTGGTTTCTAGTATTTTGATTTATGCCTGAAAGATACTATACACGTGGGAGAGGCATCTGTCAATCTTTGACAAAGCCAAACTTTAGATGGAACAGGAACAGAACAGATGGAATCTTTGTTGGGAACAGGGGGCCTGCATTGATTTTTTGAAAGGGGAATGTTATACTGCTTCAGAAAGGGATGAGGGGAATGAAGCAGGCTGGGGCTGTGATGTATGGGAATGTGTTTGGAAGTGTGTTTAGGAGTGTGTTTACAGAGAGAGGAGCAGGATTATGGAAATCGTGAAGTGTGAGAGGAAGCATCTGGATATGGCGGCGGATTTGTATGAGAGGGTGGTGGCGCACCTTGAGGAGACGGTTAATTATCCTAAGTGGTCGAAGGAATATCCCTGCAGGGAAACGGTGCTTTCTTCGATTCTTCGGGGGGAGCAGTATGGGTGTGTGGAAGAGGGACGGATGATTGGAGGGTTTGTTCTGAATGATAACCCGGGCGGGGATTATGGTGTGGGGAATTGGATGAGGAAGCTGGCGCCGGGGGAATTTCTTGTGATTCATACGCTTGCGGTGGATCCGTCTGCAGGGGGCAGAGGGGTAGGGGGATTTATGGTTGATTTTTGTATCCAGTGGGCTAAGAGCAATGGGTATAAGGCAATCCGCCTGGATGTGGTCCCGGATAACCGGCCGGCTGTACGGTTATATAAGAGAAAGGGATTTTCGTTTGCCGGCCGGGGGGATCTGGACAGAGGGATTGAGGAGATTCCTGTGTTCGACCTGTTTGAGTTGAATTTTTGAGGGCGGTTTACAGGTTATTTATGATATCCCCGCTTTTTCCGCCGGTTTTTCTGCACAGGTAGATATCGCTTATTTTCATGGATTTGTCCAGGGCTTTGCACATGTCGTAGATTGTCAACAGGGCTATGTTGACTCCGGTGAGGGCTTCCATCTCTACGCCTGTCTTGCCGGTGGTTTTTACGGTGCAGCAGCAGTGGATTTCCCTTTCTTCCGGATTCATCTCAAACCAGATGCGGCAGCCGGTTAGCTGAAGGATATGGCACATGGGAATCAGTTCCCAGGTGCGTTTGACGGCCATGATTCCGGCGGTTGTGGCTACGCCTAAGACGTCTCCTTTTCCGATGGTTCCGCTCTGGATGGCCTGGTAGGTTTCCTGGTTTACTTTGATTCTGCCTGTGGCTGTGGCTTCTCGTCTTGTGTCGTCTTTTTCTGTTACGTCTACCATGCGTGCTTTTCCGTTTTTGTCGAAGTGTGTGAGTTCCATATGTGCCTCCTGGTTTTGTTCTAATGTTCTAAGTATAGCGTTTTTATTTCAGATATAGGAGTTTTTCTTCTTTTATCTGGAGATAGTCCGGGACTCCGTTTTTTTGTAGTTTCTCCAGGCTTTCTCTCTGGACAGTCCAGCAGATTGGCTGGGGAGCGAGGACTGGGGGCTGGGGGAGGATGTAGTAGTTGGTCTGGAGGGGGAGTTCTTCGGTTTCGGTTATCTGGGCTTTCAGGCTGTTGGGGGGTTTTGGGCCCCATATGGGCAGGAAATCGTGGGCCTGATAGCCGACAGCGGTTATGTCCTGGGGGAGGGGGCGTTGGAGGTGGAGCTGGATTCCCCAGTCTATGGCGGTTATGGTGTGGTCGTCGATTTTCTGGATATGGGATATGTTTTTACAGCCGGTCAGCCTGGCGGCTTTCTGGTATATGGGGTTTATGAATATGTCTTTTGTTTTATTGTACAGGATGCTTTTGCCCTGGTCTATTATCAGCAGTTCCTGGCTGAACTGGTATATCTCGTCTTTGTTGTGGGACACGAATATGACGGTTCCCTGGTAATGGTTCAGCATTTTTATCAGCTCTCTCTGGAGCTGGTCTTTGAGATATTGGTCTAATGCGGAGAAGGGCTCGTCTAAGAGGATTGTGTCTGGCTGGTAGGCCATTATCCTGGCCAGGGCGACTCTCTGCTGCTGACCGCCGGACAGTTCTGAGGGAAGGTGGTTCTCCAGGCCGGTTAGCTGGAATGTCTGTATCATTTTCTGGGTCTGGATTTGGTTTTGTGTTTTGGTTCCTTTGAGGCCGGCCTGGATGTTCTGGGCTACGGTCATGGTGGGGAAGAGGGCGTAGTTTTGGAAGAGGTAGCCGATGTTTCGTTTCTGGGGTTTTATGTTTGTGTGGCTTTGGGAATCGTAGTGAGTTCTTCCGTCGATTTGGATGCGGCCCTGGTCTGGGGTTTCTATTCCTGCGATGCATCGCAGGGTCATGCTTTTTCCGGAGCCGGATGGTCCCAGTATGCCGATTCTTTTGGATTGGCCCTCAAATTGTATGTTTAGTTGGAAGGTTTTTGTTGTTTTTTTCAGGTGGATTTCTATGGGCATGTTCTTTTCCTTTTTCTGGGGAAGGGGATTTTTATAGTGGTATTTTCTGGCCGTCGTATGCAAAGTGTATGTGCTTTAATTCTTTCTCCAGGTTTTTGTAATCGTCGTAGGATTTTCCCCAGTCTTCTTCCAGGTGTGTTATGATTACTTCTTTGATTCTGTATTGTTTTCTTATTGTGTCGATTTCTTCCAGTGTAAAGAGTTCCTGGCGCAAGGGATTGTCTTTGTTTAGGGGGAATCCGCCTTTTAGGGTATCGCCGACAATGGTATTGCCGATAATCAGCGTGTCTGCGTCCTGGAATTTTTCTGTTTGGGGGAATGGCTTTACGTCACATGGGGCGTATATTATTTTTTGGCTGCAGGAGGAGATAACAAATATTGCCACGTGTTTTTGTGGGTTTGCGGAAATCAGTTCTACTGTGATGTTTGGTGTCTTCGGGGGTGTCTATCAGCAGGTTGGCATCTTCAATGTAGAGGCTGCAGCCGGTTCTTGCGTAGGGGAATCCTTTTTGTCGTGCTTCTGTGCATATAGGGCAGCTGCAGCATGGTCTTGGGGTGCTGACACAGCCGCCGGAACCGAGTATGATTGCATTCATTTTGGGTTGTCTCCTTTATTTTTTGTAGAATATCAGTGTAAGTTTTTCATCGATTGCTTCTGTCTCCACAGGCTTTTGGGCACGGCTGAATTGCCGGTTGTGCAATGCCGCGGCCTCTGTATGGCAGGGAGTTTCTAAACAAAAAATGCGCGAAACAATCATATGTCTCGTGCATTTCTCAATTATCGGATAATATGAATACTGTATTCTATATCGTTTCTGCTTACATTTACCGATTTGTATGCACGAACATATCAGACCTACTTGTTTCGTTGTGCATCCAATCGGAACACAACTACTTTTGAGTACGTCCGTAATACATGTACGTATTGTTTATTGTTAAATGTAAGTTCTGCATGTTTTGTTCTCCGAATTTTTTTATAAACTATCACAATTCTGTCTGTGTGTCAAGAAATTTTTCTTTGTAATGGCTTACCAGGGTTTTATGTGTTTCATCTGTTTTCCGCTGGTGAGATTCATGAGCAGGATGATTGTGAATGCAATGACGGCCACGATTCCTGTCCACAGGCCTGCGGTTTTGTAATCGCCGTCTTGGATGACCATGGCGATTTTCTGGGATATGGTTGCGGTTTTTCCTGGGATGTTTCCGGCAAGCATGGAGGTGGCTCCGTATTCTCCCAGGGCTCTGGCGAATGTAAGGATGGTTCCGGAGGCTATGCCGGGGCCTGCTGTGGGAAGGATGATTTTCCAGAATATTTTTGTCTCGGACATGCCCAGGGTGCGGCCTGCGTATATGAGGTTGATGTCTATCTGCTCGAAGGCGGCCCTGGCGTTGCGGTACATGAGGGGGAGGGATATGATGGTTGCCGCGATGATACAGCCTAGCCAGGATTGTACTATTTTTATGTTGAGGGTTTCATACAGCAGCATTCCCAGGGGCCTTCGGCGGCTGAACAGAAGGAGCAGGAAGAAGCCGGCTGCTGTGGGGGGGAGTACCATGGGGAGGGTCATGATGCCGTCCAGGATGGCTTTTATGGCGGGCGGGGCTTTGATTGCTTTTCTGGCCATGTAGATTCCCAGTATGAAGGAAATGATGGTTGCCGCCAGTCCTGTTTTCAGGGATATGAGGAGAGGGCTCCAGTCCAGGTTGTTTAGTGTATTGTTTAATGTGTTCATGGGTGAACCTCTTGTATCATGATTTTTTATATTGTCTATACATCTGTATCAAAGTAGTAGGACTGGAATATGGTCTTGGCTTCTTGGGACAGGATGTATTCCAGGAATTCTTTGGCTGCTCTGGTCTGTGCTTCGTCGGCTTCTGGATTTTTTACCTGGGCAATGGGGTAGATGACATCGCCGGACAGCTGGGGGCTGACGGTTTCCAGTATCTCTATCTTATCTTCGTAGCCGTAGATGTCGGAGTAGTAGGTGGTTCCTACCTGGCAGGAGCCTTCGATTACCGCCAGAAGGACTTTGCTGACGTTGGACTGTTCGCTGATTTCGACTCCGCCCAGGGCTTGTGATATCTGTTGTGTGGTAATTTGAGCGGCATCGGCGGCGGGCTGCAGTCTGCCTAACTGGATGAGGGCTTGTCTTGTGTATCTTCCTACGGGCACGGTTCCGCCTGCCAATGCGATGGATTCTGCTTGTTCCAGGTTTTGCAGGCCGGTTACTTTTGTGTTGCTGCCTTTCCATGTTATGACTACTACCTGGTTGTTTACTACGTTTGCGCGGCTGCCTTGTACCATGAGGCCGGATTCTTCCAGCTGGTTCATCTGTTTTTGGGCTGCTGAGAAGAAGATATCGCATTCGTAGCCTTCTTGTATCTGGGTTAGAAGGGTGCCGGAGCTGTCTGCGTTGAATGTGATTTTTATGTGGGGATGGTCTTTCTGGTATTGCTGCGCAAGGTCGGTCATTACGGTTTTGAGGCTGGCGGCGATGAAGACCTGGATTTCTACTGGCTGGCTGGATTCCTGAACTTGGGGGGCGGAGGTTTCCTGGCCGGAGGTGTTCTGTGCTGGGGGGTTTGGGGTTGGGGGGTCCTGTCCGGGAGGGTTTTCTGTCTTTGCCCTGCATCCTGTTATCATAGCGGCTATCAGTGGAACTGCTAGGATTTGGATTAGGTGTTTTCTTGCTTTTTTCATGGTCTTTTCCTGTTTTTGGTTTTTTATTTCTTTGTTTTTTATTGTCTGATGTATGTCTGGACAGGATGATATGGGGGATTTCTGTTATCTGTTTCCGCATTCTCCTTCGCTTCCTCTCAGAATGCCAAGTCCGTGGCCTAGATGGGGAAGGATATAGTCCAGGCTTTCTTTCACGGCCTTGGGGCTTCCGGGGAGGTTGACTATCAGGGTTTGTCGGCGGATTCCTGATACAGCGCGGCTTAGCATGGCGCGGCCGGTGATGGTAAGGGAGTATTGGCGGATTGCTTCGGCGATGCCGTTTGCCATCCGGTCGCAGACGGCAAGGGTGGCTTCTGGTGTGGTGTCTCTCTGGGAAAAGCCGGTTCCGCCGGTGGTAAGGATTAGGTTGACTTGTCTCTGGTCGGCCAGGCGGCACAGGTGTTTTTCCAGGTCGGGCCTTCCGTCGGGGAGGAGGAGGGATTCGATGACCTGGTAGCCTTGTGACTGGAGAAGGTCTTTTATCAGAGGGCCGCTTTTGTCTTCTCGTTCTCCGGTGCTTCCTTTGTCGCTCAGGGTAATGACTGCTGCTGTAAAGGGGCGGTCTTTTGGTAAGGGGAGGAGTTGTACCTGGTCTCCTGGGCGGATGGTTCCTCCGGTGATTACTTTTGCGAAGACGCCTTCTCTGGGCATGATGCAGTCGCCCATGGTTTTGTATATCTGGCAGTGGCTGTGGCATTCTTTGCCTATCTGGGTGAGTTCCAGGAGGGTGGTTCCTATCTGGATTTTGGTTCCTACGGGGATGGTTCTAAGGTCAAAGCCTTCTATTATCAGGTTTTCTCCGAAGGCTCCGAAGTCTATTTGTGCTCCTTTTTTTTGGAATTCTTCTATTTTTTCCAGAGAGAGGAGGCTGACCTGGCGGTGCCAGGTTCCGCCGTGGGCATCTTTTTCTATGCCCCAGTTTTCTATGAGGGTGGCTTTTTCTACCTGGTGTTTTTGTGTACCTCTGTGTTCGCTGATACATATGGCGATTAGTTTTCCCATCTGTTTTTCCTCCTGTCTGTTTATCCTCCTATCTGTACCATGGGTTTTGTCTCGGTTATCTGGGCGGATTGTGTGAAGTGGTGTTCTTTGGGTTTTTGGTTGATGGCCTGAAGGATTTTTTCTTTTATCTGGTATTCTCTTTGTTTTCCTTTGCAGGTTCTTAGGGGTTCTATCAGGTCTACCTGGTCTTCGTAGCAGAGGCAGGGTTTCAGGCTTCCGTGGGCGGACAGGCGGAGGCGGTTGCAGGTTTGGCAGAATTTTCCGTGGATGGCGCTGATAAATCCGATGCTGCCTTTGGCTTCTGGTATCTTGTAGTAAACGGCGGGGCCGTTTCCGTGGATGGATTGTTCTTTTTGAAGTTCTGGATACATAGCCTGGATTTGTTGGAGGAGCTGTGTATTGCTGACTGGGGAGTATTGTTTTCCGTATCCGATGGGCATCATTTCAATGAAGCGGATGTCTATAGGATATTGTTGTGTTAGTTTTATAAGTTGGGGCCATTCATTTTCGTTTATGCCTGTCTGGAGGACGGTGTTTAGTTTTACGGGCAGGCCTGCTTTTATGGACTGGATTATGGCGTTTTGTACTTTGGGGAGTTGGTCTTTTCCTGTTATTTGCTGGTAAACCTGGGGGTTTAATGTGTCCAGGCTAATGTTGACTGCATCCAGGCCGTTTTCTTTGAGCTCGTGAAGGTGTTGTTCCAGGTTTATGCCGTTGGTTGTCATGGTGACTTGTGTGATTTCAGGGATTGTTTTTAGTTTTCCTATGAGTTGGGGACATCCGGAGCGTACCAGGGGCTCCCCACCGGTGATTTTCAGCTTGGTGATGCCTATGTCGGCGGCTATCTGGCATATGAACTGGATTTCTTCGTAGGTTAACAGGTGTTCTTTGGGGAGGTGGGGTATTTTGTGGGGCATGCAGTAGCGACACTGCAGGTTACAGCGGTCTGTGATGGAGATGCGCATGTAATCGATGGTTCTTCCGTAATGGTCTTTCATGTGTTTGCCTCGTTTTTTGTGGATGGTTTTGTGGATTTAAGGGGTGGAAGCTGGGGGTACAGGGGGAATATGATTTGGGGGCCTAGATATATTCCAGTAGAATGTCTATGGTGCCACCGCATACCATTCCCTGGTCTTCGGCATCATCTCCGGTCATGTCTACATGGCACAGGCGGCTGTCTGTCTGGCCTGTCTGGAGCATAGAGCGGGCGTTTGTGACCAGTTCTGCTTCTGTGCATCCGCCGCCGATAGTTCCGATGGTGTTCCCGTCTGGCAGCACCAGCATCTTGGTGCTGACTGCCCGGGGGGCAGAGCCTTTGCGCATGACAATGGTGGCCAGGATTCCGTGGGTTTGGGTATGGGGGAGGTTGAGGATGGCATCCAGGATTTCTCTGGGGTAGCCTCCGTTTCGTTTGGTCTGGTTTTTTTTCTGGATTATCTGGGCCATGATGGCTACTGCTATTTCTTCTGGTGTCTCTGCGCCGATGTCCAGGCCGATGGGGGTGTGGATTTGGTTTACTACATGGGGGTCGGCTCCTTGCTGGATGATGGCTTCTTTGACTTTACTGGTTCTCTTCTTGCTTCCTATCATGCCAATGTAGGCGTGTTGTTTTCTGACTATGGCCTCCAGGCATTCCTGGTCGTAGCGGTGGCCTCTGGTTAGGATGACAAAGTAGGTGTCTTTGTCTCCGGATATCTGTTTTAGCCCTGGCCTGAAGGGCTGGCAGGTGACCTGGTGGGCCCCGGCTTTTCTGGCGTTGTCTGCGAATTTGGGGCGGTCTTCCACTACATGGATATGGAAGCCCAGCATTTGGCCTATGTGAATGACTGGGATGGATACGTGGCCGGCTCCGCAGATTATGAGGGTTTTCTCTTTGGACAATATGTCACAGAATACCTGGGTTCCTTTTATAGTGTAGATGCCGCTGCCCTGGATTGTATCGGGGTCTGGCTGGCGACGGGGGAAGAAGGCTTGGGAGGGCTGGAGGGGCCATATTAGGTCGTGATTGGAATAGAGAGCTTTTTCTCCGAAACAGGGGCCTTCTAGTACGGTCATGGCTATGTTTTGGTTGTCATGGTTTATTTCTTTTATGGATTGATATAGGTCTGGCATATAATATGCTCCTTTTTGTTTTGGTACTGTATTTTCTATTGTGAGGAGAGGCCTTGATTCAGGCTTTCCCGAATCCGCAGTTGGGGAATGTGCAGGTGGGGCAGGACAGGCATAGCCCGCCTTCTCCCAGGATTTGGAGATCTTCTTTTTTTAGTGTTTCGCCTGCTGCTATGCGGGGAAGTACCAGGTCAAATATGGTTCTTTTGGCGTACATGACGCAGCCGGGCAGTCCCAGTATGGGGATGGTATGGTTGTAGTATGCCAGCAGGAACATGGCTCCAGGCAGCACCGGGGCTCCGTAGGTGACTATGGATGGGGCTACGGCCCGGATTGCCGCGGGTGTGCGGTCGTCGGGGTCTACGCTCATCCCTCCGGTGCAGATTATCATGTCTGCTCCGGCTGCAAGGAGGCTTAGAATTTTGCTTTGTATCATGGCTGCATCGTCGCTGCTGATTTCATGGCCGATGATTTCCATAGGGTATTGGGATAGTTTTTCTTCTATGACTGGTGTGAAGGTATCGGTGATTCTTTTGTAGTAGACTTCGTTGCCGGTGGTGACGATTCCTACGGTTTTCTTTTGGTATGGAAGAAGCTGGAAAATGGGGATGTTGCCGCCTATGGCTTTTGCCTGTTCCATCTTTTCTTTTTCTATCACCAGCGGAATGATTCTGGTTCCTGCAATTTTGTCTCCGGCGCGGACAGGGAAATTCCCGTGGCGGCTGGCTATCATCATCTCACCTAAGGAGTTGATGGCGTTTAGTTTTTCCCGGTCGATTTTCAGAAGGCCGTCGCAGGTGGCTATCAGTTCTATTTTTCCTTCTTTGACTTGGGAGGGGCGCATGTTATGGTTTATACAGATGTCGCAGAGAATCTGGGCGGCATCGTTTTCGTGAAGCTTGGTTTCGTCGTTTTCCCAGATATAAACGTGGTCCTTTCCGACGCTTAGCAATACGGGAATGTCTTCCTGGGTTATCACATGGCCTTTCCGAAATACGGCGTCTTTGGTTACACCTTTGATGATTTGTGTGATATCGTGGCACAGAATCTGGCCGATTGCTTCTTCGGTTTTCATCAGCTTCATGCTGCCTTCTCCTTTCTGGTTCAGGCCATCCGCCCTTCCTATTTCTGTACTGCCAACGGATGCCCCCTACCCTTCAAACGGTACATTTTATTCTCCCACCATCTTATCACGTCTCTGCCTGTATCGCAAGGTGTTTGATATTTTTTTATTACAATAATAAAAATATTTTCATTTATTGTCAGACAATCATATTTTAAATACCGCAGCTCTGTATATGCCTCCAGTCAAATGATATAGCCTTCTCTTTTCAGAATTATGTAACCATTAAAAATTAGACTATAACTATTTTATGATCAAGAATATAAACGGAAGGATCACTTAAAAAGCCGATATCTCAGTTTAACTAAGATACCAGCTTTTTCTATCTAAACGCATAATTTATATGCCAATGCAGCCCACAAGCAGGCCAATAAGCAAGCCTGACAGCTGCCAGATACAATCCCTACACTACGCCACCACCATAGTCCCAGTCCCCCCATGGATCCCCACAGAAGCCTGTTCCAGCATGGTAATCAGCGTTTTTCTTCCAGCCTTGGACACAGCGAACTCCACCGCCGCTTCAATCTTAGGAAGCATAGACCCTGGCGCAAACTGCCCCTGACGGATATATTCCCTGGCTTCCTCCACCGTAATCCGGGAAAGCCATTTCTGGTCTGGTTTGGCATAATTAATGGCCACTTTCTCCACCCCGGTTAAAAGTACCAGAAAGTCCGCATCAAGAAGCTGTGCAAGCCTTGCACTGGCAAAATCTTTGTCAATCACAGAATCCACCTTCTCCAGCCGGTTTCCCTTCTTCACCACAGGAACTCCTCCGCCACCGCAGGCAATAACCACATTTCCGCTGTCTACCAGATTACGGATAGCCTGGATCTCCACAATATCCACAGGCTTAGGGGAAGCCACCACCTTACGGTATCCCCGCCCTGCATCCTCCATCACATGGGCTCCTGCCCTGGCAAGTTCCCTTGCCTCCTCCTCTGTCATAAAATGGCCGATGGGCTTCGTAGGATTTAAAAAGGCTCTGTCCTCCTCCTCCACGCTCACCTGGGTAATCACAGAGACTACGGTTTTATAAATCCCACGATTGTACAGTTCCTCCCTCAACAGATTCTGCATATCCAGCCCGATGTAAGCCTGAGACATGGATACACAGGAAGACAGACTGACCTGGGATGGCATACAGTTCTGGATCATTCCCACCTGGGGGCCGTTTCCGTGAGCCAGAACCACCTCATATCCTTCTTGAATCAAATCCGCCACCATTTTAGAAGCATTCCCTATGGCTTCCCTCTGCTCAGAAGGATTATTTCCCAACGCATTTCCACCAAGGGCAATCACAACTCTCATAATCCTATCCCCTCACCTTGCTATATTCCTTAAGCGCTTTCACAAAACACTCTCTGGGCGGATTGACAATCCCTGCGCCAATCTGCCCGATTCCTGCTACCCTGTGGGCAATACCTGTGTTGATGACAGGCAGTGTCCCGCTGTCCAGCACCTTTAACACATCAATTCCTGTGGCTGCTCCCCGAAAATCCATAGGAGGCAGGGCGTAGGCGCTGTTCTCTCCGGTTGTGATGGTGTACATGCTTCTGGTGTAATTCACAGCGTCTTCTACTGTTCCCCCTACAAACTGGGTGATGGCCGGAGAGGCTCCCATGGCGAACCCTCCGATTCCCGTAGTCTCTGTTATGGCGCTGTCTCCCAGATCCGGGTTGGCATCCTGATCGTCATATCCGGGAAACAACAGACCCTGGACATAATTTGCAGGCGCAGTAAACCATTTCTTCCCCAACCCGCTGACCTGGATTCCAAAATCCACACCGTTTCTGGCCATTGCCGTGACAATGGTAGAATTGGGGATTCCATTTGCCGGATCCAGAATCGACTTGCAGGCAGGCATAGACAGGTTCAGGAAATAATGGTCATTCCCGCGGATAAAATCAATCGCCTTTTCAATCTGCTGTTCTGGAAATCCGGTCTTTAACATGGACAGCACCAGTTCCCGGAAGAACAGGCAGGTAGCCGCCTTGTTTCGGTTGTGACACTCATCCCCCATCTGAACTGCCTGCGCGGTGATGACCTTCAAATCAATCTCCCCATGAAGCCGGATAGCCTTTTGCATCACAGGCATAAATTCCGTTTCAATCCATCTTAAGCGGGCGATCACTGACTGATCGAATGCCCCAAACCGAAGAACCTTCCCCAATCCCTCATTGACTGTGCAGTAAGCCCTGTTGCCATAAGTCTTGTTCTCTACAATATGTACAGGCATCGAGGGGGAGATGATTCCTGCCATAGGTCCCACAGCGCTGTGCTCATGACAGGGCGAAAAAGTAATCTCGCCAGAGGCGGCAAGCTGTCTGGCCTCTTCCTCATTTTCCGCTCTTCCTTCATAGATCAGTGCCCCCACCACAGCTCCTTTTACCGGATCGCACATTCTGTCCCAGCCAATAGGCGGCCCTGAATGGAGAATGGTGTTTTTCGTCATGCCAGGTATCACGTCTATGGCCCGCTCCATTCCCACAAGTACAGGGCTCCCCTTGAGAATTCGGGAAAATGCTTCCTGGTTGGCTTCTTTGATATCTTCCCTGTCGCTAAACCTATCCAGTTGTTCAATCAGTTCCAGATCGCCTTCTGCAGGGGGCATCCATTGAATCTGATGAGCCGAAATTCCCTGTAGATCCAAATCCGCTTTAAAATTGGGAGCCCCGATGTTGAGAACCGTTAATTCCTGTTGAAACAAATCATTGATTTTCATCTGTTTTTCCCTCCCTTCTGATTCCCCAAAAGCTGAGCTGCAAGGTGAGCCGCTTCCACATTGCTGTCTGCTAAAATGGCTCCCTCTCCGGCTAAAATGGTCCTTTGCTCCTCCAGATTCTGCCTGTCCTTGTCTGTCCCACATACATATGCCACTACTTTTAAGCTTCTCCCTGCTTCCTTTGCTGTCTCTTTTGCCTGACGGATACCCTCTGCGGCGATCTGGGCCGGATTCTCATGGGATCCATATCCAATCTCCACATCCAGAAGAATCACTCCCACTGTAGAGTCTTTTGCTGCATCGACGATCCACTCTGTCCTCAGAGACGGCTCAATCATGGGATGGGGGCGGCCGTTGGTGAACTCATCTTCTCCCAGATCCAGAAGTACATTTCCCTTTAAATCCCTGGCATCTTCCAGAATCTCCCCCTTATGGTGAGACACATTGCTTTTGAGGTCTGTCAGCCTTTCCCGCAGCACGATCAAAGCCTCTGCGCATAAGGTGCCTCCGCAGAAAAATCCTCTGACATATCTCTGTTCCGGCTTTAAATCCATGCTTTCCTTCTGAATCTCCATGCTTCTGTCCCTTATTTCTTCTGTATATTCCACTCCCTTCTCCAGAGCAACCGCCTTTTTCGCCGCTTCTAAAAGAGTGGAGGCCATACAGATATTCCCAGGCAGATTCTCTCTCTTCTTTCCTTCCAGGAAACAGACTACCACAGGCTTTTTCACCTGCCTCAAAAGATTCCATATGGTTTCCTCCACAGCAGGTTCCGGCGGTTTGGACACCAGCACCAGCACCTTTACCTGTTCCTCCCCATCCAGGGCTTTTATGCCTTCCATCATCATGATCCCGCCAATACTTTCCTTTAAGTCTCTCCCGCCGGTTCCCAGGGCCTGGGCAATACCGCCGCCAAGGCGGTCAATCTGTACCAGAACCTCCTGAAGGCCTGTTCCGGAAGCTCCCACAATGCCGATAGCGCCTTTTCTCATCTTGTTGGCGAAGCAAAGTCCTGTCCCGTTTACCACCGCTGTGCCGCAGTCCGGCCCCATAACCAGAAGCCCTTTCTCCCTGGCCAGCTCCTTTAATTCCCGTTCCTGCTCTACGGTCACATTGTCGCTGAACAACATCACATGCATACCGTTTTTCAAAGCTTTCTTTGCTTCCCTTGCAGCAAAGCGTCCAGGAACAGAGATCACCGCCATATTCGCTTTCACTCCGTCTTTTAAGGCTTCTTCCTGCGTCTTATATACATTATCCCGATTCTTCTTTTTATCCTGACTCCCTGCCAGCTTCTCCTCAATCTCTGCAAAAGCCGCCGAAAGGAAGGTTTCGCTTTCCGCCTCAACGGCCAAAACCAGATCATTGGGGCCTGCTGCTTCTGTCTCCTCATTTCCAAGGCCCACGTTCTTGAGAATCTCCCGGTTCATCTCCGTGGCCATCACCACTACCGCCTGGGATACCCCATCCATCTTCTTGATCTTGCTGCCCAAAGACATAAGGGTAACCGAATCAAAATACGCATTTTTCCGAACCAATATTTTCTTCAACACAATCTCCTCCCTGTTTATTTAAAAAACATTAAAAATCCGAAAGGCCGCAGCCATGCCGCATGCCATGTCAACCCCAGAGGAATGCCCCACCCTTGAAATCCGTTCCATCACCTGTTCCATGTTCTCTCCCCCTGTCATAAATGACTCTGCCAGTTTAATATATATTCTGGGAAACAACTGCCTCACATGAAACGAAAGCATCTCTCCAGACACCCTGGTGGTTCTATTCTGCTTCACAGCCTCCCGGATTCCTGCCTCAACAGCTTCTTTCCTGCTTTTCACATCCTTCCGGCCCATACAATTCATGCCAATCAGCATACCACAAAAAAAATCATCTGCTGAAGGAGTCAGCCCGATTCCTGCCCCAACGGTATCCGCCACCGCTTTCTTCAGTTCCTTGTCTGATCCCTTCCCCTTTATCAAATCACACACGCGAGCCAGGCGTTTTTCCAGTCCCGCCTGCAAGAAATCCTTCTGAAGGCAAAAACCATCCATGCCCCCATTCCCTTTTCCAAAATAGTCCATATAAAAAAGACCTGCTCCGCCCCCCTTATCCTTTGCAATTTCAGGCAGAAATGCTTCAAACCGGATCAGCCCTTTGCCAATCCCTGCGCAATTTCCCTTTGGCAGGCCCTTTATTTGAAAAAAGGCATCAAGAAAGAAAACCCCGGACTCAGAAAAGAAAAAACAGGTTTCTCCAATCTGTATCCCGTGTTCTCTCCAAAAAACCGCCTCTCCTGAAGCAGGCTTTATGGCCCTGAAACTTTTTATGTCTGCATAGGCACTCCCGGGAACGCCCAGATACTCTTTGTCTTCTGGAAGCAGAGTCTCTATTTCAGCCGCAAGCAAGGTGTATAAGTGTTCCCCTGCTTCCAGATTGACTGCCCGTTCAAACACACTGTGAACCCACACTTTTTCCCTTCTCTGCCGCAAGCTCTCCACCATCTGGCAAAACCGCTGGTCGCAGAGAAAGATGGCATGATCCACACCTAGTTCCTCCGGCCCGGCAGAACCAAATCCAGGAATATGGCAAGAACCGAGGCCGGAATCACACCGGAAGTCATACAGATATTTACCGTCTGAGGCATCTGTCCCATAACGTCAGGCACAAGGTTTAAACCCACACCAATCCCCAGAGAAATAGCCATAATCAGCATATCCCTGCTGGTAATCTCCGTGCCGCGGATCAACTGGATTCCAGAAATAAACACCATCACAAACGTAATCAGGGTCGCGCCGCCTAAGACCGGCTGCGGCACACACAGAATTACCGCCGCTACCTTTGGAAAAACCGAAAGTACGATTAAGATTCCCGCTCCCAGGGTAACTACATAATTCGAGAACACACCTGTAAGATTCACTACTCCGATGTTTTGAGTATAGGAAGTATTGGGAAATGCATTAAAAATAGCTGCAAGGGAACTTCCCAATCCGTCTGCCAGTATGGCCCCTCTGCTTTCTTCCGGCGTAGGCTGTCTGTCCTCCGCCACAATGGTCAGCGCCGAGATATCCCCCACGGTCTCTATGGTGGTGGCAAGATACATAAACAGCATTATGATAATGGCTGCCGGCTGAAACTCCCATTTCCAGTGAAGAATCCCTGGAAGTCCCAGCCAGGAGGCTTCAGAGACGCTGGTGAAATCCACCATCCCCATAATAACAGCCACAATGTATCCTGCCACAATTCCTACCAGAATCGAGGCGGACTTCAGCATTTTGCTGTTCACGCAGTTACAGATAATAATGGTTACAATCACAATCCCAGACAGGATGAGATTGACAGGAGCCCCCAGACCAGCTTCTGTGGAACCACCTGCTGCCGCCTTCACTCCGGTGGGAATCAGGGTCAGGCCAATGGTCATCACCACGATTCCCGAAACCAGAGGAGTAAAAATACGTTTCAGCTTTTTCAAAAAGCTTCCCAGGACACTTTCAAACAGGCCTCCGATAAAGCTGGCGCCCAGACATGCACCGATGCCATACTGAGTCGTAATCAGGGATACCGTGGATAAAAAGCCATTGCTGGTTCCCATCACAACCGGCAGCCGGGCGCCTACAGGTCCCACCCCAACCACCTGGATCAGGGTAACCACACCTGCCATCAATAAAGCACACTGAATCAAAAGCGTCCCTTCTGCACTGCTAAGTCCTGCAATCCCCACCACCAAAAGGGGAACTGTCACATTTCCTGAAAACATGGCCAGAATGTGCTGCAAAGCGTATACAATACCTGGTCCTAACGGCGGCTTATCATGTATATTATAGATAATATCTGCCTTTTTCTTTTCCTCCGCCATTCTTCTCCCCCTTCCATATAAAATGGCCACCTTCTATACAAAGATAAAGGAACAAATCACCAACAATCCTAAAGCAATCAGCATATACTTCATGTTGTTCTTAACAATGGTTATAACCTCAACTTTAAACCCATCTGACAAAGCCGCCAGATTCACCTGAACCGGGCTTACCTGAGTCCCGATTCCAGCTGCAATGGCCACAAATCCCATAGCAGAAGAAGGCATTCCCAGCAAAGAAAGGGTAGGCAGAATCAATGCCAGCACGCCTGCGCACATGGCTCCGGAGGGAATGGCAATCAGGAAAGACATAAGCACTGCGCAGGGCACAATCACCACAGAGGGAGCCTTGCCTACCAGGGCCGCCAACTCTTCAAAGGTTCCTAGTTCCGCAATAATGTTGATAAATCCCAGGAAGATTCCTACAGAAAATAAGGTTGTCAAAATATATCTGGAGCCGTCGCCTAAAGCCTCGCAGGTCTCGTTGATGGTCAATGGGCTTAAGATGGCTACCAGGACTGCCGTGATAATCACATTGGTCACAGGCATAAAAATGTTGATTCCAAACAGTTTGTTGATCTTGGATCCTGCAATCACCATGAGAAGCAGTGCCAGGGCCGGAACCGCCTGAACCCACAGCTTGCCGGAAGATGTATCTGTCTCCTCTGCGCCTTCTTCCCCGTTTTCTCCTACTGTCATGATACCTCTTTTATGTACGCCGTATACCGCCAGAGCAGCACCCAACAACACAAACAGCAAGGTAAAAGGCAGCATATTGGATGCGTGAATTCCTACATCGATTCCGGCAGCATCTGCAGCCAGAACCGTCTCGGTTGAGGCAGGAGATGTGGTAAAGCACACTGCTGTGGCAAGAGCCATACCTGCAATCACCTCTGGGATGGCTCCCACTGCCACTGCCACCAAAGGTGCGATAACCATGGTATTTCCTGCTCCCATACCAGCCATATATGTGGCAAGCGCCTGAACCAGCACCAGGAATCCGGCAAAGAGCCCTATCTTGTCCTTCAGCACCTTTTTCGCCAGGCTGATAATTGCCTGGAAGCCTCCGCCTTTGGATACCATGACAGCTGCGGCGGCATAAAGGATAGGGGATGTATAGGAAAACATGGTGTTAATACCGCCAGTTATAAAGCTGCTCCATCATGAAGATTGATCCTTCCAATCAGCATTGCAACCAAACTGGCAATCAGGCCGGCAACCATCATGTGCTTCTTCCACAGAATCAGCACAAGCAAAGCTTGTTCTGTTCAGGAGTAGGCACTTTATCTATGGAAAGGCCGGCATTTTCAATGGCCTCTGTTACCGCCCGGTAATCAATGGCATCTTTCATAACACTGTGGCCAATGCGGTATTCGCTGTCTGACGAGGCAGAATTGCCCATCAGGATTATCTCACAGTTTAAAAGCTCAATACCGGCCGAGGTGGAGGCCACCTTGGAATACAGAGACCAATCCCTGCATATTTTTTCGTTTGTCACAGAGCCTTCCGGGATTTCTCCCAACGCCAGGGCCACACCCAGGGCGGAAGCACCTCTGTTGTATCCCATGGATTCATAGGTGTCGTGGGTCACCACGTCAAAACCTCTGCCTTTGGCCTCCAGGATTCTCTCTGAAGTCAGCAAAGGACATTTAATCTGTACAAAATGTACATCCTCCGCCTTGTCAATCCCGGCTTCCTTCATAAGCTCCAGCACCACTCGCTTTACCTCGTTTACCATAACCACTGTTCCCTGCTCCTCAGGCAAAAAGTCTCTGGTAAATCCAGAACTGACAGCCAGACGGCCTTCCGGATGATTTACAACTTCCCCGCCTTCTTTTTTCACAAAAATAGTGGCATGAGGCGACATGACTCCTTCCGTACCTCCGGACATAACAAAGGCCACCTTCTGACTCACTTTCTTTTTGTCCCATCCAGTCCGTTCTGCGATTAATTCCCGAAAACTCACTGTAGATAACGCTCTTGTAAAATCGTTCACACAGCCATTCCCTTCGGTTTTCCCCAATACCGCAATAATCTCCTCAGGTTTCACGGTTTTGTTGTCCATCAATTTTTCCAGTTCCCGAACGTCGTCTGGAGACGACATCTCAATTCTGAATACGTCTACCTTCATATCTTCCTTCTCCTTTTGTATGATTATGTGATTGGTTGAATGGTTCAAAAGTCTGCAGAACTTTTCGTTAATGCAAGTATAACATGTACGATTCCCATTGTCGTTGTCGTTTATTCATAATTATAGTTTTGGATTTTGTTATTGAAAGACAAAGAAATAGATAAGATTCAGATTTGCCCGGTGCGCCCGCCACATCTTCATGTGTGGTGCGTCCGCTGCCGGGCCCATGCAGGTTTCCTTCGAGATGAATGCGATGGACTACCGTTCACCTACTGCCATCAGCCACAGATAAATATTATATGCAAATACCACTTCAGCCAGATTCTGGCCCTGTTCAAAGCTGATTCCCAGCTCCTGAAGCTTCTTCGCCCGGTAGCGAATCGTATTATAATGCAGAAACAGGATTTCCGCTGCCTTTTTATAATTAAAGCTGGTGTCAATCAGCGCTTTCATGGTCTCCATCAGATTCGTGTGATTTCTCTTGTCATACTCCAGGATTGTCCCTAGTTTGTCATCTACATAATCCCAGAGAAGCTCCTTATCCGACACCTTTTCAATCAGTTCATAGATTCTGTTCTGGCTGTAAGAGCTGACATAGGATTTCTGATAAATATAATATCCGATGGTCAGCATGGACAGAGCCTGCCGATATCCTCTGTGTATCTGCTCAGGCCCGTCTATATCCAGGGAAATCCCAAGTCCAAGCCGTCCGTTATAAGGGATATAGCCGTCTATTCCATTCTTAAGTTTATTGGCCAGCTCCTCAATGCCGATTTTATCGTGGGCTCTGGTCAGCACAATCAGAGCATCCTCACAAAACACAATGTGAATCCCTCTCCTGTGTCCTGTCAATGCTCTCACTTGTCTTTCCAGCCACTGTTCATTTAAAAGGCGGTTATAAAACTGGTACTTCTGACTCTCTTCACAGTCTGCCAGACGGAGGATCAGAAGATACATGGGAAACACAAAATTTACGTCGTAGGCCTCCGATTTCTGTGAAATCTCCGAGGGGCTGGTTATATTTCCCAACAGAAGTCCTCTTAAAAAACTGTCTTTAAAGATCTTGTGCTGCATCAGATCCACATCATTTTTAAAAAATACTGTGGCAAGAAGCATGGCGGCCTGCTCCACTGCTATATACACATTTTCATCGTGGCTGCTGCAATCTTCCAGAAACAGATACCCAAACAAATCCATCCCGGACTGTATGGGAAATAAGATACAGGGCTCCTGGACAGAGTGAATCTCAATATGCCGGCCATGGGCTCCGGTAATGGTCTCCCACCCTATGGGCTCCCGAAAGACCACAGAGCAGATGTTCTGGTATTCCCTGTCCATAAGAGTAATATTTTTTCTGGTGATCTCCGCCAGCTTCCTGGTCAAAACCTGAATATCAGCTCCTGTCAGAAGGAGGCTCACCATGCTTCTGTGAACCTGATCCCTGTATTTTAGCTGGCTGATCTGCTCCTCCAATACAGAGGACAAGACCACATTCACATAGCTGGACAGATTGGCATCCGGCGGCAGCTCGATAATGGGAAACATCAGTTCATTGGCCTGATCCAGCATAGTCTGAGGAATCTCATCTATATACCGCATGGGCTTAATGCAAATCCCTGCCACCATTTTATTATTCAATGCCGGAATCAGGGTGGCCATCTTCCCTTTCTCACTGGCAATGGGATACAGTGTGGTGATCAGTAAGGTATTCTCCTCCACATAGGGCAATATATCCGGAACTTCCATCAGGGAGGCAGTCTGAACCAGCCGTCCCAGACCGTTTTCTCCGGCAATCACCTTGCATTTTTTAAATCCTTCCAGATTTAAAATATCCCTTAATGTCTGCTTCATGGTTTTGCCTCCTCCTGCTAGTTTTGTAACAGCGATTGTATCATAAATCTGAGAAAAACAGAATAAAAATACCAAAAATCTGAGAAAAAAAGCATAAAACAAGTGCAAAATGCCTTATATAAAGGTATAATAGACTTAGTTGATGGTCGTTATCCAAAAACTTTATGAAAGGAGAATATACATGTATGCAGGAAAGAACGTAACCCGGGTGGATGCCTATGACAAGGTGCTGGGGCGGACAAAGTACACGGATGATCTGTGTGACAAAGGCGCGTATGTCGTCCGGATCCTTCATTCATCCATCGCCCACGGCAAAGTGGTATCCATAGATACGTCCAGGGCAGAGAAAATACCTGGCGTCGTAAGGATATTCACCTGCTTTGATGTGAAGGAGAAACACTATTTTCCTACGGCAGGCCATCCGTGGTCTACGGACGCAGCCCACCAGGATGTGGCGGACCGGCTGGTGCTGACGGAGGATGTCCGGTTCTATGGAGATGATATCGGGGCCGTGGTGGCGGAAGATGAAGTGGCGGCTTCTCAGGCCATTGAAGCTATCCGCGTTGAGTATGAGGAGTATCCTTTCGTGCTGGATGTGCAGGAGGCCATGAAGGACGGCGCGCCCCAGATACATAAGAATTATCCCAATAATATTTTGAAACATACTTCCATACGGCAGGGGAATTATGAGGAGGCTGTGAAGGAGCCGGGGCTTATCAAGGTGGAAGGATGGTATGAGACGCCTGTGGTGCAGCACTGCCACCTGGAGAATTTTATCTGCTATGCCCAGATGGAGGGGGATCGGATCAACATTGTTTCCTCCACGCAGATTCCTCACATTGTCCGCCGGGTAGTGGGCCAGGCCCTGGGAATCAGCTGGGGGAAGATCCGTGTCGTCAAGCCGTATATCGGCGGCGGGTTCGGCAATAAGCAGGATGTGCTGTATGAGCCTCTCTGCGCATGGCTGTGCATGCAGCTGGGCGGACACCTGGTGAAGATCGATATTCCCAGGGAGGATACCTTTGTGTCCAACCGGGTGCGGCACTCCATCCGCAGCCATATCATATCCTGGGTGCGTCCGGACGGAACCTATGCGGCCCGGAAGCTGGAGGCATTTTCCGACCAGGGGGCCTATGCTTCCCATGGACACAGCATCGCCGCCAAGGGGGCTGGTGCATTTCCCCAGCTTTACCCCTGTGAAAATGTGGAGGTGGATGCCTACACAGTATTTACCAACAAATCCGTGGCAGGGGCCATGCGGGGGTACGGCATTCCTCAGACCATGTGGGCGGTGGAAGGCCACACGGAGGAGGTTGCCGCAAGGCTTGGCATGGATCCTGTGGAATTCCGGCGCAGGAATCTGATGCCCGTAGGTTATGTGGATCATTTTTCGAAAAACGAACTGTATGACGACAGCTTTAACCAGTGTCTGGATAAGGCTATGGCTGCCATGGATTATAAGCGGAAGTATCGGGAATATCAGAATCAGACGGGGGATATCCGCCGGGGCATAGGCGTGTCTGTATTCTGGTACAACACGGCTGTGTGGCCTATTTCTCTGGAGACTTCCTCCTGCCGCATGGTCTTAAATCCGGACGGTTCCCTTCAGGTTCAGCTGGGTGAGACGGAGATCGGGCAGGGGGCGGATACGGCTTTTGCCCAGATGACCGCCGATGTCCTGGGCGTACCGCTGGAATCTGTCCATGTCATATCCTGCCAGGATACGGATGTGACGCCTTTCGGAACCGGCGCTTATGCCTCCAGACAGACTTACACGGCAGGGTTCTCTATCCGGCAGACCGGGCTTCTTCTGAAGGAACGCATCCTGGAGTATGCCCATGGATTGACCCGCATGCCTTCTTATAATCTGGATATTGTTGATGGAAATATTGTCCGTACCACAGATGGACGGATTCTGATGACTCTGGGGGAGCTGGCCGCGGAGGCTCTGTACAGTTTAAACAACAGCCAGCACCTGACGGCGGAAAGCACTGCCCAGATTAAGTCCAATGCCTATTCCTTCGGATGTACCATCGCGGAGGTGGAGGTGGATATTCCCATGTGCAAGGTAAAGCTTCTGGACCTTGTAAATGTCCATGATGCAGGAAACCTGATTAATCCGGCTCTGGCGGCGGCCCAGGTTCATGGAGGCATGAGTATGGGCATCGGATTCGGACTGTCGGAACAGCTGATGTTCGATGAGAAGACAGGGCGCGCCCTGAACAATAATCTGCTGGATTATAAACTGTCCACCTGTATGGACCATCCCCGCCTGAATGCGCTGTTTGTGGAGAACCCGGAGCCTACCAGTTCCTTTGGGACCAAAGGCCTGGGAGAGCCGCCTGCCTGTTCCGTGGCTCCTGCCATTCGGAATGCGGTGTATCAGGCAACGGGAGTATTTGTCAACAAGGCGCCTGTGAATCCTCACAACCTGTTCGCCAGGTTTAAAGAAGAGGGGCTGTTATAGGCAGAAAGGAGGTTTTACTATGTATGATATCAAGGCGCTTTATGAAGCCAAAAGCGTGAAGGACGCGGTCCGTCTTCTTGTGGAACATCCGGAAGCCCTGGTTATTGCAGGGGGAAGCGATGTTCTTATAAAGATACGGGAAGGGAAACTTGCAGGAAGAGAGCTTGTGAGCATCTACGGGATTGATGAAATGCGTGGTGTCAGCTATGAGGCGGACGGAAGCATCCGCATCGGTTCTCTGACCAGCTTTTCCCATATTACCAACGACCCTATTATACAGAAGCATATCCGGGTGCTGGGGGAAGCGGTGGACATGGTAGGCGGTCCCCAGATACGGAATATCGGAACCATCGGTGGCAATACCTGCAACGGGGTGACTTCTGCGGATTCCGCCTCTACCCTTCATGCCTGGGATGCCGTGGTGGAGATTACGGGGCCGGAGGGCGTGCGCCAAATCCCCATTGAAAAATTTTACATCAGGGCCGGTGTTGTGGACCTTCATCAAGGGGAAGTGCAGACGGCGATTATCATTCCGAAGCCGGCTTATGAAGGATATTTCGGACACTATATCAAATATGCCATGCGCAATGCCATGGACATTGCAACCCTGGGCTGCTCGGTGAATGTGAAGCTGTCGGAGGACAAAACGGTGATTCAGGATGTACGGATCGCCTACGGCGTGGCAGGACCGGTGCCGCTGCGTGCGGTTTCGGCGGAAAAAGAGGCAAAGGGTAAACCGGTGTGCGAAAAAACGGTGAAAGATTTTGCGCAGGCCATCCTGGAGGACATCCGGCCCCGGGACAGCTGGAGAGCATCCAAAGCCTTCCGCCAGCACATTGCCGTGGTTTTGGCGGAACGGGCGCTGAGAGAGTCCATCAGACTTGCAGGAGGTGAATGTGATGAGCAGACAGTATAAACTGGTTTCCTGTACCATCAACGGGAAGAAGGTGGAGAAAATGGTGGACGTCCGTGCCTCCCTAACAGACATGCTGCGAGACGACTACCGCCTTACCAGCGTGAAAAAAGGCTGTGAGGTAGGGGAGTGCGGGGCGTGCAATGTGATCATCAACGGGGAGTGCTTCAACTCCTGTATCTACCTGGCCGTATGGGCGGAAGGAAAGGAAATCCTTACCTTAGAGGGACTGGCCGGGCCTAATGGAGAGCTCTCCGATATCCAGCAGGCGTTTCTGGATGAGGCGGCGGTTCAGTGCGGCTTCTGCACTCCCGGGTTTATCATGAGCGCCGTGGAGCTCCTGGAGGCAGGCAGGGAATTTTCCGATGAGGAGATACGCAAGAAACTGTCCGGCCATCTGTGCCGGTGTACGGGGTATGAAAATATTTTCAAGGCGGTGAAGAAGACCATGCTTCGGAGGCTGGGGAAGGAAGAGAAGGCGGAATTGGTATAGAAGTGTAACATAATGGAAAAACGCACCAAATGATGGCGTTCTGTCATTTGGTGCGTTTTTTATAAGTTTCGTCCTTTTGCAAATTTATCATACAATTCACGAAAGGGATGCATGAATGCTGGATGAAAGCACCCAGGCAAGCTTTGGCTTTTGGGGATGGCCGCTGGGGGCACTCAGCCGTGACGAGAAGGCAACACTCCTAAATCCTTCGTACTCACTGGCTATATCCGCCCCATTCTTTGATAGTATTGTACTCTAATCCAATCAGATTCACAACTCCAAACTTCCCCCCCATCAAGCTGACTGTAAGATGATCACCATCTATATGCTCCCACCTACAAACTGCAACATCCTCAGCAAAACCAAAGTTATGTGCAAAATACGCATCGGTTGAAAACGCACTGTCAACATTCTCATAACCTTCAGGCATCCCATCACCCATAGTGTATCCCTGCGGAACATATCCTAGATTCTCAGGATAAATTTCTTCATCATAGCTAACTATACTCGCGTACAAGTATTGTCCTTCGGTTTTAACAGGCCATCTTACACCATCTGTAAAATTACAGAAAATAATATGAAAGTATCCGTAATCATCGTCCGGATCATGAAGATATATCTTATCACCATTATCCTCCCGTATATAGTTGGGAAACAGTTCCTGTAAGTACTCGATAGTTGTAGGTAACTCAATTACTTGTCCGCGTATACAAATCTGGTTGGCCTGTAATCCGGTCTCAGGAAACGTATATATACCCGGATTAAACCTGGTACCCACCCTATCGTCCATATCCTGATACCATTCCAAAGGGTAATATTTACTCTCGTCCCATGTAGAGGCAGATTTTGTTTCCTGCATAGCAGTCGTGGATTCCTCCACAGCCTTCTTAGCTGCTTCACTCAACGTAGGATTCTCTATCGGAGTAACTTCCTGCGATGTCTCGCAGCCTCAGAAACCTCAGATACAGCTTCTGTAGTTGATGCAGCTGTTGTCGTCTGTACTGACTCAGTAGCGCACCCATTAAGAGCTGCCATTGCCGCTACGATAAATACTAACGCCTTTCTCTTCATTATTTAATCCTCTCAATAATAAAATCTTTTTATTTCATATAACTCTTGTCATTATATCATTTTTGGGGTGTAAAACAAATATATTTTATGACTTCCTTTACTAAAATTTTCCGATTTTTATATAAGTTCCAATTATGATATGGTTGCAATAAAAATATTGACACCACCATGGATTCATTGTACAATCTAGTAACAGTTCAGGGATACCTGAACTGTTGCACAATCTGCAAAAGTATAACAAAGGCTAGGAAGAGAAGAGTAAGCAGTTAGATATGATACAGAGAGTCTGAGCAGGTGAGAACAGGCACAAAAGGAGCTGCTGAAAATGGTCTCGGAGCTGCGTACCGAAGCTAATACACTACCTGCTATTTCCACAAGGCAGTACAGATGCCAAGGCTGCGACGGGTTCACCCGTTACTGTGATAGACTATCGATGAATCATTTCTCATCCGTAGTTGATAAGGCCTGTATCGTGAGATACAGGTGAATTTAGGGTGGTAACACGAAGCGTCTGCTCTCGTCCCTGAAAAAGAAATTTTTCAGAGAGGAGGGCTTTTTTATGGACAAAAAGGAATAAACCCTCAGGAGTTCGTGCAATGTTTCGAAAAGCTGGGGTTCAGCTATGATGTATATACAAAAACCTCCGACGACGCCCACAAGAATTTTGTGAGGGAATTTCACCGGAAATTATACGAAGGTCCTTATGTCTATGAAAAGGAGTCTCCCCAGGCCTATTGTGAAAACTGCGGTACTTTTTTAGCTGACCGTTTCGTGTTGGGAAAATGTCCCAAATGCGGAAATGATACCAGAGGTGATCAATGTGATACCTGTGGTTTCGTTCCGGAACCGGAAAGCCTGATAGAACCGGTCTGTGCCGTGTGCAAAAAGTCGGTCACCTTCAAAAACTCCAGGCACCTTTATATAGCCATCACAAAGTTGAAGGCAGAATTAAAGAAATTGGTTGACAGCCACCCGGACTGGAGGAAAAATGCCGTCGCATTTACGAACAGATATATAGATGACGGTTTAAGAGACCGGGCATTGACCAGGGATTTGGAATGGGGATTTTCACGCTCTCTGGGGAAAAGATGCCAAGCATTATTATGTACACGTGAAAGATAATATTCCTTTTCATACCATCATATTGCCTTCCCTTTTGCTGGCTAACGGCGGTCCATGGCATTTGCCGGATCAGATTGTGTCAAGCGAGTATTTAACAATCGAAGGCAGAAAAATATCCACCAGCCAGAATTATGCAATATGGGTGAAGGATTTGCTGGAGAAGTATGAGCCGGATTCCATCCGCTGCTTTTTCCTGGCCAACGGTCCCGAAAAGAAAGACGGGGACTTTTCATGGCGAGAATATGTTCACAATCACAACGGCCTGCTCCTTGGTGCTTATGGGAATTTTGTAAACCGCTGTCTGGCATTTATTGAAAAGTATTGTGATGGGGCTGTTCCAGATGGAGCTGATGATCCGGATGTGAATACGCGCATAGACAGCTTGTTTATTTCTGTTGGAACACAGATTGAAAAAGGTGCTTTTAAGGATGCCATTGCTGAAATATTTGACTTTGTGCGAGAGGCAAATAAATTTTTTGATACGGAGCGCCCCTGGATCACACGGAATACGGATAAGACCGCATGTGATCATACACTGTATCAATGCGTCCAGATAATCGCTAATCTGGCTGTGCTGCTGTCACCATTTTTAACATTTTCATTCGAAAAGGTGTTGGGATGGCTGAATATCAGCGGCAGATGGAGGTATGTTTCGGCGTATGTGACGGAACGTCAGCCGTAAGGACAGGGGCGGATTTCTCCGCCCCTGTTAATCTGAGTCCTTCACAACCAGAGTTCTTCTCAATCAAAATCCTTCTCAAAGGCCAGGACCTGCCCGGTATAAGCATCCACATCGCAGGAATATTCTGTTGTTCCCACATTCCACTCTATCTCATATTCGGCGCCGCCGTCATCATAATCAAGCTCTGCTTTCAAATACTGGGCATCCGCCGGGGCGACACCGGCATATTCCAGGGCAATCTGCTCTGCTGCCTCCTGCGTAATCATCTCTCCTGACACATAGCCCTGATGATTCTTGCCATCTCCATGCTGGAAATGTTCTGTATCGTGGTCATATTTTAAAATTTCACCGGTCAATGCGTCTATACTGTAGTCGTATTCCGTATTGTCTTTAAAAAATTCCACATCATACTGCCAGCGGCCGTCATCAAATTCCAGCTGGACATGTACAAAGCCTACCTCTTCCTCCTTCAGGCCCACATGTGCTAAAGCAGCCTGCTTTGCCGCTTCCGTACCGATATACTGTCCGTCTGTACCGGACTGTGCCTCTGCTTTGCTGCCACTGCCCTCACGGGCCGGTGCGCTGCCGCTTTGTCCGGGCGTTTCCTGTCCCCTGGCACCTTGTGCCGCCGTCTCCGGTGCGCTGTCACTTTGTGCCGCCGCTTCCCGGACATCTATTGTCTGCGGTTCCTCTGTCGGCGCGGATGTCATATTGGATGCAGATGTCATATCGGGTACTCCGCTTTTACAGTCCATAGAGATAATCTTTCCTGTCACCGCATCCACAACATAGTTATACTCTTCGCTTCCGCTGGCAAACGCAATCTCATATGTGGAAACATCATCTTTTGTATTCAAATGAACCTGCACAGCCTTAGCCGTCTCTTCCGAAATACCTGCATTCTCAAAAGCAGCCTCCTTGGCCTGCGCTGCTGTAATATATCCGCTGCCTCCTCCTTTTGTCTCAGCCTGAGCGGCGTCCGACGGCTCTGCAGCTGCCGGCCCGCAGCCGGTAAACAGCGCCAGGATAACTCCCAAAAGGATAATCCGCCCTCTTAACCCTTTTAAATGATTTCCTGCCATTGATTCCTCCATTCTGCCGTTTGGCGGCATTCTCTCCGTGATACTGGGAAAAAAAATTCTATTGGAGATTATAAAAGATTCCGGATACTTTATCAAGGAGAATATTTATTCGTACCAGCCTCTTTCTCGTAGATCTCGCTCATGATATCTAAAATTCCAGAAGCCTTGGAGTTTCACTGTTCTTATTCCAGGCAATATCGATTCCCTCTGTATCGGTTGTTGGTATCTCAATGGTAAAGACATCCTTGCAGCTCCGTATTGTCTGATTCTGTCCTAAAACAGCCGCTGCCTATGGAATGACGGAATAGAGAAAGGATACCCTATTATGAAAATGAATAAAAAATAAATTTTCGGAGGTGTGGGAATCGTTTTGGCGGTGGCGCTTTCATTGGTGGCGCCACCGGCCGAACTGACAAGGCAGTCCATGATGTGTCTTGGCATCTTTGCCTGCGCAGTCTGCCTGACAAAGACAGTGTCCTATGAGGTAACGGTAAGCGGAATCTCCAATCGTATACTTTTTTGATGCCTGGAGGACTTTTTCCTTTGGCACAGAGTTTTATCTGATTATCCTGAGCAAAAGGATCACTTGGTCCGCATATCCACATTCTCCACAAACTGCAGCAGTTTTTTGTTAAACTCCTCGGCGTGGCAGTGGAAAAATACATGGCCGCCATGCTCGAAGGTATAGCTCTCTTTGTAAGGAGCATTTACCGCAGCTTCGGGATACCATTTGGAGGCCAGGTCTTTGCCGTTGGCAGTTACTTTTCCGTCGGCGCCGAAAAAGACCATAGGGACATCGATTTTTTTCAGAAGTTCATAGCCGTTCTGCATGATCATGTCGCTGTAGATGGCAAAGCTGATCCAGGCAGGAGTCTTCATCAGCTCTTTGGTACACCAATCCATCTTCGTGTCGTCGTTTCCGTCGATACCTGACAAGGCCCTACTTGAACCAGGCTTTCTGGTGCCGCCCCGAAGGGGTTTCCCATATGGTGGAGTTGTCGGAGGCCGCCTTTAGCCGGGCAGTCTCTCTCTGTGGGCAGATGGTGGAGGAACTAAGGGAGGGCAGGCCCTTATGGGACGAACAGGAGGCTGCCTGCACCATGGAGCTGATGACTCTGGTGTATCGGGAGAGCCCGGATTCTTACTGGAAGCCTTTCGATACCAGGGCCAGAGAGCTGATCTATAAGGCACAGAGATATGTGGCAGACCACTATGCAGAGAATATCGGCCTGGAATCTCTGGCGGCGGCTCTCTACGTCAGCAAATATTACCTTTCCCACCTGTTTCGGCAGGAGACAGGATACAGCTATCGGGAGTATCTGCTTCAATACCGCTTATCCGCCGCCAGACAACTGCTCTTAGAAACCAGACTTTCCATGAGCGAGGTTGCAGCGGCCTGCGGCTGGGAAAAATCGGGACAGTTTACCAGGGCGTTTCGAAAATATGAGGGGTGTACGCCAAGGGAGTATCAGATGAGGTAAGGAATGGGGGCTATGTCCTTTTTATGATTATAGTGTCTATCAGGCCGTATGCCTGTGCCTCTTCTGCACTCATGTAGTAGTCTCGTTCGGTGTCTTTTTCTATCTCTTGTATTGTATGGCCTGTGTTGTGTGCCAGGATGTGGTTTAATCGTTGTTTGGTTTTCTGTATGTGGTGGGACAGGATTTTGATATCGGCTGCCTGTCCCTGAATTCCGTTTCCGTGTATGGCGGGTTGATGAATCATGATTTGGGCGTTGGCCAGCGCCATACGTCTTCCGTGAGCTCCGCCTGCAAGTAAAAAAGCTCCGAAACTGGCGGCCAGTCCTATGCAGATGGTGGAGACGGGGCATTGGATATATTGCATGGTGTCGTAAATGGCGAATCCGGCGGTTATGGTGCCGCCGGGGCTGTTGATATACAGCTGGATTTCTTTTTCGGGGTCCTGGGCTTCTAAGAAGAGCAGCTGTGCGGTTATCAGGCTGGCGGAGGTGTCGTTTACTTCTTCTCCCAGAATAATGATTCTGTCGGCCAGCAGCCGGGAGTATATGTCGTAGCTTCTTTCGCCTCTGCTTGTCTGCTGTATGACATAGGGAATGGTACTCATGCGGCTGCCTCCTTTTTGCCTGAATTTTGTGTGAGTGTGAGCAGGATATAGCAGAGGGAAATGTCTGTGCTCTTTTTGGCGCTTTGCAGGGTGATTCTTTTTTGTCTGGGTATGAAAGTTCCCAGCTTTCTATAGGTGTTGGGGGGATATCCGTACAGTTGTTTGAAGGCTAATGTGAAGGATTGTTGTGTATCGTATCCGGCTTCGTATGCGATGGTTGTAATGGGTTTTCTTGAGTGTACCAGTTTTTCGGCGGCTGTTGTGAGTCTTCGGTTTTGCAGGTATTTGTATATGGTAATTCCTGTCTGCCGGGTGAAGACCCGGTTTAGGTAAAATTTGGAGTAGCCTGTTTTTTGGGCTATGGTGTCCAGGCTGATGTGGTTTTCCAGATTATCTTCGATGTAATCAATGACTTGTTTTATTGTGTCTTTTTGGTCTTTCATAGTGTCTCCTCCTTAGGCTTCTGTTTATTATAGCAAGTCTAGGGAGGATTGTCTTAATATATATTGCTTTTCTGCCGGTGGGATTTACTTTTTGTTTGGTTTTCTTTTGATTTTCAACAGTCTGATATAATCGTCAAACTGTGTGGTATCTGTTGGCTGAAACATAAACCATTTGCCGTCGTGATAGGTTTTTGTTTCGTCGTACAGGTTTTGGATTTCTTTTGAGTAGGTTTCTTTTTCGGCCTCGAATTTTGCTCTTTCGTCTTTTCCTAAGATTATCATAAATCCTACGCAGTTTTCTCTTGCATAGAATGCGCATAGCGTCTTGCCGCCCCGGCGGTATTTGTATTCGTATTTCCATGCTTTGCCGCCTGTATTCCATGTACGGTCCATGTCATAGTTTTCCTGGATTCTTGTGTTTAATTGGTTCCAGATTTTGTATCGTGATTCTCCCAGTAAGCTTGTCATCTCTTCTGGGCTGGGTATTGTATCAAGCATGATGGCCTCCTGTATTCGTTTATTTTTTATGGGCGCAGAATGGATGTGGCTTGTTCCATGATTTCTACTATCTCGTACATGTTGGTAATGGTTCCCACCGCAAGCCTGTCTTTGATTCCGTAGAAGTCCAGGCAGGTTCCGCAGGTGACGATGGTGACGCCTTCTGCTTCCAGGTTCTTGAAGTCTTCCAGTGAGTCTGAGCCCTGGCAGGTTAGGTAGGCGCCGGAATTGTAGCAGACAATGGTCTCTGGCAGTGTGTCTTGTTTGGTCAAGGCGAAGATGAAGGCTTTCATCAGTGCTTTTCCCAGTTTTGCGTCGCCGTTTCCCATCATGTTGGCGGAGAGGATGGCTACCATTCCTTTTTTTCTGGAGTCGGGGGTGCAGGTTTCTTGGTCTGGCTGGTCTTGGTTTGGTTGTTTTTGGTTTGGCTGGCCTTGGTCTGGTTGTGGGGTAACGGGGGCAGCTGTAGGGGATGTGGAGAATGGCTTGGGGGGAATCTGGATGGTTACCTGGTATTGGGTGTCTGATTTTTTCTCGCCGGCGGCGGCAAGGCCTTTTTGGGCAGCGAATTTTTTCAGGTTCTGGACGGCGATTTCGTTGTCTACCAGAACGGTTAGGATGCCTTCTTCTTTGAATTCTCCGATTGCTTTTTTGGTGTTTACTACGGGGAGGGGGCAGGCAAGGCCTCTTGCGTCTATGAGTCTTTTTTCCATGTTGTTTTTCTCCTTTTTGTTTGTATTAGGGGCTGGGTAGCTTGGGAGGTGGCTGTATCTTGGGGATTGGGGGATTTTATGGCTGGATGGAGCTTTCTTCTGCCAGCTGTTTCATGGCCTGAATGGCTGTGTCTATTTCTTCTTCGGTGTTGTAATGGGAGAAGCTGAAACGGACTGCGCCTTGTTCTACAGTTCCCAAGGCCTGGTGCATCAGGGGGGCGCAGTGGGCGCCGGGACGGGTGGCGATATGGTATTTTGTGAACAGCTGGTCGCTGACAAGGGAGGAATCCCAGTCTGCCAGGTTGAGGGTGACTATGGGACAGCGGTTGTCTGTGTCGTAATCGCCGTATAGTTTTATTCCTGGAATGTCTTTTATTCCCTGGTGGAAGCGGCGCATGAGCTTGAGCTCTTGTTGTCTTATGTTGTGGATTCCTGTGTCTTGCAGGTAGGTTATGGCGGCATGGAGTCCGGCGATTCCGTGTCCGTTCTGGGTTCCGGCTTCAAGGGCTGTGGGCATCTGGGGGGGATGGTTTTTTTCGTAGGTTTGTATTCCGCTTCCGCCGGTTTTTAAGGGGCGTATGTTTATGCCTTGTTTCACGTATATTCCGCCGGTGCCCTGGGGGCCTAGAAGGCTTTTGTGGCCGGTGAAGCAGAGGACATGGATTTTCAGGTCTTGTACGTCGATGGGGATTATGCCTGCGGTCTGGGATGCGTCTACTATAAACAGCAGGTTATGGCTGTGGGCTATCTGGCCTACGGCCTTGATGTCTATAAGGTTTCCGGTTAGGTTGGAGCCGTGGGCGCAGATGATGGCGCGGGTGTTTTTCCTGATTGCCTTGGCAAAGTCTTGAGAGGCAATGCGGCCTTTGGGGTCGCAGGGGAGTATGGTTATCTCTATGCCTTTTTCCTCCATCTGGTACAGGGGGCGCAGCACGGAGTTGTGTTCGGATACAGTGGTTATCACATGGTCTCCTGGATTTAGGATGCCTTTTATGGCAATGTTCAGGCTTTCTGTGGCATTCATGGTGAAGGCTATCTGTGAGGGGCTTTCTCCGTTGAAGAACTGGTTTAGTTTTTTTCTGGTGCTGTACAGGTTCCGGGATGCGTGAAGGGTGGCTTCGTGAGCGCCTCTTCCGGCATTTCCCAGGGAGCACAGGGCTTCAGCTACGGCTGTTTTTACACAGTCTGGCCTTTTTAGGGCTGTGGCTGCATTGTCTAAGTATATCATGGGTTTCAGACCTCGCATTCTTGTATGGCTTGGGTTTTGATGCCTGCTTGTGCTATGGCATTGGTAATCATCTGGCGGCTTTCTGGGCTGGCGCACCAGGCCAGGCCGCATCCGGCGGAAATGGAGCGGGGGACGGGAATCAGCCGCCCTTCTATCTGCCTTTGGCGGCAGAATTCTTCCATTTCCATGGCTTCTTCTGTGGTGTGAAAGGTGATTATCAGCTTTTGTTCTTTTTTTCGCATTGTTTGGCTCCATTAAGGGGATGGGTTCTACTGTACGTGGATTTCTGTCTGTTCTCTGGGGATTATCTGTCCTATGATGGCTGCTGGCAGGCCTTCTTTTTTCAGGGCTGTCAATAGTTCTTCTGCCTGGCCTGGTGCTGCGGCTATCAGGAGTCCGCCGGAGGTCTGGGGGTCAAACAGTATTTCTTCCATGGCGAAGGGAATCTGCCTGAATTTGACGTGTGCTGCCATATGGTTGCGGTTTTTCTGGCCGGCTGCTGTCAAGAAGAATTCGTCGGCGTAGTGAAGGGCTTCTGTCATAATTGGTATCTGGGGGCTGTACAGGATGGCGGAGTGTCTTTTGTCCAGCATCTCGTGAAGGTGTCCTAATAGTCCGAAGCCGGTGACATCGGTGCATGCGTGTATTTCGTAGTCTCTGCAAATCTGGGAGGCTTGTTTGTTTAACATAGTCATGGAGGTTGTGGCTTCTTCCATGGCTTCTGGTGATGCCTCGCCAATGCGGCTGGCGGTGCAGATGATTCCGACTCCCAGTTTTTTGGTCAATAGGAGGCAGTCTCCTGGCTGGCCCTGGTTGTTGGGGTATATCTGTCTGGGATGGATGGTGCCGGTGACGGACAGGCCGTATTTGACGGTGTCGTCTGCGATGGAGTGTCCGCCTGCCAGAGTTCCGCCTGCTTCTATGACTTTCTCGCTTCCTCCGCGCATGATTTCTCCTAGTATGTTTAGGTCCATGTTTTCTGGGAAGCAGACGATATTCAGTGCTGTCTTTACCTGGCCGCCCATGGCGTAGATGTCGCTTAAGGCATTGGCTGCGGCTATTTTGCCGAAGAGATAGGGGTCGTCTACCATGGGAGGGAAAAAGTCCAGCGTCTGCACAATGGCCAGGTCGTCTGTTATCTGGTATACGGCTGCGTCGTCTCTGCTGTCGTATCCGATTAAGAGGTTGTTGTCTCTGGTGCCTTTGGGAAGGCGGTCCAGTACATGGGATAATACGCCTGCACCTAGTTTGGCTGTGCAGCCGCCGCCTTTGCAAAATATGATTTTTTCGGACATGGTTTTCTCTCTTTTCTGGTTTTGGGTTTTTGTTTTGGGTTCTTGTTTTATTTATCCTATCATATAAGTTTTTCTGAAACAATACAATTATTTGGCAAGTGTTTGTCAAATATCGAACGGTGTTGGGATTTTCTGTAAACTGGTTATTATCACATTGGGGATCCCTTTTTTCTTCAGGATGTTCTTTATCTCTTCTGCCTGTTTTATCTGTTCTCTGTCATCGCATTTATTCAGGATTACGTAGTAGTCTTTGTTTTCGGTATTTTTTCTGGTTCCCTGGGGGGAGGACAGGATTTCTGCCAGGTCTTTTTCTGTCATTATGTGGCTGGAATGGGTTCTCAGCAGTTCCATGGCTTTTTCTTTGCGGAAGCATATGTCTTCCAGCCTGCCGCCCAGTGCATCGATTCCCATGACTCCAAGGACGATGTCGCTTTGTTTTGGTATGACTGGCTCTGTCTGGGCTGGCACTTTACAGGGTAAATGTCTGGCGCCGTCGGCTTCTATGAGCAGGATGTCTGCTATTGTCTGCAGGTCTGTTAGTTTTGTGTTTCTGGGCCATATGAGTTTGCCTTCTGGGGCGTCGGTGCCTGCCGCAATAACGGAATGATGTTTAAGCAGGTTTTGTAATTGTTCTTTGTTGTCTGCAGCGGGGCAGGCGGCAGGCTTTTTTATGTGGGTGGTGGTGGTGATGATTACTTTTTTTCCATGGCTGGTGTACCAGTGGGCCAGGGTATACATAAGGGTGGTTTTACCGCCTGCGCCTACAATGGAAATGACATGTTTCTGGTCTTTTATGAATGGGAAATCGGATTCTGTAATCTGGGCTGCAGGTTGTGGTGTATTGATATCTTCTGGTGTATCGATATCTTCTAATTCTGCTGCCGGAATCTGGCACAGGCCTACGTCGTCCATGTGTCTGTGCAGAATCTTTTTTCCGCCCTGGTCTCCTTCTAATGTCTTTAGTTCTTCGTAATAGTTTGAGGAGAAGATGACGGGATTTTTGCTTTCTTTGTTATGGCTGGCGGCGGCAATTCCGCAGTCATGCCGCCTCCAGTACTGAATTAGTTTTTCCACGGATTCCAGGGTAAGGCCTGGCTGGTCTGCCACTGCAAACAGGCAGCCCTGGGACTGTGGTGAAATCTGTGCAAGCTGCTCTAGGCCTATTCGAATGGAGCTGGAAATTCCTCTTTCTGGGGCAGGATTGGCCACTGCCTGGAGCCTGGGAAAATTTGTGTCTATATCGGAGAAGATTTCATGGTACTGGGTTACTACAATGACGTGGTTAAGCAGGCGGGCCTTTTTTGCTTCATATATCGTCTCTAGGAGATGACGGTAGATGGGCTTTCGGTTTATGGGATACAGCAGTTTATTTCCTCTGAAGCGAGTGCTGTTTCCGGCTGCAAGTATTATGGCATCGATCATTTACGCCACCTCCTTCTATTGATTTTCTCAGACTACCACTTCTCCTCATTTCCGCAGGCTGCCCTTCTCCTCATTTCCACAGGCTGCCCTTCTTCACATTTTCACAGGCTGCCCTTCTTCACATTTTCGCAATCTACCCTTTCTTCACATCGTGACGCACCACTACTTCCAGCACGCCTCCGGCGATGCATCTTGCCTTGTCGGAAATGGTGGTGCAGTTTTCTTTCTGTTCTTTCCTGGGGTCGATATCGGCAATCTTGAGTCCTTTTGTCACTGGATATCCGTCTCGGATGATTCCTCGCAGGACTCCGGTTAGGGTGGCTGTCACATGGGTTTCTCCGATGGCTGCCAGGGTGTCGCCGGCTTCTACGAAATCGCCGATTTCTGCTGTCACGTGGATATGGCCGCTGGCCGGGGCGTGTATGACTCTTTCTGCCCCGTAACCGCCGATGATTCCTGGAATGCCGGTGTTGGGAATGGCGCATCCTTTGGAAAGGATGCGGCCCAGCTGATGGCCTCTCATGGTTTCTATCACATAGTCTACGTCTTTTCCAGCGGTGAAGCCGGGTCCTAATGCGATGGTTAGGGGGGCCATTTTCCGGTTGGTTCCGAGATTTTTCTTGGCCAGAATCCCGTCTATGACGGCTTCTGGCTGCATCTGTTTTACCGTTTCTGCGTGTGGGTCTATCATAAGGGGGATTTCGTGGTTTTTCCATGCTGTCTGGCATTGTTCTGGGGTGTCTATTTTTCGGCACAGGACGCCTTCTACCTGGGCTGTACCGTCGTAGGCTGCCTCGCAGAATGCAGCTTTGCGGCGGATTGCTGTCGGGTTTGCGGTCTCGAGAATTAAGACGGCGTATCCGCATTGGTGCAGTTTATAGATGGTTCCGGTTGCGATGTCTCCGCCTCCGCGTATGATTATCATGTGGCTTTCAGGCCCCCTTTTTCTTTCTGGAATATGGTGTGTTTTTCAGGGGCAGGCTGGTACGGTATTCTCCGTCGTAGCGGTAATATGCTCCTGCAATGGCAGGGGCTGTGGGGATGGAGGTTATCTCTCCGATGCCGATGGCGCCGCAGGCAACGTTTAGTCCGGCTTTTTCTACGATAATGCTTTCTACGTCTGGTGCCTGGTTGGCGCGGAACAGTCCCAGGGTTCCGTATTTTGACAGGGGTACGCAGTCTTTCAGGGCGTATTCTTCTGTCAAGGCGTAGCCTGCGGACATGATGACGCCTCCTTCTATCTGTCCTTCTACGGACAAGGGGTTGACTGCTTTTCCTACATCGTGGGCTGCCACGATTTTTTCGATTTTTCCTTGTTCGTTGAGAATGCACACTTGTGTGGCATAGCCGTAGGCTACATGGGAAACGGGGTTGGGCACGTCTGCGCCCAGGGGGTCTGTCTTTGCCAGGTATTCGCCGTAGTATTGTTTTCCTTCCAGCTGTGCCAGGGTCTGGGTCTCCATGTCTTTGTTCAGCAGTTCACAGGCGCGGCGCACGGCTTCTCCGGTTATCAGGGTCTGTCTGGAGCCGGAGGTGGTTCCGGAATCGGGGGCGTTGATGGTGTTGGCTGCATCGTATATGATATCGTCTCGTTTCAGGCTGGTATTTTCTACTACCATCTGTATCAGGACGGTGCCTAATCCTTGTCCGATGCAGGAGGCGCCGGAGCGGATGTGGAGTTTTCCTTTGACGACGGCCAGCTTTGCTCTTCCGTAGTCTGGGATTCCTACTCCTACGCCTGCATTTTTCATGGCGCAGGCCAGGCCTGCGTATTTGTGATTGTCAAATATTTCTTTTACTGCTTCCAGGGTTTCTGCCAGCCCGGTGGACTCATCTACTATCTGGCCGTTGGGCAGTTCTTGTCCTGGGCGGATGGCGTTGCGGTAGCGGATTTCCCATGGGCTGATGCCAATCTGTTCTGCCAGCTTTGTCAACATCATTTCCATGGCGAAGCAGGTCTGTGTCACGCCAAAGCCTCGGAATGCACCGGCTGGGGGGTTGTTGGTGTAGTATGCTTTTCCGTCTATCTCGAAGTTCTGGTAGTTGTATGGGCCGGCGGCGTGGGTGCAGGCTCTTTCTAGTACTGGGCCGCCCAGGGAGGCATAGGCTCCGGTGTCTGCGATTACGGTGGCTTTTACGCCCTGAATGATTCCGTTTTCGTCGCAGCCTACGGTGAATTCCATATCCATGGGGTGGCGTTTGGGGTGGATGACAATGCTTTCCTGGCGTGTTAGTTTTACTTTTACCGGCCGTTTGGAGAGCCAGGCGACCAGGGCGGCGTGGTGCTGTACGGTCAAGTCTTCTTTGCCGCCGAAGCCGCCGCCTACTAGTTTGTTTATTACCCGGACTTTTTCGTTGGGCAGTCCCAGCATTTCTGCGCATTCGTGCTGGGTGGCGTAGGTTCCCTGGTCTGTGGAGTATATAAGGACGCCGTCTTCGTAGGGCATGGCAATGGCGCATTCTGGCTCCAGGAATGCGTGTTCTGTGCAGGGGGTGTGGAATTTTTCTGTGTAAACGTATCTGGATTGTTTTATGGCTTGGTCTGCGTTTCCTCTGGATACGTGTTTGTGGGCCAGAAGGTTTCCTCCTTCGTGGAGCTTGGGGGCGTCTTCTTTCATGGCTTCGTAGGGGCTGCTGATAAAGGGCAGTTCTTCGTATTGAATTTTAACCAGTTTTTTGGCTTTGTCCAGGATTTCTTTTGTCTCTGCGGCTACGATGGCAATGGCGTCTCCCAGGTAGCGTGTGCATTGTCCTACGGGTATCATGGTGTCCCAGTCTTGGACCAGGTGGCCTACTTTTATGTCTCCGGGGATATGGGCTGCTGTATAGATGTCTATGACTCCTGGAAGGGCTTTGGCTTCTTCGGCGTCGATGGACAGGACTCTGGCTCTGGGGTACCTGGAGCGGATGGCGCTTGCGTAAATCATGCCTTCTATCTCCATGTCGTCTACGTATTCTCCGTATCCCAGGACTTTTTCTCTGGCATCGACGCGGTGTACTCTTTCTCCTAGTTTCCAGGTAAATTCTTTTTTGGGGATTCCTTTTCCTTCTCGCTTTATCTGGGCTGCCAGCTGGACTGCATCGATGATTTTTTTGTATCCGGTGCAGCGGCAGATGTTGTTGCGCAGGGCAAAGGCTATCTCTTCGCGTGTGGGGTTGTCATTGACATCGAGCAGGCCTTTTGCGCAGATTACCATTCCTGGGATGCAGAAGCCGCACTGGACGGCTCCGGCCTCGGCGAAGGAATAGGCGTATAATTCTTTTTCTTCTTGGGACAGGCCTTCTACGGTTAATATGTGTTTTCTGTCTAGTTTGGACAGCATGGGGATACATGCTTTGGTGGCTTTTCCGTCTATGAGTACGTGGCAGGTTCCGCAGGCTCCTTCGCTGCATCCGTCTTTTACGGATTTGCATTTGCAGATATCTCGGAGAAATGGAAGGAGTTTGCCGTCGCCTTCTGCTTCGTACAGCTGATTGTTAACATAAAACTGAACCATTTGTTGCCTCCTTTCTGGTGTGACGTGTTTTTAATGTCTTGCTGCATTTGATTTTGTAATGTGCAAAGGGGATTTTCATAGGGCGGCTGGTGCAGCGTCAAAGGCTGCATGGAAATTTTTTTTGCAAATACTCATGGATTCCTTTGGCTCCGGCTCTTCCGGCTTCCATGGCCAGAATCACGGTGGCGGCTCCGGTTACTGCGTCTCCTCCTGCGTAGACCCCTTCCCTGCTGGTTTTTCCGGTTGCCTCTTCTGCCA
>CAJUEJ010000007.1 GCA_910585435.1 uncultured Hungatella sp. | reverse complement strand
AGTTGATAGAGTTCCTGTTCTTAAAAGATGCAGATCCCTTGGATTGGACCCGATTTATTTAGGAATAGATAAAAAATCAAACAGAGAATTAAAAAGAGCCAACAGAAAAGTAAGTGAGTATGGTCTCCAGTTGAAAGAGAAACAGAAAGCAAAATTCATCTATGGTGTGTTGGAGAAGCCATTCAGAAATTACTATGCCAAGGCTGAGAGAATGGGCGGCCAGGCAGGTGAGAACCTGATGATTCTTCTGGAGAGAAGACTGGACAACGTTGTATTCCGCATGGGATTCGGACGTACCAGAAGAGAGACCAGACAGATCGTAGATCACAAGCACATTCTGGTAAACGGAAAGTGCGTGAACATCCCGTCTTACCTGGTAAAAGCCGGAGACGTGATTGAAGTAAAGGAAAAATGCAAAGGTTCACAGAGATACAAAGACGTATTGGAAGTTACAGCAGGAAGAATGGTGCCGGCATGGCTGGATGTTGACCAGGAGAATCTGCGCGGTACTGTAAAAGAGATGCCAACAAGAGACGAGATTGATGTTCCAGTAAATGAAATGCTTATCGTCGAGTTGTACTCCAAATAATAGATTTTGAGTATAAAAGCCTCGATATATTATACCCAAAAGGAGGGGCTAAAGTGTTCGATTTCGAAAAACCAAACATTGAGATCGCAGAGATTTCAGAAGACAGAAAATACGGTAAGTTTGTAGTAGAGCCACTTGAAAGAGGCTACGGCACAACCCTGGGTAATTCCCTGAGGAGAATCATGCTCTCTTCCCTGCCGGGAGCGGCAGTCAGTCAGGTGAAAATCGACGGCGTTTTGCATGAGTTCAGTTCTATTCCCGGTGTGAAGGAAGATGTGACTGAAATCATCATGAACATTAAGAGTTTGGCAATCAAGAACAGCAGCGACAGCAATGAGATTAAAACCGCCTATATTGAGTTTGAAGGCGAGGGTGTTATTACAGGTGCTGACATTCAGGCGGATCCGGATATTGAGATTCTCAATCCGGAACAGGTGATTGCTACTTTAAGCGGTGGTACAGACAGTAAGTTCTACATGGAACTGACAATCACCAAGGGCCGCGGTTATGTCAGCGCAGATAAGAATAAAAATGAGGATCTTCCCATCGGTGTCATCGCCGTGGATTCTATTTATACGCCGGTAGAGCGTGTGAATATGTCTGTGGAAAATACCCGTGTAGGCCAGATCACTGATTTTGACAAGCTGACATTGGACGTGTATACCAATGGCACCCTGGCTCCGGACGAGGCAGTCAGCCTTGCAGCCAAGGTTCTCAGCGAGCACTTGAACCTGTTTATTGATCTTTCCGAGAATGCCAAGACTGCTGAGGTCATGGTAGAAAAAGAAGACAATGAGAAAGAGAAAGTGCTGGAGATGAACATTGATGAACTGGAGTTGTCTGTCCGTTCATACAACTGTTTAAAGAGAGCCGGGATCAATACGGTGGAGGAGCTGTGCAACCGTACCTCCGAGGATATGATGAAGGTCAGGAATCTTGGACGGAAGTCTCTGGAAGAGGTTCTGGCCAAATTAAAAGAGCTGGGACTGCAGTTAAATCCAAGTGATGAATAACCGGCAGGCAGGTATTATTACCGGTTATCAAAAAAAGCAACGATTGATATGCCTGGTTCCATAAGACCGATGATGCGGGAACCGGGTATTAAAAAAGGATGATGCGGCGCAGTAAGACCGACGGGCATGACGCTGCACTCCACGAAATATGGAGGAATAAAAAGCAATGTCAAAGTATACAAAATATAGAAAGCTGGGGAAGACTTCCAGCCAGAGAAAAGCATTAATCAGAAATCAGGTAACAGCTCTTATCTACAATGGCAAGATCGTTACCACTGAGGCCAGAGCAAAAGAGGTTCGTAAGTTTGCAGAGCCTTTGATTGCCATGGCAGTAAGAGAGAAAGACAACTATGAGACCGTAAAGGTGACCGCAAAGGTTCCGCGCAAGGACAAAGATGGCAAGAGAGTGAAAGAGGTTGTAGACGGCAAGAAGGTTACCGTATATGACGAGGTGGAGAAGGAGATCAAGAAAGATAAGCCCTCCAGGCTTCATGCCAGAAGGCAGATGCTTAAGACTCTCTATGATGTTACGGAAGTTCCTTCCACACCAGCCGGAAGAAAGAAAAACACCAAATCCATTGATCTGCCGGCAAAGCTGTTCGATGAGATTGGGCCCAGATACGCTACCAGAAACGGCGGTTATACCAGAATCGTCAAGATCGGCCAGCGTAAAGGCGACGGTGCTATGGAAGTTCTGCTTGAATTAGTATAATAGAATCATAAGAAGACCGCGGCAGTGTGAGCTTGTTCATACAGCCGCGGTTTTAATTTTATGCTGCGATCCTGCTTTTGCGCAGGAGTCTGGCAAGCCCCAATCTTTTCTATAGGGATTCCTTTCTATTTTGTATGGAATTTTCTGAAAAAGGCGTTATGGAAAAGAAAGAATATCGTAAGTTGACGGTCAATAGGGGAAAGTTTATAATTAATATATAAAAGCGAGGCAGAAGATTTGGTTTATATGGGAGGAATAGCCATGGGGAAAAGATGGAAAAGAGTTTGGTGTTTGACGCTGTTTGTCTGCCTGCTGGTAAGCTTGAAGCCAGGTACGGCATTGGCGGCTACGAAAAGTATCAGTTCCGTGACTGTCAGGGTAGGGACCGACACAGGAGTCGGGAATCGTCTGCCGGAGAATATTGACCTTGTTGACAATTCCACAGATTCCAGGGACGGCACGTATGCGGCTACGAATTCAGAGAAATACTATGTCCGTGAGGCAGAGTGGGTAACTTCTACCAGCCAGTATATGAATATCGGACAGGAGCCCAAGATGCGGCTCTACCTCTATGTGAATGATACCAATTACGGGTTTCAGGGAACCTACAGCTCCAGCAATGTCAGTGTCAAAGGAGGAACCTTTGTCAGTGCCAGAAGGAGAAGCAGCAAGGAACTGGAGATCGTTGTAAAGGTCAATGGAATCAAGGGAGAGTACCCTGCGCCTGCAGAGGCCACCTGGTCTTACTCTGCGCTGGGGAGAGCCAGATGGAATGCGGACATAGATGACGATGATTATACCAGAACCATTACATCCGGATATTATGATGTATACCTGTACAGGGGCAGCACGGTTATAAAAAAGCTGGAAAGCTACAAGGGAACATCCTATAATTTTTATCCCTACATGACAAAAGCCGGGACCTACACCTACAAGGTGAGAACCGTTCCCTATACAGAGGAAGAAAAGAAATACGGAAAGAGAAGCGCCTGGCTGGAGTCAGACGAGCTGTATATTGATTCAGAGAATGTGTCAGACGGCAGCGGGCAGACAGACAGTACCGGAGCCGGTTCCAGCACAAACCGTGTAGGATGGATTCTGGACGGCAGCACCTGGTACTACCGATACCCGGACGGATCCTACCAGAGGAATTCCTGGCTGAAGGTAGATGGCAAGTGGTATTTGTTTGATGCCTCCGGAAGAATGCTGACCGGCTGGCAGAACAAAGATGGTTTGACCTATTATCTGTTGGACAGCGGAGCCATGTATTCCGGATGGATCAAGGCCGGAGGTCAATGGTACTACCTGAACCGGCCTGAAGACGGAGGCGTGGAAGGCGCCATGAGAATCGGGTGGCTGGTGACCGGCGGTCAGACTTACTATCTGAAGGCAGACGGAATTATGGCGGAGGGCTGGTATCAGGCAGACGGAAACTGGTATTATTTCTACCCGGGGTCCGGCCACAAAGCGGTGAATACGGTTATCGACACGTTCTATGTAGATGGCAACGGTGTGTGGAACAGATGACGGTTATAATGTTGTACAGATTCTGAAAATTAAGGGTGCAGCCACCAGGCTGTGCCCTTTTGGCAGTATGAAATGCTTGACTAATGGAGGGATTTCATCTAAAATTGGAAAACGTAGATGAAGACATGGGAATAGAAAGGATAGTATGAATATCGTAAAAGCCAGCAAATTGATCTATGAATATATCCGGAGAGACGAGGAAGAGAACATAGAGGAAGTGGACAGGGCTATTGACAATCTGGACGTGGAGATTGAGAAGGGAAGCTTTGTCGCCATTTTAGGACACAACGGTTCCGGGAAATCTACATTTGCCAAGCAGATCAATGGTATTCTGACACCTACAGAAGGAACGGTCTGGGTTTCGGGAATGAATACAGCAGACGAAAGCTCCATCTGGGAGATTCGCAAAAAAGCGGGCATGGTGTTCCAGAATCCGGACAACCAGATTATTGGCAATGTGGTGGAGGAGGATGTGGGATTCGGCCCGGAAAATATAGGGATCCCCACAGAAGAGATATGGAAGCGGGTGGATGACAGCTTAAAGGCAGTGGGAATGACTGCATATCGCCATAAATCTCCCAATAAGCTGTCCGGAGGACAGAAACAGAGAGTGGCCATAGCCGGAGTCATGGCTATGAGGCCGGAGTGTATTGTCCTGGATGAGCCTACGGCAATGCTGGATCCCAACGGGCGAAAAGACGTGATCCGGACAGTAAAGGAACTGAATAAACAGGAAGGGATCACTGTGCTTTTGATCACCCACTACATGGAAGAGGTGATTGAGGCGGATCGGGTGATGGTCATGGACGACGGCAGACTGGTGATGGACGGAACTCCCAGGGAGATATTTTCCAGGGTGGATCAGCTGAAGGGATACCGTCTGGATGTGCCTCAGGTGACGGAGCTGGCATATGAGCTTCGGAAGGCAGGGGTTGACCTGCCGGAGGGAATCCTGACTCAGCAGGAGCTTTTGGACAGCCTGGTGCCCATTTTAAAGAGACGGGAGAGCAATTATGGCGATTAAAGCAGAGGGCCTGAATTATATTTACGGCCAGGGAACGGCATTTGAACAGCATGCCCTTAAAGATATAAATTTTGAGATTCCGGATAATCAGTTTGTAGGGCTTATCGGGCATACGGGCTCTGGAAAGTCCACGCTGATTCAGCACTTAAACGGGCTGATCCGCCCTTCCAGCGGGAAAATCTGGTTTAACGGAACAGATATTTACAGTGAAGGATACAGCTTAAAGGAGCTGAGAAGCAAAGTGGGGCTGGTGTTTCAGTATCCGGAGCATCAGCTGTTTGAGATAGACGTGTTTTCAGATGTGTGCTATGGCCCCAGGAATCTGGGATTAAGCCAGGAAGAGATAAAGGAGCGGGCCAGGGAAGCCCTGGAGCTGGTAGGGCTGAAGGAGAAGTATTGGGAGCAATCCCCCTTTGAGCTGTCCGGGGGACAGAAACGGAGAGTGGCCATAGCCGGTGTTCTGGCCATGAAGCCGGAGGTCCTGATTTTAGACGAGCCTACGGCCGGGCTGGATCCCCGGGGCCGGGACGAGATTTTAGACCAGATTAAAGAGCTTCATGACAAACGGGGGATGACCATTATCCTGGTATCCCACAGCATGGAGGACATTGCCAGATATGCGGATCGGCTGATGGTGATGAATCACGGGGAAAAGGCATTTGACGGAACCCCCAGGCAGGTTTTTGAGCATTATAAGGAGCTGGAGTCCATGGGGCTGGCAGCGCCTCAGGTGACATATATAACCCATGCCCTGCGAGAGCAGGGGATTCCGGTTGAGGAGGATATTACCACGGTGGAAGAGGCCAGAGACGCAATCTTAAAGCTTCTGGGGAAATAATGCCGTTTCATTGGAGGATCATATGATTAGAGACATTACGTTAGGACAGTTTTACCCGGTAAACTCCGTACTTCACCGGATGGATCCCAGGACAAAGCTGTTCGGAACCATGATATTTATTATTTCGCTTTTTTTGGCAGACAGCCTGTGGGCGTATGCTCTGGCTACCGTATTTCTGGTGTTCTGCATCAAAATGTCCAGGGTGCCCTTTTCTTTTATGGTGCGGGGACTGAAAGCCATCGTGTTCCTTCTGCTGATCAGCGTCAGCTTTAACCTGTTTTTGACAGACGGGGAGGAGCTGTTTCGTCTGGGATTTTTAAAGGTTACCAGAGAAGGGCTTAGAATTGCCTGTTTTATGGGGCTTCGGTTGATTTATCTGGTTATCGGTTCTTCTATTATGACTTTGACTACAACTCCCAACCAGCTGACAGACGGGCTGGAGAAAAGCCTGGGATTTTTGAAGGTGATCCGGGTGCCTGTCCATGAGATTTCCATGATGATGTCTATTGCCCTCCGGTTTATACCGATTCTGGTGGAGGAGACCGACAAGATCATGAAGGCCCAGATGGCCAGGGGGGCTGATTTTGAAAGCGGGAATCTGATTCAGAAAGCCAAAAGCATGGTCCCTCTTCTGGTTCCCCTGTTTATCTCTGCGTTCAGGCGTGCCACGGATCTGGCTATGGCTATGGAGGCCAGGTGCTACCACGGAGGCGAAGGAAGGACGAAGATGAAGCCTTTGAAATACGAAAGGCGGGATCGGATGGCTTATCTGCTCTACGGAGCCTATATGGCAGGCATAATCGGGATCAAGGTGGCGCTGTGAGCAGGGAGCGGTGCAGCAAAAGCCTGTTCAGGAAGGATGGGAGATGAAACGAGTTCGAATGGTTCTGGCCTATGACGGGACCAATTACTGCGGATGGCAGCTGCAGCCTAACGGAATTACCATAGAAGAGGTATTGAACCAGGAATTGTCCCGGCTTTTGAAAGAACCCATAGCTGTTATCGGAGCCAGCAGAACCGATTCCGGAGTTCATGCAGAGGGAAATGTAGCGGTATTCGACACAGAGAACCGGATGCCGGCAGACAAGATCTGCTTTGCCCTGAACCAGCGGCTTCCGGAGGATATCCGGATCTTAAGCTCAGAACAGGTAGACTGTGGATGGCATCCCAGAAAGCAGAATTGCGTTAAGACGTATGAGTACCGGATTTTAAACCGAAAGATTGCCATGCCTACGAAACGCCTGTATTCCCATTTCTGCTATTTTCCTCTGGATATAGAGAAGATGAGGCAGGGAGCCTCTTATCTGGTGGGGGAGCATGATTTTAAAAGCTTCTGTACAGTGAGAGGGCAGGCAGAGGAAACGGTGCGGACCGTGTATAGCCTGGATGTGGAAAAGCAGGAGGATATGATTACAATCCGTATCAGCGGAAGCGGATTCCTCTATAATATGGTGCGGATCATTGCAGGGACACTGATGAAGGCAGGGATGGGGGTCTATCCGCCAGAGCATGTGAAAGAGATTTTGAGGGCCAGGGACCGTCAGAAGGCAGGGCCTACGGCGCCGGCCCGGGGGCTGACCTTAATCAGCATGGAATATGAGACAGAATTGAAGCCAGTAATCACCGGGGAAAATGAAGAATGGTGTTACCATCTGCTCCAGGAGGATATTCAGGAGCAAAAGGCCGCCTATCTTATTATTGACCGGTGTGCCAGAGAGGACTTTGACCGGCTGCTGATGCGGGTGACACATCAGGCTGTCCGCAACGGCGCCCGGTATGTGTACGTGTGTGACAGGGAGAAGGCCGGAAGAATCGGTACAGACAGAAGCTACGGATATTACAGCTTCAGGGAGCAGACGGAGACTGGAGAGATTCCCATAATCCGGATACAGGAGCGGACAGGCTGTATTTTTCCGGACGGAGCCGTCAGCTGGTACAGGACTGCCGCCCAGGGCTGAATAGTTGAGATTTTAGCTGTTTTTCTGCTATTTTTATGGGAAAAAGAGGTTGACACGCCAGGATGTGTGTTATATAATGTGTAAATGTGACATTACGTGAAAATGCTTTTGCCAAAGCCCCGGAATAGCATTTTACAATATATTGAAAGTATTAAATTATTGAAAATCAGAGAATATCACAGGAGGGTAACCAATGAAGAGTTTTATGGCCAGTCCATCGACGATTGAGAGAAAATGGTACGTAGTAGACGCTACAGGATATACGTTAGGACGTTTGTCTTCAGAAGTGGCAAAAGTTTTAAGAGGAAAGAACAAGCCGATTTTCACACCTCATATGGACTGCGGCGACTATGTAATTATTGTAAATGCCGAGAAGGTAAAAGTTACCGGCAAGAAGCTGGATCAGAAGATTTATTACCGTCACTCCGCATATGTAGGCGGCATGAAGGAGACTACGCTGCGTGAGATGATGGCTAAAAAGCCGGAGAAAGTTGTCGAGCTGGCAGTGAAGGGTATGCTTCCGAAAGGACCTTTAGGAAACGATATGATGAAGAAACTTCATGTTTATGCCGGACCAGAGCATGAGCAGGCAGCCCAGAAACCAGAAGTTTTAGAATTCAAGTTTTAATAGAGGGACTGAAAGGAGGAAAATAGAATGGCTAACACAAGATATTATGGAACAGGCAGAAGGAAAAAATCAATCGCCAGAGTATATTTAGTACCGGGTACCGGTAAGATTACCATTAATAAAAGAGATATTGACGAGTATTTGGGACTGGAGACCTTAAAGGTAGTGGTTCGCCAGCCTATGGTAGCCACAGAGACTGTTGACAAGTTTGACGTACTGGTGAATGTACGCGGCGGTGGTTTTACAGGACAGGCAGGAGCTATCCGTCATGGTATCTCCCGTGCGCTTCTTCAGGCAGACGCTGAGTACCGCCCGATTTTAAAGAAGGCCGGATTCCTGACCAGAGATCCGAGAATGAAAGAGAGAAAGAAGTACGGCTTAAAGGCAGCCCGCCGCGCTCCACAGTTCTCCAAGAGATAATCACCAACAGAATATACGGACTCAAAGATATGGACACTCCGCAGGTTATTTCCTGCGGAGTTTTGCATACACACGGGCGTCCAAAGGAAATATGTCAGCAAGGGCTGACAGGTGCCTGGCGCGGGCAGGGGAAAGGTTTTGCCCCGGCTCCATTGCACAGGCCCACACATAGGAATATGTCCCTAAGGCGGTGTGTGGGCCGCGCGGCGAGCAGGGGGAAGTTTTCCCTGCTCCATTACTTCGGCGGAATTTGGCATAGAACATAGATAGAAAGTAAGTGACTGTATGAAAAAACGGCTGGTACTTGGAATCCTGGCCCACGTGGACGCGGGAAAGACCACGCTGTCGGAAGAAATCCTGTTTCTCACAGGAAGCATCCGCAGGCTGGGAAGAGTAGATAACAGAGACGCTTTTTTGGATACCTATGAATTGGAGAAGACCAGGGGAATCACTATTTTTTCAAAACAGGCTGTGTTTCAGCTTGGAGAAACAGAGGTTACCCTTTTAGATACACCGGGACACGTGGATTTTTCGGCGGAGATGGAGAGAACCCTTCAGGTGCTGGACTACGCTGTGCTGATTGTCAGCGGGGCGGACGGGGTCCAGGGACATACGGAGACTTTGTGGCGTCTGCTGGAACGGTATCATGTGCCTGTGTTTTTGTTTGTCAACAAGATGGATCAGGCAGGAACCTGCCGGGACAGCCTGCTTGGAGAGATGAAAAGCAGGCTCCATGACAGCTGCATCCCCTTTGATCCGGAGGGAACCACAGACAGGGAGGCATGGCTGGAGGAGCTGGCTATGAGCGGCGATGAGGCCGTTCTGGAGAAGTATTTAGAGCAGGGAAATGTGGAGGAGGATGACATTCGGTTGTTAATCGCCAGACGCCAGGTATTTCCCTGCTATTTTGGTTCGGCTCTTAAGGAGCAGGGGGTGGATAAGCTTCTGGAGGGAATCGAAAGGTACAGCCAGGATATAAAGGCAGGGGAAGCATTTGCCGCCAGGGTCTACAAGATTTCCAGAGATCAGCAGGGGAACCGGCTGACCCATATGAAGATAACGGGAGGATGCCTGAAAGTAAAGGATATTCTGCCGGTTGGGAAGAAGGGGGAGGAGGAGGCCGGAGAGAAGATAAATCAGATACGCATCTACTCAGGAGCCAAATACGAGGCAGCAGAGCAGGCGGATCCGGGATGCATCTGCGCAGTGACCGGGCCTGTGTCCACCTACGCAGGACAGGCTTTGGGAGCTGCCAGGGGAGAGGAGCTTCCTGTGCTGGAGCCGGTTCTCACCTACCAGCTGCTGCTTCCCGCCGAGTGTGATGCCCACACCATGCTGCCAAAGCTTAAGCAGATGGAAGAGGAGGAGCCTCAGCTTCATGTGGTGTGGAATGAGGCGTCGGGAGAGATTCAGATTCAGGTCATGGGACAGGTGCAGATGGAGATACTCCGCAGCCTGATGGAAGAACGGTTCGGGATGAAGGTGGGATTTGGAGAAGGCAGTATCGTATACAAGGAAACCATCGCCCAGGCGGCGGAGGGAGTGGGGCACTTTGAGCCTCTCCGCCACTATGCTGAGGTCCATCTGTGGATGGAGCCGGCTGAGAGGGGAAGCGGGCTCCAGTTTGAGACAGACTGCAGCGAGGATGTGCTGGATCGTAACTGGCAGCGGCTGATTCTGACCCACCTGGAAGAGAAACGGCACGTAGGAGTGCTGGTGGGCGGAGAGCTTACAGATGTGAAGATCACGCTGATTGCCGGGCGGGCCCATATCAAGCATACGGAGGGCGGTGATTTCCGGCAGGCCACTTACCGGGCAGTGAGGCAGGGGCTGAGAGAGGCAGGCTGCCGCCTGCTGGAACCATACTATCAGTTCCGGCTGGAGATTCCGTCGGAATCTACAGGCAGGGCCCTTTCAGATATTGAACGGATGCAGGGAAGGTTTCAGCAGCCTGAAATGCAGGGAGAGATGACGGTTATAACAGGGACAGCCCCGGTGGCCATGATGCGGGACTATCAGACAGATGTGGTGGTATATACCAAGGGAAGAGGAAAACTGTCCTGCAGCTTGAAAGGATATGAGCTGTGCCCCAATGAAAGCCAGGTGGCAGAGGCCATAGGCTATGATGCGGACACGGATCCGGACAATCCCACAGGCTCTGTATTCTGCTCTCACGGGGCAGGATATGTGGTAAGCTGGGATCAGGTGAAGGACTATATGCATGTGGAAAGCCCTGTGGCCGTAAAGGCCAGAAGGGAAAAGGAGGCGGCGCCGGCAGAGGTGGACAGGCCCCGGCCTTCTTATCCTTCTTCCGGAGGGGCCTCTTCGTGGGGAAGCGATGAAAAAGAGCTGGAGGCTATTTTCCTGCGGACCTACGGGGAGAAGAAACGTTCTCTCCCCGGGGAGGCAGGCGCCAGGACAGTGTCCTACACACAGAAGAAACAGGCGGAGATCCCAAGGGAAGAGCCTGTGGAGGAATATCTTCTGGTGGACGGATACAACATTATCTTCGCCTGGAAAGAGCTGAATGAGCTGGCGAAGGCTACCATAGACGGAGCCAGACACAAGCTGATGGATATTCTCTGCAACTATCAGGGCTACCAAAAATGCAGGGTGATCCTGGTTTTTGACGCGTATAAGGTGGAGGGGAATATCGGACAGGCGTTAAAATACAACAATATCCATGTGGTCTATACAAAGGAGGCAGAGACCGCGGATCAGTATATTGAGAAGCTGGCCCATGAGATGGGGAAAAACCACCAGGTAACCGTAGCTACCTCCGACGGCCTGGAGCAGCTGATCATCCGGGGGGAAGGGTGCAGGCTGTGGTCAGCCAAAGATTTCAGGGAAGAGGTGGAGCGGGTCAGCCAGGAGATACAGAAGGAACATCTGGATCGCCTGCCCAAGCGAAGCGGCAATTATCTCTTCGGCCAGACAGATGAGGAACTGGCCAGGTATCTGGAGGATGTAAGGATTGGAAAGGAAGCAGGGAATTATGGGAGAAAAACTGACAAAAAGCGATGTGGAAAAAATACAGGAAGAAATCCAGCACAGGAAGCTGGTAGTCCGCAAGAATGCCCTGGAGGCAGTAAAGGAAGCCAGGGCACAGGGAGACCTAAGCGAAAATTTTGAGTATTATGCCGCTAAAAAGGACAAGAATCAGAATGAGAGCAGAATCCGGTATCTGGAAAAAATGCTGAAGAGGGCAGAGATCGTATCTGATGACTCCGAAGAGGATGAGGTGGGAATTAACAATACGGTGGAGCTGTACATGGAGGATGACGACGAGGTGGAGACATACCGCCTGGTCACCTCCATCCGGGGCAGCTCCTTAAGAGGACTCATCAGCACAGAGTCCCCTCTTGGAAAAGCTATATTTAAACATAAAACAGGCGATCGGGTTTATGTAAAGATAAACGACAATACAGGATACTATGTGGTGATCCGCAGTATCCAGAATACCAGGGATGATTCCCAGGATACCATCCGAAGCTTTTAAAAATAAACCGGGAGATGCACACAGAATGCAAAAACGGCATTCCGCTGCGTCAGAACTCTCCGAAGGTATGATTGAACCGTACATCCAGAGAAGCCATCCCGGCTGTGCAGGCCACATAGTTTTGTATCAGGTCTGCTGCTGTGGATACAGCCTGGCTGTACAGGCCTTCCATATGAAGGTTCATAGGAATGCATTCGGGAATCTTTTTGTAAGGCATGATCATGTCTGCAATGCTTTTGGATTTAAAACCTGCAATTTTGCGGGCCAGCTTGTTTCTCACAGGGCCGGGGACTACCAGAAGGCTTAAGTAGAAGCGCTGGGACTCCATGCAGGTCAGGATTTTTCTCACGCCGATTCCGGGAAAGAACGGGGCGATGATGCGGGCATGGAAAATACAGGGGGTCAGGTGACTGACAGGGCGGTAGGAAAGAGGAGGATATCCGTCCTTTTCCAGGAAGAAACGATCCAGCTCCGCCTCAATGGCGCTGTGAGAGAGCTTGCTCGTCCGGACCATCTGTTCAATATACGGGTGGCAGATGCTGTCCAGGGTAAAATGGCATATAAATCCAAACAGATACACCATGGCAGGCTCAGGGTCTGCCATTGCTTTTACCTGCAGGGCAGCCGGCTCAAAGAAGCAGTGCCCGGCCTTCTGGTGGATGGCAGCACCTGTCTGGCTGACGGGATTTTTCGTCAGCGCCTTATAGTAGAATAAAAGGTCAGGCCCGTGAACCCCTGTATTGTAGAGGCCTGTGTACTGATCCACCGATTCCTGAAGGGAAAGGGGAAGCTGTCTGTAGACATCTCTGCCAAAACGGTAATGGGCATAGGTGGTAGGCATTATATCCACCCCCCGTCAAGACCGATGACCTGTCCGGTCAGATAAGAATTTTCCAGAGCCAGATAATACACCAGATCGGCGGCTTCCTCCGGCCGGCCTAACCGCCCGGAAGGGATTTCATCAAGAAGAGAGGCCATCTCATCTTCCGACAAAAAACGGTTCATCTCCGTGTCCATGGCGCCGCAGGCCACGGCATTGACCTGAATGTTGCTGGGGGCCAGCTCTTTTGCCAGAGCTTTGGTGAAGGCGTTTACGCCGCCTTTGGAGGCAGAGTAGGCGGCCTCGCAGGAAGCGCCTGTGCTGCCCCAGACAGAGGAAATGTTGATGATTTTCCCCTGCTTTCTGGATACCATGTCAGGTACGGCCAGCTTGCAGCAGTTAAAGACAGAAGTCAGGTTTGTGCGGATTATCCTGTCCCAGTCCTCAGAGGTCATGTCCTGGAGAAGGCCGATATAGGAAACGCCTGCGTTATTTACCAGGACATCTAATGTGCCGAAGCGGTTCTTTATCTGTGAAAACATGGTGGTACAGTGTTCCATATTCCCGGCATCGCCTAAGAATGTAAGGCAGGGAACGCCACAGGACTGGATTTCTTCTTTTACCTCCATAAGGCTTGGCTCCCGGGAAATGCAGCTGATGGCTATGTTGTATTGTTCCCGGGCAAATTTTACGGCGATGGCTTTCCCGATTCCCCGGGAGGCGCCTGTTATGAGTACGGTTTTTCTGGGCATAGTGTCTCCTGTTTTATTTCATATGAATATTTTGAAGCAGTTATCTCGTTATTCTTAGTATACACCATCTTTGAACTAATTGCAAAATAAGAGAAAATGTAGTACACTTTATATGATTTTAAGAGGGTAAATAATAAAGGACATAGGGGAGGAAGCAGGATGGAAAACCGGAATTACGGGCAGAGGGAAGATATTCCGGAGCAGATCAGGAATGCGTTTAAGGACGCGCTGGATTCTATGGATTTCGGACAGCTGAACCAGGCTATAGGGGATACGGTGAATACTGCCCTGGATAAAGTGAAACAGATAAAGCCTCAGGTCAGGCCAAAGCCTCTGGAGATTCGGGTGAATAAGAGAGGCATGGTTTCGGGAATCCTTTTTACAGTATTCGGAAGTATTGGAAGCGTAGGCTTCAGTGTGCTGGCCCTGGTTCTGACGGCAATGGTGGCCATCCCTCTTCAAAGCTTTGCAGGATGGTGGGCCGTGGGAACCCTGGGGAGCATTGCACTATTTTTTTATGTGATGCTTTTTGTGGGGATCAGAAATAACTGCAGGATCGGAAGGCTTAAGGAGTATTTAAAGGAACTGAAGATACATGGAAAGGGATACTGCGAGCTGGAGCGTCTGGAGAAAAACAGCTCCAGAAGCCTGAAATATATCCGGAAGGATTTAAAAAAGATGCTGAAGCTGGGAATGCTTCCCGACGCCAGGATGGATGATCAGGAGACCTGCCTTCTGCTGAATGAGGAGACATACCAGCAGTACAGGCTTACCCAGGATTCTTTAATCCAACGGCAGCAGGAGCAGCAGAAAAAGCAGACCCGGGAAAGAGAAGTGTGGGACATTCAGGAAAAAAGCCCGGCAGGGGAGAGTATTGCCCGGGGCAGAGAATATATGGAAACCCTGGACAGGCTTCGTGAATCCATCCCTGACAGGGAGATGACAGGAAAACTGGAGCGCCTGGATGCCATACTGGAACAGCTGTTTGAAGCCCTGAAAAAGCAGCCGGATCAGGTGGAGGAGCTGGATCAGTTTATGGAATATTACCTCCCAACCACCGTAAAGCTGGTGACCTCCTACCAGGAGTTTGCCGCAGTGGAATTTCCGGGGGACAATGTAAAAAGAGCGAAAAAAGAAATCCGGCATACACTGGATACCATAAACGGAGCATTTGAAAAGCTGCTGGATGATTTTTATCAGGATAAAACCTTTGATGTCTTAAGCGATGCCTCTGTGCTGCAGTCCATGCTGGCCAGGGAAGGGCTTACCGCATCAGATTTCAGACAGGATGAAGATTGAGATAAACTGCCGGAAGCTGACACAATCAGACAGAGAGACTTTGGCAGCATATGGAGATGTATTTTTGGAATCAGACACGATGGGATTCCCGGAGTACATGGAAAGGAAAAGGAGGCACAGGTATGGAGCGTGAGTTTGAACAGGTGGCGGAACCGGTATTGACCCTGTATCCTGAGGACATGGAGCAGGAGGAGACAGGCATAAAAAAGGCGGAGCCTGTACAGGAGAAGAAGGAACCAGAGGTGGTTTTAAGTCCCAAGGAACAGAAAATGGTGGATGATTTTGCCGCGTCCATTGATCTTAGCAATTCCAATATGGTTTTGATGTACGGGACAGGGGCGCAGAAAAAGATCGCTGATTTTTCCGAGACAGCCTTAGAGCATATTAAGACCAAGGATCTGGGGGAGATCGGCCAGATGCTTACGGACATGGTGGGGGAGTTAAAAACCATGGAGGCAGAAGAGGATAAAGGATTTCTTGGTATTTTTCGGAAAAACGGGAACAAACTATCCAGTATGAAGGCAAAGTACGAGAAGGCGGAGACTCATATCAACCAGGTCTGTAAAATGCTGGAGGGGCATCAGATCCAGCTTTTAAAGGACGTGGCAACTCTGGATCACATGTATGATCTGAATCTGTCTTACCTGAAGGAACTGTCTATGTATATTATGGCAGGGAAGAAGAAGCTGAACGAGACGATGAAGACAGAGCTGCCAAAGGCAGTGGAGAAGGCGGAGAAAAGCGGCCTTCCCGAGGATACCCAGGCTGCCAATGATCTGGCGAATCTGTGCAACCGCTTTGAGAAGAAGCTTCACGATCTTGAGCTTACCAGGATGGTGTCTTTGCAGATGGCGCCTCAGATCCGCCTGATCCAGAACAATGATACGGCCATGTCGGAAAAGATACAGTCTACCCTGGTAAATACTATTCCTTTGTGGAAAACACAGATGGTTCTGGCTGTAGGGCTGAATCATTCTACAGAGGCGGCAAGGGCGCAGAAGCAGGTATCCGATACCACCAATGAACTGCTGAGGAAAAACGCGGAGATGCTTAAGATGGCTACTATCGAGACAGCCAAAGAATCGGAGCGGGGAATCGTGGACATCGAGACGCTGAAGGAGACGAATAAGAGCCTTATTTATACATTGGATGAAGTACTGAAGATTCAGGAGGACGGACGGACAAAACGGCGCAGCGCAGAGCAGGAGCTGGGAAGGATTGAAGAAGAACTGAGACAGAAGCTGCTGTCTATCAGCCGAAACAGCAGATAGTCAGGAGAATAAGGAAGGGATGGAAGATGGAAAAAATATATGAGTTGATTATCATTGGATCCGGCCCGGCAGGGCTGGCGGCTGCTATCTATGCCCAGAGAGCCAGGCTGGAAACCCTGGTTATTGAGAAAGAAATGATGAGCGGCGGCCAGGTTTTAACCACCTATGAGGTGGATAATTATCCTGGCCTGCCTGGGATCGGCGGATTTGACCTGGGGATGAAGTTCAGGGATCATGCGGAGAAGCTGGGCGCTGTCTTTGCCGTCGATACTGTCATAAGGATCGAGGAGGACGAAGAAGGGAAAGTGATCGTCTGCGAAAATGGCAGCTACAGGACAAAGGCAGTTTTGATTGCCTCCGGTGCGGTTCACAGGAAGCTGGGGGTGCCGGGGGAGGAGGCGCTGACAGGCATGGGAGTGTCTTACTGCGCAACCTGTGACGGCGCATTTTTCCGAAATAAGGTTACTGCAGTTGTAGGCGGCGGAGACGTGGCCCTGGAGGATGCCATTTTCCTGTCCAGAATGTGTAAGCGGGTGTATCTGATTCACAGAAGGGATGAGCTGCGGGGGGCCAGAAGCCTGCAGGAGACCCTTTTTAAGCAGGACAATATTGAGGTTCTCTGGGATACAGTGGTGGAAGAGATCCAGGGAGAGAGCCAGGTGGAGGGGATCCGGCTGAGGAATGTAAAAAGCGGTGAGATAAACGGGCTGGCGGTTCAGGGTGTGTTTATTGCCGTAGGGATTACTCCCAACAGCCAGGCATTCCAGGGGATTGTGAATATGAACCAGGGATATATTGTGGCAGGGGAGGATGGAAGAACCTCGTCGGCAGGGATTTTTGTGGCGGGGGATGTGAGAGATAAGCAGCTACGGCAGATTATTACGGCTGCGGCAGACGGGGCTAATGCGGTTGGGAGTGTGGAGAGGTATTTAAGGGGGTAGGAGGTGAAAAAGGGGGGCGCTTCCGGGCATGTATGAAACATCTTCAGACGCGCTCTCGCTCAGGTTTTCACGTAGCAGTACTAAGCGCACAAAGGACGTGCGCTAAGTGCTGACGTGAAAAATGGTCTTCAGATGTTTCATACATGCCCGGAAGCTACTTTTTCAGCGGGAGTTAGGGAGAGGAAAAGCAAAAAGCGGGAAAAGCAAAAGCAGGAAAAGCAAAAGCAGGAAAAGCAAAAGCAGGAAAAGCAAAAATTGGGAAAAGCAGGAAAGGGAAAAAGGTAAGAGGCGGCCGGGAGGGCGCCTCTTAAGATTTATATATGGAAGGTTTTAGAATTCGGGTTCGATTAGGCCGTAGGTGTTGTTTTTTCGTTTGTAGACTACGTTTACCTGGTCGGTTTCGGCGTTTTGGAACATGTAGAAGTTGTGGCCCAGAAGCTCCATCTCTACGCAGGCATCTTCCGGGAACATGGGTTTCATGCCGAAACGTTTGGTTTTGACGATGCTGATCTCTTCGTTTTCAGCATCTTCGGATTCGTCGATGAATAATTGGGAGAAGGATTGGGCAGATTGTTTTTTATCGATCAGTTTTTTTCTGTATCTGCGTATCTGGCGTTCAATGACCTCTTCTACCAGATCAATGGATACATACATATCGGTGCTGGATTCCTCCGCGCGGATAATGCTTCCCTTCACTGGGATGGTAACCTCGATTTTCTGCATGTCCTTCTGGACACTGAGGGTTACGATAACCTCTGTATCCGGGGTAAAAAAGCACTCAAGTTTTCCCAGCTTATCCTGCACTGCGTCTTTCAGACCTTGGGTCACATCCATATTTCTTCCTGTAATTGTATAACGCATAGAATCAACTCCTTCTTTTGAGATAAGCTTAGTATAGCATACATAGTCAAAATATTCAATGAAAAACATTGCAATTTTGTGACAATTATAGGAAAAGAGTTTTGAAGTTTATTGAATTTCTGCAGGGTGGATCTGAGGAGAAAAGGTGGCAGAAAAAGGAATTTTATTATATGTGTACAAAAAATTAGGGGACGGGGGGACGGTGTAAAAAAATGTGGATAATGTGGATAACTCGGTGTACAACTGATTTTTATAGGAGGTTAAAGGAATTTATTATGTGGATAAGTCTGGAGATGGTTGGGGAGAAATTGTGTGGATGGTGTGGATAACCAAAAAAGAACGGTTGTTTTTGTGCAAAATGCCAGGTTTGCCGTAAGAAAAAAAGTTACACCGTCCTGAAAAGTAAAAATTTTGTGAATAGAGGACGATTTAGTTGAATAAAACCAGGGTTGGTGATACAATGTATAGGATTATATCAAAAAATAAATTTAAAGAAGAGAAATCATAGGAGTGTGATTCATGAATCTCATTGAAAAGGTGTTCGGTACCCACAGTGAACGTGAACTGAAGTTAATATATCCGATTGTAGATAAGATCGTGGCTATGCGTTCGGAGATGATGGAGCTGTCTGCTGAACAGCTTCGGGATAAGACCAGGATCTTTAAGGAACGCCTGGCAGAGGGGGAGACTCTGGATGATATTCTCCCGGAGGCTTTTGCAGTTGTCAGGGAAGCGGCCAGAAGGACACTGAACATGGAGCATTATCCGGTGCAGCTTATCGGAGGCATTGTTCTGCATCAGGGGCGTATTGCCGAGATGAAAACCGGTGAAGGAAAGACCCTGGTCTCCACTGCGCCGGCATATCTCAATGCCCTGGCAGGCAAGGGCGTCCACATTGTAACAGTAAATGACTATCTGGCCAAGCGTGACGCGGAGTGGATGGGAAGCGTCCATGAATTTCTGGGGCTTACGGTTGGAGTGGTGCTAAACTCCATGACTGCGGAGGAGAGGAAAAAGGCTTATGCCTGCGATATCACCTATGTGACCAACAATGAACTGGGATTTGATTATCTTAGGGATAACATGGCTATATACAAAGAGCAGATGGTGCTGCGGGAACTGGATTTTGCCATTATCGATGAGGTGGACTCCGTATTGATCGACGAGGCCAGGACTCCTCTTATTATATCCGGCCAGAGCGGCAAATCCACTAAGCTGTATGAGGTCTGCGATATGCTGGCCAGGCAGCTGGTGAGAGGAGAGTCCTCCGGCGAGTTCACCAAGCTGAATGCCATTATGGGCGAGGACATCACGGAGACAGGGGACTTTATTGTAAATGAAAAGGACAAGGTGGTGAACCTGACAGAGGACGGTGTGAAGAAGGTAGAGGATTTCTTCCATATCCAGAATCTGGCGGATCCAGAGAATCTGGAGATTCAGCACAATATTATCCTTGCCCTGCGGGCCAACAATTTGATGTTCAGAGACAAGGACTATGTGGTTAAGGACAGCGAAGTTCTGATTGTAGATGAGTTTACGGGACGTATTATGCCGGGAAGACGGTATTCTGACGGCCTGCATCAGGCTATTGAGGCCAAGGAGCATGTGAATGTCCGCAGGGAGAGCAAGACCCTGGCCACTATCACATTTCAGAATTTCTTCAATAAATTCAGAAAGAAAGCCGGTATGACCGGTACAGCTCTAACCGAGGAAAAGGAGTTCCGCAACACCTACGGCATGGATGCCATTTCCATTCCCACCAACAAGCCGATTGCCCGTATTGACCTGGACGATGCAGTGTATAAGACCAAGAAAGAGAAATTCAAGGCCGTGGTGGAAGAGATTGAAAAAGCTTATGAGAAGGGACAGCCTGTGCTGGTAGGCACCATCACCATCGAGACTTCCGAGATGTTAAGCAAGATGCTGAACAGAAAGGGAATCCCCCACAAGGTACTGAATGCCAAGTTCCATGAGCTGGAGGCAGAGATCGTGGCGGACGCAGGCGTCTACAAGGCTGTTACCATCGCCACCAACATGGCCGGCCGCGGTACGGATATTAAGCTGGATGAAAAGGCAGTGGAATTAGGCGGGCTTAAGATTATCGGTACGGAGAGACATGAGTCCAGGCGTATTGACAATCAGCTGCGGGGCCGTTCCGGGCGTCAGGGAGACCCGGGAGAGTCCAGGTTCTATATTTCCCTGGAGGACGATCTGATGCGCCTGTTTGGATCAGACCGTCTGATGGACATGTTCAATGCACTGGGAGTGCCGGAGGGAGAGCAGATTGAACACAAGATGCTGTCCAGCGCCATCGAGAAGGCACAGAAGAAAATCGAGAACAACAACTACGGTATCCGTGAGAACCTGTTGAAATACGATGAGGTAGCCAATGAACAGCGGGAGGTCATCTATGCGGAGCGCCGCAAAGTGCTGGACGGCGACAACATGAGGGATGTGATTCTCAAGATGGTGGCGGATATTGTGGAGCATGCGGTGGATATGGCTATCGCCGAGGACTCCACGGCCGATACCTGGGATTTGAACGAGCTGAATTCCCTTCTTCTTCCTATTGTTCCTTTGGAGCCGGTTGTCTTAAGCGACCAGCAGAGGCAGACCATGAAGAAGAAGGAACTGAGCCATATGCTGAAGGAGAAGGCTGTGAAGCTGTATGAGGCCAAGGAGGCGGAGTTCCCTGAGGCTGAGCAGATCCGTGAGATTGAGCGGGTGATTCTTCTGAAGGTCATTGACAACAAGTGGATGTCCCATATCGATGATATGGATCAGCTGCGCCAGGGGATCGGGCTTCAGGCATACGGCCAGAGGGATCCGCTGGTGGAGTACAAGATGAGCGCCTATGAGATGTTTGACGGCATGACAGCTGCCGTGAAGGAAGACACAGTGCGCATCCTGTTCCATATCCGTGTGGAGCAGAAGGTAGAGCGGGAACCGGCAGCCAAGGTGACAGGCACCAACCGGGATGAAAGCCTTTCCAAGGCTCCGGTGAGGAAAACTGTCCAGAAGATTTATCCCAACGATCCCTGCCCCTGCGGCAGCGGGAAGAAATATAAGCAGTGCTGCGGGCGGATCAAATAGAGCGCCCAATCAAATATAAGAAAGAAGGTGACACAGTGGTAGAATTGGATCAGTTTAAATACACATTATCAACCTTTGAAAAACCATTAGTGGAAGTGAGGGATTCACTTTGACCTGGACAACAAGGAGAAACGGATTGCCGAGTTAGACAGGTCTATGGAGGAGCCAGGCTTCTGGGATGACCCGGAGCGCTCCACCAAACTGATGAAGGAAGCAAAGAATCTAAAAGATACAGTGGAGCTTTTCCGAAAACTGGAACAGCAGTATGAGGACATCGGTGTTCTCATTGAGATGGGATATGAAGAAAATGATCCGGAGGTGATTCCGGAGATTTCCCAGATGCTGGAGGAGTTTGAGGGGGAGCTGGAAAGTATTCGGATTACCACGCTGCTGTCAGGGGAGTATGACGACAGCAATGCTATTCTGCGTCTCAATGCGGGAGCGGGAGGAACCGAATCCTGTGACTGGTGCAGCATGCTTTACCGGATGTATTGCCGCTGGGCGGATAAGAAAGGGTTTACCACAGAGGTTCTGGACTATCTGGACGGAGATGAAGCCGGGATTAAGTCTGTGACCGTGCAGATAAACGGGGAAAAGGCGTATGGCTATCTGAAGTCAGAGCATGGGGTTCACAGGCTGGTAAGGATTTCACCCTTTAATGCAGCTGGAAAACGGCAGACTTCTTTTGTATCCTGCGATATTATGCCGGATATCGAGGAGGATCTGGATGTGGAGATTAATCCGGATGACCTGCGGATTGACACGTACCGCTCCAGCGGCGCCGGGGGCCAGCACATCAACAAGACTTCATCTGCCATCCGCATCACCCATCTTCCCACAGGGATTGTGGTGCAGTGCCAGAATGAGCGTTCTCAGTTTCAGAACAAGGATAAAGCCATGCAGATGCTGAAGGCAAAGCTGTTTATGCTGAAGAAACAGGAGAATGCAGCCAATCTTTCGGATATCCGGGGTGATGTGGCGGACAACGGCTGGGGCAGCCAGATACGTTCCTATGTCCTCCAGCCCTACACCATGGTAAAGGATCACAGAACCAATGAGGAAAGCGGCAACGTAGGCGCAGTGCTGGACGGCGGTCTGGATCCGTTTATCAGTGCATATTTAAAATGGATACGTCTTGGCGGAGAGAAGAAATAGGATTCAAGAGACGGCGGGGCAGAATGGAGATACTATGATAAAAGTTGCGATTATGGGATACGGGACTATCGGTTCCGGTGTCTATGAGGTTTTAAAGACAAATAAACAGGTCATTGCCGCCGATGTGGGACAGGACGTAGAGGTAAAGTACATTTTGGATTTAAGGGAATTTCCCGGGACAGAGGTGGAGGAAAAGATCATCCATGATTTTTCTGTCATCGCTGAGGATGAGGAGATTCAGATTGTGGTGGAGACCATGGGCGGCTTAAACCCGGCATATTCTTTTGTAAAGACCTGCCTGGAGGCCGGTAAGCATGTGGCAACCTCCAATAAGGCGCTGGTGGCGGCTTACGGCACAGAGCTTCTGGAAATCGCCAGGAAAAAGAAGGTAAATTTCCTGTTTGAGGCCAGCGTAGGCGGCGGAATTCCCATTATCCGTCCCTTGTATACCTGCCTAATGGGAGAGAAAATCCAGGAGATCACCGGGATTTTGAACGGCACCACCAATTACATTTTGACAAAGATGGATAAGGAAGGGGCTTCGTTTAACGGAGCGCTGAAAGAGGCACAGGATTTAGGGTATGCGGAGCGGAACCCGGAGGCGGATGTGGAAGGACATGACACCTGCCGCAAGATTGCGATTCTGACTGCTATGGCTACCAAAAAAGAAGTGAATTATCAGGATATTCATACAGAAGGGATCACCAGGATTACGGATATTGACTTTAAGTATGCCGGCAAGATGGGAACTTCCATTAAGCTGTTTGGATCCAGCCGCATGGAAGGGGATCAGGTATTTGCCTGGGTGGCGCCTGTGATGATTGGGACAGATCATCCTCTGTATGCAGTATCAGATGTGTACAACGGCATCCTGGTGAAGGGCAATATGCTGGGAACCTCCATGTACTATGGAAGCGGAGCCGGGAAGTTGCCTACAGCCAGTGCGGTGGTGGCGGATATTATGGAAGCTGCCAAGAATCCGGATGTCAACATTCCCCTGGGATGGACAGGGCAGAAGCTGGAGATTGCACCCATGGAGGTCTCTTCCCACCGCTATTTTGTCAGGATATCCGGACGGTATGAGTCCCAGAAGGAGATGGTGGAGCAGTGCCTTGGAGCCTGCCGGATTGTGACTCTGGAAGGCCTCAATGAATATGCTGCTCTGACAGAGAAAAAGAGTGAGAGGCAGTTTAAAGAGGAACTGAAAAAGCTGGAGGAGAGGCTGGATTCTGTCTATCAGGGGGTTCTTCAGACCATCCGGGCGGAACTGTAGAGGCTGCTTTCTGACTGTATGAATGGGAGTTTGGCAGTATGCTTTATAAATTGCTGGAGATAGCCAGGCAGGGATTTCCCTGCCTGTTTCATCTTTTAACCGGATATTACTGTCCGGGCTGCGGCGGCACCAGAGCCATACGGTACCTTTTCCATGGGGAGATATGGAAAAGCATCCAGTATCATCCTTTGGTATTTTATATGGCTGCGGTGGCAGTGGCGGAAGTATTGCGGCTGGCAGGGGACTTGGTGAAAAAGAGGCCGGTTGGATATAAGAAACGACATGAGATGCTTGTCTGGATCGGTGTGGCCATTATTCTGGCAAACTGGGGAATTAAAAACTACATGCTGGCCGTTAAGGGAATTGATTTGCTGCCTTAATTTTTAATTAGAACATATTGAGAAATCAAAGTTTTATGGTATAATGTCGATAGACATTATACCGGCGCTGATTTGCCGTCCGACGCAGGAGGACAGATACCCAGGCAAATCATGTGCATCCCACGGAGTGAACATGTCCGGAGGATATGGTATAATATAGACAGTAGGCAGATGAATAAGAGAATGGCAAGGAGAAGACGCATATGGATAGAATGGTTGGAACGGTTTCCAGGGGAGTTCGGGCTCCGATTATACGGCAGGGAGATGATCTGGCGCAGATTGTGGTAGATTCCGTACTGGCAGCGGCAGAGGGAGAAAATTTTGAGATACGAGACAGGGATGTGATCGCGGTGACAGAGGCTGTAGTGGCCCGTGCCCAGGGAAATTATGCTACCACGGCTCAGATTGCTGCAGATGTGAAAAGCAAGTTTGGAGATGACACCGTAGGGATTCTGTTCCCCATCCTCAGCAGGAACCGTTTTGCAATCTGCTTAAAGGGGATCGCCATGGGCTGCAAAAAGGTGGTGTTGATGTTAAGCTATCCTTCCGACGAAGTGGGGAATCATCTGCTGGATCTGGATCTGCTGGATGAAAAGGGAGTGAATCCCTGGAGTGATGTGCTGACAGAAGAAAAATACCGTCAGCTTTTCGGATATCCCAAGCATTATTTTACCGGTGTTGATTATGTGGAGTATTATAAGCAGATGATACAGGATGCAGGGGCCCAGGTGGAAGTGATCTTCGCCAACAATCCGAAAGCGATTCTGGAATACACGGATTCCGTGCTTTCCTGCGATATCCACACCCGCCAGCGGACCAAGCGGATCTTAAAGGAGAACGGGGCAAAGAAGGTGTATTCCCTGGATGAGATTTTGACAGAGAGTGTTGACGGCAGCGGCTACAACGATAAGTACGGCTTGCTGGGCTCCAACAAGGCCACGGAGGATTCCGTAAAATTATTCCCCATCCACTGCCAGGAAATGGTAGACAAGATCCACACCATGATGAAGGAGAAGACCGGGAAAAATGTAGAGGTCATGATTTACGGCGACGGAGCATTTAAGGACCCGGTAGGCAAGATATGGGAGCTGGCGGACCCGGTGGTTTCCCCGGCCTATACGGCAGGGCTGGAGGGAACGCCCAACGAAGTAAAACTAAAATACCTGGCTGATAATGATTTTGCCAGTCTGTCCGGGCAGCAGCTAAAAGATGCCATTAAAGAGTATATCCGGGAGAAGGATGAAAAGGCAGTGAACCTGAAGGGAACCATGGTAACCCAGGGAACCACTCCCAGAAGGCTTACGGATCTCATCGGATCCTTGGCGGATCTCACAAGCGGAAGCGGAGATAAGGGGACACCGTTTATCTATATTCAGGGATATTTTGACAATTACACAAAATAAGCCCCATACCTGTTATGAGGGAAGTGTCATGAATAAAAGGCGGTTCAGATGGCTTTTTGAAAATGCCATCTGAACTGTTACAACGGTTACCCGGTCCTGTCAAAATTTTAAATTTCGATTTCAAAATTTCAAGACAAAACCTGTTGACAGAATGAGACTTATAGATTATAATTAACGATGTTGCAGAGGTGATTATGCAGCAAACATAAATATGTGTGCGTAGCTCAGCTGGATAGAGCACTTGGCTACGGACCAAGGTGTCGGGGGTTCGAATCCTCTCGCGCACGTGAACCCTCCGGAGGAGAGAACTCTGGAGGGTTTTTAGTATATGGGAAACCCAGAGCGGAGGCGATTAAATGAGCATGTTGGAGGCGAATTTAGAGCTATTATCCAAGATTCCGGAGAAACATCAGAAGGAAATACAACGGTATCTGCTGATGAATTTTTGCAGTGATAATCCTTATAAACCTTTGAAAGGGAACGATATATTATCAGAACTTGCCGAATCAAGGGAATATTATGCCCAAGGTGAGGGTGAGGATTTCGATAAAGCTGTTAAAGAAATAGGTGAAAAATATGGCTTATAAAGTTATAATTATGCCGCCTGCAAAACGCAGGCTGGATATGTATGTACATTATACAATAGATACATTGAAAAACAGACAGGCGGCAAAAGCCATTCTTACAGACGCGGTAGCTACAAAGAAAAAGTTATCTGTTGTTGCAGACTCTATTAAAGTATGTGACAATCCAATGTTGAAAAAATACGGATACCGAATAATCAGATTTGAAAAACATAAGTTTTTAATGGTATATCGGATACAAAATAATCAGGTAATTGTCGATGGGATGTTTCATGAATTACAGGATTATGAGGGGATTTTTATCAGAGAGTTTTGCCTGGACTAAGGTCGGATAAGTGAGTGCTAATATTTCCACAGTTATCCAAAGGGAGTATTTATCGAAAGATAGACACTCCCTTTTTTGTTGCATATGGCGAATAAAAGAGCCAGGATGAGAAGGTTATTGTTAAATAGAAAATGCAGAATTATGGAGAAAATTAGATTTAATGCGCGAAATGCATAAAGAGAAGGAGATAAAATTAGAAAAAATATAAAAAATGTAAAAAACAGCTTGCTTTTTGAAAACATACTTGATATAATATCACTAATCATATTAGAAATAACATTATTAAAAGGAGGAGCAGCAATGACAAAGAAAGAGAGAGTAATCGCAGTGATTGAGGGAAAAGAAGCGGATGGGGTACCTTCCGGCTTTTCTCTGCATTTTCCGGCATACCAGGCAGTGGGAGATGCAGCAGTGGAGGCGCATCTGCAGTTTTTTGAGGAGACTGACACGGATATTATCAAGGTGATGAATGAGCATCTGGTTCCGTGCTATGGGATGATCCGGACACCTAAGGATTACTACGAGAAGATTCCGGTGATGAACAGGAAGACAGATTTTATCGCAGAGCAGATCGAGATGACCAAGAAGATTCTGGACAGGGCAGACAAGGATTCATTTACCATGGGAACCCTTCACGGTATCTGCGCGTCAGGTATCCACCCGCTGGAGAAGATGGGGGAGGGATATAATTTAAATGAAGTAAGGCAGATGCAGCTTGACTTCCTGCGCTGGGATGAGAAGAAGATGCTGGATGCCATGAAGAAGATTGCCGACGGCATGTGTCAGCTGGCAGAGGAATATATCGTAAACGCAGGTGTGGACTCCGTATATTATGCAGGCCTTGGCGCAGAGAGCAAATGGTTTACCGATGAGGAATTTGACCGTTGGATCAAACCTCTGGATCTGCAGATCATGAAGGCCATCAAGGATGCAGGAGGCTACTGCTTCTTACATATGTGCAAAAGCGGCCTGAATATGGAGCGCTATGACGAAGACTACAGCGCCCTTGCGGACGTGGTAAACTGGGGCGTCTATGAAGCTCCCCTGTCTATGGAGGAAGGCAGAAAGCTGTTTAAGGGGAAAGTGGTCATGGGCGGTCTTCCCAACAGAAGCGGTGTCTTTGTAGACGGCGACGAGGCAGCTGTGAGACAGGCTGTGAGAGATGTGGTGAACGGATATGGAAGAAAGGGCCTGATCTTAGGCGCAGACTGTACATTGGCTACAGAACAGGACAGAAGCCTTGTCCGTGCGGCAGCTTTGGAGGCCAGAAGCTTATAGAACCGGATTACATGGGAGAAAGGATAGATAATGCTTAAATATATTGGGAAACGAATACTGATTGCAATACCTACCTTCCTGGGAATTACCATACTGGTGTATGCACTGTCGTCGCTGGCTCCGGGAACTCCCCTGGAAATGATATTTAACGACCCCAATGCCACTGCTGAACAGATGGAGGCCATGCGGCACAAGCTGGGACTGGATCGGCCTGTCTATATCCAGTACTTAAACTGGCTGTGGCAGCTGGTTCAGGGAAATCTGGGAACGTCTTACCGGACCGGCCATTCGGTGTGGGCAGACATTTCGGAGAGAATCGGCCCTACGCTGCTGCTTACATTTTCCTCCCTGGCATTTTCCGTTATTATTGCACTGCCTTTAGGAGCCATGTCAGCGTACAAGCCTTATTCTGCATGGGACTACATTTCATCGGCGGTTTCCTTTATTGGAGCGGCCATACCGAATTTCTTTGCCGGCCTGGTATTTGTCTATCTGTTTTCGGTTTTGATCAAGGCATTTCCAAGCGGCGGCATGTATGATACCTCAGGGACAAGAAGTGTTCCCATGCTTCTTCACCATCTGTTTCTGCCTATGCTGGTGCTGTCCATTCAGCAGATCGGAAGCCTGATACGGCAGACCAGAGGCGCTGTCTTAGATGTTCTGCAGGAGGATTATGTCAGGACGGCCAGGGCAAAAGGCGCCAGGGAGAGGGTGGTTATGACAGCCCACGTCCTTCAGAATGCCATGATTCCGGTTATTACCCGAATCGGCATGATGATACCCTTCCTTGTAGGAGGCGCGGTGGTGACAGAACAGATCTTTGCATGGCCGGGGCTTGGGAGCCTGATGGTGCTGTCCATCAATTCCAGAGACTACCCTGTTATCATGGGGATCACCGTGTTTATTGCGGCGGCAGTTCTGATTGGAAATATTATAGTGGATCTGATATACGGATTGCTGGATCCCAAGATCCGGTATTCATGAGGAGGTGGGCAAATTGGAGAGAAAAGAAAATAAAAGCTCTTATTTTCAGGACGTGCTGAAACGGTTCCTGGCCCACAGGCTGGCGATGTTCGGTGCAATCATCCTGACCATAGAGATTCTCAGTGTTATTTTTCTGCCTGTTATCATGAAGCTGGATCCATATACCATGGACTATATGAATTTTGGAGGCGCTCCGTCAGCGCAGCATATTCTGGGCTGCGACGATGTGGGAAGGGATCTGTTTGCAAGGCTTATCTTCGGCGGAAGAGTATCCCTGATGGTAGGCATCTGCTCGGCGCTGGTCAGCCTGATCATCGGTGTTCCCCTGGGACTGATAGCCGGTTATTTCAGAGGATGGGCTGAGACGATTATCATGCGGTGCGCAGACGTGTTTATGTCGTTCCCGTCCATGATCCTGATTCTGGTTCTGGCAAGTGTGCTGGGGAAGTCTGTGATGACAGTTACCATGGTTATCGGCCTTCTGGGGTGGACGGAATTTGCAAGGCTGATTTATGCCAGCGTCCTCTCCATAAGGGAGAAGGACTATGTGGAATCGGCAAAGGCCATCGGGACAAAGAACGGCCCGATTCTCCTTAGATATGTACTGCCCAACTCGTTTGCGCCGGTTATCATATCGTTTACGTTCCGGACGGCTCAGGCCATTATTACGGAATCCTCCCTAAGCTTTCTGGGCCTGGGAGTACAGCCTCCGGAGGCTTCATGGGGAAACATCTTATACTATGCCCAGTCCATCAGTGTTCTGTCTTCTAAGCTTTACATGTGGGTTCCGGCAGGCGTGATTCTGGTTTTGACAGTCTTAAGCATTAACTTTATCGGAGACGGCATCAGGGATGCACTGGATACAAAGATGAAAATATAAAAATATAATTTCTAAGTAAAAGGAAAGGAGTCAACATGAAAAAAATCATCAGTACAACAATGGCAGCAGTACTTATGGCGGCAGCATTAGTTGGATGCGGCGGAGGCCAGCAGGGAAGTACAGGAGGAACAGAGACAACAGCAGCCCAGACCCAGGCAGCGGCAGGGGGGGAGACAACCCAGGCGGCAGCAGAGGCGGAGACAACCCAGGCGGCAGCTTCCGGGGAGGCAGGCAATAAGACAATCACACTGGCTATGGTATCTGCATGGGATTCAGTGATTCCCTTTGATACCACAAGCTCCTACTCAGATGTGGTTCTTGACTTGATCTATGACAAGCTGGTGTTCTTAAAGCAGGACGGCACCTATGAGCCAAGGCTTGCCGATACGTGGGAGATGAGTGATGACAATACAGAGCTGACTGTCCATCTCAACGAAAATGCCAAATGGCAGGACGGCGAGCCTGTGACCGCAGAGGATGTGGTATTTACGTGCAAGGTATACGGTTCTCCTACAGTGGCAGCAGTGAGACAGAACAACGTAAGCCCGTTTGCAGGCTTCAAGGAGAGTGACGACAGCCTGAAGGTAGAGGCAGTGGATGAGCATACTGTAAAATTTACATGTGCCCAGCCTACCAACATGGATTTCCTGTTCTTCATCAAGTTCAGAGATATCTACATCCTTCCCAGCCATATTTTAGGCGATCTGCCCTTTGACCAGATCAGGGAAAGCGATTACTGGGAGAAGCCTATCGGTTCCGGCCCATGTATCTATGAGAGCCAGATCAGCGGCGAGAGAATGGAGTTTACGGCTAACAAGAACTATCATTTAAAGACACCGGATTGGGATCGGTTTGTTGTGAAGGTAGTGGCTACCCCAAGCCTGCTTTCCGGGCTTATCAACAACGAGATCGACATTCTGGCAGGCAATGTAGCTTCCTTACAGCTGTCAGACTGGGAGATGGCACAGCAGCAGGAGAACCTGATCTGCCAGTCCAATGAATCTGTAGGATATCAGTATATGGCTATCAACACCTCCAAGGAATACCTGACACCAAAGGTAAGACAGGCCATCAACCTGGCTATCAACCGTGAAGCTATCGTATCCGGACTGTTAAAGGGCGAGGGAGAGCCGGCATTCGGACCATTCTCCAAGAGCCATCTGTATTACAATGAGGTTATCAATGTAGGCTATGACCCGGAGAAGGCAAAACAGCTTCTTGCAGAAGAAGGCTGGGACGGCTCCCATGAGCTGGTATTCTCTGTACCTACCGGTAATGCTATCCGTGAGCAGGCAGCGGTGATCATTCAGCAGAACCTGCAGGAAATCGGAATCAAGACCAATATTGAAAGCGCTGACTTTGCAACCCATCTGAATAAAGTAAGAGAAAGCAACTATGATTTAGGACTTATCGGATCCGGCGGTTCTCCTGACCCGTCTGAGTGTGTTATCAACTTTAAGCCGGATCATGTAAACAACTTCTCACAGCTAAGCGACTGGAGCATCTATGACACAGGTGCAGCCGGTGAGAGCGCCTTCAGCTTCGAGGACAGAAAAGTGGCATACGATGCATATCAGAATCTTCTGGTAGAGCAGGTTCCGTTCTGCTTCCTGTATTTCCAGAACAACCTGTTTGCGCAGAACAAGCGTATCGGCGGCGTAGTGGATATCGAGGATGCTTCACAGCTTAACAGAGCAGTATGGAACTGGACAGTTTCTGAATAATTTAAAGAATGGATGATGATATGGAACCTTTATTGCAAGTAAAGAATCTGAAGACCTGTTTTAAGATTAATAAAAAATGGGTTCCTGCGGTGGAGGAAGTCAGCTTCCATGTTGCCCAGGGGGAGACTCTTGGAATCGTAGGAGAATCAGGATGCGGAAAAAGCGTGACATCCATGTCTATACTCAGGCTTTTGCCAAAGGCTACCACACAGATTGAGGCGGATTCCATCCTGTTCCAGGGAAAGGATATTTCCAGGCTGACCGACAGGGAAATCACAGAAGTGAGGGGCAAGGAGATAGGGATGATCTTCCAGGATTCCATGACATCCTTAAATCCGGTAAAAACAGTGGGAAAACAGCTGGATGAAGCATTTCTCATACACCAAATGTGTTCCTCCCAGCAGGCCAAGGAGGAAAGCATCGGGATGCTCAAAAAGGTAGGGATTCCGTCTCCCGAGAAACGATACGGGGAATATCCTCATCAGTTATCAGGCGGTATGCGCCAGAGGGTCATGATTGCCATGGCCCTGGCGCAGAGCCCGTCCCTCATCATTGCAGATGAGCCCACCACAGCTCTTGATGTAACTATCCAGGCCCAGATCATGGAGCTTCTCAAAGAGATGAAGGAAAAGACAGGCGTCTCTATTATGCTGATTACCCATGATATGGGGGTGGTTGCAGACATGGCGGACAAAATCATGGTTATGTATGCAGGCATGGTTATAGAATACGGAACCACCCGGGAGATATTTAAAAGTCCGTGGCATCCCTATACCCAGGGGCTTCTGGCTTCCATTCCCCGGAAAGACAGGGATATAGACCGTCTGCATACCATTGAGGGGACCGTGCCTACACTCAGCACCATGCCTCCCGGATGCAGATTCTGCGACCGGTGTGAGCATGCGACGGACCGGTGCAGAAAAGAGAGACCGAAGATGTATGTACACGGAGACAGGAGAATCGGCTGTTTCCTGTATGAAGAAAAAGGCGGTGGTTCTGATGAAAACTGATAACAACACCCTTTTGGAAGTAAAACATGCGAAGAAATTTTTCTACGGAAATAAAAAGCTGCTTCAAAAAGAACGGTCTGTGGTTAAAGCGGTAAATGACGTCTCCTTTTCTATTGCAGAGGGCGAAACCTTCGGTATCGTAGGAGAATCAGGCTGCGGAAAGTCTACCCTGGGAAGGACGATCATTCAGCTGTTAAAGCCTACAGAAGGGGAGATATTATACAAGGGAACAGATCTAAGCACCCTGTCCGGGGAAGAGATGCGCAAGCTGAGGAAAAAGATACAGATTATTTTCCAGGATCCTTATGCGTCCCTGAATCCCAGAATGACGGTCCGGGAGCTGATTCAGGCTCCGCTGGATGTATTTTCAGACCTGTCTGCCCAGGAGAAGCTGGACAAGGTGAAAAGTATCATGGAGAAGGTAGGCCTGCGGGAAGAGTACATGGGGAAATATCCCCACGAGTTTTCAGGCGGGCAGAGACAGAGAATTGTCATTGCAAGGGCTCTGATACTGGAACCGGAGTTTATTTTCTGCGACGAACCGGTTTCTGCCCTGGATGTGTCGGTGAGGGCCCAGGTGCTCAACCTGATGAAGGATCTTCAGAAAGAATTCGGACTGACCTACCTGTTTATTTCCCATGATCTGAGTGTGGTCCGTTTCCTGTGTGACAGAATCGCGGTTATGTACCTGGGAAGGATTGTGGAGATTGCGGATAAGGAAGAGCTGTATGACAATGCGAAGCATCCCTATACGGAGGCGCTGCTTTCCGCCATTCCGGTGCCGGATGTGGATGTAAAAAGAACGCCGGTTCTTCTGGAGGGAGACATTCCAAGCCCGTACAACCCGCCCTCCGGGTGCCTGTTCCACACCAGATGCAGATATGCCAAGGAGTGCTGCAAGACCCAGGTGCCTCAGATGACGGAGATATCCAAAGACCATATGGTTGCCTGCCATCGGTACACATAAAAGGCTGTACAATGGGGCGTGGGACTGCAGCTCAGACAGTTAATGTACAGGGGTGCCGCAAAATGCAGCTTATGTACAATCTGTGGCGGCCTGGCCGCGGTAGATTGTACATGGCGGCTGTTTTGCGGCGCCCTTTATAGGATATGTGAAAAAACAGAAACGTTCAGAGAAAGGAGCCGGGATGACAGAGATAGAAAAATGGGTGGAGGATCATGAGGCGGAGATGGTATCAGATATCTGCCAGCTGGTGCGCATTCCCAGCATCAGCCAGAGAACCCAGGACGGGGAGGCGCCCTTCGGAAAACCGTGCCGGGACGCCATGGAAAAAGCCCTTGAGATTGGACGGAACATGGGGTTTGAGGCGTTTAACCATGAAAATTATTGTGGGACCCTGCTGTGGAAGGGAGAGTCAGAGGAAGAAATCGGAATTTTCGGGCATACGGATGTGGTGCCGGCAGGAAGCGGCTGGAGCTATGAGCCCTTCACCCCAGTGGTAAAGGACGGGCTTATCATCGGCCGGGGATCGTCAGACAACAAAGGATCCCTTGTAGCTGCCCTCTACGGAATAAAATATTTAAAGGATACAGGCTACAAGCCTACAAAAAGCATCCGCTTTTTCCTTGGATGCAGCGAGGAAAAGGGGATGGAGGATGTTCAGTACTATGTGTCCCACTACAGGGAGCCGGAATTTTCCCTGGTGCCGGATGTGATGTTCCCTGTGTGCAACGGGGAGAAGGGCATCATGGAGCTGGATGCCTGCTGTGAGAAAAAAAGCAGGGTTTTAAAATCCTTTCAGTCAGGAATCATGTCCAACGCGGTGCCGGCAGACGCAAAAGCGGTTCTCATCCTCTCCAAAGAAGAGGCAGAGAAGGTAAAAGCCAGGGGAAGGGAATCTGGCGTCTGTGTCCAGGAGAAGGAAGATGGGTGCCTGGAGATACACATGAAGGGGATTGCAGCCCATGCGGCATTCCCGGAAGGATCCGAGAGTGCAGAACTTAAGCTGGCAGAGTTTCTTTTGGAGCTGGAGGTTCTGGACAGGGAAGGAGCCGGGCTTATGGAAGGGGTAAAGACATTTTTCAGTGACTATTACGGCGCCGGCCTGGATATCCCCTATGAGGACGAAGCATCGGGAAAGCTGACCCATGTAGGCGGGATGGCAGAATACGACGGGGAAACATTCCGCCAGAATATTAACATCCGCTACAATGTGACAGCGGTTTACGATGACATGGTAGCTGCCATGACGAAAAAGCTGGAAGCCAGTGATTTCCATATTACCAGAATCCACAACAGCAATCCCTGCTTTACTGACCCGGACAGCCCCCAGGTTCAGAAGCTTCTGCAGATATGCGGCAAATATCTTGGGGAGGGGCTGAAGCCGTATGTGATGGGAGGAGGAACCTATGCCAGAAGGCTGCGCCATGGGGTAGGCTTTGGCCCCGGCATACCAGGAAAAAAGAAGCTTTTCGGGGACGAGCGGGGAGGCGCCCATCAACCGGATGAATACGTAGAGATCGCCCATCTGAAAAAAGCCGTTGTGATTTACGCAGATGCCATAAAGGCATTAGACAATGAATAAAAGAGGGAACATCCATGGAAAAAAGTAATGAAAGGTACCAGGCATATATACAAATCCTGAAAGAAGAGCTGGTGCTGGCAATGGGGTGTACGGAACCTATCGCCCTTGCGTATGCAGCCGCCAAATGCAGAGAGGTGCTTGGAGACATTCCCTGCCAGGCAGTGGTAGAAGCCAGCGGCAGCATCATTAAAAACGTAAAGTCAGTCATCGTTCCCAACACAGGCCATTTAAAAGGGATCCAGGCGGCGACAGCAGCAGGGATCATTGCCGGGGATGCCTCCAGGGAGCTGGAGGTAATCAGCCAGGTAAGCCAGGAGAAACAAAAAGAGATCGGAGATTACCTGAAAACGGCGGACATAGAGGTGAAGTTTCTGGACAGCGGCCTTACCTTTGACATTATAGTGACAGAGACGGCTGAGTCCGGAGACAAGGCTGCGGTGAGAATTGCCAACTATCACACCAATATTGTACATATTGAGAAGAACGGGCAGGTGCTTTTGGAGATACCGGTGGAGGGCGAGGAGGAGACAGGCCTGACAGACAGGGGCCTTCTGGACATGCATGACATCTGGGATTTTGCAGTGACCTGTGACGTGGAGGATGTAAAGGAGATACTCAGACAGCAGATAGACTGTAATATGGCTATTGCAGAGGAGGGCATGAGAGCTGACTACGGGGCCAACATCGGTTCGGTCATGCTGGATGCCTACGGAGACAGCATAGAAAACCGGGCCATCGCCAAGGCGGCGGCAGGATCGGATGCCAGAATGTACGGCTGTGAGATGCCGGTGGTCATTAACTCCGGATCCGGCAATCAGGGAATCACCTGCTCAGTTCCGGTGATTGAGTATGCCAGAGATACAAAAACGGACGAGGAAAGCCTGCTTCGTGCACTGGCCCTGTCCAATCTGATTGCTATCCATCAGAAGACAGGGATCGGACGCTTGTCTGCATTCTGCGGAGCCGTGTGCGCCGGCGTGGCAGCAGGAGCCGGTATCGCATATCTGAAGGGCGGAGGGGAAAAGGAGATTTTCCACACAGTGGTCAACGGGCTTGCCATTGTATCCGGAATTGTGTGCGACGGGGCGAAGCCTTCCTGTGCGGCCAAGATTGCCATGTCCGTCAGAGCCGGCCTGCTGGGCTATGATATGTATATCCGCGGGCAGCAGTTTTACGGAGGAGACGGAATCGTCACAAAGGGGGCAGATGAAACCATTGAGAACATCGGCCGCCTGGGCAGAGAGGGCATGCGGGAGACCAATGAGGAAATTATCAAAATAATGATTGGAAAAATGTAACCGTGCCCCATTTAGATGGAAGCATTATAAGAGTCAGACAGGCGGGAATTCAAAGAATCCGTTGACACCTAATCTGTTTTTGGTAAAATAAAAGATAAACATAACTTACGAAAGGCAGGCAATTCATGAGCAAAGAGACCCTGAAGGATAAGGTTTATCAAGGGATTTACGATGATATCACAAATGGCGTGTATAAACCCAACGAGATTCTGACAGAAAGCCGCCTGATTGAACAGTTCAGCGTCAGCAAGTCACCTGTCAGGGAAGCCCTGATAGAATTATGCAAGGACGGCATATTAAAAAATATTCCCAGAATGGGCTACCAGGTAACCCCTGTAAGCCTGAAGGAGATCATAGATGTGCTGGAACTGCGGGTAGATATAGAGCTTGCGGGAATGAGGAAGGCATTTCCCCAGATAGCAGATGAGAATCTTACGGTCATGGAAACCATGGTGAAGAGCCACATCATCAACAAGGATAATATTGTATCCAATAACTGGGCCAGGAATAATGCATTTCATGTATATCTCTATTCTCTCAATGGAAATGGGTACGGCTACCAGCTGCTGGATCAGCTTATCAAACAAAGCTCCCGGTATATTTCACAATACTTCCATGCCGCCTGGCAGAAGGACAGGGAGATGCGGGGGGAGAACCACCTGGCGGTTGTGCGAGCGCTGAAGGAGAAGGATATCGACAAGGCATGCAGCATGCTGGAGACAGATATCATGGTGGTAAAGCGGGAGATCCTGGAGCTTCACGCAATGGGCTGAATCTCTGAGGGCATTTTAAAAAGGGGCACTGGAAAGAATCCGTGCCTCTTTTTTTATAGGAAATTACAACCTATAAAACCAAAAAGCGACCCAGGGATCGCACTGCGGCGGAAAGGAATCATGCCGTTTAAGCGACCTGCCGCAGGCCAAATTTTATGTGCCGTCAGTTGTGGTTGCCTAAAACAGCCTGGATGGTTTATAATAAAAATAAAAAGGATAAAAGGAACATGCACAGAATGGAAGAAACTACAGATAAAAAGACTTCGGTGCGCAGGACAGAGATCGACGTGGCAAAGGGGTTTGCCTTATTTTTGGTTGTGTTTGGCCACGTGCTTGACAGAGACTCTATATGGGCCTATTGGATTTTTATGTTTCACATGCCGGTCTTTTTTTTCCTGTCAGGTATGACCTTCCGGCCAGAGAAATATAAAAGCCTGTCTGATTTTTTAAAAGACAAATGGAAAAAAAGAATTATCCCCTATTTTATTGTTACCTTCATCGGCCTGGCCATCTGCATGCTTCGGGCAGACTACCAGCAGCCGGTTTTAGAGCGGGGCTGGAAAGACATACTGACCTGGATCTTCTATTACGGGCAGCCTGTGGAACTGTATGTGGGACAGATCTGGTTCATGGTCGGCCTGTTTATGGCAGAACTGATTTCCTATCTCTGGTTTCGCCTGCTGGGACACCAAAGCCCTGCCCTGCGCTGCTACAGCCTTCTGCTGTTAGCCTGGGCAGCCATGAATGTGGGGAAGCTAAATACAGCTTTAAGCACTGTTTTTCCCATGGTTCACCGTCTGCCGTGGAAGATAGACACAGGCCTGTGCGCTGCCGTATTTCTCATTGCCGGATACTATACAACGAAGTCAAAGCTTCTGGAAAGGCTGGAAAATCAAGGAAATCTGTCCTGGTTTCTCATCCCTTTCTTTACATGGCTCAGCTACTACTTTGGCCCCAGGCTTCACGGATACGTAAATATATGCGACTGCGCATATTCCCCCGGCCCCTATTATTTTCTTGTGGCATTTCTGGGAAGCGCCGCCCTGGTTCTTACAGCTGTCCTGTGTAAAAACTGGAGGTTCTGGCAATACTGCGGACGCTATTCCCTGCCTATATTTTCGGCTCAGACCTTTGCGATCTACTGGGTGACAGAGTGGATCGCCCTGGCAACCGGCCGGGTATACGTACCCAGGCACGGCATGCCAAACAGCAAGATCGCCCTTTTAATCACCATTGCCGCATTTGCGCTGCTGGCGGCTTTCGTATATCCTTGGCATCTATACAAGACGAAAAAAACAACAGAGCTCCCGTTTTTGCGCAAAAGCACTAAAAAATAAAAATTAATTTATGGGAACTGCATATTGCGGAACCCATAAAAAACCGTTATAATTTAGCATGCGAAGTTTGTATACAAAAAATACAAAATATTCCACAGGAGGGCAAAAAAATGGATGTTCGTTATTCCGCAAACCAGAAAGATGTGAAACGCTATACAACAGAGGAACTGAGAGCCGAATTCCTGATTCAGGATTTATATGCGCCAAATGAGGTACATGCAGTGTACTCCCATGTTGACCGCATGGTGACATTGGGATGCATGCCTACTACGGAGACAGTTCCGATTGACAAGGGGATTGACTGCTGGAAAAATTTCGGTACAGATTACTTTTTAGAGAGAAGAGAGATCGGCATCTTCAACATAGGCGGTTCCGGCAAGATTCAGGCAGACGACGAGACCTTTGAGCTGGGCTATAAAGACTGCCTGTATATTACCAAAGGAACAAAGAAGGTTCTGTTCAGCAGCGATAACCCAGATAACCCGGCTAAATTCTACATGGTCAGCGCACCGGCCCACACTTCCTACAAGACCACCTTCATCTCCATCAAAGATGCGGCAAAAAGGAATCTGGGAGATCAGAAGCTGTGCAACAAGAGGACGATCAATCAGTTCATCCACCCAGATGTGCTGCCCACCTGCCAGCTGTCCATGGGAATGACCGTTCTGGACGAGGGAAGCATCTGGAACACCATGCCAAGCCATACACATGAGAGACGTATGGAAGTCTATATGTATTTTGAGGTTCCTGAAGATCAGGTAGTATTCCACATGATGGGCGAACCCACAGAGACCAGGCATATTGTGATGAAAAACGAGGAGGCAGTGATCAGCCCGTCCTGGAGCATCCATTCAGGAGCCGGGACCTCTAACTATACCTTTATCTGGGCCATGGGAGGAGAGAACCAGGCATTTGATGATATGGATAATCTGGCGGCGGTGGATTTAAGGTAGGGGGAGAGCGAGTAAGGGCCGCCGGGAGAGGGTATTATATAGTTTCTTTCCGGGCACGCTCTCGCTAAGTGAAGGTCTCCGCTCCGCTCCGGTCGTTGCTGAACAAGTGCCACTGGCACTTAGCAACGTAGCGGTACTAAGGCGCTAAAAGACAGCGCCTAAGTACCGACGGTCTTCAATTACCCTGAAAGAAACTATATAATACCCTCTCCCAGCTACGTTATCGCTGAAGATAAAAAGTGATTATGGCTGATGTTATTATGAGGAGGGGACGTTGTAGCTGGCGGAGTTTTTTACCTGGTTGTGCGGATTTAAACTTGGTATATTAGATTTATCTACCTAGCTATGCGGATTTCAGCTCCGGGACAGGTTCTCTTTGGGGTGCATTTGCAGGAGCGTTAGAACCTCTTAGTTTGCGGAAATCTGCGTTAGGGGCAAAAATCCGCATGTCTGAGCGAAGTGAGTTCGGATTTTTGACCCTGCTTTTAGCAGATTTTTGCAGACTTAGAGGTTCTTGCTCCGAAACCCGCACCCCAAAGAGAACCTGTCCCGGAGCGTAACTTTCGCGATCCCCCCAAAAAACAAGAGAAGTCCATGGACAGAGAGGTGATAACTTGGAAGAGACAACTTTTAAAAACCGGGAGGACATGGTCTATCAGGTTTTAAAAAAAGAGATTCTTGACCTGGACTTAAAGCCAGGGCAGGTAATCAAAGAAAACGAAATCTGCGAGCGCTTTTCCGTATCCAGGACTCCGGTGCGAGACGCTTTGCGTATGCTGCAGGAGCAGGGCTTTGTGGTTACGGTCCCTTACAGGGGAATCTTTGTAACCCTTTTAAGCTTAAGCAACATCAAGCAGATGATCTACATGCGCGTAGCAGTGGAAACCATGGTCATGCGGGATTTCACAGAGATTGCCACACCCCTTATTATGGAAGACATATACTATATGCTGCGCAAGCAGAAAGCCCTCATTCAGACACCGGACTTTAAACCCGAACAGTTCTACCGTCTGGATGCAGAGCTTCACGGGATCTGGTTTGAGGCCACCAAAAAGAAAAAGCTGTGGGAGATGCTGCAGGAGCAGCAGCTTCACTATACCCGCTTCCGTATGCTGGACTTTGTGACAGAGACAGACTTTACCAGGATTATCGGAGAGCATGAAGAGCTGATAGGGCTGCTGGAGAAAAAAGACATTGCAGGGATGGAAAGAAGCCTGAAGGATCATCTCTATTTCAGCATGAAGAGAATGAGACATCAGATTGATGTGGAATATCGGGAGTATTTTGAGGAAGAAGAGGACGAAGGAAAGTTTGATATATAGAAAGCAACAGGACACAATGAGATCTTCAAACCTGGACAAACAGACAGACAGGACCATATATTTTGACTATTTAAGAATCCTGGCAACATTTGCAGTTATCCTCGTGCATTTATCCAGCCAGTATTGGAGCCAGACACAGGTGGGCGGATTCAGGTGGTATGTCCTCACCTTCTTTGACGGCATAGGAAGGTGGGCGGTTCCTGTATTCGTGATGATAAGCGGCGCATTATTCCTGGACAGAGAGATTTCCATTAAAAAAATTTATGGAAAATATGTCTTTCGAATGGTCGCTGCCTTTGCTGCATGGTCGGTTATCTATGCAATTTTCTCCGACGGCGATATGACAAGACGCCTGCTCATATTAATCAAAGGCCGCTACCATATGTGGTTTATCCCTATGATGGTTGGGCTGTATATAAGCATTCCCCTTTTAAAGCCTGTTGCCTCTGATAAAAACCTGCTTAAATATTACCTTGCCCTGGCATTTGTTTTCGCCTTTGCCATTCCTCAGGCGATTACAATGGTGGATGATTTTGCCACGGAACCGCTGATAACGGGGGTGTCAGCCCTTAGCATAGATTTAGACAATATGGGGTTTTATATTGTTCTGGGATACACCAGCTATTTCATCTTAGGATATTATCTTGGCAAAGCAGATTTAAAAAAGAAGCAGAGAACTGTGATTTATGCTCTGGGAGGGCTTGGATTTGTGTTAACCATGGGGCTGGAGATGGCTGCTGCATCTGCCACACAGCAGAACTGCGGCAACTATTTTAACGAGTTTACAGTCAACGTCTTGTTTGAAACCATTGCCGTATTCACCTGGTTTAAATACAGAAGCTACGATTTCCCCAAGCTCTATCCCTTTATACAGAAGCTGTCAAAATACAGCTTTGGTGCCTACCTGGTTCATGCGCTGATTATAGAGAAGCTGGACGGTGTCTGCGGCTTAAATGCATTGTCATTTAATCCGGTATTTGCAGTGCCGGGGATCGGCCTTATTGTCTTTGTCTGTTCATTTGTTATATCCGGTATTATAAACCAGATACCAATCCTAAAAAAATATATAGTTTAAGGGGAGTTTCAGAGGCATATTCAGAGGCATATTTTTCAAAAAGACTTGATTTTTTGAGAAAGTACCCTTATACTATATTCATGTTTGCGCTTAAAATTTTATAGAAAACTTAAAGACAGGTGCAATGAGGTAGCTGCAGGCAACAGGAGCAGTGCCTCTTTTTTTACTTTATAACTCCGCCGCCGGTTAGGCGGCATCTATTCAGGTATGCCCAATGTGCCCGCCAGACTTTTATGTGCGGTGGAGTGTCCGCCGCCGGGCGCATGCAGGTTTACTTTATAACTCCGTTGCCGATTAGGCGGCATCAATTCAGACACTGTGTGACTAAAGGACATGGAAACTATGAAAATTGCAAAAATTGAGACAGGAGAGGTGCGGATTCCTCTGGTTACTCCGTTTAAGACGGCTCTGCGCACGGTAGACAGCGTTAATGATGTTATTGTCCGGATAACAACAGATGACGGACAGACAGGGTTTGGGGAGGCGCCGCCTACGGCTGTGATCACCGGAGATACAAAAAGCTCCATAAGAGGCGCTATCCAGGAATTTATCGCCCCCAGCCTGGTGGGAATGGAGATTGACAACCTTGACGGGATCATGAAAAAGCTTCACGGCTGTATCCTTAAGAACACTTCGGCAAAGGCAGCGGTAGATATGGCTGTGTATGATCTGTTTGCCAGGTCCTGCAAAAAGCCTCTCTATAAAGTGCTGGGAGGGAATAAGACGGAGATTGAGACGGATCTGACGATCAGTGTCAATGGGATCGACGAGATGGTTGCAGACAGTTTAAAAGCTGTGGAGCAGGGATTCAGGATTTTAAAGATTAAGGTTGGAAAAGAAGGAATAAAAGATATTGACAGGATTAAGGCTATCCGCCAGGCAGTAGGGCCGGCTATCCGGCTGAGAATCGACGCCAACCAGGGCTGGAGCCCCAAGGAGGCGGTGCGCATCATCCGGGCCATGGAGGATATGGGGATTGAGATGGATCTGGTGGAGCAGCCGGTTAAGGCCCATGATATTGAGGGGATGAAATTTGTCACCAGCCAGGTTTATACCCCTGTCCTGGCAGACGAAAGCGTATTCTCCACAGAGGATGCTATCCGTCTGATACAGGAGAGAGGGGCGGATCTGATCAACATTAAACTGATGAAAACCGGTGGAATCTACGAAGCCCTGAAAATCTGCGGGATTGCGGAGAGCTATGGCGTGGAGTGTATGATCGGGTGCATGCTGGAAAGCAAGATTGCAGTCAGCGCAGCCGCCCATCTGGCTGCCGGAAAAAGCATTATCACAAGAGCGGATCTGGACGGGCCGTCTCTGTGTAAGGAGGATCCCTATACAGGCGGGCCGATATATGAAAGAAACCGGATCCTTATGAATGAAAGCCCGGGGCTTGGGATCACACAGGTGCCTCAATATGCCTGGTAAAGCGGGGGACGCTGTCCTGCAAAGCTTTGCCAGATATAGTGCGGTCAAGACACCAGGAGGTTTCTGCAGTTAATCAGGGTTATTCCCGCAAGGGTTTAGCAAATATATCTATTTTCAAAGAAATGGAGGAGAAATTATGAAAAAGAAGAAAATGATGGCTTTCATGCTTTGCGTGGCTATGGTTGCTTCTGCGGCTCTTACAGGCTGCGGAGGGAAATCAGGCAGTACAGGAACCCAGGCGGCAGGAGAGAGCAGCGGCGCAGGAAGCCAGAAGGAGGCTTCAGGGGCAGCTGACAGTTCTGATCCGGTTGTGTACAAAAGGCTGTATTCCAGTGAGTCTTCTACTTTAAACTATCTGGTAACTTCTACCATTGAGGAGCAGAGAGTCGGTGCAAACTGTATCGACACATTGGTGGAATATGATTCTGACGGACAGCTGAAGGAAGGCCTGGCTACAGAGTGGTCTTATGACGAGGCAGCCTTGACCTGGACCTTTAAGCTGAGAGATGCCAAATGGGTGGACAATACCGGAGCAGAAGTGGCGGATGTGACAGCGCAGGATTTTGTGGACGCCCTGAAATATGAGCTGACACCAGAGTATGAAAGTGCCAATGTCCAGAATCTGTTTGGCGTTATTGCCAATGCACAGGAGTATTACAACGGCCAGGTATACAATGGGGGCGCTGATGATGACGGCACAGTGTGGCCGGCTATGGATTTCGCGGAGGTAGGCGTAAAGGCAGTGGACGATCACACACTGACCTACACGCTGGCAAAGGAGGTTCCGTATTTCATCTCCTCTCTGGTATATGTGGTTTACATGCCGGCTTACGGCCCGCAGCTGGAGGAGCTGGGAAAAGAATTCGGCACTGCAGCTGACAAGATGTACTACAACGGTGCATTTTATCTGGCTGAGTTTTCTCCCCAGGAGAGACAGGTATATAAGAAGAACCCGTCCAACTACGACGCGGCAGCAGTGTACATTGACGAGATTCAGAGAATCTACAATGCCGAGGCAGATACCCTTGGCCCGGAGATGATAAAGAGGGGTGAGGTTGACTGGGCAGAGATCAGTGCGGATCTTCTGGATGACTGGTTAAGCAGTGAAGATACCAAAAACCTGGTAAGCCGCGAGCGCCCGTCCACCAGCTATTCTTACTTCTACTGCTTTAATTTCGATCCTCAGTTCGGCGATGAGTATGAGCCGGACAACTGGAGAAAGGCAGTAAACAATGAGAACTTCAGGAAAGCCCTGTTTGCAGGCCTTGACAAGACAAAAGAAGTGGCGGTTATGGAGCCCAATGCCCCGGACGATTACATTTTGTCCACTGTGACCCCCTTTGACTTTGCCTACAATGAAGATGGCAAGGATTATACTACCGTAGGCGCCATGGCTGCCATGGGCAACACCTTTGACGAGGCAAAGGCAGTGGAATACAAGGAAGCTGCCATGGCAGAGCTGTCTGCAGAGGGAGTCACCTTCCCGGTAAAGGTTCTAATGCCATACAACCCGTCTGTGGTGGACTGGGATAAGGAATGCCAGGTTGTGGAACAGCAGATGGAAGCTTTGTTAGGCTCTGACTTTATCGATATTATTATCGAGGCAGGCCCTACGGACAACTTCCTCACTGAGATCCGCCGTTCCGGCAAATATGCGTTTATGAAGTGCGGATGGGGCGCAGACTATGCGGATCCGGAGACATGGACCGACCCCTTCTACCAGAGCAAGGGAGAGTCAGGATACGACCCAGGCTATAAGTATGGATTTATGGCAAATGCCATCACAGAGGGAACCGCATCCGCGGCTGCAGTTCAGGAATACTTTGATAAGGTAGATGCGGCAAAGGCTATTACGGTTGACACCAATGCCCGCTTCGAGGCATTTGCAGACGCAGAGGCTGTGCTTATTGACCATGCCTTTGTGATTCCTTTCAGCATTACGGTCAGCCCCTACATTGCCACCAAGCTTAACGAGTTTGATGCTCAGTATGCACCCTTCGGCGTGTCAAGGATGAGATTCAAAGGACAGAAGGTACTTGACCATTACGTATCTATGGAAGAGTATGAAGGCTTTAAAGAAAATTAATCGTGTCTTCCCCGATCATACGTAGCTGAAAGCGGGCCGGACAAGACATAGGATATTTTTGGGGCTGTTGCAGAGATATTTTCTGCAGCAGCTTCAAAGTATCTGAAAATGCGGAAAATATTCTCGAAACCAGATGTATCTTTTTCGGAGGACAGGTTTCCCCTTTCCACAGAGGGCAGGTACGTCTGATTTCGAGAGGATTTTCAGTCTGCTATAATTTAAAGAAGCAAAGGAGTAAAGCGCATGTTAAAGTATTTAGGGAAGCGAATCGGGCGTTCGGTGCTGACGCTGGTGATTATTCTGACGATTGTGTTCTGCCTGCTGCGTCTGATGCCTATTGAAGGGTATTTTCCCAATTTTGAGAAGATGACACCCCAGCAGATTCAGGTGGGGCTCCAGGAGATGGGGCTTACGGATCCGCTACCGGTACAGATTGCCCGTTTTTTTAAAGACCTTCTCAAGGGGGATCTGGGAACCTCCAGAATCTACAGGGCCAATGTGCCGGTGACAGAGGTACTGTCAGACAAGGTGCCGGTATCCATCAAATTAGGGGTATTGTCCATGATTGTGTCCCTGTGCGCAGGGCTTCCTATGGGAGCGCTGATGGCACGGTATAAGTTCCGCTTTTTTGATAAGCTGGGAACCCTGTTTATCGTGTGTATCCAGGCTATTCCGGCGGCTGTGTACTATCTGTACATTCAGCTTTACGGAACCCAGATTCTGAACGTGGGGCTTCTGTTTGACATAAAGAACCCCAAGTACTGGGTGCTGCCTGTACTCTCCATGTCCTTGAATAATATTGCCTTTTACGGCATGTGGCTGAGACGGTACATGGTGGATGAGAGCAACAAGGATTACGTAAAGCTTGCCAAAGCCAAGGGTGTGTCCGAGGGCGGCGTCATGTTCAGGCATATTTTCAGGAATGCCTTTGTGCCCCTGGCTCAGTATATTCCCACGGCATTTTTAAATACGGTTATCGGTTCTATCTATATTGAGTCCCTGTACAGCATACCTGGTATGGGAGGGCTTCTGGTGACGGTTATCAAAAAGCACGACAATACTATGGTGCAGGGCATTGTGCTTCTGTACGCCTGCGTAGGCGTATTAGGTCTTTTGCTGGGAGACCTTCTCATGGTTCTTTTGGATCCCAGAATCAGCCTTGGAAAGAAAGAAGGTGACAGATGATGAAGCAATTCAGTTATCGCCATGAAAAAGAGGCGGAATTGATGGGCAGCATGGAGGCTGCGTCAAAGAATGCCTGCGCCATGTCAGAAGAAGAGCTGTTTTCCTTTGCGGAATTCAATGCGGCGGATGTGGAGAGGACCGGGTACAGCAATTATTCGTACTGGGGCAGTACCTTCCGGGCATTTTTGAAGAATAAGGCAGCGGTGGCCCTTCTGGTGCTTCTGGGCCTGCTTCTTCTGTTCACCTTTATTCAGCCCTATCTGCCAGGACAGTATGATCCCAACATAATTGTCAACGACGCAAATGGTATGCAGTACCGGAATGTGCCTCCGGGAGACATGTTTATCCTGGGAACCAACTCCATCGGCCAGGATCTGTGGGCCAGAATCTGGGCGGGAACCAGGACGTCCCTGTTTATCGGGCTTTCCGTGGCGGTTGCAGAGGCACTCATCGGAATCACGGTGGGCGTCATATGGGGATATGTGAGGAAGGCGGACTTTATCCTGACAGAGGTATACAATATTATTGACAATATTCCCAACACCATCATTCTGATTCTGGTTTCCTATATCTTAAAGCCCGGGGTGAAAACCCTGATTTTTGCCATGTGCCTGACCGGATGGATCCAGATGGCCAGGTTTATCAGAAACCAGATTCTGATCATCCGTGACAGGGATTACAATGTGGCCAGCCGGTGCCTGGGTACGCCTACCTGGCGTATTATGGTGAGAAACCTGCTTCCGTACCTGGTGTCTGTGATCATGCTGCGCATGGCTCTTACGATCCCGGCAGCCATCGGAAATGAAGTGTTTATCACGTATATCGGCCTGGGGCTTCCTGTGGACATCCCAAGTCTTGGGAACCTGATTAATGAGGGGCGCGCATTGATTACCAGCCCGGCTCTCAGGTATCAGCTGGTATATCCCACGATTATTCTGTCCTTTGTGACGATTTCATTTTATATCATCGGAAATGCATTCTCAGATGCTGCAGATCCTAAAAACCACGTGTAGCTTTTCGTCGTAAAAGCAGGTACGGGAAAGAAATGGAGGAAAACATGTCTGATAAAAATATACCTGATAAGATGCTGACAGTGGAAGATCTGGAGATCAAGTTTGACCTTCGGGGGAAGACCCTGAACGCTGTCCGCGGCATTTCCCTGGATTTGTATAAGGGGGAGATCCTGGCTATCGTGGGAGAGTCCGGAAGCGGAAAGTCTGTGTTTACCAAGTCCTTTATGGGACTTTTGGATCAGAATGGAAGGATTACCGGCGGGAAGGTTATGTACTATGGGGCTGATGACGGGAAGCCTGTGGAGCTGACAGCTCTTAAGAAGGAAAAAGAGTGGTATAAGATCCGGGGCCATGAGGTAGCCATGATTATGCAGGATCCCATGACCAGCTTAAACCCCTTAAAGACCATCGGCGAGCAGATCATGGAGGCAGTGCGTCTGCACCAGAAGCTGTCCAGGGCCCAGGCAAAGGAAAAGACTTTAAAATATCTGGAGGATGTGGGGATCCCTCACCCGGAGCGGCGGTTTAACCAGTATCCTCATGAATTTTCCGGCGGCATGCGCCAGAGGGTGGTTATCGCCATCGCTATCGCCTGTGCGCCTCAGATTCTGATCTGTGACGAGCCTACCACGGCTCTGGACGTGACGATTCAGGCGCAGATCCTGGAATTGTTAAAGGCGCTGCGCCACAAATATAAGCTGTCTATTATATTGATCACCCATGATCTGGGGGTGGTAGCCAATATTGCAGACAGGGTGGCAGTTATGTATGCAGGGGATATTATCGAGATCGGAACCAGCGAGGACATTTTCTATGATCCCAGGCATCCTTATACCTGGGCTCTTTTGTCGTCCCTGCCTCAGGTGGGAGTGAAGGGGAGTGATTTATTTTCGATTCCGGGTACGCCTCCCAACCTGTTTACAGAGATAAAAGGAGATGCCTTTGCGCCCAGGAATTCCAGGGCTTTAAAGATTGATTTTCTGGAGACGCCGCCCTATTTTCAGGTATCTCCCACCCACAAGGCCAAGACATGGCTCTTAGATCCGCGGGCGCCTAAGGTGGATCCTCCGCCGGTGGTGGAAAAGATTCGGAACGGAGGTCTGATTTGATGGAGAGGGAAGTTTTATTAGAGGTAAAAGATTTAGAGGTGACCTTTGGAGAGAGGAAGAAGAAGTTTAAGGCTGTCAAAAAGGTAAACTTTAAGATCTACAAAGGGGAGACCTTCGGCCTGGTGGGAGAGTCAGGCTCTGGCAAGACCACCATCGGGCGGGCCATTATGAGGATTGTGCCGTCGGCAGGGGGGGAGATTCTGTATAAAGGGGATAAAATCAATGGGAAGATTCCTCCTGCCTTAGACAGGAAGGTGATAAAAGAGATTCAGATGATTTTCCAGGATCCGCAGGCTTCTCTGAATGAGCGGGCCAAGGTGGATTATATTATCAGCGAGGGGCTTTTAAATATTGAGAAGGGAATCAGCGAGGCGGACAGGAAAGCAAGGGTGGAGCAGGCCCTTCTGGATGTGGGGCTGCTTCCTGAGTTTTCCAGCCGGTTTCCCCATGAGTTTTCCGGCGGGCAGAGGCAGAGGATTGGAATTGCCAGGGCCCTGATTATGAATCCGGAGTTTATCATCGCGGATGAGCCTATCTCCGCCCTGGATGTGTCCATCCGGGCACAGGTATTGAACCTTTTGTCAGATATGCAGAAGAAGAGGCAGATCACGTATCTGTTTATTGCCCATGATCTGTCGGTGATGCGGTTTATAACGGACAGGATCGGGGTGATTCATAAGGGGAGGATTGTGGAGATGGGGGAGACGGAGGAATTGATTACCCATGGGATCCATCCCTATACTAGAGCCCTTTTATCAGCGATTCCCATGCCGGATCCCAGGCATGAGAGGGAGAAGAAGCTTCTGGTGTATGACCCGGATATGCATGATTACTCGGTGGAACAGCCGGAGTGGGTGGAGATGAGGCCGGATCATTTTGTGCTGGCCAACCGGAAGGAAGCAGAAGCCTGGGGCAATCAGGGGAGGAGCTGAGATGGGATTTTGTGTGGTGAGAGAGGCTATCAGCACGATTTATGAGAGAGCAGGAGCAGAGAAAGAGGCTGGAGGGCAGGTGATTTCCGCCATTGCGGATGAGGGGCTTCACGGGATGCTGATGGAAGTGACAGGGGATGAGGAGGCAGGGTATCTGCCGGTGAGGACGTTTTATGGGTACAGGGGATACATTTTAAAAGAGGATGTAAGGCTTCTGGACAGATGGGAGGCAGAGGGCTGGGAAGGGTCGGACTTAAAAGTGGTGGGCGGAGGCTGTGTGGATGTGGTGTCTCTGCCCAGGGTTCAGGGAGTAAGGCTTGTCAGCCTGTTCCGGGGAAGTATTGTCCAGGTTCTGGACTGGAATTCGGAGGAAGCGGGATGGGCCAGGGTGTGTCTGGCAGATGGAAGAACAGGGTATATGAGAAATCAGTACCTTTGGGATAAATGGTTTTCCCAGAGCGGTGTGTGGCTTGGGACAGTGTGCCAGCGGGAGATTCCGGATGAAGAAGGGTTCAGGAAAAGGGTGGTGGAGACCGCCAGGACTTTTTTGGGGACCCAGTATCGGTGGGGCGGAAGGTCTGCGGCGGGAATTGACTGTTCCGGGCTTACTTCTGCCAGTTACATGCTGAACGGGATACTGACGTACCGGGACGCGAAAATCGTGGAGGGGTATCCGGTCCACGAAATTAAGAGGGAGAATAAAAAGCCAGGGGATTTGTTGTATTTCCCCGGGCATATTGCCATGTATACAGGAGACGGAATGTATATTCACTCCACAGGGAGGATTGGCAGCGGAGGTGTGGTGTACAACAGCCTTTTGCCGGAAAGCCCGCTGTACAGGAAGGATTTGGCAGACAGCCTGTATGCTGTGGGAAGTATATTCAGGACGGCATGTCAGGCCAGAGAGAACTGACTGAAGGAGGAAGAGGATATGGATCCCAGATTTACTTTGGAAAAACGGATTGAAGCGGAACTGAAAAGCTATGACGGAACTATGGGCATCTATGCAGATGACTTCCATGGCAATGTGATCGCTGTCGGCGCGGACGAAATGTTTGAGACGGCCAGCACCATCAAGACATACATACTGGCATGCCTGTTTGATGAGATTGAAAAGGGCAATGCCAGCCTGGAGGATATGCTGGACTATAAAGAGGAGCATGTGACAGAGGGAAGCGGTGTCTTATGCGCCCTGGAGCCGGGAGCCGTTTTCAGGGTAAAGGATGTGGCGACTCTGATGATTATTGTCAGTGATAATATTGCCACCAATATGCTGATTGATTATCTGGGGATGGATACGATCAATGCCTGCATTCAGAAGCTGGGATGCAAAGATACGGCGCTTCACAGCACACTGCATTTTGACGGCACCAACAAGCTGGGGACCACGACGCCCAGAGACTATGGAAGCATATTTGTCAGAGCCGCCCAGGGGAAGCTTATCAGCCCCTCCTCCGATGCCAGGATGATAGAAATTTTCAAAAAACAGCACTACAACAGCATGCTCATAAAAGACTTTCCCCCGGTCTACATGGATATAGACAACACAGATGAGGTACTGATCCATGTAGCGTCCAAAAGCGGAAGCATGGATGCCTGCAGAAATGACGGGGGGATCATCTATACGCCTTATGGCCCTTATGTGCTGGTTATGTTCAATAAAAACTTCAGCGATGCCATGTATTACCCGGCCCACCCCGCAACCGTATTCGGAGCCAGGGTAAGCCGCATGCTGTTAGACCAGTTTTTAGCGTTGGAAGGAAGGTTCCTCCTGTGATTGAATACAGTATTGTCCACTCCAAAAGGAAAACCATGGCCCTCCAGATCACCAGGGATGGCCAGGTAGTTGTCCGGTGCCCCTTAAGAATGCCGGACAGCAAAGCCAGAGAATTCGCAGAAAGCCACAGGGCATGGATAGAGGTAAATTATAAAAAAATACAGGAAAGAATCTCCAGCAAACCTGTTTTCACGGAGGAAGAAATCAAAAAATACCGGGAACAGGCCAGGAAGGTACTGACAGAAAAAACCAGCTGGTGGGCAGAGAAAATGGGGGTAGACTACGGACGGATAGGGATCCGCCAGCAGGCTACCAGATGGGGAAGCTGCAGCGCAAAAGGGAATCTGAATTATAACTGGAAGCTGGTGCTTCTGCCGGAAGAGCTGCAGGACTATGTGGTGGTTCACGAGCTGGCCCACCGGACGGAGATGAATCACTCCCCCCGTTTCTGGAGGATTGTAGAAAAAGAATTGCCGGATTACTTAAGCAGGAGAAGGCGATTAAGGAATTACGAGGATTAAATATGACTGCAAAATGGATGCTGTACGCCAAAAAGGCAGATTTTAACGCCCTGGCTGCCAGGTTTCACATCACCCCCATCTCTGCCAGAATCATCCGCAACCGGGATGTCTGCGGGGATGAAGCCATCAGAAAATACCTGTACGGAACCTGGGAGGATCTCTACTCCCCTCACCGTTTAAAGGATGTGGACCTGGCTGCAGATATATTGTCAGAGAAAATCAAGGCGCAGAAAAAAATCCGCATCGTAGGCGATTATGATATTGACGGAGTCTGCTCCACCTACATACTTTACCAGGCCCTGACCCGCTTAGGCGCAGTGGCAGATTATGAGATCCCCGACCGGATAAAGGACGGATACGGGATCAATCAGCAGATCGTAGATCAGGCCGCAAAAGACAGGGTGGATACCATACTGACCTGTGACAACGGCATTTCCGCCGTGGCCCAGATGGCCAGGGCAAAAGAACTGGGAATGACGGTGATCATCACGGATCACCACGAGATCAGCCAGGAGGACGGTAAAGACATACTGCCCCGGGCCGATGCCATCGTAAACCCCAGGCAAAAGGACTGCGGCTACCCATGGAAGGAAATCTGCGGGGCCGTAGTGGCATATAAGCTGATCCAGGTCCTGTACGAAAAAGCAGGAGTCCCTGTAAAGGAGTGGAAAGATATGGTGGAATTTGCCGCCATAGCCACCGTAGGGGATGTGATGCGCCTTCAGGATGAAAACAGGATTCTGGTAAAAGAGGGTCTGAAGCATATACCCTGGACTGAAAGCGTGGGGCTTAAGAAGCTGATAGAGAAGAATAACCTGGACAGCAGCTCCTTAAGCGCCTACCATATCGGCTTTGTCATCGGCCCCTGCCTCAATGCAGGGGGAAGGCTGCAGACAGCCAAGCTGGCTCTCCGGCTGCTTCTGTGCCGGGACGAGGAAGAAGCGGACCGTCTGGCGCTGGAGCTGAAAAGCCTCAACGATCAGAGAAAAAGCATGACCGTCCAGGGGCTTACGGAAGCGTCGCAGCAGGTGGAACAGCACTATGGAAACGATAAAGTGCTGGTAGTATATCTTCCTCAGTGCCATGAATCTCTGGCCGGGATCATTGCCGGAAAGCTGCGGGAAAAATACCACAAGCCTTCCTTTGTGCTGACAAAAGGGGCGGAGGGCATAAAAGGATCCGGCCGTTCCATAGAAAGCTACCATATGTTTCAGGCGCTGACAGGCGTAAAAGAGCTTCTGACAAAATTCGGCGGCCACCCCATGGCCGCAGGCCTTTCACTGGAAGAGAAAAACGTAGAAAGCTTCCGCCGGGAATTAAACAGGCAGGCTGATTTGACAGAAGAAGATTTTATCCCCAGGATTTGGATCGATGTGCCTCTTCCCATAAGCTATGTGTCAGAAAAGCTGATAAAAGAGCTGGAGCTTTTAGAACCCTTTGGACAGGGCAATGAAAAGCCCCAGTTTGCTCAGAAGGATCTGACGATCCGCAGTGCCAGGGTGGTGGGAAAGAACAGAAATGCCATAAAACTGTCTCTTGTGACGCCGGAGGGTACCCCTATGGAGGGGATGGCGTTTGCAGAGGGAGACTTATTTTTGCAGGAGATGGGGGACAGCACTGTCATGGATGCCATCTATTACCCAGGAATCAACGAATATAACGGAAGGCGGAGTCTGCAGGTAGTGATAAAGGAGTGGAGATTTAAATAAAACGGTTCAAAGCCCTGCTGTGTAGTATGCAGCAGCTCCTAAAATCCCAAGGAGGCCCAGGGCAATCCAGAGAATGGCCTGATCCATAAAAAGGCGGATATCCCGCAGCCTGTTTTCCAGCTTTACATTGCGCTCTTCAAAACGCATATAAAGGGTGTCTTCGATCTGAGAAGAAGTCTCATAGTCAGGCGTGATGGATGCCATATCCTCCTGGGACAGGCTGACGCCTCTGGCGGACAGGGATAAAAGCCTGTCTGTCTGGGATGGGCGAAGCTTCAGTATCTCGCCGATCTGCCTGGAAGATAATCCCGGACCGGCCTGCAGAAACCAAGCGGCCTTCTGCCTGGGAGGAAGCTTTAAAAAGTTTATGAGGGTGTCTGAGACCGGAAAGCATACAGAAGCCTGAAGTGCGTCCTGAGACGGAAACCGTCTCATTCTCCGCAGGTAGTAGTCCTGGCAGGTTCTGGCTGCATAGGAAAACAGTTTTGTACAGGCTTCATCCGGCTGGGCGGGAAAGCTTTTGTCGGCTCCGGCATAGAGAAATACCTGAAAAACAATGTCCCTGGCGGCATCCCCGTGGCAGGATAAAAGAAAACAAAAACGATAAATATCAGGATACCATTGTTCCAGAAGCTTATCAAAACAGGGGTTTTCCACTGCCATAGATTTGGTTCCTTTCTATCTGAATTTTAGGATTATAGTAAGTTTGTGAAAATTTTACTTGCATATTACCGCGTTACTATGCTATAATGGCGCATTATAGCATATTTCCGTCAAGGTTACAAGGCAGAAAACATGTTATTGATTAAAAATGAGGAGGACAAGCGAGTGAAAAAAAGATTACTATCGTTAGTTATGGCATCTGCCATGGTACTGTCACTGGCAGCATGCGGAGGCAAGACGACGACTCCGGAGACCACGGCGGCAGCAGGTGAGACCACGACAGCCGCAGCAGGAACCGATGAGACTACAGCGGCAGCAGGCGGAGAGACACAGGCACCGGCAGCCACATCATCAGCCAACCCCAATGCAGGAAAGGGCATGTATCCCGGAACTTCCAAGAAGGGCAGCATCAGTGCTGAGGTGACTACCATTTCCGTTATGAATCCGATTCTTATGACTTACAACAACGAGTTTTCCGTTGCACGTCATGGATGGGACTGCCTGGTTAAGCTGGATGAGAACAACAATATAACTCCGGCAGCAGCAGAATCCTGGGAGACTTCCGAAGATGGTCTGACCTGGACCTTCCACCTTCGTCAGGGATGTAAGTGGGTGGATTCCACCGGTGCAGTGATCGGTGATGTAACTGCCAATGACTTCGTGTTTGCATGGCAGGAGCTTTTAAATCCTGACAACGCTGCAGAGTACTATACCTTTGCAACTGTATTCAAAAATGCACAGAAATATTATGACTTCAAATCAGGTGCTTCCACAGAAGAGGTTACTCTGGATGAAGTAGGTATCAAGGCAGTTGATGATTACACACTGGAGATTCAGCTGGAGAATAATCTTCCATACTTCTTGCAGTATGTAAAATTTGAGGTTATGAGCCCTATCTACCAGCCATTCTATGAGGAGGTTGGCGCAGACAAGTACGGTACAAGCCCGGATACCCTGGCATTCAACGGACCGTTCTACATGACCAACTGGGTAACAGAGAGCAGCATTACCATGGCTAAGAACCCATCCTGGTACAATGCGGATGCAGTATCTCTTGAGGAGATCAATTTTGTTAAGTACAGTGATACCAATACAAAATACAACGCATTCCTGGGCGGCGAGCTGGATATCATGGATGTAACCGGCGAGCAGCGTGCGGCATTTGAGGCTGAAGGGTATGATGTAAGCTCCTATGTAGGCGGATACAGCTACTTTGCATGGATGAACACTACAGATACTTCCGATTTTAGAAGCGTAAGCCTGCGTCATGCAGTAAGCGAGGCTCTGGATCGTAAGCAGCTGATCGACACTGTATTTAAGAATGACAATGAAGTTCCTGCATGTCTGTCACTGGGTATCTCCGGTGTGAACACTGCCACCTTCGGCGAAGCAGTGGTTGCAGATAACGGCGGACAGCCTCTGTATCAGGCAGCAGCTAACCCGGATGCAGCAAAAGAGTATCTGGCAAAGGCTCTGGAAGAGTTAGGCTACTCTGATGCAAGCCAGATCAAGATCAGCCTGATGACCAGTGAGGGAACTCAGAACGAGCTGTTATCTCAGGTTATTCAGGAGCAGGTAAGACAGAACCTGGGCATTGAGATTTCTATCGAAGTATTAACTATTACCGAGTGGAGAGCACGCCGTAACAGTCTGGAATTTGACTTCTGTGTAGGCGGATGGGGACCTGACTACAACGACCCGATGACAGATCTGGATCTGATGCTCAGCGGCAATGGCAATAACCATACTGGCTACAGCAACCCGGATTACGATGCTCTGATCGAGTCTACCAAGACAGAGCTTGACCCGGTAGCACGTGAGAAGATCTTCATTCAGTGTGAGTACAAGATTGCTGAGGATTTACCGGTAATCCCGATCTACTGGCGTCATGAAGACTATGTGGCAAGCGAGAAGATGAGCGGCGGTTACCTGCGTCTGCCATTCCAGGCTTACAACCTGATCTACACCACATTAGACGAGTAATTTTAATTGGTACCTCCATCTCTGGTAGCGCAGCATAAGTATACCAGGGCAGAATAATGGAAAGACTTAGAGGAATGGTATAAATAATGGAGTTTAGCCATTCCCTAAGTCTTTTTTCGAAACGTTTTGGAGAGATACTCATAAAAACAGAAGGAGGAGTTTGTTTTGTTCAAGTATACACTGAAGCGTCTGGGGTACGCGGTGCTGACTCTGTTTGTACTGATTACCTTGACCTTTTTTATGATGCGGATGCTGCCAGGAGATCCATTTTTGGGGGATAAGACAGTAACCGGTGCGGCGCTGGAGAACATGAAAGCCAAATACGGCCTGGATAAGCCGGTGATTGTCCAGTACTTTATCTATTTGGGAAACTGTGTACGGGGAGACTTGGGGACTTCCATCACGTACAATAAAGCTGTGAGAGACATTATCTCCGAGGCATTCCTGGTATCTGCAGATTTAGGTATCCGTGCTTTGATATTTGCTGTTATAGCCGGTATCCTTTTGGGAATGGTGGCAGCCGTAAAAAGAGGCAGTGTCTGGGATTCTGTATCAATGTTCATCGCCATGATCGGCGTGTCAGTTCCAAGCTTTATTATGGGTGCGCTGTTCCAGTATTTTCTGGCGCTTCAGTTAAGAAAAGTATTAGGTTTTGCACTGTTCCCTGTACAGGGGTGGGGTGACTTCTCCAAGACAATTCTTCCGTCCTTTGCGTTGGGGCTCGGGTCCCTGGCTACGGTTTCCAGGCTGATGCGTACCAGCATGCTGGATGTGCTGAATCAGGATTATATTAAAACCGCAAAAGCCAAGGGATTATCCCAGACAAAGATTATTCTCCGCCATACAGTAAGGAACGCAATCATGCCGGTGCTTACCATCTTAGGACCTACGGTTGCTTCCGTACTTACAGGCACCTTTGTTATCGAAAGTATTTTTAACATTCCCGGTTTGGGAAAATACTTTGTAATGAGTATCAAGGATTTGGACTATACGATGATTTCCGGAACTACTGTGTTCTATGGCGCTCTGTTGATTTTCTGTACGCTGGTAGTTGACCTTCTGTATGGTCTGATTGACCCGCGTGTGAAATTGGAGGGATAAGGCATGGAACATATTGCAAAAGAAAGATTTGAGTATATTGGTGAGAACGCCAGAGAGAGGGAGGCCATCAGCCGTCCCAGCCTGACATTTATGCAGGACGCTATGCGCCGTCTGGTTAAAAATAAAGTAGCTTTAGTGTGTGCGGTTGTGTTGGTGCTGATGATTATAGCATCGGTTGTGGCCCCTATGATTTCGCCTTTTGACTTCAGAGAGCAGCATTACGGCCATACCAACGCGGCTATGATGACTGTCTGTGATCAGCAGGACAGCGCCGGGTACGGCCATGTCCATATTTTCGGCACGGATACTCTGGGCAGAGATATGTTTTCCAGGGTATGGATGGGGGGGCGTGTATCTCTGACCATCGCTATTGTCAGCGCAATCATTGACTTTTTCTTAGGCGTCCTTTACGGAGGCATCTCAGGGTATTTCGGAGGGACTACGGATATTATCATGATGCGTATTCTGGAGATTATTAACGGAATTCCGTATCTGATTATCGTAATTCTTCTGATGATGATACTGACTCCTGGAATGGGGACAATCATTGTAGCCTATTCCCTTGTAGGGTGGATCCCCATGGCAAGGCTTGTGAGAGGCCAGGTGGTAGCCCTTAAGGAGCAGGAATTTATATCGGCGGCAGAGGCTTTGGGAGCCAAGCCTTCCAGAATCATTATCAAGCATCTGCTTCCCAACACGCTGTCTGTAGTTATTGTTCGTATTACTTTGTCAATTCCGTCTGCGATTTTCTCAGAAGCTTATTTAAGCTACGTAGGTCTGGGAGTTCCGCTGCCTATGTGTTCCTGGGGGTCTTTGGCCCAGGCAGGTATTGAGAACTTCCGTGTATATCCGTCTCAGCTGATGATCCCTGCAATCTGTATCAGCTTGACTATGCTGGCGTTTAACATGCTGGGAGACGGGCTCAGAGATGCATTTGATCCGAAGCTTAGGAGGTGATAGAATGGGAAAACGAGTACTTGATATAGAAGATTTAAGGGTTTCATTTTTTACGTATGCAGGAGAGGTTCAGGCTGTCCGCGGGGTGACGCTCCATGTGGATGAAGGAGAAGTTCTGGCTATCGTGGGAGAATCCGGCTGCGGAAAGTCTGTGACAGCACAGACGATCATGAAGCTGAATCCTATGCCGCCGGCACAGATTATGGGCGGCAAGCTGTATCTGGGTGAACATGATATTATTGCTGCTTCCGATAAGGAGATGCAATCCATCCGCGGCAAGGATGTGGCCATGATTTTCCAGGATCCCATGACCTGTATGAATCCTACCATGCAGGTGGGAAAACAGATTGTGGAGGCCATAAAGCTGCACAAAAAATTGTCAAAGCAGGAGGCTGAGGCAGAAGCGATCCGCTGTCTGGAGCAGGTAAATATTCCCAATCCGGAGGAGAGGGCAAAGCAGTATCCTCACGAGTTTTCAGGCGGTATGCGCCAGAGAGCCATGATCGCCATGGCGCTGAGCTGTAATCCCAAGCTTTTGATAGCAGATGAGCCTACCACAGCTCTGGATGTGACCATACAGGCTCAGATCATGGACCTTTTAAAGACATTAAAAGAAAAGATTAATACAGCCATTGTCCTGATTACCCATGATTTAGGCGTGGTAGCCGGATCGGCAGACAGGATTGCCGTTATGTATGCCGGCAAAGTGGTAGAGACAGGAGATTGCGGTGACATTTTCTACCGGGGTGCTCACCCGTATACCCAGGCACTGTTAAAGAGCCTTCCGTCACCGGATACTACCAAGGAGGAAAAGCTGACAGCTATACCCGGTACGCCGCCGGATCTGCTTACGCCTCCCAAGGGCTGCGGCTTTGCAGCCAGATGCAGCCACTGTATGAAGATATGCCAGGAGGAGCTTCCGCCGGAATTTGACCTTGGAAACGGTCACACGGCGAATTGCTGGCTTTTACATCCTGACTGTCCGTCACCAGAGGAAAGGGGGGAGAACTGATGGCAGATGATATTTTAGTACGGGCGGAAGGCCTTTGTAAATATTTTAAGGTAGGCGGAGGAAGAACGCTCCACGCAGTAGAGAATGTGAATCTGTATATCAGGAGAGGAGAGACCCTGGGACTGGTAGGGGAATCCGGCTGCGGAAAGTCTACTCTTGGACGTACCATGATGGGGATTTATACTCCTACAAAAGGAAAACTGATTTATGACGGGCAGGAGATGAATTTAAAAAACAGGAATGACCGTTTTAAATTTGCCAAGAAGGCCCAGATTGTGTTTCAGGATCCTTATGCTTCTCTGGACTCCCGTATGACAGTAGGATCTATCATTGAGGAGGGCATGATTATTCACAACATGTATGACGCAGAAAAGCGGAAGGAGCGGGTGGCGAGGCTTCTGGATATTGTAGGCCTGAACAGCGAGCATGCCAGCCGGTTCCCTCATGAGTTTTCCGGCGGCCAGAGACAGCGTATCGGTATTGCGAGAGCGCTGGCTATCGAACCGGAATTTATCGTGTGCGATGAGCCTATTTCTGCTTTGGATGTGTCGATTCAGGCGCAGGTTATCAATCTGCTTCATGACCTTCAGGAGAGAATGAATCTGACATATCTGTTTATTGCTCATGATCTGAATATTGTAAAATATATTTCTGACAGGATTGCGGTTATGTATCTGGGAAGTGTGATGGAATTGGCGGACAGTGACGAGTTGTATCAGAATACATTGCATCCCTATTCCAAAGCGCTGCTTTCGGCGGTTCCCATTCCGGATCCGGAGCTGGAGACTACGAAAAAGCGACAGATTATATCCGGTGATGTGCCTAGTCCGATTAATAAGCCTAAGGGATGTCCGTTCTCTTCCAGATGCCCGGAAGTGTGCGAGAAGTGTCATGGGACGGTACCGGAGCTTAAGGAAGTTAAGCCGGGGCATTTTGTGGCTTGTCATTTGGTTTAAGGTTTAGGGGTCAGAACCTCTAAGCCTTCTGCAAATGCAAACGGAAGGCAACTCTTTTTGAAGCTGGCTGTCGCGGTACTGGGAAAGCGGGAATTGTGATGGTGAAGGAGAATAATTATGGTTAATCAGGTGATGGATTTTATTGAGCAGTTTGACCCGGAGGTGGGGGCTGCGATTAAGGATGAGGCAGCCAGACAGAGACGGAATCTGGAGCTGATTGCTTCTGAGAATATTGTGTCAGAGGCTGTAATGATGGCTATGGGAACGGTTCTGACCAACAAGTATGCGGAAGGGTATTCAGGGAAGCGATATTATGGCGGATGTCAGTGTGTGGATGTGGTGGAGACGCTGGCGATCGAGAGGGCCAGGAAGCTGTTTGGGTGTGATTATGCCAATGTGCAGCCCCACTCCGGGGCACAGGCTAATATGGCGGTGTTCGTGGCTATGTTAAAGCCAGGGGATACGGTTATGGGGATGAATCTGGATCACGGCGGACATCTGACTCATGGGAGCCCTGTGAATTTCTCCGGGCTGTATTTTAATATCGTACCTTATGGCGTGGATGACAACGGGTTTATCGATTATGATGAGCTGGAGCGGATCGCACTGGAATCAAAGCCTAAGATGATCGTGGCAGGGGCAAGCGCCTATGCCAGAGTGATCGATTTTAAGAGGTTCCGGGAGGTTGCGGACAAGGTGGGAGCCTATCTTATGGTGGATATGGCCCATATCGCCGGCCTGGTGGCAGCGGGAGAGCATCCAAGCCCTATTCCCTATGCGGATGTGGTGACGACTACCACTCACAAGACTCTGAGAGGACCCAGAGGCGGATTGATCCTGGCCAACAAAGAAGCGGCGGAGAAGTTTAACTTTAACAAAGCGATTTTCCCGGGAACCCAGGGAGGGCCTTTGGAGCATATTATCGCATCCAAGGCTGTCTGCTTCGGGGAGGCGCTGAAGCCGGAATTTAAAGAGTATCAGCATCAGATCGTGAAGAACGCCCAGGCTCTGGCCCAGGCGCTTCAGAAGCAGGGCTTTAAGCTTCTCACAGGCGGAACAGACAACCATCTGATGCTTGTGGATCTGCGGGGTATGGATATCTCCGGAAAGGAACTGCAGAACCGGTGTGACGAAGTGTATATTACTTTAAATAAGAACACTGTGCCCAATGATCCCAGAAGCCCGTTTGTAACCTCCGGTGTCCGTATCGGAACGCCGGCCGTAACCTCCAGAGGGCTGAAAGAGGAGGATATGGAAAAGATTGCGGAATGTATCTGGCTGGCGGCCACGGATTTTGAGAGCAAGGCCGATTATATCCGGGGAGAGGTCACGAAAATCTGTGACAGATATCCGCTTTATTAGATAAGAGATGGCTGCAGCCTGAATAAGAGGTGTAAAGCTTTGGCGTATGCTGAGACTTTACACCCTTTTTAATTATTTCTGATTAACACGCCTGTATTCTGCAGGTGTAATCTCCATATACTTTTTAAATAAATAAGAGAAATGCTGAACAGAGGAATACCCGCAGCATATGGAAATCTCTTCCAGGGACAGGCTGGTGTGTGTCAGAAAATGACAGGCACGGTTTAAGCGGAATTTAAGAATATAGGTTTGTATGGATACCCCTTTAAGTTCTTTGAAAATGCGGTACAGATATGTGCGATCCAGACCGACATGCTGGGCAATATCCTGAACAGTAATTTTAACAGAGTAGCTGCTGTTGATATATGCGATTACCTGCTCCACAAAAAATTCTTTTCGAGAGACAAAATGATTGGAATTATTATTTGCAATGAGCATAGAACACAGGTGATAAAACTGGCCTATAGCAAAATAATTGGTAGAAAGCAGGCTTGGATCTGCGTAGGTAAGAGGATTGATAAGCTGTGCCGGCTTTTCAATTCTATCGTAATGGACTACAGGAGAGTCTTCTTTAATGCCGCATAAGGAGAGAAGGGACATGGGGGAGAGGACTTTGAAACCAATCCAGTAATAAATCCAGGGGGTTTTTATGTCTGCCTGATATAACAAGGGAACGCCGGGCAGAAGCAGGAAACAATCCCCCTTTTTCAGGTGATATTTTTTCCCGTTGACGGTATAAGTACCCTTGCCGCCGGTGATACAGTGGAGTACGTAGTCTTCAACAATGCGCTGGGTTGAAATATGGCCGGAGCCGGATTCCTGATAGCCACACTGAAGAATAGCCACAGACTCCTGGGTGGGAAAATGGGGATTAAAATAGACCATTCGTTTTAAATAAGTTTCCATGTCAGAACTCCTTTTCATGAAAAAGCAACATAAATATAAACAGAAAGACACATGGGTGACTGGTTTGACTATGTAAATTTTGATATAAATATATCATGAAGCAACAAAAAAGTATACAAATTTATTTTGCTTAAGCATGCAGAGGAAAAATAAATTGATATAAGTCACTAAAAATAAGCGATTATTGATAAAAATTGGAGGAAAATGTATGAACAAAAAGGTATTATCGTATATCGCACTGGGAAGCCTGATAGCATCTCTTACGGGGGGGTGCGGCCAGGGCGGTACGAAGGGACAGCAGGCAGAAGCAGCAAAATCAGAGAATAAGACAGAAGTGGCAGGCGCTGAGAATCAGGGGAGTTCTGACAACAGTGGAGACACGGGTGCCACAACGGTAACCTGGTGGACCTGGAGTACGGAGGCAAAGGATGTATATGAAAAATATGCGCAGATGGTAACAGAGAAATATCCGAATATTGAAGTAAAATTAGAGTTTATACAGAATGCGGACTATTGGACAAAGCTTCCAATCGCAATCGCAGGTGGCAGTGGCCCGGATATCTATCAGATGACCCGTCCAAGCTTTGAGATGTATGCGGCAACCAATCAGGCAGCGGATTTAGGCGGAATTTTGGAGAGCAATGCGCAGCTGAAAGCCAACCTGGATACTATGGACAGTGTACTGGTAGAGGACTATACCTATGATGGCAAACAGTTGGCCATTCCCTACACGGTGGAAAGTACAGCTATTGTTTACAATAAGAATATGTTCAAGGCAGCCGGACTTCAGGAGCCAAAGGAAATCGAAGATACTTGGACATGGGAAGATTTACAGGAGATGGCCAAACAGCTGACGGTTATAGGCGATTCTGTATCCAACAGCCAGTACGGATTTTTCTGTGATGTTAATAAGATTCCAAGCTGGGAGCTGATGCTTTCCAGGGGAAAGTGGATATTCAGTGATGACGGACAGGAATGCACGCTGGCGGATCCTGAAATTATTGATGCCATGAAGCCTTTTGTTGCAATGTACGTAGAGGACGGAGTATCTCCCACAACAGATGTGGCAAATGCTATGTCAGCCAATGATTTATTCATGACAGGAAGAATTGCAATGATGGCGGCCGGCAGCTGGAATCTGATCACATTTTCAAAAATAGAGGGCTTTGAGTGGGATTGTGCAGAGCTTCCGCTGGATCCGAAGACAGGAAACCGTATGTGTTCGTCCAATGTACTGGGATACATGGTGAACCCCAATACTAAAAATATGGATGCCGTAGGCAAGGTGCTGGAGGTGTTTACCTCAGAGGAAGCGCAGAAAGAGCTGGCTGCTACCGGTACTTATATTCCGGCAGTTATAAATTCAAGAGATGCCTACTTTGAGATGGAAAACTATCCAGAGAATGCAAAGGCATTCCAGAGAGCTCTGGAATATGTCCATCCCAACCGCCTGACACAGTTTATACCGTATCAGGAGTACAACGGATACTATAAAGATGCGATGACAAGTATCTTTAACGGAGAGGATCTGGAGACTACATTCCAGCAGCTTCAGGATAAAATCAATGGCGTAATGGAAGAGAACAAGAAATCTGCACAGTAGCGAAAGGGTTAAGGAGGTGCCGGAAATATTATTTCGAATCCGGTGCCTCTGTTTTAATCATACGGGATTTACAGTATGGAGAAAGGAGTTCTATGAAGGCTAAAAAGATGACGCCCAGAGAAAAGAAGGAGCTGCGTATAGGGCTGCTTGTTATTTCACCCTGGATTTTCGGTTTTGTATGTTTTATGCTGATTCCTTTGCTGTATTCATTATTTGTGAGTTTTACAAACTACAGCTTTTTATCTTCGCCCCAGTTTGTGGGCCTTAAGAATTATATTACCATGTTTGCAGAGGATGAGCTGATATGGAAATCTCTGGGGATTACATTTGTTTATGCGATGATTGCTGTTACAAGCCAGCTGGTGGTGGGATTTCTCATTGCACTGCTTTTAAACTCCAAGGTAAATGGAATTGCATTTTTCAGGGCTGTTTTTTATATTCCCACTCTGGTTGTGGTGGTAGCCACATCCCTTCTGTGGAAGCAGATCCTGGATTCTGACTTTGGTATTTTGAATTTTCTTCTGGGGCTGGTGGGAATAAAACGGGTGAGATGGCTGTCAACCACACCTGCTATTCTGGCAAGCCTGGTGATTATTCATCTGTGGGGGTGCGGAAAAAGTATGATTATCAATCTTGCCGGTATGCAGAGCATTCCCACGCAGCTTTATGAAGCGGCAACTGTGGACGGGTGCGGAAAAGCGAGGCAGGTATTTTCCATTATGATACCTATGATGTCACCTACTATTTTTCTGAATCTGATTACAGGAATTATATCTGCATTTAAAACCTTCACTATGGTTCAGGTTCTTACGGACGGCGGTCCCAACAATGCCAGCCTTTTTTACATGCTGTATCTGTATAAGAATGCATTTCAGTATTACAGAATGGGTTATGCCAGTGCCATGTCGTGGTTTTTATTTATTCTGGTGGCAGTTCTTACACTTTTGGTATTCAGGACTTCCAAATCCTGGGTGCATTATGAGGGCTGATAGATAAGGAGAAAACTATGGGAACAAAAAAGAAGAGTAACATCGTTAAGGGAATCGTATACGTCTTGCTGGTTATACTCAGTGTTATTTTTATGCTTCCTATTATATGGCTGTTTGCAAATTCACTGAAATCTCAGGAACAGATTTTTGCATTCCCTCCGATCTTTTTCAGCGGAACCTTGCACTGGGAGAATTTTAAAGAGGCATTTACGTTTAATTCTCTGCCATTTGGAAGATTTTTGCTTAATTCCACATATATCACAGTGATTTCAATGTTTGCCTCTGTGCTGTCGTCTGCATTCATTGCGTTTGGGTTTTCCAGAATCAGGTGGAGGGGCAGGGATGTGATTTTTTATATTGTAATCATTACAATGATTATTCCCCAGGAAATCCTTATTACGCCGCAGTTTATGCTGTATAATAAGCTGGGATTTCTGGATACCTATATTCCCTTGGTGCTTCCCTGGTTTTTCGGAAGGCCGTTTTATATTTTCATTATGCGGCAGGCTATGATGGGAATTCCAGGGGAGCTGGATGAATCAGCTAAAATAGACGGCTGCAGCACATTTCAGCTTTTCCGGAAGATAATTATCCCTCAGAGCAAGGCATCTTTAATTGCAGCGGCTATCTATGCAATGCAGGATCAGTGGAACAGCTATCTGGAGCCGATGGTGTTTATTAATTCTTTGGAGAAGCTTCCAGTATCTGTAGGACTGTCATACTTCAGCAGTATGTACAGTACGCAGTGGCAGCTGGTGTCCGCAGCAGCTATTATTGTGGCGTTACCGCTTCTGGTATTGTTTGTGTTCTGTCAAAAATATTTTATTCAGGGAGTGGTGGTATCAGGAGTAAAAGGATAAGACGAATATTTTAAGGAGGCATTATGAGACTGCATTTTTATGGAACAGGCGCTTCAGAAGGGGTTCCGGCTATTTTTTGCAAGTGTAAATACTGTGAAAAGATCAGAAAGATGGGAGGAAGAAATTTTCGGAGCAGAACCAGCTGCCAGATTGATGATAACCTGATGGTTGATTTTTCAGCGGATATTTTTGACCATATGCGCTATGGCGGGCTGGATATGAATCAGATTGATTATCTGATGATTACCCATGCCCACAGCGATCACTTTTATCCAGAGGAACTGCTGCATATTGCACCGCCGTTTTCCTTGTCTCCTGTCCCTAAAAAATTGACAGTGGCAGGGAATCCTACAGTGTGTGATAAGCTTAAGAGATTAGGGGCGGAAGAGATATCCGAGTATCTGAGGGTAGTGTGTATCAGAAATTTTGAAGAGCTGACTATGGGCGATTTTTCTGTAAAGGCGCTGCCGGCAGCTCATGATACTACACAGGAATGCCATCTGTATATTTTGAGGAAGGACGGGAAGACGCTTTTGTATGCACATGATACAGGATATTTTTCGGAAGAGACCTGGAAAGCTCTGGAGGAGGAACACTTTGACGGAGTGGTTCTTGACTGTACCTGTTGCAACGGACCATCCTATTTTAAGAATCATATGGGATTTGAGGATGATTTAAGGATTCAGAGGAGAATGACAGAGAACCAGATGGCAGATGAGAAGACGGTTTTTGTTGCTACACATTTTGTACATACCTACGGGCCAATTCAGGGGGATATGGAGGAGGCGTTTAAAAAGTATGGCTTCATAGCAGCATATGATGGGATTGATGTGGATATTTAAAGGGCGAGAAATAAACAGGAGAGAAATGCGCTGGATATGGCGAATTATGCCAGATTCCAGCGTATTTTTTATTGACAAATTCTTCGATAGCTGTGTATACTAAAGACAGTCTTTACCGAATATTCTTTTCGGCAGATTCTAAAAAATTCTTTTAATCACGCTGTGAGTTCAGCAGAGATACCAATCGGAGAGTTGCGGAAGGCGGTGGTGTGTTTGGAGAGATAGCCTTATTTTTTTGTTGCAGGAAAAATATAAAGTACAGTATAATAGAAGGAGAAATGATGGGAGAAATTACATACCAGAACAAAGATGTAGCTTCTAAAGTGACAGGGGAAGCTTTGATAGGGAGAAGCCTGGCACCTTTTGGCCTTCCGGATTTAAAGATTGTGGATATACTGCCTACCAATCTGCCGGCAGTGGAAAGTAATGAGTTAAGACTTGACAATCTGTTTCTTATGCAGGACGGAGCGGTTGCTATTATTGATTATGAGTCTGCTTATAGCAAGGAAAATTTTGTAAAATATCTAGGGTACATTGCACGGGTAATCAGACGGTACGCCAAGGGGAAGAAACTGGATGAGTTAAAGAAGATAAAGGTTATTGTAATTTATACGGCAGATGTAGAGAAAGCGCCCCAAACGTATAATCTGGAAGGAGTGTCAATAAAGGTGGAAAATGCCTATTTGGTAGGTCTGGATACGGATAGGATATATAAAAAGATAAAAGCCAGAATAGGCCGGAGACAAATGTTAAATGAGGAAGAATTAATGCAGCTTATGGTACTTCCTTTAACAGTAAAAGGAAAGAAGGCTAAGCAGGACATGATTGTTAAATCTATGGAGCTGGCTAAAAGAATTGGCGAACGGACACAGGAAGTTCAGGTTTTATCCGGGCTTTTGACATTTACAGATAAAGTAATCGATGAGACCTATCGGAAAAGGATAAAGGAGGAGCTGGAAATGACACAGATAGTAAAGATGATTTTTGATGACGGGTTGAAAGAAGGGTTAGAACAAGGGTTGGAACAGGGGTTAGAACGAGGAATAGAACAAGGAATAGAACAAGGACAGAAGCTGGGAGCAGAATATAAACTGGTTGAATTAAGCTGTATAAAACTGAAGAAAGGAAAAATACCGGAACAGATAGCCGAAGAGCTGGAAGAGGAAACAAAGGTTATTGCGGATATCTGTAAGGCAGCTGTTCCCTTTGCACCAAACTATGACTGTGAGAAGGTGTATCAGGCATGGAAAGAGAGAGCCAGGCAAAATTAAGTAGTAACTAAAAAGGGGCCAGCCCGGACATCAGTCCGGCTGGCTGTTTTTCTCTTCCAGATATTTCTTCGCATCTTTAAAGAAGCTTCCCACAATCAGCAGCATGATGATTCCCACAGGAAATGCGGCAATGATGGATACGGTCTGCAGGTTGGCCATGGAGTTTTCCGAAAAAATCAGGGCAATGGGAAACAGCATCAGCAAAACGGCCCAAAACAGCTTTACATTTTTGTGAGGCTCTGCACCGGAGGGCAGCGCTTTGTAGGAATAGGCGGAGGCTACCATAGTCAATGCATCAAAAGATGTGGAGTAAAATGCAATCATGGTAACTGCCAAAAGCACCAGCCCGGCCTGTGACCATGGAAGGGTTTTCATGACAGTGATGATAACCTGATACAGATCACCGGAAGCCTGATACAGCGAGATCAAATCCAGAGAGTTGGTAACCTGAAGATTCAATCCGTAATTTCCAAGAATAATAAAGGAGGTAAAGGTTCCGGATAACCCCCAGAAGTATCCGCCTAAAATAGTCTGCCGGATAGTCCGTCCTTCGCTGATGGAGCCGATAAAGAACGGGGTAGCCACACACCATACCATCCAGTAAGCCCAGTAAAAAATAGTCCAGTTCTGCGGGAATGAGGAGGTGCGCAGTGCGTCCGTCCAGGTGGACAGGGCGATAAAATTCTGTGTCATATTGCCTATGGCTGTGATTCCTGTCTCGATTATGTACCTGGATTTGCCTCCTCCTATGAACACGTAGAGAAGCAGGGCAAAAAACAGATAGGTACAGGAAGCAGCCAGGCGGGAGATCCCCTTCATACCGAAATAGACGGTCACAGTATATGTGATGCCGATAACCAGCAAAATGGCAATCGTCAGCAGATTGGACTGAGGGATTCTGAGTACCTGGCTGACAGCCATGGAGAGCAGAGGCGTGGCCAGGGAAAAGGTGGTGGCGGTTCCTGCAAGCAATGCAAAGACTGCCAGAAGATCGATAAGCTTTCCGACAAATCCATCTACACGTTTTCCCAAAAGAGGGCGGCAGGCCTCCGAATATTTCTGCTTGTCCCGCTTGCGAACGTGAAGCATAAAACCAAAAGCAGCAGCCAGAACCAGATAGAAGCCCCAGGGAATAGGCCCCCAGTGAAACAGAGGATAGGTAGAAGCCCAATCCTGAATACTGCCCATCTGTTCAATCCGGCTTTCGCCGGCGTAGAGAATCCATTCACATAAGGAATAGAAAAGAATATCTGCCGCCAATCCGGCGGTAAACATCATAGATCCCCACTGAAAAGGAGAGTACTTAGGCTTTTCCAGGCTGCCCAGCTTTATGGAGCCGTATTTGGAAAAAGCGATATAAAGGGAACACAGAAAACTTCCCAGGCCGATGAGCAGATAGTAGCTTCCCAGTTCGTCGCCTAAAAAGAAACGGACAGAAGCCAGGACACTGCCGGAACGCTCCGGTGATACGACAAACAGAAGACATAGAAGCAGTATGCAGCCAAAAGGAATCAGGGTGGTAATCCAATCTAACTGGCGGCGCAAATCGGAGCAGGATGTGTTGGATACAGTCTGTTTCATATAAAACCTCCGTGTGTTCAAAAATTATATTTTTTAAATTATATTGAACATAATAACACCAAGAAAATGAAATTGCAAGAAGAAAATTAAAAATTCTCCACGAAAAACGCTGTGTTTAAAAATTTTTCCATGAAATACAAGGCTGCCGGAATTGCCACGTGATCTGGAGCATATGCATAGAGCAGAAGCGATTTTAATAGGCATATGCAGTTATGCTCACAGTCTGTGAACAGAAATATTTGCAGCTGCTGCGGAGCATGAAACTGATTACCGGGGGAGGGCATGGGATGAATACTGATAAGGAGCCGAAACTGATAAATCTTATTATTGCCTTAGAGTCAGTGCTTCTGCTGGCTTTTTTGTTTTTGCTGACGCCCATAGGAAAAAGCATGTCTGTCAGCGGAACTGTGTCAGATACGAAAGAAAAAGAGGAGGACGAAAGGAAATTTATCAAGTGGGTGGATTTCGGTGTGACCAAAGAGGCTATGCAGAAGGCATTCCGCTATGATGTGGATACCTGCCAGAATGAAATCCATCTGAACTGGATTGAGCTTTTGGCGTATCTGGGGGCAAGATACGGGGGAGATTTTTCTAAATACAGGGAAGGGGATATGAATGCCATTGCAGACCGGATTTTAGCAGGGGAGAAGATGGAGGAGATCACAGCAGATATGAAATATTACGGATACTATCTGGAAGCTTACACAGCTGTGCTGGGAGGCATGGTGGGAACGTTCCGGGTAGAGATACCAGAAAACAAGGCACCGGCATTTGTGCGGGAGGATGAACTGGCAGAAAGAGATGTGGAGCGAGGTACCATCTGGGTGACAAAGTACGGATTAAAAGCATTTTCCCCCATTGCCAAAAATTATCCATATCAGGATTACGATGATTTCGGAGTATCCAGAAGCTATGGGTTTAAACGGCAGCACCTGGGACATGATATGATGGGGCAGGTGGGGACGCCGGTGATCGCAGTGGAGTCAGGGCGGGTTGAGGCCATAGGTTGGAATCAGTACGGCGGCTGGCGGCTGGGAATCCGCAGCCTGGACGGGAAACGGTACTACTACTATGCGCATCTGAGAAAAAATTATCCCTATCATAAATCACTGCAGGAGGGGAGCATAGTCCAGGCCGGAGATGTCATCGGATACCTTGGAAGAACGGGGTACAGCAGCAAGGAGAATACCAACAATATTGATGAGCCCCACCTTCATTTCGGAATCCAGCTGATCTTTGATGAATCCCAGAAAGACGGGAATAATGAGATATGGATTGACTGCTATGAGATCACCAAGTTTCTGACAATAAACCGCTCGGAAACAGTGAAGAATCAGGAGACAAAAGAATATTACCGGGTATACCAGATGGCAGACCCGGATATTCCCGGAGAACCTTCACAGCAGAAAATACCGGCGGAAAGCAAAGCAGAAGAGGAAAGCAAAGTAGAAGAAGAAAGCAGCGCCGAATCGGAAGGCAAAGCCGGACAGCAGTCCTCTATTCCAGAGAGATAATTGACTGATCCTCCGGCACATACAGCCGGCCGGAAAAATAAGCTTTTCCTTCTTCCATATAAAGCTTTTTCCTGTCAGCTATATTTTTATCCTCTGTATGCCACAGAATCAGATTTTGGATACCCAGGTTTTCTGCCAGCCCGCAGGCATCCTTCACGGTGCTGTGATGCTTCTCATAAGGCTTAAACCGTTCCCGTTGGCTGTAGAGGCAGAAAGCCTCATGGGTAAGCCAGCAGCTTCCCTTTACATATTTTATGCAGTCATCCTGAAAGGGCTCATCCCCGCAGCAGGTAAAGGTCTGCCCGTTTTCCAGAATGGTGGTGAAGCCGTACTGTCTGGCTTTGGTGGAATGAATATCAAAAAAGGTTACAGGAAACTTTAAGATCGGGACAGTCTGCCCGTCACGGACAGGAACCAGGTGGATTCTCTCGCCTATCATTTTATAAAACTTATCCTGAATAGTAAGACGGCAAATGGTGGAAATGGTTTCCGTCAGATCCTGGTGACAGTAAATATGTAAATCGCCTTCATACAATCCGTTTCTCATCCGTGTGGCAATCATCCGTATCATCCACACGATTCCCAGCAAATGGTCTGTGTGTTCATGGGTGATAAAAATATGATGGATATTTGACATATCCACATCCATGTCTTCTAAAATTCTTAAAATGCCGTTCCCGCCGCCGGTATCTACCATAAATATCTGCTTTTCCGAATCTTCGATGGCAAAGCAGGTATTGTAGCAGCGGGTTACGGAAGCATTTCCGGTTCCAAATACGTAAAGCCGGTTCATAATAAACTCTCCTTTTCCGATTATGTACTTTTGTAAAAACTTTTCAATTTCTTTTATTTATGTTACTATAAGAGAAGAAAAATAGCAATGCATTAACACAGCGTTATGCCGTATCTGGGCGGGGGGATTATACCCATACAGGCATGGGCTACGGGGATTGGAGGAATAAAAATGAGGGATGTGGCATATTTAAAGCTTTTGGCGCGGGAGTATCCTACTATCAAGGCTGCCGGAAGCGAGATTATCAATTTGACAGCGATTCAGGGGCTTCCCAAGGGAACCGAGTATTTTTTCAGCGATCTCCACGGGGAGCATGAGGCATTTATCCACCTTTTAAGAAGCTCCTCGGGAATCATCCGTGAGAAGATAAAAGAGACATTCGGATATGTGATTCCCGAGGCAGAGGAAGAGGAGCTGGCCAATCTGATCTATTATCCGGACAAGGTATTGAATCAGATTGTACAGGCCGGCGATGATACGGAGGACTGGAAGACTATCACCATATACAGGCTGCTGCAGATCTGTAAGGTAGTCTCCTCCAAGTATACCCGTTCCAAGGTCCGCAAGAAGCTGCCGCCGGATTTTGCATATATTGTAGATGAGATGCTCCATGTGGATTACAATGGGGATAATAAAAAAATGTTCTACAGTGAGATTGTCCGCTCCATCATTGACGTGGGGATTGCAGGGGAATTTATCTGTGCTTTGTGTGAGCTGATTCAGAGCCTTACCATAGACAGCCTGCATATTATCGGAGATATCTTTGACAGAGGGCCCAGAGCCGATCTGATTATGAATGAACTGATGAATTTTCATGATGTGGATATCCAGTGGGGCAATCATGATATCTCCTGGATGGGGGCGGTCACAGGGAATCCGGCCTGTATCTGCAATGTGCTTCGGATTGCCATCAGCTACAACAGCTTTGATGTTCTGGAGGATGGGTACGGCATAAATCTGCGCCCTCTGTCCATGTTTGCGGCCAATGCCTACCGGGATGACCCCTGTGAAAGATTTGCCCCCCATATTCTGGATCAGAATATCTACGATGCGGTAGATCCGGGGCTGGCAGCCAAAATGCACAAGGCAATAGCAGTAATTCAGTTTAAAGTGGAAGGCCAGATTATCAAACGCCATCCAGAGTATGAGATGGACGGCAGGCGGCTTCTGGAACAGGTTGATTTTGAAAAGGGAATTGTAACCGTAAACCGCAGGGAATATCCTATGCTGGATATGAAATTCCCCACCGTGGATCCCAAAGATCCTCTGGCACTTACCAGGGAGGAGGAGGAGCTGCTCCATACGCTGAAAGCATCCTTCCGCCACAGCGGACTTTTACAGAAGCACATTAAGTTCATCTATTCTCATGGGGCCATGTATAAGGCTTACAATAACAATCTGCTGTATCACGGCTGTATTCCCATGAAAAAAGACGGAAGCTTTGAATCTATTACATTTAACGGGAAAATATACGCAGGAAAGGCACTGATGGATTTTATCAATAAAATGGTGCAGGGAGCCTATTCTCTCAGTGAGGATCATCCGTATAAGGAATTCACCAGGGATTTCATGTGGTATCTGTGGTGCGGAGCCAAATCACCCCTGTTCGGGAAAGATAAAATGACTACATTTGAACATTATTTTATAGCGGATCGGGCTACCCATAAGGAATCCATGAATCCGTACTATCAGCTGAGCGTAAAGGAAGAGTACTGCGATAAGATATTGAAGGAATTCGGACTTCCTGTAAGAGGCGCCCATATCATCAACGGACACGTGCCGGTGAAGCTGAAGGATGGGGAGACCCCTGTAAAGGCAGGAGGAAAACTGTTTATCATAGACGGAGGGCTTTCAAAGGCTTATCAGAGCAAGACAGGAATCGCAGGGTATACCCTGATCTATAATTCCAACCATCTGGCTTTGGCAGAACACATGCCCTTCTGCCCTGGCAAGAAGAACACGCCTAAGGTGACGATTGTGGAGAAAATGCAGTCCCGGGTGATGGTGGGAGATACGGACTTGGGAAAAGAGCTGGGAGAACGGATCCAGGACTTAAAAGAACTGGTGGCTGCTTACAGGGAAGGGATTCTGAAGGAAAAGATATAAAAGGAAAGGGTTTGAGGCATGTTTTAGAATTATTTTATAAACAGGTTCTTTACCAGAGATAAGGGACATGATATACTATCTCCATGGAAAAACAGAAGGTTGAAGGAGAATTTCATGAGAAAAGAAGAGTTTCTTCAGAGTCTGCGCAGGTCATTGAGCGGAGACGTGCCCTCCAGGGTGATTGAGGAAAATATAAGATATTATGACAGCTATATTACAAGCGAGGTATTGAAAGGACGCACGGAAGAAGAGGTCACCGCTGAGATAGGGGATCCCCGTCTGATTGCAAGAACCATCGAGGATACCACTGACGGGGCGGAGGATAACGGATACAGTGCCTATGATGATTCCGGCGCTTATGAGGACGCTGACCGCCGCAGCGAGAATGTGAGACGCACAGGTTCTTACGGGACAGGAGGATCCTTCCACTATATTGATTTGAATAAGTGGTACTGGAAGCTTCTGCTTATAGTTATTGTGTTTACTGTTTTGTATCTGGTATTTGCCGTCATTGGCGGTATTTTATCCCTGCTGGCTCCCATCCTTCTGCCTCTTCTTGCGATCTGGATGGTAATCTGGATTGTGCGTATGAATCACCGAAGGTAGGGGGAAAGCAGCAGCTGGACTCTGGAGCGTGTTTGAAAATTGTTTTCTGTCAGCTATGCCCTCCACTTTGTGGGAGATGGGGCTGGCGGGAATGAATTTTCAGACACGCTCTAGTACTCTATCGAAGGGCGATTACGACAGCAACCATCTTCTTCAGCCTTCTTTCTCCAGTCAGAAAACGAAATAACAGAAAGATATTTATACTTCTCAGGTAAAATAACCTTCTGCCAGTCTGCATTTTTTGCTAAATAGACAGGCTCAGTATACCGAATTTCATTCCGTCTTTTTCTAAATGTAGCAATGATTCTATCCGCATGCTTTGCTCTGACTCTAACATCATCCCGAAGAACCGTATTTGGTATGTATCTGCCCTTGCCATTATTTCTTACAAAACCCATACAGGCTGAAACTCCACCGGCCAATTTTTCTGTAAAAAGTTTAGGCTGAGACATGTTGTAATCGCCAATCATTTTCGCAGACAAATTTTTACACATTAATGTTGGAAGAACTTGCAATTTCAAATATGATTGACAGAGTCTCTAATTTATTTTTTGCCATCTTCTGTACCCTTTTCTACAATTTTAAAGGGAGACTACAACACCATAGTGCTGTCTGTCTCCCTTATTGACTGATTTTATCGTTGTCCGCCAACACTCAGGCCCCTATGTCCTGCACCTCTATTGGGTTTTATCGTTGCCCACCAACACTCAGGTCCCTATGCCCTGCTTCAATTTCGGATTGAAGATGTCAGCCACATCGGCGGAATGACGTCCGCCTTCCTATATGTATTATACGCAAATCATAAAAAAATAGCAACTGTTTTTCAGGATATTTCTTTTTTAGCATTATAAGTAATATTATTTTAACATTTCTGGAAGTATTTGCTTGACAAATTAATATAAATAAAATATAATTCTAAATGCAGTTAACACTTTTGTAAAAAATAGAATAGAAATTTAATGAATTTATGACAATACATAAAGAATTGCGGCAGACAGCCAGCACAAGATAACAGATACGGAAATGTAAAGAGAGCGTAGAATGCAAGAATGGAGGACATTATGAGGATAAGACGATTATATCAGGGGACTGTTTTGGCAGCTATGTGCGGATGCTTTACAGCGTTATATTCAGGACAGGCTATGGCAGCCTATACGAACTTAAGCGGCCCGGGAATAGAATATGATAATTACGTAGTAGCAGTAGAGGAAGGAAATCCGGCGATCTATGTATCCATGGATTCCTATGATGTGCTGAGGGAAGCAAATGCAGGAGAATACTATCAGGTTCTGGGAGATGAGGGCTCTGGATGGATAGAGATTCAGGTGGGAGAATCGGTAGGATATATTTCCACAGAGACAGGAGTTTCCGTCATCAATGTGGAGGAGCTGGAAGGCTCCGGGGCAGAAGCCAGGGTGGAGGCCAATATTACGGCGACTTTAAGTCAGCAGACCTCAGAGTCCCGCAGGCAGAATTTAGTAAACTATGCGCTCCAGTTTTTAGGATGCGCTTACCGGGCAGCAGGAAGCAGCCCAAGCACAGGCTTTGACTGTTCCGGGTTTGTAAGCTATGTTATGAGAAACAGTGCCGGCGTATCATTGAACCGCAGCTCCCGCGCCCAGGCAACCCAGGGTGTTGCTGTCAGTGCGGAGCAGATGAGACCGGGAGATTTGGTTTTTTATGGAAACGGAAGTGCAATCAATCATGTGGCAATGTATATCGGAGACGGACAAGTAGCCCATGCTTCTACATATAAGACAGGAGTGAAGACATCACCATGGAATTACCGTACTCCTGTCCGGATCGTAAATGTTCTAGGGGATTAAGGGTTTTAAAAGAAAGGCCTGGCAGCAGCATGTCAGGTCTTTCTTTTTTGGGGCAGTTTACGGCAAATGGATTTTCTGGTATGTTTGAAAATTTAAAGTATAAAATTCAGCGAATGAGCCATACTACTCCTGTAACAAAAAATATTTCTTTTAGGAGGTACCATACTATGGCAAGAAATAACTACAACGATATGGACGACTGCAGAAACAACAACCAGAACAACAACCAAAACAACAGCCAGAACAACAATCAGAACAACAGCCAGAACAGCAGCCGCAACAACAATCAGAACAGCAGCCGCAACAGCAGCCAGAACAACAACCAGAGATAATACGTCAGAGATACCCAATTTCTGTACAAACCTGCTGAATGCAGTGTTAACTCAAAGTTATCGGCAAAAAAGCCGCCCTGTGGACGTGGGGCGGCTTTTTACATATACTGATAGTAAAAAGAGGACAGGTAAAAAATATGTTGTATCCAACCATAACCATGCGGGAACTGGACAACTGGATTTTATATGGAAAGACTATGTATCTGGTAGATTTAAGAAATCAGAGCTCTTTTGAGCGATGCCATCTGGCAGGAGCAGTCAACATTCCTTTTGAAGAGCTGGAGGAGCATACAGGAGAACTGCCGACAGACCGCCCCATCGTTTTTTACTGTTCCAGGGGAAGCCAGAGCATGCTGGCCTGCAACCGTCTCTGGGATCAGGGCTTTCAGGTAGTAAATGCAGGCGGCGGGCTGATGGCGTACCGGGGAAGAAATCTGGTCTGCTCCGTGCCCTACGGGCAGATGCTGTAGAGATGAAATCAGAGGCCGGATCATTACAGGATTTCGGGTTTGGCATATAGAAGCAGTTGACAGATAACAGGCTGTGGTTTTAAAATATAGTCTATAGTTTAAACAACAAAAACAGGCTTATTATGCTCAGGAGGAAACCGTAATGAAGTATATGTTTGCATCAGATATTCATGGATCTGCGTATTACTGCAGAAAAACACTGGAAGTTTTTCAGAATTCAGGAGCAAAGCGTCTGATTCTGCTGGGAGACATTTTATATCATGGCCCCCGCAATGACCTGCCCAGGGAATACGATCCCAAACAGGTGACAGCCATGTTAAACGAATACAGGGACAGAATTTATGCTGTCAGAGGAAACTGCGATGCAGAGATTGATCAGATGGTACTGGAATTCCCTATTATGGCGGATTATGCCCTTCTGGAATTAAACGGAAAGACATTCTATGCCACCCACGGCCATGTATACCATGAGGAGGCCCTGCCCCCCATGCAGCCGGGGGATGTTCTGGTTCACGGGCACACCCATCTTCCGGTGGCAGAGGCCATGGGGGATTATTTTGTGCTGAATCCGGGCTCTGTGTCCCTTCCCAAAGGAGGCAATCCCAACAGCTACGGGATGCTGGATGGAGAAACCTTTGTCATCTGTGATTTTGATGGAAACACGGTAAAAGAAGTACGGATTGAAAAATAAACCTGCATGCGCCTGGCAGCGGGACTTCAAAGAAAACCTGCATGCGCCCGGCAGCGGATACACCGCTAAGATATGAAAGGATAAGAGGTCTTACGTGAAAAAATATTTCGAATTGATTGCCCCATGCCATTTCGGCATGGAGGCAGTCTTAAAAAGGGAGATACTGGATTTAGGATATGAAATTTCTCAGGTGGAAGATGGAAGGGTCACTTTTTTAGGGGATGATGAAGCCATCTGCCGGGCCAATGTGTTCCTTCGGACGGCGGAGCGGGTGCTTTTAAAGGCAGGAAGCTTTCACGCGGAAAGCTTTGAGGAGTTGTTTCAGAATACAAAAAATATTCCGTGGGAGGATCTGATTCCCAGGGACGGGAAATTCTGGGTGGCCAAGGCTTCCTCTATAAAGAGCAAATTGTTCAGCCCATCAGATATTCAGCGGATTATGAAGAAGGCCATGGTGGAGCGCATGAAGCAGGCATATGGCCTTCAAACCTTTCCGGAGACTGGCAGCAGCTATCCGCTGCGGGTATTTCTCTATAAAGATCAGGTGACAGCAGGCATTGATACATCCGGGGATTCCCTTCACAAGAGAGGCTACCGGACACTGTCCAGCAAAGCGCCTATTACAGAGACACTGGCGGCGGCGCTGATTCTTCTGACCCCATGGAAAAAGGATCGGATTCTGGTGGATCCATTTTGCGGCAGCGGGACTTTCCCTATCGAGGCGGCTATGATGGCAGCCAACATGGCACCGGGGATGAACCGTTCTTTTTTGGCGGAGGACTGGGGGAATCTGATTCCCCGCAAATGCTGGTACCAGGCTGTGGATGAGGCAAATGATCTGGTGGATTTGGACATACAGGTGGATATACAGGGATACGATCTGGACGGCGAGGTAGTGAGGGCAGCCAGGGCCAATGCGGAGGCAGCAGGGGTGGAGAAGCTGATCCATTTTCAGCAGCGGCCTTTAAGTGCCCTGAGCCATCCAAAGAAATACGGGTTTCTCATCACCAATCCGCCTTATGGAGAGCGGATCGAGGAGAAGGAGAATCTTCCCGGCCTGTACCGGGAGATCGGGGAGCGGTTCCAGGCGCTGGACAGCTGGTCAGCCTACATCATCACAGCCTATGAAGACGCGGAAAAATATATTGGCAGAAAAGCAGATAAGAACCGGAAGATCTATAACGGAATGATAAAGACGTACTATTATCAGTTTCTGGGGCCCAAGCCGCCGGACAGAAAAAGAGGGCAGCAGTGAAGAAAAGGTATATTTTCAGAAGACTATTTTTCATATTGGCAGCAACAGGCATGATTGCAAGCGGCCTGGGGACTGTATTTGGCAGAGATGCTGCCGCAGAAGTGGTGGTTCAGGACTATTTCAGACAGCAGATAGAGGCAAAGGAGCAGAAGCTTTATCTGGAGGTTGACGGTACCAGATATCAGGGAGACATAGTTGTGACAGACAGGCGGGAGGTGCTTGTGTGTGAACAGCTGTGGAAGCAGGCTTTTGGGGCCGCGGTGCTGGAGTACCCGGATTCCCGTATATTGCTTCACGGCGGGGCTATAAGGGCGGAGCTGGGGCTGGGAGAGAAATATATGACAATCGGGCAGAAGACGTATCCCCTCACAGACGGGCCCGAGAAAATAGAAGGAAAACTGTATCTGCCCCTTCAGGCGGCAGAGCTGGCATTTGGATATGAGAGGGACTGGAGACTGGGCAGTAAAAAGATATGTGTGACATCTCCTTATAATAGGAAGATACTCCGGATTTCCGGGAGAAAGCGGATGCTTCCGGAACGGTACGATTATCGGGAGGAAGGGAGAGCGCCTGTGGTGAAGAATCAGGGGGAGCATGGAACCTGCTGGTCCTTTGCCTCCCTGACAGCTTTGGAATCCTCTGGACTCCCTAAGTGGGAGCAGCAGTTTTCCCAGGATCATATGTCCCTTCGCAACAGCTTTGGTCTGAAACAGGAAGAAGGAGGGGACTATACTATGGCCATGGCCTACCTGTTGGCATGGCAGGGGCCGGTGCTGGAGGAGGAGGATCCCTACGGGGACGGGATTTCGCCGGAAGGGCTTACGCCTTCTGTCCATGTGCAGGAGATCCGGATTTTGCCGGAGAAAGACTATGATGCCATCAAGGAGGCGGTATTTCTCTACGGAGGAGTGCAAAGCTCTCTGTATACTTCTATGGCTGACGGGCAGAGTGATTCCAGATATTATAACAAAAAAGAGAACGTATACTGTTATACAGGGGATCAGAAGCCTAACCATGATGTGGTGATTGTGGGGTGGGATGACCATTTTCCCAAAGAAAAAATCGGAGAAAGGGCAGAGGGGGATGGAGCCTTTCTGTGTGTAAACAGCTGGGGAGAAGAATTCGGGGAAAAAGGGTATTTCTATGTGTCCTACTATGACCAGCATATAGGGCGGACGAACCTGGTGTATACCGGTGTGGAAGAGGCGGATCCGGGGAAAAATATCTACCAGAGCGACCTGTGCGGATGGGTAGGCCAGATAGGATATGACAATGGCCATGGGATCTACGGAGCCAATATCTATGAAGCCAGGGGAGAAGAGAAGCTATACGCAGCCGGTTTTTATGCCACAGAAGAAAATACTTCCTACGAAATCTATGTGGCAACGGATGTAAAGGGCAGCGATGATTTTGCCAGGAGGAAGCCGGCAGCCAGGGGAACAGTGAGAGACGCAGGATACTATACGGTTTCTCTGGATGAACCGGTTATGCTGAAGCCGGACCAGCGGTTCGCGGTGATTCTTTATGTGAAAACGCCGGGAGCTGTCCATCCCATGGCAGTAGAGTATCAGGCAGACGACGTCACCAGGACGGCAGATGTGACAGACGGGGAAGGGTACATAAGTCCGGACGGGAAGGTATGGGAATCGGCGGAACAGAGGTACAAGTGTAATTTGTGCCTGAAAGCGTATACCAGGGCCTGCATGAATTAGCCATATGTTTCGCCTGGGATAGATTTTCAGCCTGCAGGGCGGCGCAGTGCCAGAGCATAGAAAGAACGTCGGAGGATAAAGAAAGAGATGAGACACAGAATCATATTTGCTACCGGAAATGAAGGGAAAATGAGGGAGATCCGTATGATCCTGGCGGATTTGGGTATGGAAATCCTGTCTATGAAGGAAGCGGGGGCAGATCCGGATATTGTGGAGGACGGGACTACATTTGCAGAGAATGCAGAAATTAAGGCCAGGGCAGTGTGGAAATGTACGGGGGATATTGTTCTGGCGGATGATTCCGGCTTGGTGGTGGATTATCTCGATGGAGAGCCGGGGGTATATTCTGCCAGATACATGGGGGAGGATACTTCCTACGAGATAAAGAACCGGGAGATTATCCACAGATTAAAGGGGGCTGGGCAGCAGGAGCGGACAGCCAGGTTTGTAAGCGCTATCGCGGCAATACTGCCTGACGGGACTGTACTCCACACAGAAGGAACTGTGGAAGGGGTCATCGCCCACGAGCCTGCCGGAACAGGAGGTTTCGGCTATGATCCCATCTTCTATCTTCCAGAGTATGGTAAGACATCGGCGGAGATTCCCATTGAGAAAAAAAATGAAATCAGCCATAGAGGGAAAGCCCTTGAGAAAATGAAAATAAAATTAATAGAGGCCTTACAGGGGGAGAACCATGAAGATCTTGATTGTCAGTGATACCCATCGGAGGGATGAGAATCTGAAATTGGTAATAGAGCAGCAGACTCCCATAGATATGCTGATTCATCTGGGAGACGCGGAGGGAAGCGAATATTTTATCCCGGAATGGGTGAACCCGGGATGCCGGATGGAGATGGTGCTGGGGAACAATGATTTTTTCTCCAACCTGGACAGGGAGAGGGAGATTGAACTGGAGGGCCACAAAATCTTTATCACCCACGGCCATTACTACGGCGTGTCCATGGGGCCGGAGGGCCTGGCGGACGAGGCCAGAAGCAGAGGCTGCGACATCGCCATGTACGGCCATACCCATAAGCCGTTTCTGGGGAAGATCAGCGGAGTGACCGTGCTGAACCCGGGAAGCCTGTCTTATCCCAGACAGGAGGGGAGACGGCCGTCGTATATGGTTATGACAGTGGGAAGGGATGGGGAGATTGATTACCGGGAGAGGTTTCTGTGAAAGGGGAGATGGGGCTGAGCAGTATTAGGACAGCGGAATCAGAGGAGGATTGATGTACGAAAGAGAGGGAAGGCTTGGATGTACAGGATTGTTCTGTGTGATGATAATGGAGACTATTTGAATATTGTAAAAGGACAGGTAAAAAATTATTGCATGAAGAAAAATATTCGGATAGAGTTGGAGACATTTCAGGACAGTAGCCGTTTGGAAGAGGCAGTAGAGAAAGGAAAACTGTTTGATGCTTGTATTTTGGACATCGATATGCCGTTTTGCTCTGGTATTGATATTGCCGATTTGGTCAGAGACAGGTGTGCTAATGTATTTGTGATCTTTCTGACTGCCTACCATAATTTTGCGGAAAAGGCCTGCAGGGTAAACGTCATTCGTTATGTATTGAAAGATAAGATGGAACAAGAGCTTGAAGGGGCTTTGGATGAATTGTTTTTCAGGCTGGAACGGCTGGAATGTCAGAAGAATTATATTATCAGCAATAATAGAAAATATATTAAGATACTTCAGAAGGATATTATCTATATCCGTAAGGTGCAGAAAGACGTAGTCTTTGTTTTGAATGATGGAAAAGAGGAAAAAGAGAGAACTACGCTTCAGGATGTATACAGGAAGCTGGAAAATCCGGAGATCGTGTGGTTGGACAGAGGAATTATTCTGAATCTGCGCCATGTCCGAAAGATATCTGGAGACCAGATTGAGATGAATGGAGGGTATATAATTACAACAAATACAGAGCACTTGATGGAATTGAAAAGACATCTGGCTTTATATTGGGGAGGAATGGTGTGATTGGATTTCAGGTGTTTGAGTGGTTGGTCTGTTTGGTGGAGGTTCTGACAGGGATTTTGATAAATGCATCGGTGTCAGCTAACAAGATTTATTGGAAAAAGAGTTTATGCGCTTCAGGAATTGCAGCAGCCATAGCGTGGGGATTAAATCAGTATCAGCTGTTTTCCTTTATAACAACGATAGTGGGGATTATGGGAATCGCGGTCAGTTCTATTATCATATACATATTCTTTTTTCCGAGTAGTAGTAGTGGTTGTATCCAAAAGTATGTTATGTATCATATGCTGGATACTGAACAAAAAAGTTTTAAGAAATATACGAATGTATTCATGGAAAACATGGATGGGGGTAACAATAATTTCCTTATGCATCTATTATTTGTCTATGAGTACTTTTTATCAGGCGGATAAAAGAACCTTGATTATCTGGGGATTGATACTGTTTTTGCTTTTTCTAGGAAGCTTTTCTCTCGTCCAATATGTCAGAAATATAAGAAGGGAAAACGAACTGAAGCTTATGGAGGAACGAAACAGACTGATCGCTGAAAATTCTCGAATCATGATTCAAAATTATCGCGATAATCAAATGTTTTATCACGATCTGAAGAATCAGCACCTGGTAATAGAGAACTATCTGAAGAACGGACAATATGAGAAGGCTGCGGAATACATGGGGGCTATAAAAATTAAAGAACAGGAAACGGCACTAAATTCCTGGACGGGTATAGAGACTTTGGATATCTTGTTTGCGTGTAAGAAGAAGGATGCGGAAAAAGATGGGATTATGGTGACAATCATTTCAGATCCTATTCAGCTAAAAATGACAGAAATAGAGTTAATTTCTCTTTTTGGAAATTTATTGGATAATGGAATCGAGGCATGCAGAAAAAATGAAGCTGAAAAACGATGGATCCGACTGGCACTAAGGAAGGTAAACGAAATATTTATTTTTAAAATATCGAATCCCTTTGCAGAAATTCCCTGTACGGAGAAGGGAGAACTGATATCACAAAAAAAGAAAGGGATACACGGGCTGGGTATGAAAAGCGTTGAGTCTATTGTAAAAAAGTATGAAGGAGTTATGGAAATTGAATATCAACAGGATATATTTTCGGTAATCATCTCATTTTTTGATTAAATGGAAAAATTTGTTATGAAATAATGCATATGAAGAGGATACAGTTAGTTGGTAAAGGGCGGTATAAGAGCCGTCTTTTTTGTTGTATAATATTGGTAAGAACCTGTTTCTTCCCTCAAGACATGTGAAAAGATATCATCTACTGCTGATGTAATTGTGTGGGAATTGTAAGGGGAAGCTGTCCATCTTCCCATGACAGAACAAATCTGTGTCTTGTTTTTAGAACAATAATCAGAGGACAAATAAATTTTTTTATGAGAGAAGGATTATACTATACAAAAGTAGTGTGATACAACATAAAAACGGATTTGTTCTGAGGAAGGTATGTTAAGAGTCATTGCAGAGAGATGTACAGATATCTTATTGAAATATGGAATTATCCCAAATGGACGAAAAACGGTTTATATCTATGGATTTGAACTGTTAGGCTCATTAACATTTAGTGGTATCAGTATATTGGCATTAGGAAGTATTTTTCATTACATGCCGTTTGCCATAATATTTTTAGTGTATTTTATACCCATACGAGTTCCAGCCGGAGGCTTTCTTTACTGACTAGAATTTTTGCGCGGTGTTATGACCTATAGGGATAGAAAAGATGAGAAAATATTCGGAAAATTGAGGGACGGTAACCCCACATTTTGAGGACAGATAGATAATTAATTCTTATAGGGTGGTATAGTTTTGTCAGCTTCGGATACTTGATAGAAGACACTTGGCTGTTTGGCTTAATAAACATATGAGAAGAGGAAACAGTTCATAAAGAAATAGGAGTTTATATGGAAATCAATTATGTGAAATATCGTTCCAGATCCACTACAGATGTATATAAAAATGTCAGAAATAAGATGGATATATTGAAAGTGCTTAACAGCAGCGGTTATACGCAGATAGGCGATCTCATTACATTAAAAGATGGATCATCATTTAATGTAAAGGAAATTCCCAGACTTGATTTTGGAATGTTAGGAATACTACCGACTGCGAAGAACAATATTATAGATTTTGGCAGTGCGTGTTATTTTAAATATACTAATTCTTCTGGAAAGAGCCGGGCGGTATTTTCAATGCCAGGGGGGAGTTTGAGCAGGCCTATGTCAGAACATATTAATGGTAATACAGAGTATGACAAAGACACAGAAAGATATATATATTTTTGGAATTCCATGGCAGCGGGAAAACCTTATTTGCCATATCCCGGTAATCCTAATTTACCGGATTTAGGATATTCTAATAAACAGATACGAAGTTATCTTGATGAAGCCGGAATTTCCAAAGGATTTTTTTCCGTAAAAATCGGTTCAAAAGAATCAGAACTTTTTTATTCTAATTCAGAACACTGCCCTGTTTTTTCGAAAGAGGAATATGATTTACGATATTACACTATGACATCAACTGATTTTTCATATGAGAAAAGTGTATTCAACTGTCTCGAACCAGGAACCGAAATTACGATTGCCGGAGAAAAATATACTTTGAAAGAGGACTTTACTTTAGATATACCTTATGGAACAGATATTTATGATATTCAGATCCCTAAACATACGCATGTGAGCAAGGTTACCCACAATATTGATTATAAGGCATAGAATTCCTTTGCATCTGTTTTAGCTTTTGGACAGGTGCAAAGGAATTTTGTTGGCCTTTGTTATACGGTCTTCAAGGGAAGAAAATAGCCGCCAACTACTCCCAATAGTTGACGGCTGATCTCATCAGAGGTTAAGCTGTTTATTATTGAGGGTAGGCCGTTTCTCTGGCTTTCCCCTTCCATATAAACTATAACATATTTATGACATGGTTTCAAGAATTTTTTGTGTACACAAAAGTCCTCATATTTTACACTGATGCAGCCAAGGCTTCATTACCTGTCTTCTTTTTGAGACTTTTTGGATACGGAGTATTTAGTTCAAGGTAATCCAGTAAAGAAAGTAGGTTTACTGAAATTTTTCAATGATACCTTACAAAAGGAATCGAAAAGAACACAACCGTACAGACATTCTCCTTTGACCGAAGCTTTATACGGCTGTCCTGCCCGTACCGCAGGATCAAACGGCGGTTCAGGTTAATAAGTCCGATACTGGAACCCTCATTTTTATCAAGCTTTGTCCGGATGACCTCAAGCTTTTCCCTGTTGATACCGTGGCCGTTGTCTGCCACCCGGATCTCCAGGCAGTCTCCCCTTCTCTGAATCCAAACCTTTACATACCCTTTTCTGTCAAGATTACGGATTCCATGGATCAGACTGTTCTCCACCACAGGCTGCAGCATCAGACGGAACACGCCCGCATCCAGGATCTCCGGATCGATCTCATAATAGATGATAAAATCTCCGAACCGGTATTCCTGAATCCGGGCGTAATCCTTCAGATAATTCAGCTCCTCCTTAAGCGGAACCAGCTGTCCGGGGTCAGATAATGCATATTTCAAAATATTGGAAACGGATCGTATAATCAGATTAACCGGTTCATTGTGCTCTGATTTCTGCACCTCCATATCCAGTGTCTGCAGTGTATTGTATAAAAAATGAGGATTGATCTGAAGCTGCAGCGCCATCAGCTCCGCGTTCTCCTGCTTTAGCTGCCTTTCCTCCAGCTGCAGCTGGAGATAGGAATTATTGATGAACATTCCCACAATATTATTCAGTATCACATCATATTCATCTTTGGGCGAGGCGGTTCTGGGCTCCACGGCACCTCCCTGCTCGGCCTGGTCAAACATGTCCATAATCATATGGATATTGCTGAAAGAACGGCTGGTTACATAATACGCAATAATCACGATGATGACAGCTAAAGCGGCAAACACAAAGATCCACCGAAACAGCTGTTGGGCCATACGATCCCAGAACACAGATATGGGAAGAACGGACACCACATAGCAGGCCGGATTTTCCCGGTATAAAGAGGTGACCTGAACTCTGGTGCCGTTTATATTTTTCCACCCGTCTGTCTCTTGGCCGTTTTCTGAAAAATAAGAGAATGCAATCTCCTCAAGCCTTTTGGTGCTGTTATGGGAGGCGCATAAAATATTGCCGTCCTTGTCAACAATAAAAACCTCTTCTTTCTCATTCATCCGCAGCCTGTCCATCATATCCTGCAATTTATCTGCATTTATATTCAGGATAATGCATCCGTCATGAAGAAAAAGTCTTTGGCACAGGGTCAGCATCCTGTGTTCATAGAGTTCGTCTTTGGCATAGACTCTGGGCTTTATACAGGAATCCTCAGAGGGATCCATGGAGTTGCAAATTTCAAGCCACCCCTTGTCTTTGACAGAAGCAAGATTCTCCAATCCGTTTCCGGAAGAGATGACGCGGTTTCCCCCGAACATATAGATATAGGAGGACTCCAGATAGTCATAGGAATTGACCGTGCTGTAGAGAGCCAGACGAAGGCTGTTAATATACAGAATATCGCTGTACAATATATCACCGTCAACCAGCGCATGGCGAAATGCCATGGACATACGCACGTTCACTGACATGATTTTATTCTGTTCTACCGCGCCGGTGATTACCTGCCCCAGATTTGTATCCACATTGGCCGTTGTCTGCCTGCTTTCATTTCTCAGCTCCCGTGAAATCTGGTACGCTGTATTCAGGGAGAATACCACACACAAAAGCAGCATCGGGACAAACATCAGCAGAAAAAATTTTTGTAAACGTTTGAAAAAGAATATTTTCTTCATTCTCTGTCCTCGGCTTCGCCTTCCAGCAGCTTTTTCCGGTACTCCATAGGGCTTACCTGGAACCGGGCCTTAAATGCCCTGGAAAAATTCTTCGGATTGTCATAGCCTACGTAAAACGCAATATCATACATTTTGTACCTAGGATCATTCAGCAATTCACAGGCCTTTTCCATCCGCACATTGAGAAGCATCTGGGAAAAATTCATACCGCTTTTTTCTTTGAATACCTTTGACAGATAGGCCGGGCTTAAGTTGACGCAGGAGGAAGCCTCCTCCAGGGATGCATGTCTGTAGTTTTTGAGAAGATACTCCCTTACCTTATCAATCATCTGGTCATAATACGTATCTGACAAGGTTTTTGGTTGGGAATATCTCTGGTTTAACTTCTCCCTTACACGTTCAAAGCATTCCAGAAGCTGCTCATACCGGACAGGTTTAATCAGGTAATCGTCTACCCCCAGCCGTATTGCAAACTGAAAATATTCATTGTTTGTATAGCTGCTGAAAAGTACAACCCGTATCTCTCTGTACTCTGCAAGCTTTCTGCACAGCTCCAGCCCGCTCATGCCCGGCATCTCTATATCCGTCAGAATCACATCCGCTCCATTTTCCTCAATATACGCCCAACCCTTTTTGGCGTCCGTAAACGCCTGCACTACCTGGAATCCGATTTCATTCCAGGGAAAAAGGTTGCATATACCCTCCAGTATTTTCTTCTCATCATCGATAATCACTAACCGGTATTTCATGGAGCCCTGCCTTTCATCTGCCGTGCCTTTGTTACAGATTCATTATATACTGGCAGGGACAGGGATTCAAGTTTTTTTAACTGTATGGTATCTTATTTTACGCAATATCGTAAAATAAGGTATCTTTTTCTGCTTTTGCACAAAAAATGAGTGCAAACGACATAATCAGTCATATTTTATAAAAAAATACGGTATGATATAATAAATTATCGAAAAACAAAGGAAATGGAGGAAAATTATATGAAAAGACAATGGGCAGCGATCATACTGACAGCAGCATTGGCTTTGGCAGGATGCTCAGGAAATGAGGCAGGTTCGGATACAGCCACAGCTACAGACCCATCTTCGGCGGATACCAGTGCCGCCGCAAAAGAGGAAACTACAACTGCCAGGGAAGCTTCCGGCACAGAAGAGAGGGAGCCGGTAACCTTGAGATTCTCCTGGTGGGGAGGCGATGAAAGGCTGGCGGCTACCTTGAAGGTGATTGAGCAGTTTCAGGAGAAGTACCCGCATATAACCGTGGAAGCGGAATACGGCAGTTCCGACGGATACAATGACAAGCTGGCGACACAGCTGGCAGCAGGCACAGAGCCGGATATTATCCAGATTGAGCCAGGCAACATGGCCCTTTTAGCATCTGATGAAACCAACTATTTTTTAGATTTAAAGGAGGCAGGCTTTGATTTTTCCCTGTTTGAGGAGGACTATATATCTCAGAGGATCAACGGATGCTACGGCGGGAAACAGCTGGGAATCCCTACGGGAGTGGCAGGAATCGCCCTGGTGGTGAATCAGGATCTGGCGGAGGCTGTGGGCATTGACTTTACACAGGAATATACCTGGGACGATCTGATTGAATGGGGCAAAAAAGTGCGGGAATATGATGACAGCATGTATCTTTTATGCTCAAACAAGGATTATCTGGCCAATATTGTAGCCAGAACTTATGCAAAGCAGATCTCAGGAAGCCAGGCTATCGGCGATGACGACAAGATACAGAAAATGACCCAGGAAGACTGGAAAACCGTGTATGAATATGTGCAGCAGCTTTATGACAATGAGGTGGTGGCTCCGGCAGCTTACATGGCGGCCTATGGAGGTGACAACATGCAGGCGGATCCTAACTGGATAGAAGGAAAGTATGTGTGCTGCTTTACCTGGGTATCCCTGTCTGAGATTATGACGGCGGCCAACCCGTCTGCCAATTATATCGCCGGCAATTTCCCGGTTGCCCAGTCAGCAAAGTCTGTGGGATTCTTTGCCAATACGCCTCAGGTAATATCCATTTCTTCCCGCTCAGAGCATCCCCAGGAGGCACTTCTTTTCCTGGATTATTTCTTTAATGATGAGGAGGCCATGGAGACGCTGGGCACCGTGCGTTCCGCACCTCCCACGAAAAAGGCCAGGGAAATCTGTGCAAAAACAGGCTCCATGAGCCCGCTGCTGGCTGATATTGTAAATGTGGCCGCCAGCTACACCGGAATTGTGGATGATACCATCTCCTATTCACAGGAAGGCCGCCAGATCATGATCGACCAGATTGAAGCACTGGGATTTTCCTCCACCACACCGCAGCAGGCGGCGGAGGATACCTATTCTCTCTACAACAATCTGATTGAAGTGATGAAGTAATGGTGTAAGGCAATGAGAGGGAGCTGTCCGGCTCCCTTTTTAGAAGGAGGCTTTAATCTATGAAAAAGACGGTACATTCCGGGGTGGCTGCCTGCAAGAAATATTCCAGGAGGGACAATCAGGCCTACATATACCTGCTGCCCTGGCTGGCCGGTTTTTTGTTTCTGCAGCTTTACCCTTTTTGCAGCTCGCTGTATTATTCCTTTGCCGATTATCAGATTACGGCAAAGCCGGTATGGTGCGGTTTCAATAACTACCGCAATCTGTTTACGAAAGATACGGAATTCTGGAATTCCCTGTGGGTAACCATTAAATTTACCCTCTATACGGTTCCGGGGAAACTGGCTCTGGCCCTGGGCATTGCCGTGTTTTTAAATAGGGATTTAAAAGGCATTAATCTGATTCGCACCTTATATTATATTCCGTCCTTGTTTGGAGGAAGTGTGGCGGTTGCCATCTTGTGGAAATTATTGTTTATGGACAGAGGGGTGGTAAATGCATTTTTAAATACCATCCATATAGGCCCCATACAGTTCTGGGGAGATCCCGGATATGCCCTGAAAACCATCTGTGCACTGGAAATATGGCAATTTGGATCTTCCATGGTTATGCTTCTAGCTGCTTTGAAAAATGTGCCCCGGGATCTGTATGAAGCGGCGGAAATTGACGGAGCGGGAAGGATTCGCAAGTTTGTGAACATTACCTTTCCCCAGATTACCCCCATTATATTTTTTAATCTTATTATGCAGACCATCCAGGCAATGCAGAATTTTACATCTGCTTTTGTGATCACCAACGGAGGGCCTATGAAATCCACCTATGTTTTGGGGATGAAGCTGTATAAAGAAGGCTTTACCTATTTCCGGATGGGATCGGCCAGCGCCATATCCTGGGTGATCTTTACGATTATTATTGTATTTACTCTGACCTTGTTCAAATCGTCCTCTGCCTGGGTATTTTACGGAGATGAGGACTGATGGCCGGGGTAAAAAAGCAGAGGGGAAGGGAGTGGCGGCGGCCATGAAGAAGAAAAAAAGGTTAAAAAAGGTCTTTTTAAGTTATGTGGTTATTGCTATAATAGGAATAGTTTTATTGTATCCGATCATCTGGATGTTTTTTGCTTCCTTTAAGACAAATGATGAGATATTCGGCTCCACACGGCTGCTGGCAGATTCTTATAGCCTGGATTCCTTTATCCAGGGGTGGAGAGGAAGCGGGAATATTACGTATAAATCCTATTTCCTCAACACATTTAAGCTGGTGCTTCCGGTTACTGGTTTTACACTTCTCTCCAGCATCCTGGTGGCGTATGGATTTGCCAGGTTTGAATTCCGGGGGAAAAAGGTTTTGTTTGCAGTGCTGATTGCCACGCTTATGCTGCCCAATTCCGTGATTATTGTGCCGCGCTACGCCATGTTTGCAAAGCTTGGATGGGTAGATACATATCTTCCCTTTTTTGTGCCTGCCCTCCTTGCCTGCTATCCGTTTTTCATCTATATGCTGATTCAGTTTCTCAGGGGAATTCCCAGGGAACTGGATGAATCGGCATATATGGACGGATGCGGGACCTTTCAGACATTAATAAAGATTCTGCTTCCCCTGATGAAGCCGGCGTTGTTTTCAGCCGCTCTGTTCCAGTTTATGTGGACATACAACGATTATTTCAATCAGCTGGTATTTATCAATTCAGGGAAAAAATTTACCATTTCCCTGGCGCTGCGTTTGTCCCTTGACGCAGAATCAGTGGTAAACTGGGGGAAAATAATGGCCATATCCTTTATTGCGGTGGCGCCTCTTGTGGTTTTATTTTTTGCGGCACAGAAATATTTTGTGGAAGGAATAGCAACCAGCGGGTTAAAAGGGTGATTTTTTACAGATAATTTTTATAAGAATGGGGGATGGAACATGAAAGAGGAAATAAAGGAGAAGCTTCAAAGGGTTTTGGACAGGGCTGTGGAAGAAAAGGAGCTGGCGGGAGGAAGCGTGCTGGTATTAAAGGGCGGGCAGGAGGTCTGCTACGCGGAGTCCGGCATGGCTGACAGGGAGGAAAAAAGGCCTGTGGCCAGAGACACTATTTACAGGCTTTATTCTATGAGTAAGCCAATCACTGCCGCAGCTGTGATGAAGCTGGTGGAGGACGGACTTTTAGATCTGGCGGAGCCGGTGTCCACATTCTTTCCGTCTTTTCAGAAGCAGATGGTTGAAAAGGACGGAAGGCTGGTGGAGAGCTGCCGGGAGGTGACAGTACAGCATCTGCTGCATATGACTGGCGGGCTTGTGTACGGCGGAAGAGGCGGCCTGACCGGGGAGTATATGGATCAGCTGTTTGAGGAGATGGACAGGCGGCTTTTAGGCGAATCTCCTATGTCAACGGCAGAGTTCGGTGATTTACTTGGGAAGGCGCCTCTTGCATTCCAGCCAGGCCAGTCCTGGCGGTACGGAACCTCCGCCGATATGCTGGGAGCGGTTGTGGAGGCTGTATCCGGGAAGACTTTTGGAGAATATCTGGAGGAGAATATTTTCAGGCCTCTGGGAATGGTGGATACAGGCTTTTACGTGCCTGAGGAGAAACGGTCCCGTCTGGCTACGGCCTATGAGCCAGACAGCCAGGGAAATCTGGTTCCCTACAGAGGCAATCATCTGGGGATCATAAACGCCATGGACAGAAGGCCTGCATTTGAGTCCGGCGGCGCAGGCCTTGTCTCCACGGCAGATGATTATGCCCGGTTTGCCCGGATGCTGTTAAACGGCGGGCAGGCAGGCGGGGTGCAGGTTCTCCATCCGGGAACCGTAAAATTTATGACAGCCGGGGCGCTAAGCGGTGTCCAGGAAGAGGCCCTTGCAGATTACTTTACAAATCTCTGCGGTTACAGTTACAGCTGCCTGATGCGGGTTTTAAAGGATCCGGGCAAGGCCAGAATGCTTGGAAACCCTGGAGAATACGGGTGGGACGGATGGCTGGGGTGCCATTTCCTCAATGACCCTGCTGCCGGGCTGACCTTTATATTCATGATGCAGAAAAAGGATGCGGGAACCACGCCCCTTGCCAGGAAGCTGCGCAATGTGGTGATGTGTGAGAGCTGATTATCTGAAAACCTCCACGCGGAATCCGGCAATCTCACCCAGAGCCGTGATTTCGTCTATATGGTCCCCGTAGATAATAGCCTGGTGGTGTCCATAGCCTCCCCTGACCAGGGCCTGGCGGAAGGCTCTGGCTCCGCCTTCCACATCATAAAATACGGCAGGGCTGCAGTATACAGGCCGGAATTCTGTCTCCACAGTCCTGGCCCTGGCCACGATCATGCTGTCTCCGCTGCGGTTGAAGCGCCCCATGGTTACGATTTGTCCTTCACGCTCTGTCATGTCAATGTGGTAATGAGTGCCCCATCCCTGGGTGGTAAAGTGCCCAAGCTCATACTTTTGAGGCTCTTTGTCAAAACCATTCATTTTCCGGACAGGAACGGCGTGGTGAATCTCCAGAACATCGTGGTCAAAGGCCTCCTTCAGCTGCGGGAGAAGCTTCTGCATGCCAAGTTGCCCGAGATTTTTGGTGCCGGCAGGAATGAGAACCGGATTTCCCATAAATACGCTCTGACGGGTGAGATACATCATAACCATCATAGCCAGCAGGGCGTTTATGTCCTCCTCACAGGCGGAAGGGATACGGTCGTCTTTGTTTAGAGACTGAGCCATGCAGGGGACGAATTTATTTTTTTGAGGGAAACGGCTGGCGCACAGCTCTTTGCACGGTGTGGTAAAGGCATTGCATTCATAGAATTCCATCATCTTGCGGACAGCGTGAAAATATCTTAAATCATTGCACAGATACTCCTGGGTGGTGTCTGAACGGGAGGCATTGCGGATCAGCTCTTCTGCCTCCCGGCGGATAGCATCATCCACCAGAATCCCCTCAAAGTATGCAAAAGCCTGATGGAAGTCAACCCGGCTGTTGCGTATTCCGTAGCGTCTGTAAAGACTTACAAAATCACAGCAGGCCGTATTGACGGAGGTAGGAATCTGCTCCGTGTTGGACAGAATCAGGATCTTTGTGTTTGCCATGGCTTTCTTTACCTGGAGACAGGTGAGAAGCTGATTATATTCTCTGTAGTCATGGGCCATGTAAGCAGGAATTCCTGTCTGTGAATAGTAGCCGATGACATCAAGAGGAGTAGGCCCCAGATCGATCATGGACACTGGTTTGTTTAACCGTTCAAGACCTGGTATCCGATATGTAATCAAATACAGATCGACCAGGTGATTTTCTTTTTCCAGCTTGGCAAACTCCTTGTCACGGACCAGAAAGCTTTCATCAAACTCCAGGTAAACAGGCTCCAGAATCTGGCATCTTGTCTGATCCAGATTGCTTTTCAGCTCCTGGCACCACAACTTAAACTGTTCTCTGCCGGTGCGGATCTCGTATTCCGGCGTCCCCTCTTCCCTGGGCCCCACACGGCAGGGGCCTTCCCACCATCCGCTGTGGACCATATTGCTGAAAACCGGCCTTACGTTCACTTTTACATCCATAGCATACTTCATAAGAAATCTCCTTTAATATGATTATTTTTTAATGTTTCATAAAAGCGTTTCAGTCCGTTCTGCTTTATCCGGAGATAGATCACTTCCTCAGAAATGCTGTCCAGAAAATAAGGAGGACAAGCGTGGATTTCCTTAACCGGACAGCCTATATACAGATCTTCAAAAATCTTCAAAACCCCTTTAACCAAAACCGAATCACTGTCACAGACAAAATCCACTGCGGGATAAGTCTCTAACAGCTTCAGCCAGATCAAAGTCTGGCATTCCGGGATGAGGCACCCAGCCGTTCGGACGGGGCAGGAAGGCGTCTGGGAAGAACCCAACATGAAAAGATATTCCCACTGAGCGCCGGGATCTGCCAGCTGCCGAAATATGCTTACATATGCATGCTGCTTTTTGTCTATGTTCATGAACTAAATCCTCCTGCAGACAGAACGGAGAACGTCTGTAAAATAGTCAATCTCTTCCAGGGTGTTATAAAAAGCCAGCGATACCCGGCACAGGCCGGGGACACCCAGGCATTGCATCAGAGGGTAAGCACAGTGGGCGCCGCATCGCAAGGCTATACCATGAGCTGCCAGGGCAGTGGCTATATCATAAGAACCGAATCCGCTGACAGTAAAGGAAACCAGGGGGGAAGAGGGATCCTCTCCGAAGATGTGAACCCCGGGGATGCTGGCAAGCTTTTGATGGAGATAGCAGGCAAGGGAAGCTTCATACGGAAGCAGGGAACCCTGGAAATCCTCTTCCTTCAGATATGCAAGGGCAGCTTCCAGCCCAAGAGCGCCTGCAATATGCTGTGTCCCGGCTTCAAATTTGTCGGGGCTCTGCCTGTAAGCATACACGCCTTCCGGCCCGGGGCTTATGGCGCCGCCGCCCACCAGCAGAGGGCTAAGCTGATCTGCATATTTTTTCTCCATATACAGCACTCCGATTCCCATAGGGCCGTACAGCTTGTGGCCGGAGAAGCAAAGGAAATCACATCCCAGCCAGGTGACGGACACAGGATGGTGAGCGATTTCCTGGGCAGCGTCAATAAGAACCAGAATCCGGCGGCGGTGTGCCTCCTCTATAATAGCCGGGATATCAGGACGGAATCCGGTGACATTTGACATAGCCGAGATGGCTATGAGCCTGGTGTGTTCATCTGTCAGGGAGAAGAGGGAATCCGGCTTTAAAGAACCCTCCGGGCTTACCAAAGCTTCCCTGAACTGTACATTGGCGTTCTGGCAGCAGGCTTTCCAGGGAAAATAATTGGAGGAGTGCTCCAGCTGTGTAACTACAATATTGTCTCCGGCCCGGACAAGCCTGGAAAAAACAGCCTGGGCAGCCAGATTGACAGATTCTGTACATCCTTTTGTAAAAATAATTTCATCCTCATCCGATGCATCAATCCAGGATTTTACGGTTTGGCGCGCCTGCCGGTAAAGCCTGGCGGCCTGATTGCTGAGAGGGTAGCTTCCCCGGTTGATATTGGCGTTCTCCCGGGAATAATATCTGGTGATTCTGTCTATCACAGTCTGAGGCTTCTGGGTGGTGGCACTGTTGTCAAAATAGACGAAAGGCTGGCTTGTGCTGCAGAGTATGGGGAATTGGCTGCGGATCCTTTGGATATCCATTTTATTTGTCACATCCTTTTAAATATTTTAGTGCCAGAGAGGCCAGCTCCCGGGTGTCTTCGATGGAGGAGGCCTCTTCGTCGGTGAATTTAATATTCAGCTCTTTTTCGATAAACAGTATCAAAAGGACTTTCTTGTGGACCAGAAGGCTGATTCTGTGACAGTCTGTCTTGTGCATCAGCTGCTCTGTCTGCCCGGGGGAGGGATGTCCTGTCCCTCCTGCTCTGGCATCTGCCATGAGGATGCTGGAGATAAGCAGCCGGTTCAGGCTGGTTTCCTCTGTTTCGGGTATCATAAGCTTAAGGCAGACAGCTTTTTTTATATGTTCCAGCAAAAGCTTCTCTGTTAAATTGTCTCCTGGAAGCTGCCGGATCTGGTTGAGAAGAACCCGGGCCATCTGCGCAGATTGGATTATTTTATCTGTCAATATGGATCACCTGCTTTTTTGGTACTTGCCTATAGTATAGTGAAAGGGGAGAAAGTATTTTTTGCATATCGTACGGGAAATTTTGCGTTTCGAATTATTTATGATATACTTTGCCAGAGGAAAAGCTGAAGGAAAGCTTGTACTGTGCAGTATGAAATCGGAAAGGAGCGGTAAAGAATATGAACGGAGAGCAAAAATATATGCAGTACCGTGAGAAGCTGCCGGGGGAGATTTCTGTCCGGCATAAAATCACAAAGGAGCTGGAGCAGAAAAGATTTCATGTCCACACCCAGATGGAGATTGTATTTATCAAGTCGGGAAGTATGAACTGCCAGTATGAAAACGGTATTCTTCATATTCCCGGCGGCAGCATTGTCCTGTTTAACACCATGAACCTGCATTACAATTTTTCAGATCCAGATGGGGACGTATGTGACCGGTATGTTGTGTATTTCTCGGCAGGGTATATATCCGGCTTAACTGCAATGGGAGTGAACTTTCTGGAAAGGTTCCTTCCGGGAGCGGATAACTGCCCCATTCTCATAACGGTGCCTCAAAAGGATCTGGAATACGTGAGTACGCTTCTGGACAGAATGTCAGAGTATTACAGGCAGGTATCAAAGGGGCAGGACAGAAGGCTTCATATTCAGTTCCTTCTGGGAGAATACCTACTGTTTGTCCATGAGCTGTGTCAGGAGCAGTTAAGGGGCCTGCGGATACCGCAGAAATATTCTCACGTTATCTCCCGGATATGTAATTATATAGACAGCCATTATGAGGAGGAGATCCGCATTGATGAGCTGTGCAGGCTGTTTTATATAGGAAGAACCCAGCTGTACCAGCTGTTCCGCCAGGTATCGGGGATGGCTGTGGGAGAATATATTGTGGAATTCAGGCTTACCAAGGCAAAGAATTTTCTGATTAATACGGACTGGTCGGTGGAAATCATCAGCCAGCGCAGCGGTTATGACAATATCAGCTCTTTTTCAAGGGCATTTAAAGGAAAGACAGGCCTCAGCCCTCTGCAGTACAGAAAAAAATACACGTAAGAAACTTTAAACAGAATGATAAAAAAAGTGTACATTTTGCAAAAAAATCAGTCCCTTTTTTGGGTATCCTTACTGTAAGGGTACCTGAGAAAAGGAAAGGAGGCGTGTGGTGAGGCATTTCAGGAGAAAATTATTTCCATATCTGATGTTGGCGCCTACATTGGCTGTATTTGGAATTTTTGTATTTTATCCTGCATTGAACGGAGTATGGATCTCGCTGGTAAAGTGGGACGGTATCGGCCCTCAAAAGTTTGTGGGACCTGGCAACTATGTGAGACTGATACAGGACAGGGAATTTTGGTCCGCTTTTCTGAGAACCTTGTACTTTACGGCAGTTTCCGTACCTCTCATCTATGGGTCAGCCCTTGGGCTAGGGCTTTTGCTGGCAGAGGGGATGAAGGGAAGCAAGATTTTCAGGGCAGTCTTTTACTGGCCAACCATGATATCCAGCATTGTGGTGGGGCTCACATGGCGTTTTTTGCTGGGAGAGGATTTTGGCGTGGTAAATTATCTTCTCACCCTCTTGTCTTTTCTTTGACCCAGGGAGGGCCTGCAGGAGCTACCAGATTCATGGTTCAGATGATACAGGTCACAGGCTTTGAAAAAAGCCAGATGGGATACGCATGTGCCATGACCACAGTACTATTTGTGGTATTGTCTCTCTTTACATCCATACAATTCCGGGTCAACAAAGGAGGCGGGCAGGATGGGGAATAAAAGAAAAAAGCAGGCAGGGACAAAGGCTGTCACATACGGCGCCATGGGCCTTCTGGCAGCAATATTTCTGATCCCTGTGCTGTGGGTGATTTGCTCATCCTTTAAGGCGCCTGGGGAATTATTCAGCTGGCCTCCTTCTCTGTTTGGCAGGCAGCCTTCCCTGAACAACTATATACTGGCTATGGAAAAAGGAGATTTCGGCCGGTACTTTGCCAATACTGTCTTTGTCAGTGTTATGGCCACCGTGTTTACCATCTGCCTCAATGTGATGGCAGGGTATGTGTTTGCCAAATATAAATTTGCAGGAGATTCTTTTTTATTTGCCATGGTACTGGCTACTTTGATGGTGCCTTTGGAGGTGATAATGATTCCTGTTTTTAAGGTTATAGTAAGCACACACCTTTATAACCGGTTATGGGGGCTGATTGTTCCGGCTATGTCATCGCCTACGGCAGTATTTCTGGCCCGGCAGTACTATATAGGAATTCCTGACGATTACATGGAGGCAGCCAGGATTGACGGGGCGTCAGAGTTTGGGATCTTTACAAGAATTATGCTTCCTCTGGCAAAGCCTGTGGTCTCTGTACTGTTTATATTTTCGTTTATGTGGAGATGGAATGACTACCTATGGCCCAAGCTGGTAATCAACAGCAAGGCAAAGTATACGATACAGCTGGCTCTGGCAAATTATTCCGGAGAATATTCCGTAGACTGGAACAGCCTGCTGGCTATGTCTGTCATTTCCATGATACCGGTTCTTCTGGTCTTTATAATCCTCCAGGATCAGATTATGGGAGGGCTTACAGCAGGAGGTGTAAAAGGGTAAAGCAGATTCCGAGAGTAAAAAGAAAAGGAGAAGATACGTATGAAAAAGATAATGGCAATATGCCTTATGGGAGTGCTGGCAATGGCATCTCTGACAGGATGCGGCGGCGCAGGGGGAAAGAAGGACATAAAAACCCTGGATGTGGTGTGGTTCAGCGATGCAGGCGAAGGGGAGACATTCATGAGCCTGGCCGATGAATATATGAAGCAGCATCCGGATATAAAAATTGAGCTGGTTGAAGTGCCTTATTCTGATTTGGACAATAAACTGAAGAATATGATAAATGGAAATGAAGCGCCGGCTCTTGCGAGAATGACCAATTTAGGGCCGTTTCAGAGCCAGCTGGTGGATTTGGGACAGTATTTGGATGATAAAAACGGATTTATAGATAATTTTGGAAGCGGGCTCAGATTTGTCTATGATGATAAAATCCTGGGAGCCCCTCTGGATTTAGGCTCCAATGGAGTGATTTATAATAAAACAGCATTTGACAAGGCAGGAGTGGCGGTGCCTTCATCGGAAGATGAAATCTGGACATGGGATCAGTGGAAAGAGGCTATGAAGACCGTAATGGAAAAGGGCGGTGTAAAGTACGGCCTGGTATATGACTTTACGGCCCAGAGATTTACCACGTTGCTTTATGAGGCAGGGGGAAGCCTGCTGAATGAAGATATGACTGCGTCAAATTTTGATACGGATGCTACCAGAAGAGCCGTAACATTTTTTAAAGAGCTTCACGATGAGGAGATTATACCGTCCTCTGTATGGCTGGGATCTGAAAATCCCAACAACCTGTTCCGATCCGGACAGGTAGCCATGCATATAGGCGGAACATGGCTGGTATCCAATTATAAGGATGAGATTACGGATTTTGAGTGGGGAGTTACCTATCTTCCCAAAGAGGCACAGAGGTCAACGGTGCCGGGAGGCAAATGGCTGTGCGCATTCCAGAATACCGGTGTGGAAAAGGAAGCGGCTCAGTTTATCCAGTGGATATCTGAAAAAGAGAACAATGCAAGGTACTCCAGAGAGAATAATTTCCTGTCTCAGGTAAAAGGGAATGAGGATTTGGATTATGCCTACGGAAAGGAATTTTTCAACGTATTTTCTCAGGACCTGGCAGCTACCGGGCCGGTTCCGGGGAGAGAATGGGGATACCAGGCATTCACGGGAGCCATCAGCACGGATCTGCGGGACGGGCTCTCCGATGTACTGGCAGAAAAGATTACTGTAGATGAGTTTATTGAAAAGATGGATCAGCTAATCAATGATACGCTGAATGATTAGCAGTTTTCTCCGGTCTGGAATATCCTGAATATAAGAAACATTTAAGGGTATGAAAATTGAATCAGGCAAAGCAGTTTATTCACTGTAACGGCCCTGCCTCCCAAGGCTTCACCGGCCAGGGAGTTGGAGTGGCTGTTTTGGATACGGGAATTTATCCCCATGTGGATTTTGATAACAGGATTGCTGCCTTTTATGACGTGCTTCGAAGGCAAAACACGCCTTATGATGATAATGGCCACGGCACCCATATCTCCGGGATTATCGGCGGCAGCGGGGAGGCATCTGACGGAAACTACTGTGGGATGGCTCCTGGCTGCCATATCATTTCCGTGAAGGTGCTGGATGCCAAGGGGAATGGCTTTGCATCGGATGTACTGGCAGGCCTTAGATGGATCCGGGAACAGAAGGACCGGCTGGGAATCCGAATCGTAAATATCTCCGTAGGCTCCTATTCCAGAAAGAATATGTCGGAGAATTCCGCCCTGGTCCGCGGTGTGGATGCAGCCTGGGACGACGGCCTGGTGATGGTGGTGGCAGCAGGGAACAACGGGCCGGGCCGCATGACCGTAACCACACCTGGGATCAGCCGCAAGGTAATTACGGTAGGATGCTCCGATGATCACAAGGAGGTAAATGTCATGGGGAACCGGATGATAGATTATTCAGGAAGGGGGCCTACGGGAGCCTGTATCTGCAAGCCGGAGATTATTGCCCCTGGCGCCGGGATTATCAGCTGCTCCAACAGCATCCGGCAGTATTCCATAAAAAGCGGAACCTCTATGTCCACCCCGATTGTGGCCGGGGCTATTGCACTTCTTCTGGAGAAATATCCGGAGATGACCAACAGGGATGTGAAGCTGAGGCTTCGGGAGCGGGCAGTGGATCTGGGGCTTCCCAGGAATCAGCAGGGCTGGGGGCTTCTGGATGCGGATAGGCTGCTGGCAGATGAAGTATGAATCTCATCCAACCCGAAATCAAAAGGCAGCGCGTCGGGAATGGAGGCATCATAGTCAATCTGCATATCAGAATCAACAATAACATTTCCCAGCTGGTATTCCTTTCGGAACTGGTTGGGAGATGTGTTATAGCGCTGTTTAAATAAGTGGTAGAAATGACTTAAATTGTCAAAACCGGAATCTTCGCAGATTTTTACAATCTTCCGTCCTGTGTTTTGAAGCTGGAGGGCAGCATAATCCAGCCGGATATCGTTGACAACCTGGGACGGAGTTTTCTGCAGATGTTTTTTGCATGCCCAGCGGATCATTAAATACCCTGAAAATACTGGAACTGTCTGTCCGGGGCAGGTATGAACCGATTATGGACTGGAAGAGAAGAAGAGATCTGCATTCTGGAACAGTTTGTGGACATGGGAGGAACCCTGGTGGCCGAGGCCTGCCCTGGATTTTGTTTTCTTCTGACAACTAGACGGTTTGAAAAAATCTTGCAATTTTGGGTAAATAAACTTATAATACTTACATTAACTACATCTAGAGAAGGTGATGTCTATGATACAACAACCTTTAAATGAGAATAGGGAACAGGAACTGGAGGCCCCGGCTTCCTTTACAAGTCCGGAGACGCTGTACCAGGAGATGATAAATACGATTTATCGCTACCATCCTTCAGACGACATTACTCTGGTGGAAAAAGCTTATCGGACAGCCAGGGACTCTCACAAAGATCAGAAACGTAAATCAGGTGAACCGTATATCATTCACCCTCTTTGTGTTGCAATCATTCTGGCAGATTTGGAAATGGATAAGGAAACCATCGCCGCAGGCCTTCTGCATGATGTGGTGGAGGACACGGGGATGACTCTGGAGGAGCTGTCTAAAGAATTTGGCTCCGAGGTGGCATTTCTGGTAGACGGTGTTACGAAACTGACCCAGTTATCCTGGGATAAAGATAAAGTGGAGATTCAGGCGGAAAACTTAAGGAAAATGTTCCTGGCCATGGCCAAAGACATACGGGTCATCATCATAAAGCTGGCGGACCGCCTTCACAACATGCGGACCGGCCAGTTCTGGAAGCCGGAGAAGCAGAAGGAAAAGGCCAGGGAGACCCTGGAGATCTATGCGCCCATTGCGGACCGTCTGGGTATTTCCAAGATAAAGATTGAACTGGATGATCTGTCTCTTAAGTTTTTAAAGCCGGAAGTGTATTATGATCTGGTGGAGAAGGTGAACCTGCGCAAGGATTCCAGGGATGCGTTTGTCCAGGAGATAGTGGAAGAAGTAAAGAACCATATGGAGGAGGCAGGGATTGAGGCCTCCGTAGGCGGGAGAGCCAAGCATTTTTTCAGCATTTATAAAAAGATGGTGAAGCAGAACAAGACTCTGGATCAGATCTATGACCTGTTTGCCGTCCGCATTATGGTGGAGACTGTGAAGGACTGTTATGCGGCTCTGGGAGCGATCCATGAGATGTACAAGCCGATTCCTGGGCGGTTCAAGGATTATATTGCCATGCCCAAGCCCAACATGTACCAGTCTCTTCACACGACCCTGATCAGCAGCACAGGGCAGCCCTTCGAGATTCAGATCCGTACGTATGAGATGCACAAGACAGCGGAATTCGGAATCGCCGCCCATTGGAAATATAAAGAAAGCGGCAGCGGCGCTGTGGCGGACGGAAAAGAGGAAGCCAAGCTAAGCTGGCTCAGGCAGATCCTGGAGTGGCAGAAGGATACGGATGACTCCAAAGAATTTTTAAATATGGTAAAAGGCGATCTGGATCTGTTTTCGGAGAGCGTATACTGCTTTACACCGTCGGGGGATGTGAAGACTCTTCCCAGCGGATCCACGCCTATAGATTTTGCATATGCCATCCACAGCGCCGTAGGCAACAAGATGGTAGGCGCCAGGGTGAACGGGAAGCTGGTGAATATCGATTATGAGATACAGAACGGTGATCAGATCGAGATTGTCACTTCCCAGAATTCCAAGGGCCCCAGCCGTGACTGGCTGGCAGTGGTAAAAAGCACCCAGGCGAAAAATAAGATCAACCAGTGGTTTAAGACCGAACTGAAGGAAGACAATATTCTCCGGGGCAAGGAGATGATCGACCGGTACTGCAAGGCCAAAGGCATCAATTTTACGGAGATCAACAAGCCGGAATTCATGGAAAAGGTGATGAAGCGGTATGCTTTCAAGGACTGGGATTCCGTGCTGGCATCCATCGGCCACGGCGGCCTGAAAGAAGGCCAGGTTATCAACAAGATGCAGGAGGAGCGGAAGAAGAAATTAACCAGAGAGGTTACGGATGAGAATATCCTGAACGGAATCGAGGATATGACCAACAAGATTCCTCCTGCCAAACGGTCAAAAAGTGGTATTGTGGTAAAGGGGATCCACGATGTGGCAGTGCGGTTTTCACGGTGCTGCAGCCCGGTGCCGGGTGATGAGATTGTCGGCTTTGTTACCAGGGGAAGAGGGGTTTCCATCCATCGGACCGATTGTATCAATGTGATCAACCTTCCCAAAGAGGAGCGGGTGCGTATCATTGACGCGGAGTGGCAGCAGCCAGGCGGGGAGGAGAATAAGGAGCGGTACTCCACAGAGATCCAGATTTTTGCAAACAACCGGATAGGGATGTTTGTGGACATCTCAAAAGTATTTACGGAAAGACAGATTGATATTACCTCCATGAATGTGAGAACCAGCAAGCAGGGGAAGGCAACCATTGTCATGACCTTTGACATTCATGGAATTGACGAACTGAATCGATTGACGGATAAGCTGAGACAGATTGAAGGGGTATTGGATATAGAGAGAACGGCAGGATAATCTGCATTCTCTCTTTTGCATCTTTGCCCACTGGGGCACAGAACGGAGGAAAGGATGAACAATTTCAGGATTGAACCCTGCGTGGTGGGGATGATCGGAACCAACTGCTATATTGTTTTCAGAAAGACAGAACAGAGGAAGGAAGGGGAGTATGTACCGGCGGTTGTCATTGACCCGGGGGACAATGCACCCCTTATTTTAAACAGATGCAGGGAGCTGGGAGTAAAGCCGGAGGCAATTCTTTTGACCCACGGACATTTTGACCATATACTGGCTGTGGAAGACATGAGGCGGGCCCTGGATATTCCTGTCTGGGCAGGAGAACAGGAGATGCCGCTTCTGAAAGAAGCGGATATGAATCTCAGCGGAACCGGCGGGAGGAGGATGTCCCTGGAGGCGGATCGCTGGCTGAAGGATAAAGAGATGCTGGAGCTTTTGGGAGAAAGATGGAAGGTCTTGTTTACGCCCGGGCACACAAAGGGCAGTGTATGTTATTATATTGAGGAGGAGCAGATATTGTTCAGCGGGGATACTCTGTTCTGCCAGTCTGTGGGAAGGACGGATCTGCCTACAGGAGATTCCGGGGAACTGATTGAATCTGTGACAGGGCTTCTGCGGGCTTTGCCGGAGGAAACCAGGGTGTATCCGGGACATGGAGAGGGAACCTCTGTGGGATATGAGAAGAAGAGGAATCCCCTGGCCCGTTATGTGAGATAGAAGCTAGAGGGATGCAGTGCAAAAATTGCGGTAAGCTTGAGAGAATGGCTGGGTGGTAGAAGCATGATTAAGATACAATTAAACGATATGTCTTATGAACAGGATATCAGGGAGCTTTTGATGGCATTTTATCCTGGAGAGACATTTGAATATGATGGGGCAGAGAAGGAAGAGGCTGGCTTCGGAGACGGAGCGAAGCCTGCATTTGCTGTGGAGAAGAAGGCGGCAGGAGAGAATGAGTCCGGGGCTGCTGTGGAGATTAGGGCAGAAGGAAAGAAGGCAGCAAAAGAAGTAACTCCCAAGTTCGCGGTAGAGGGGATAGTAAGTGAGGACAGAAGATCATTTTCCCTCAGAATTATCCACTATGGAAGCGCCAGGTTCCACTGTCTCCGAAATCTGCCCGCCGAGATAGAAGAAGAGATGCAGCATGTGGAAGAGCCCCTGACAGTAGAGTATGAAGAGCGGTTTGACACCAAGAATAAGATTAAACGGAGACTGTATGCACTGCTTCTTTTGCAGACGGGCAAGACGCTTCCGTGGGGAAGCCTGACCGGGATCCGGCCTGCGAAAATTCCATTAACCAAGCTGGGTGAAGGGATGAAAGAGGAAGAGATAGCCCGGTATATGAAGAGAACCTATTACGCCAGCGATGAGAAGATTGCCTTAAGCATTGACATTGCAAAGAGAGAGCGGCAGCTTCTGGCATCTATTGATCCTCACAAAGGCTACAGCTTATATGCAGGAATTCCCTTTTGCCCCACCACCTGTCTCTACTGTTCCTTTACATCCTATCCCATCGATAAGTGGAAAGGCCGTACCGGGCTTTATCTGCATGCATTGTTTCGGGAACTGGACTACGTGGCACAGGAGAAGAAAGGGTACCCTATAAACACGGTCTATCTGGGAGGAGGCACCCCCACGTCCCTTTCGCCGGAGGATCTGGATCTTTTACTGGGAAAATTGAAAAACACCTTCGATTTTTCCACGGTCTCTGAGTTTACGGTGGAGGCCGGAAGGCCGGACAGCATTACCAGGGAAAAACTGAAGGTTCTGAAAAAATACGGGGTAACCCGGATCTCCATCAATCCCCAGACCATGAAGCAGGAGACCCTTGACTTGATCGGGCGGCGCCATACGGTAGAGGATGTGAAGGAAAAGTTTGCCATGGCCCGGGAGGAGGGTTTTGATAATATCAATATGGATTTGATTATCGGGCTTCCCCAGGAGGAGCTGGAGGATGTGAGGGCCACCATGGAAGCGGTAAAGGCCCTGGGGCCTGACAGTCTGACGGTCCATTCCCTTGCCATAAAAAGAGCGGCCAGGCTGAATACTATGAGAGAAGTATATAAGGATCTAAAAATTGTGAATACCCAGGAGATGATCGATCTAACAGCCTCCTATGCCAGAGAGATGGGGATGAATCCCTACTACCTGTACCGGCAGAAAAATATGGCCGGGAATTTTGAGAATGTGGGATATGCCAGACCGGGGAAGGAATGTATCTACAATATCCTAATCATGGAGGAGCAGCAGACCATCATCGGCTGCGGCGCCGGCACCACTACAAAACGTGTGATTCCGGGGGAAAACCGGATAGAGAGAGTGGAGAATGTGAAGAATGTGGAACAGTATATAGAGAGGATCGATGAGATGATTGAGCGGAAGCGGAGGCTTTTTGCTGTTTAATGGAAAAGACTTGTGTGAGAGGCGTTAAAGTATGAGAAATGAAAAGCAGATAGAACATAGTTTTATTGAAAAGCTAAAAGAATTAAAATATACTTATCGGGAAGACATTAAAAATAAGACTGCTCTTGAAGAAAATTTTAAAATTCATTTCCAGAATTTAAATCAGGTGAAACTGAGCAATGCTGAGTTTATCAGACTGAAAGAGGATATTATAACTTCTGATACGTATGCGGCAGCAAAGATATTGAGAGAAACAAATACTCTTAACCGTGATGATGATACTCCGCTGCAATATACTCTGGTTAATACGGTTGATTGGTGTAAAAACGAATACGAAGTTATAAATCAGCTTTCTATGAATACGGATAATAGCTACCAACGCTATGATGTCATCATTCTTATTAATGGGATACCTGCTGTTCAAATTGAATTGAAGTCTCTTCAGATCACACCAAGAAGAGCAGTAGAACAGATTGTTGACTATAAAAATGATCCGGGAAATGGATTTACCAATTCTCTATTATGTTTTATCCAGCTTTTTATTGTAAGTAACGAAACAAATACGTATTATTTTGCAAATAATAATAAAGAACACTTTCATTTTAATGCGGACGAGAGATTTTTACCGGTTTATCAGCTTGCTGATGAGAATAATAAGAGAATTAATCATTTGCATGATTTTTCAGAAAGTTTATTGCGTAAGTGCACATTAGGCGAATTGATCGCCAAGTATATGATTCTGGTAGCAAGCGAACAGAAAATGATGATTATGAGGCCATATCAGATTTATGCTGTTAAAGCGATTATGGACTGCATCGAACAAAACAGAGGGAACGGCTACATCTGGCATACTACAGGAAGTGGTAAAACACTTACATCTTTTAAAGCATCAACCTTACTGAAAGATAACCCCAATATAGCCAAATGTTTATTTGTGGTAGACAGAAAGGATCTGGACAGGCAGACAAGAGAAGAATTTAATAAATTTCAGGAAGGCTGTGTTGAAGAAAATACAAATACAGAATCATTAGTAAAAAGACTTATTTCAGAAGATTATGCTGATAAAGTGATTGTGACAACGATTCAAAAGCTTGGTCTGGCTCTTGACGAGGATAGTAAAAAGAATCAGGAAAAGAAAAGAAGGGGAGAATTAACATATAAAGAGCGTTTAGCCCCTCTTCGAGATAAAAGAATCGTTTTTATTTTTGATGAGTGTCATCGTTCGCAGTTTGGTGAAAATCATAAGGCTATCAAAAAATTTTTCCCGAATGCGCAGCTTTTTGGATTTACAGGCACACCGATCTTTGAAGAAAATGCGAACTATAAGAAGTTTGACGGGGAGACAGGTTTTTATACAACAACAAAGGATATTTTTGAAAAGCTGCTTCACGCATATACAATTACCCATGCGATTGATGATGGAAACGTTTTGCGTTTTCATATAGATTATTTTAAACCTGAAAGTAATAAAAATACGTCAAAGAGTACGAAACAAAATAAAAAAGCTGTAGTAAAAAAAATTCTGTCAAAGCATGATGCAGTTACCAATAACAGAAGATATAATGCTGTATTTGCGACATTTTCTATTGATGGCGCCATAGAATACTATGAGTTATTTAAAACTGAGCAGCAGAAGCTTGTTGAGGAAACAAACGGAGAGTTCCAGCCGTTAAATATTGCTTGTGTATTTTCACCTCCGGCAGAAGGAAACAAGGATATCCAGCAGATTCAGGAGGAACTTTTTCAAGAGAAGGAAGATAATAAAAAGGATCCGGATAAAAAGAAAAAGGCTCTTGAAATGATTATGAGGGATTATGAGCAGCAATACGGTGTGAGATTTCGTATCCATGAATTTGACTTATACTATCAAGACGTGCAGCAAAGGATCAAAGATCAAAAATATACAAATATGGATTATCCCCACAAACAAAAAATTGATATTACGATTGTTGTGGATATGCTGTTAACAGGCTTTGATTCTAAATACTTAAATACTTTGTATGTAGATAAAAATTTAAAGTATCATGGATTAATTCAGGCTTTTTCAAGAACGAACAGAGTTATTAATGGTACAAAACCATATGGGAATATCCTTGATTTCAGGAATCAAACAGAGGAAGTCGATCGTGCCATTGCCTTATTTTCCGGCGAAAGCAACGGCAGCCGTGCAAAAGAGATTTGGCTCGTTGAGCCTGCAGCAAAGGTTGTAAAAAAATTGGATGAAGCTGTACATGAATTGGAAAAATTTATGAAGTCCCAAGGGCTGGAATATAAACCGGAAGAAGTGGGAAATCTTAAAGGCGATTCTGCAAGATGTCAGTTTATCAATACATTTAAGGAAGTTCAACGCCTGAAGACTCAGCTGGAACAGTATACGGAAATAGAGGAAGAGGATGAGGCTAAAATTGATGAATTATTACCGGAGGATGTATTGCGTGCTTTCCGGGGTGCATATATAGAAATGGCGCAAAGGTTAAAAGCGCAGCAGGAAAACGAAAGTGATGACGGAAATCAGGAGATTGAACAACTGGATTTTGAATTTGTTTTATTTTCTTCCGCGATTATTGATTATGATTATATTATGGCACTTATCTCCAAATATACTCAGTATGAAACAACAAGGCAAAAAGTGAGAAAAGAACAGCTTGTTGGTATGCTTATGGCAACATCCAATATGCTTGAAGAACGAGAATATATCATAGAGTACATCAACTCACTTAAAACAGGTGTAGCTTTAAGTGAGGATGAAATTAAACTAGACTATCAGAAGTTCAGAGATCAAAAAAACAGTGATGAAATAAATACAGTCGCATTGAAACATGGCATAGAAACTAAGGAATTAGAGACATTCATTCAGAAAATAATGGAGAGAATGATTTTCGACGGAGAGAAATTAAGTGATTTGCTGGCGCCTCTTCAACTTAGCTGGAGAGATAGAACAAAAAAAGAATGGGAGTTGATGGACGATTTGATTCCTTTACTAAAGAAATTGTCAAACGGCCGTGAAATTGTGGGGTTAAGTGCATATGAGTAAAGCGAAAGAGCTAATACCTAAAACAAGATTTCCTGAATATACGTATAAGTGGGACGAAACAAGTTTAGGGGAGATATCAACCATAGTAAAAGAGAAGGCAGGGAAACAAAAATATCTTCTTATGAGCGTTACGTCTGGAGTTGGACTGGTGCCGCAGACAGAAAAATTTGGAAAAGAAATAGCCGGAGATTCTTATAAAAATTATACGGTAATCCAAAAATATGATTTTGCGTATAATAAGAGTTCGACCAAGCAATTCCCCGAAGGATATATATCCATGCTTCATGATTATGAGGCGGCAGCTGTTCCCAACAGTATTTTCACCTGTTTTAGAATTGCGGACCATAAGGGTTACCCACTATTTTTTGAGTATCTTTTCCGCAGTAATTATCATGGCAGATGGCTGAGAAAATATATTGAGGTTGGAGCGCGGGCACACGGGGCTCTCAGCGTTAATACAAAGCATTTATGGAGTATGCCCATTGCTTTGCCATGCTTTGAGGAGCAGAAGAAAATTGCAGAGTGTTTATCATCTTCAGATGCGCTTATTTCTGCGGAGAGCAAAAAACTTGAAGCATTGATAAAATACAAAAAAGGATTGATACAGAAGCTTTTTCCCACAAAAGATAAAAAATTGCCGGAATGGAGATTTCCGGAATTTAAGAACGGTGCCAGCTGGAAAAGGAAACTGTTTAGTGATATTCTGGAAATTATGATGTGCAAACGGATTTTTGCAGATGAAACAAATACTACAGGAGGTGTTCCTTTTTATAAAATAGGAACCTTAGGAGGAAAACCAGATTGTTTTATTAGTCAATCTGTTTTTGAAGAATATAAAACGAAATATAATTACCCGAGAAAAGGAGAAATATTAATTTCTTGCAGTGGCACGGTAGGCAGATGCATACAGTATGATGGAAGTGACGCGTATTTTCAGGATTCCAATATAGTTTGGGCAGATAACCCGACACTGGAGATAAACAATAATTTATTGTTTCACCTGCTATCTAATGTAAATTGGAATAAACTTAATTCTACAACAATAACACGTATTTATACATTTGATTTAAAGAAATTGATTCTTGTATTTCCTGAAGACCCGTGTGAGCAGCAAAAAATCGCTGCATGTCTATCGGAAATCGATTCTTTTATTACAGCACAATCGGATAAGGTAGAGAATCTAAAAGCACATAGAAAAGGGCTGATGCAACAGCTTTTTCCTTCTTTAGAGGAGACAGAAGCATGAGTATAAAAGTACCTGAGAAGTTATCAAAACAGGAATTTCATAGACTAATCGATAAGAAGCTGCATAATTCGGATTTCCAGGAATATGAGAAAATGGTTAGAGAGAGTTATAAAAGGCCAAAGGGGGAATCAGATTATATTTTAAAAGAGGAATTGTCCGATGAAACGCTTATCCTGCTGGATTTTATTTTCAAACGGATTGGAAAAAAAGAGTTTGACAGCTTAGAGGAAATATCCGGCTATTTTCGGAGGCTGTTAGAAAGAAAAAAATATATTATGCTGTTTGCTTACAATGGAACAGGAAAAACAAGGTTGTCTGTGGAATTCAAAAAACAAGGGGATACATTGTATTATAATGCTTTTACAGAAGATCTGTTTCACTGGCACAATGAGCATGATTTTTTTCTGGAGTTTAATAATGAGTCAAGTTTTTTCGCCGGAGTAAAGGAATTGGAAATGGAAAGCCGGATTCGCTCCTTCTTAGACAGGTATGAGAATTTCGGATTTACGATTGATTATGATGGACATAGAATTTATTTTTACAGAGATGTGGTTGTTTCTGGAATATCACAAAGAATTGACAACATAAAGATTTCTCGCGGCGAGGAAAAAATATTTATCTGGTGTTTCTTTCTTGCCATTGTACAGTTGGTGGTAGATAAGCAGGAAGCATATCAGTGGGTTAAATATATTTATATTGATGATCCGATTTCTTCATTAGATGATAATAATGCTATTGCTGTGGCAAGCCATTTAGCGGCTGTGGTGTCCGGCAGTGATATAAAGGTTATTATTTCATCACATCATACGTTGTTTTATAATGTTTTATGTAATGAAATAGACAAGCCTGAACAATTATTTTTTCAAAAAAAGGCAGAGAATGAAGGATACATATTAAAAGATACAAGTAAGACGCCATTTTTTCATCATATTGCATTGCTAAAAGAGCTGAAAGAAGCGTCTGATTCAGGGAGATTATACACGTATCATTTTAATATTCTTAGAAATATATTAGAAAAAACAGCGTCATTTCATGGTTATGCGCATTTTTCATCCTGTTTACGAAAGGGAGACGACGAAAACTCGCTTGTTTATACAAGAATCGTTAATTTGTTAAGCCATGGAAATTATAATGTTTTTGAACCGAAAGAGATGGTGGAAGAAAATAAGGAATACTTCAGAATGATATTGAGCAATTTTATAGAGGATTATAAGTTTAACCCAAAAGTATTTGAAGCGGAACAGGCACAGGAGGAAATGGAATGAATGATTCGCAACAAAAACAGTTAGGATCGACATTATGGTCGATTGCTGATAAGCTGCGTGGCGCAATGAATGCGGATGATTTTCGGGACTATATGCTTTCATTTCTGTTTTTGCGATATTTGTCTGATCATTATGAAGAAGCGGTAAAAAAAGAGTTAGGTATCGATTATCAAAAATGTGAAGAGGAAATTAAAAAAAATCATGATAAAATAGAATGTTATGTAGAAGAGTTGAAACAAGAAATCATCAGGTACGCAAATACAATTCCTTTGAAAAAATTGGGATTACGTGAAGAGGAAACAAACAAAGAAGTAATAAAAAAAGCAAGGAACAGCTTCATAGAAGACAACAACGAGATGCTTAACAGTAAGAATATAATCCCTCTTACCGTATGGTACATCCATAATCTGGATCAGGTAGAGGTGCTTGAGAAACAAATGCGCCGTAAAATTCACTACGTAATAAAACCAGCGTATTTATGGAGCAATATATATGAACTGGCAAGAACTCAAAACGATGCTTTATTGAAGACCCTGCAAAGAGGGTTTAGGTATATAGAAAATGAATCATTTGAAAGCACATTTCGCGGTTTGTTTTCAGAGGTAAATCTTGATTCCGATAAACTTGGTAAAAGCTATACCGAGCGCAGCAAATTGTTATGTTCTATCATAAAAGAGATAGCGGAGGGGCTTTCAAAGTTTCCGAATGATACGGATCTTTTGGGTGATGCCTACGAATACTTAATTGGACAATTTGCTGCCGGGTCAGGAAAAAAAGCAGGGGAATTTTATACGCCGCAGCAGATTTCTACGATTCTTTCCCGGATCGTTACACTTGATAGTCAGGATCCAAGTACTGGAAAGAAAAGCAAGTTAAAAAATATTCTTGACTTTGCCTGTGGTTCCGGCTCTTTATTGATAAATGTCAGCAGACAGCTTGGAGCAAACAGTATTGGGCAGATTTACGGACAGGAGAAAAATATTACAACCTATAATCTGGCACGTATGAATATGCTGCTTCATGGATTGAAAGATTCGGAATTCCAAATTTACCATGGCGATTCATTGCTTAATGACTGGAGCATTTTAAGGGAGATGAATCCGGCCAGGAAGATTCAGTTTGAGGCAGTTGTAGCAAATCCGCCTTTTAGTTACAGATGGCAGCCAAAGGAGGAGATGGCTGAGGATTTCCGGTTTAAGGGTTACGGCCTTGCGCCCAAATCCGCAGCGGATTTTGCTTTTTTGCTTCATGGATTTCACTTTTTAAGTAATGATGGAACAATGGCGATTATCTTACCTCATGGTGTATTGTTCCGCGGCGGCTCTGAGGAAAAAATCAGAATAAAGCTTTTGGAGGACGGGAATATTGATGCAGTCATAGGTTTGCCTGCAAATTTATTTTTCTCTACCGGCATTCCGGTCTGTATTTTGGTTCTTAAAAAGTGTAAAAAATTTGATGATGTATTGATTGTGAATGCAAGTGAATATTTTGAAAAGGGTAAGCGGCAAAATACACTTCTGCCTGAACACATTGATAAAATAATTGATACTTATCAGTATAGAAAAGTATCTGATAAAAAATATTCTCGCCGGGTATCTATGGACGAGATCCGGGAAAATGGATATAATTTGAATATTTCCCGATATGTCAGTACGGCACCGGAAGAAGAGGTTATTGATGTTGAGGAGGTAATACAGGAACTTGAAAAGATTGAAAATGAGATAAAACAGGCAAAATCTAAACATAATGAATTCTTAAAAGAACTTGGATTTCGTCCTTTACCATAAGTATATCTTTGAGGCTGTCCTGAATCATGCTTTTAGGACAGCCTCCTTTTATCTGAAGTATTCAGCTTAACCGGTTTACACCGTTCCTGAGCTGCTGTGCAATGTTTCCACGTAAGCCAAAATCAGCGGCGCCACGCCTTTGGCGTCATTCTGCACAACCGGTTCTCTCATGTAGTAATCGAAAGTCCCTTCCCGCATCTCTTTATTTCCAAGTCCGGCCACAAGGCATATGCCTCCCAGCTGCAGCTGCCCGTCTTTTTCAGACAGATATTTTCTGCACACCCCTTCATAAGCCTTCTTTCCATATATATAATAGGAAGAATCCAGAAGCCCCAGGCGGACGCTTTTCATGATGGCATAGGCGAAGATGGCGGAGCCGGAGGTTTCCAGATAGTTAGGGGCAATACCACCCCGGTTTACCACCTGATACCACATGCCGGTCTCTTCATCCTGATAAGGCAGCATGGAGTCAATTAATTCACGGTAAATTCTTGAAAGCTCAGTTTTTTCCTCTTCCATGGAAGCCGGCATGATTTCCAATGTATCGATCAGTGCCATGGCATACCAGCCCAGGGCTCTCAGCCAGAAGTTGGCAGACAACCCTGTCACTTTATCACACCAGAAAGACTCCCTGGAATCATCATATGCGTGATAATAAAGGCCGTTTCGGGTATCTCTCATAAGCTTATATACATTCAGAAACTGCTGGTAGCTGTCCCTGCAATTTTTTCCTTCGTTATAGGCAAGCTCATACTGCATGTAGAAAGGCTGGGCCATATACAGGCCGTCCAGCCATATCTGGTTGGGGTAGATCTGTTTGTGCCAGAAATTTCCGGTGGAGGTACGGGGCTGGCCTTTTATCTGGCTGTAAATGGTGTCCATGGCTTTGCGGTATTTTGGCCTGGATGTCAGGGCGTACAGGTCGAAAAGGGTTTTGCCGGCATTTATGTTGTCAAGGTTGTATTCCAGCGGATCATAGGAGGTGACGGAACCATCCTCCTGGACAAAATAATCGATAAAACTGTCGGCGAATTCCAGATATTTGGGATCGCCTTTGATGTGATACAGCTCCAGGATCGCTTTGATCATGCAGCCATCAATATAATTCCAGGATGGCTTCCTGCCCTGCCGGATCTTTTCGATGTTCCATGCCGGGGCCTGGGGCGTGCTGTTTTTCAGAAGCTGGTCAATGTAACGGTCTAGGATTTCCATAGATATGTACCTCTCTTTACGGTTTGTTGGTTCCTGTTAAGCCCTATTTTAACATAAAGAGGGGGAATTTCAAGTTAAAGGTTGAACACCAGGGCGGTTGATGATACAATGTGGTAACGGTTCAGATAGCAATGAGAAACACAAAAGATACATATATAAATGACGGAGGCGTTGGGTATGAACCTGAAGGTGATTTTCCAGACGGCCCGGTGCGGGGTGCTGGAGATCCAGGACGGAAGCATCTACGAACTGGAGCAGGAAAAAGAAATTTATGTAAATGGACAGCTGTATAAAACCACACAGAAGACAGTGTTCAGTATCTATGGATTAGAACCGGATACAGATTATGTGATTGGTGTAAAGGGAGCGGACGGCCAGGCAGAGGCGGCTCTTCGGACGGCAAGAGAGTTTGTAACTCTCAATGTAAAAGACTTCGGAGCCAGGGGGGACGGGCTCCAGGATGACACCCCCTTTATCCAGGCCGCCATCTTAAGCTGCCCGCCAGAGAGCCGGGTGCTGATTCCTGCCGGGGTGTACAAAGTTACCAGCTTATTTTTAAAAAGTAACCTGCGCCTGGAACTGGCCGAGGGGGCTGTGCTGTCGGCGGAAACAGACAGGAATCGATTCCCCGTCTTAAAAGGCCTCATAAAAAGCCAGGATGGCCAGGGAGAATACAACCTGGGAACCTGGGAGGGGAATCCGGAGGACTGCTTCGCCTCGATTCTCACCGGCATTCAGGTGGAGAATGTGGAGATTTACGGGCAGGGGGTGATAGACGGCAATGCCGCAAGGGACAACTGGTGGCATGAACCAAAAGTTAAAAAGGTGGCATACCGCCCCAGGATGATTTTCTTAAATCACTGCGGTCATGTGACGGTTCAGGGGATTCAGGTGCAGAACAGCCCCAGCTGGAATATCCATCCCTATTTTTCCCATCATCTGAAATTCTATGATTTGAAAATACTCAATCCCAAGGACTCTCCCAACACCGACGGGCTGGATCCGGAGTCCTGCCGGGACGTGGAGATTGCAGGCGTATATTTTTCCGTGGGAGATGACTGCATTGCGGTGAAATCAGGAAAGCTATACATGGGGGCCAAATATAAGACTCCATCAAAAGACATTGTGATCCGCCAATGCTGTATGAGAGACGGGCACGGATCTATCACCGTGGGAAGCGAGATGGCGGGAGGGGTGTACAATCTGACTGTCAGGGACTGCAGATTTCTCCATACAGACAGGGGGCTTCGGATCAAGACCCGGCGGGGACGGGGCAAAGACGGGGTGCTGGACGGAATAAACTTCGAGAGGATCCGCATGGATCATGTGATGACACCCTTTGTGATAAACAGCTTCTACTATTGTGATCCGGACGGGCATAGTGCATATGTGGCATCTAAGGAGGCCCTCCCGGTGGATGAGGGGACGCCCTGCATAAAAACGCTTAAATTTTCTGATATTGTGGCTAAAAACTGCCATGTGGCTGCTGCCTATATGTACGGTCTTCCGGAGCAGAAGATAGAGCGGGTAGAGATGAAAAATGTACAGGTTTCCTATGCGGACAATGCCATGTCAGGGGAGCCTGCTATGCTGGACGGCATAAAACCTGTAAGCCGCATGGGAATTTTCGCCGGAAACATAAAAACACTGGTGCTGGATAATGTAAGGATTGAAGGCCAGGAAGGCGAAAAAATAATTGCGGAACATATTGAGGATTTAGTGGAAAGCTAGTATAATCAATAGAAATATAGGGGAAGCTATCCCTTCTTAAAGAAATGGAGACAGATGTATGGCGTTGAAGAAGAAGCCGGTAACCGGTATGAGAGACATTTTGCCCGGAGAGATGCAGATCCGGAATTTTGTGATGAATCAGATAAAGGAGACCTACAAAGGCTTTGGCTTTTCCCAGATAGAGACTCCCTGTGTGGAACACATTGAGAACCTGACCAGCAAACAGGGCGGGGACAATGAGAAGCTGATTTTCAAGATTTTAAAGCGGGGAGAGAAGCTGAACCTGGAGACGGCCAAAGAGGAGAACGATCTGGTGGACAGCGGCCTGCGCTACGATCTGACTGTTCCCCTGGCCCGGTATTATTCCGGCAATTCGGCCCAGCTTCCCAGTCCCTTTAAGGCCCTTCAGATGGGAAGCGTGTGGCGTGCAGACCGCCCTCAAAAGGGACGTTTCCGCCAGTTTACCCAGTGTGATATCGATATTTTAGGGGATCCCAGCGCCATGGCGGAGATTGAGCTGATTCTGGCTACCACCACGGCTCTTGGAAAGATTTGCCCGGACAATGGATTTACCGTGCGGATCAATGACAGAGGAATCCTAAGAGGCATGGCGCTGTACTGCGGTTTCCCAGAGGAGTCTTTAGAACAGGTATTTATTACTCTGGACAAGATGGATAAGATTGGAAATGAAGGAGTGAAGGCAGAGCTTCTGGACAGCGGGTATGACGAGAAAGGCGTGGATCAGTATCTGGAGCTGATGGCCGGCGTGAAAAAGGATGCAGCAGGGGTCAGGGAGCTGGGAGAGAAGCTGGGGCAGGTGCATCCCAGGGAAGTGACAGAGAACCTGGCGTTTATCATGGATACGGTGACTGCGGTGGCAGAGACGGAGTTTCAGCTAAGCTTTGATCCTACGCTGGTTCGCGGCATGTCCTATTACACAGGCACGATCTTCGAGGTCTCTATGGAAGGCTTCGGAGGATCTGTGGCAGGCGGCGGACGGTATGACAAGATGATAGGCAAGTTTACAGGGGTGGATACTCCTGCCTGCGGATTTTCCATCGGCTTTGAGCGGATCGTTACGATTCTCCTTGACCGGGGAGACCGTGTAAAGAGTGAGAATCCAAAGAAGGCATATCTTCTGGAAAAAGGCCTGGATCCTGAAAGGCTGTGCCAGATTATGCGCCAGGCCATGGAAGAGCGGAAAAACGGGACAGAGGTTTTGGTGTCCCAGATGAACAAAAACAAGAAATTCCAGAAGGAGCAGTTAGGTAAGGAAGGGTACACAGAGTTTACTGAATTTTATAAGGATGCGTGGAAATAGGGGCATCTTTGTGGCAGATAGGATGATTTATCATTTCACAAATCAGCTGCAGCGGGATTCCGGGAATGCATCAGAGAATATGGAGGAGAAAAATATGTCAGAGTCTATGTTGGGATTAAAACGTTCCCACCGCTGTACGGAGGTGCGTACACAGCAGGTGGGAGAGACTGTTACCGTCATGGGATGGGTACAGAAAAGCAGAAATAAAGGCGGAATCATTTTCGTGGATTTAAGGGACCGGTCCGGTATTCTGCAGATTATTTTTGAGGAGAGCGACTGCGGGGCGGAAAGCTTTGCAAAGGCTGAGAAGCTGAGAAGCGAGTTTGTCATCGCCGTCACCGGCAAGGTGGAGAAGCGCCAGGGGAATGTGAACGAAAATCTTGTGACCGGGGATATCGAGGTGCGGGCAGAAGGCCTGAGGATCCTGTCAGAGTCCGATACGCCGCCGTTCCCCATTGAGGAGAATTCTAAGACCAAGGAGGAGCTGCGGTTAAAGTACCGTTTCCTGGATCTGCGAAGGCCAGATATCCAGAAAAACCTGATGTTCCGCAGCCGGATCGCCATCCTGACAAGACAGTTTCTGGCGGAGGAAGGTTTTCTGGAGATTGAGACCCCTACGCTGATCAAGAGTACGCCGGAAGGGGCCCGTGACTATCTGGTGCCAAGCCGGGTCCATCCGGGATCCTTCTATGCGCTGCCCCAGTCTCCCCAGCTGTTTAAGCAGCTTTTGATGTGCTCCGGGTATGACCGGTATTTCCAGATTGCCAGATGCTACCGGGACGAGGATCTGCGTGCGGACAGGCAGCCGGAGTTTACCCAGATCGATATGGAGCTTTCCTTTGTGGATGTGGAGGACGTGCTGGATGTAAATGAAAGGCTTCTTCAGAAGCTGTTTCATGAACTTTTAGGAGTTGAGATTTCTCTTCCCATTCCCAGGATGACCTGGATAGAGGCTATGAACCGTTTCGGCAGCGACAAGCCGGATATGCGTTTCGGAATGGAACTGAAGGATGTCTCTGAAGTGGTGAAGGACTGCGGATTTGCCGTATTTAAAGGCGCGCTGGAAAACGGCGGTTCTGTCCGGGGCATCAATGCAGAGGGCAGAGGGGATATGCCCAGGAAAAAGATTGACGCACTGGTGGAATACGCCAAGGATTTCGGCGCCAAAGGGCTTGCGTATCTGACGGTACAGGCGGACGGAACTTATAAATCCTCTTTTGCCAAGTTTATGACCCAGGAACAGCTTGAGGCATTGGTGGCTGCCATGGACGGAAAGCCGGGAGATTTGCTTCTGTTTGCGGCGGACCAGAATAAGGTAGTGTGGGATGTGCTGGGGAATCTGCGTCTGGAGCTTGCCAGACAGGCGGATCTGCTGAAAAAGGATGATTTTAAGTTTTTGTGGGTGACAGAGTTCCCGCTTTTAGAGTATTCAGAGGAACAGGGGCGGTTTGTGGCTATGCACCATCCCTTTACCATGCCTATGGAGGAGGACTGGCATCTGATCGACAGCGATCCGGGAGCGGTTCGCGCAAAGGCATACGATATTGTGCTTAACGGCACGGAGCTGGGAGGCGGATCGGTCCGTATCCATCAGAGTGATATTCAGTCCAAGATGTTTGAGGTGCTGGGCTTTACACCGGAGAAGGCTTATGAGCAGTTTGGATTTTTGCTGGAGGCCTTTAAGTACGGGGTTCCGCCTCATGCAGGTCTGGCATACGGCTTTGACAGGCTGGCTATGCTTATGGTGGGGGCGGATAATATCCGCGATGTCATCGCATTCCCCAAGGTGAAGGATGCGTCCTGTTTGATGACGGAGGCGCCTACGCCGGTGGATCCGAAACAGCTGGAGGAATTGGGGATTGCGGTTAGCGGGGAATAGATATCCGTGTTATGATGTCAGCTTTTAAGAAATATGAAGAGCATAGCGGTATGTAAGGAGCTAAAACACAGCGCCTTACATACCCATGGCCTTCATCTATCCTGAAAGAAACTATACAATATGAAACTATACAATATTTAAATTTTACTTTTCTTTTCTTTCTATCTGTGGTATATTTGTTTTGGTGTTACTGCTCAGGCAGGTCTGGGCACTTGCTGCGCTGACCGTATGATAACTTGGGCTGGCGTTTTAGCCGTTCTGGCAGGTTCGTTTAAAGAGGTGTCTGGTTATATTCGCAGGATAATCTTCCGGATTTCACAGAGAATGTAAAAGCGGTTGGGTTTTTGACAGGAGGGATGCAGATTGAGGGAATAAGGGAAAATAAGTAAGGAAAAATATGGTTGAAATGCGGTTGACATTTTAATTTGGGTGTATTATGATTAATTGAAAAAGAACATTTGTTCTGTTTGGAGGCAGATATGAATAAAGATGATAAGATGAAAGCCCTGGATGCGGCTTTAACACAGATTGAGAAGGCATATGGCAAGGGTTCCGTGATGAAGCTGGGAGACAGCGGGGCCAATATGAATATAGAGACAGTTCCCACCGGCTCTCTGGGGCTGGATCTGGCCCTTGGGCTTGGAGGGATTCCAAAAGGGCGTGTGATTGAAATCTACGGCCCGGAGTCCAGCGGTAAGACTACGGTGGCGCTGCACATGGTGGCGGAAGTGCAGAAGAGAGGCGGGATTGCAGGCTTTATCGATGCGGAGCATGCCCTGGATCCGGTGTACGCCAGGAACATAGGGGTGGATATTGACAATCTGTACATATCCCAGCCGGATAACGGAGAGCAGGCATTGGAGATCACAGAGACCATGGTGCGTTCCGGGGCGGTGGATATTGTGATTGTGGACTCAGTGGCAGCGCTGGTTCCCAAGGCGGAGATCGACGGGGAGATGGGGGAATCCCATGTGGGGCTTCAGGCCCGGCTTATGTCCCAGGCCTTAAGGAAGCTGACAGGAATCATCAGCAAGTCAAACTGCACGGTTATTTTTATCAATCAGATCCGTGAGAAGATCGGCGTGATGTTCGGCAATCCGGAGACTACAACTGGCGGACGGGCGCTGAAGTTCTATGCTTCTGTCAGGATGGACGTGAGAAGGACGGACAGCCTGAAGCAGAGCGGAGAAGTGGTGGGCAACCACGTCCGCGTGAAAGTGGTTAAGAATAAGATCGCTCCTCCGTTTAAAGAGGCAGAATTTGATATTATGTTCGGACAGGGAATCTCCAAAGAGGGAGATATCCTGGATCTGGCTGTGAAGGAGAATATTGTAGAGAAAAGCGGCGCATGGTATGCTTACCAGGGAGCCAAGATCGGCCAGGGGCGTGAGAACGCCAAGATTTATCTCAAAGATAATCCTCAGGTCTGCCTGGAGATTGAGAACAAGGTGAGAGAGCATTATGGGCTGAAACCGTCTGCCATGCCGGAAGCAGCAAAGGAAGAGCCCCAGGCATGAAAAAGGTAACGGCAGTTGTCCCCTTAGATAAGCGAAGAAGCAAGGTTTTTGTGGACGAGGAGGCTGTGTTTGTTCTGTATAAAGGAGAACTGAGAAGATACCATATAGAAGAGGGTGAGGAGCTGTCCGAGGAACAGCACGGCCGGATACTGGAAGAGGTTCTCATGAAGCGGGGGAAGGAAAGGGCCCTGTATCTTTTAAAGGACAGAGACAGAACAGAAGCCGAGATAAGAAAGAAGCTGAAGGAGGGATTTTATCCCCAGCAGGTGATTGACCGAACCATGGATTTTCTGAAGGAGTATGGCTTTGTGGATGATCTGGAGTTCGGGAGGAGATATATTGAGGTTTACGGGAACCAGAGAAGCAGGAAACGTCTGGAATTCGATTTGCAGCAAAAAGGATTAAAACAGGAGCAGATCCGTATGCTTCTGGAGACGGGAGAGGTGTGCGAAGACAGCCAGATTCAGGCCTTTCTCCGGAAAAAGGGATATGTACCGGAGAACACTTCTCCCAGGGAAAGAGCGAAGCTTATTGCAGCCCTGGCAAGAAAGGGATTTTCCTACGAGGCGGTTTACCAGAACCTGGGCGGAAGCCGGGAAGAAGGTTAAACAGCGTTTTCACAACAGGAGCATCTCCGATTATTGGATTTATTTGCAGATTTATTGCCAGTTGATATTGTGCAAGACACTTGACATAATGTATAAAACAGTTTAAAATTGAAGTGTTGTATTTTTGTACAATGAAAACTAAATAAGGAGGTGCTCCTGTGTCAACAATAGTGATACCTGTATTAATTACTGTATTGTTTACAATAATTATTGTGGCGCCTATTACCTGGGGATTGGCAATCGCACACCGGAAGAAAACATACGAGAGTAAAATCGGCAGTGCGGAGGAAAAGTCCAGAGAGATAATAGATGAGGCATTAAGGACCGCAGAGACAAAGAAGCGAGAAGCTCTCCTGGAAGCAAAGGAAGAGTCTCTGAAGACCAAGAATGAGTTGGAGAAGGAGACGAAGGAAAGAAGGGCAGAGCTGCAACGGTATGAACGACGAGTATTAAGCAAGGAAGAGAATTTGGACAAGAAGTCCGAGACATTGGAACGCAGAGAGGCAAGTATAACAGCACGTGAAGACAACTTGAACAGGAAACTGGCAGAAGCCGAGGAGCTTCGCGGCAAGAGACAGCAGGAACTGGAACGAATTTCGGGGCTGACCTCCGAACAGGCGAAAGAATATCTGCTGAAATCTGTAGAAGATGATGTGAAGCATGATACTGCCAGAATGATTAAAGAGATGGAGACCAGAGCCAAAGAAGAGGCAGAGAAGAAGGCGAAGGAATATATCGTTGCCGCCATTCAGAGGTGTGCGGCAGATCATGTGGCGGAGACTACGGTATCTGTGGTTCAGCTTCCTAATGATGAGATGAAAGGCCGGATTATCGGAAGAGAAGGCCGCAATATTCGTACATTGGAGACGATGACAGGTGTGGAATTGATTATCGATGATACACCGGAGGCAGTAGTTTTGTCAGGATTTGATCCTGTTAGGCGAGAAGTAGCAAGAATCGCCCTGGAACGTCTGGTTGTGGATGGACGTATTCATCCGGCCAGAATCGAAGAGATGGTAGAAAAAGCACAGAGAGAAGTAGAAGCCAGCATGCGGGAAGAGGGAGAGGCTGCCACGCTGGAGGTAGGCATCCACGGAATTCACCCGGAGCTTGTAAAGCTTCTTGGAAGAATGAAATTCAGAACCAGTTATGGTCAGAATGCATTGAAGCATTCTATTGAAGTATCACATTTGTCAGGACTTTTAGCCGGTGAGATTGGTGTGGATATCCGCATGGCTAAACGTGCCGGTTTATTACATGACATTGGTAAATCCATTGACCATGAGGTAGAAGGCTCTCATGTGAAATTAGGATCAGAGCTTTGTAAAAAATATAAGGAATCTGCAGTGGTGGTAAATGCTGTGGAATCCCATCATGGCGATGTTGAACCAGAGAGTCTGATTGCCTGTATCGTGCAGGCGGCTGATGCCATATCTGCTGCCAGACCAGGCGCAAGAAGAGAGACTCTGGAGACATATACCAACAGGCTTAAGCAGTTGGAAGAGATTACAGACTCCTTCAAAGGAGTAGACAAGTCTTATGCAATCCAGGCAGGACGGGAAGTCCGTGTTATGGTAGTTCCGGAACAAATCAATGATGATGATATGGTTCTTCTGGCAAGAAACATTTCCAAGAAAATTGAGGAGTCCATGGAATATCCGGGACAGATTCGCGTAAATGTAATCCGTGAATCAAGAGTGACGGATTACGCCAAGTAATTGTTGGGAAGTCTTTTAAAATAAAGGATTGGACATTATTTGAATAGAGATATTCAAATAGGGCCAGTCCTTTTTTATCTTAAAACATCGAAGGAGGGGAATTTTGATGACAGATGAAGGGATATTACGGCAGGCCAAAGAGTTAAAAGAGTATGTGATTGACTGCCGGAGAAAAATTCATCAGTACGCAGAGGTAAGCGGGACAGAGAAGAAAACAAGCACGTTTATTCAAAGTGAAATGGAATCAATGGGCCTGCCATGGGAAATGGTAAGCAAAACCGGATTGATCGCTACCTTAGAGACAGGAAGGCCAGGGCCGCATATTGCCCTGAGGGCGGATATTGATGCGCTGCCAGTACATGAGGAGCCGGATAATTTGATAAGGCCCCGGGCCTGTGTTTCTGATAATCCTGAGACAAGCCATGCCTGCGGACATGATGCACATGCCGCTATGCTCCTTGGAACTATGAAAGCCCTTGTAAAAAACCAGAAGGACATTACAGGAACGTATTATTTTTGTTTTGAAGAGGGCGAAGAGAATGGAGGGGGAATCCACCAGATGATAAGTGCGTTGGAAAAACGCAGAGTAGATGCAGTCTGGGCAATTCACGTCTATGCAGAATTGCAGTCAGGAAAAATATGTGTAAGTCCGGGCCCCAGAATGGCAGGGGCAGCAGGAATCGATATTAAAATAACCGGAAAGGGAGGACACAGTTCAAGGCCGGACCTGGCAATTAATCCTGTGTTTTGTGCAGCAGACATTGTGTCAAATGCGGCTTCCGTATGGGTCAATCAGATCTCAGCAGGGGAGACGGTAACGCTGGGAATAAGCAGTATTCAGGGCGGCAGCGTTGGAAATGTTATTCCGGATACGGCAAGGATTTTAGGATCTATGAGATTTTTTAATTGGGAAGAGGGCAGAAAGGCTGTTGAGTTATTGAAATCAGTGGCCCGGCATACGGCAGAGATGCATCGCTGCCAGGTTGAGTTTCTGCCACGTTTTGATACATTAGTAAGCCCGGTTATAAACGATAAGAGGCTGGCTGACATTGCAGAAAAGAATCTTCAGACGCTTCTTCCGGCAGGATGGGTGTCCCAGTGCCCGCCATGGTATGCTTCAGAATCTTTTAGTCTTTACGGACAAAAATGGCCGGCACTTATGGCGCATCTGGGCATTAATAATCCGGAGTACGGATCAGGCGCCCCCCATCACAATGGATTTTTTGATGTGGACGAAGATGTCCTGGAGACAGGTGTGGCAGCAACATTGAAATTTATTGCAGCCCTGGAGGCAGAGCAAAGGCTTTTGGAATATTGACATACATGGCCGGCAGGGATAGAATAGATATAAGGTTTGGCATAAAGACACTCCCGGCATCCCTTTTTATCTGTTACAGAGTCAGGGCAAAGGGGCGGCCGGGGAAGAATAATCGCTGTAAGGAGGATCCATATGCTGAGAAAACGTAGCTACACAGGTTCCCAATCAAAGGATATTACACCCAGAGAGACAGATAACCGTCTTCTGGCAAGAAAAGCGGCGGCAGAAGGGTTTGTTCTTCTGAAGAATGAGGATAAAGTGCTGCCTGTTCCGGCTGGATGCCGGCTTGCCCTCTACGGAGCGGGAGCTGTCATGACAATTAAAGGAGGAACCGGATCTGGTGATGTAAACGAGAGAGACTGTGTGAATATCAGGCAAGGCCTGGAAAATGCAGGGTATGTACTTACAACCAATGAATGGCTGGATGCGTATAAAGAGCTGTACAGGCAGGCCCGGATTGACTGGCGGGATGCCATCCTAGCAAGCATGCCTCAGTACAATTACAATTTTTTTGAGGCTTATTCTACCTCTCAGTTTCAGATTCCGTGCGGAGCTGCCATAGATGTGGAGGCTGCTAAAAGGGACGGAGCAGAGACAGCTATCTTTGTCTTAAGCCGTATCGCAGGTGAAAACGCAGATCGCCATGACAGTGCAGGGGATTATTTTGTTACAGAGCAGGAAAAAACGCTTATCACCCAGATATGCCAGGTCTACAAGACGGTTATTCTGGTCATCAATACAGGAGGTCTGATTGACCTTGGATTTACAGAGGAGCTGCCCAATATCAAGGGGATCTTACAGTTTATGCAGGCCGGACAGGAAGGAGGGAATGCCTTTGCCGACGTATTCAGCGGAAAGGTTTCTCCGTCGGGAAAGATGGCAGACACATGGGCTCTTGCCTATGACGATTATCCCAACGCATCCTATTTCAGCCACAAGAGCGGCAATGTATACAGAGAAACATATAAAGAAGGCATATACGTAGGGTACCGCTATTTTGACACCTTCGATATTCCGGTACGTTACTGCTTCGGATACGGACTTTCCTACACAGAGTTTCAGTGGAAGCCAGGCGCCCTTATCATAGAAGGACTGGAAAACGGCGGACATGCAGAGGATGGCAGGGCGGCTGCCTGGCCTGAGATCTCCATAGAGCTGGAAGTTAAAAATACAGGATCGGAATATGCAGGCAAAGAGGTGATGCAGGTCTATGTCTCCTGCCCTCAAAAAGCCATGGATAAAGAATTCCGCCGCCTGGCAGGTTTTGGAAAGACCAGGGAGCTGAAGGCAGGCGAAGAGCAGAAGATGAGAATTACATTTTCTCTCTATCAGCTGGCCTCCTACGATGAAGAAAAAGCGGCATGGGTACTGGAAGGGGGCACCTATGGCGTCTGGGCAGGGAATTCTCTTGCCAGCGCAAAGCTGGTGGGCTCCATCGTGGTAGATGAGGATGTCAGGATGGTACAGTGCGCACATATCTGTGAAAGAAAAGAAGAGCTGGAGGAGATGCATCCGGATCCGGCTCATGTGGCAGCAAAGGAAGCCTCCTGGCTTGCAGCGGCAGAGGGGCTGCAAAAGCTTCAGATAAATGCCGGGGATATAAAGACAGAAATCATTGACTATACAAAAGATCTGGGCGCAGATTACAAAAAAGCACAGAAACTCGTAGATTCCCTGACCTTGGAGCAGCGTGTGGCCTTTGCCACAGGCGATATCAGCAGAGGGCAGAGCCAGCTTGGATCCGCCGGTCAGACGGTTCCCGGTGCGGCGGCTGAGACTGCTTCCGTGGCGAAAGGAGAACCCTGGAACATAGCCAGCATTGTTTTGGCAGATGGTCCTGCAGGAATCCGTTTAAGCCGTGAATACCAGGTGAAGGACGGGGCCATCGTGCCAGGAGATTTTATGGATGCATTGGAAGGCGGATTTTTCGCTTCCCCAAAGGAGAAGACAGGGACAACCTACTATCAGTACTGTACGGCCATTCCTGTGGGGACTCTTCTTGCACAGACATGGAATTTGGATCTGATGCGGAAGGTGGGAGAGATGATTGGCGGGGAGATGCGGCTTTTTGAGGTTTCTCTGTGGCTGGCGCCTGGCATGAACATTCACAGAAATCCCCTTTGCGGACGCAACTTCGAATATTACTCGGAGGATCCGCTGCTGTCTGGCATGATGGCATCAGCCATAACGCTTGGGGTTCAGAAGGTGCCGGGGTGCGGAACCACGATTAAGCATTTTGCCTGCAACAATCAGGAGGACAACCGCATGGGATCAGACAGCATTATCTCAGAGCGCGCCCTTCGGGAAATCTATCTGAAAGGCTTTGAGATTGCAGTGAAAAATGCCCAGCCAATGTCTATCATGACCTCCTATAACATGATCAACGGGGTTCATGCGGCAAACAGCCATGATATCTGTACAAAGGCAGCAAGAAACGAGTGGGGATTTGCCGGCGCCATTATGACGGACTGGACTACCACCACCAATTCTACGGCAGGAGAGTGTACGGCATCCGGCTGTATGAAGGCTGGAAATGATATGGTAATGCCAGGGGCAGAGGAAGACCATGAAGATATTTATAAGGCCCTGGAACAGGGAACGCTGGATGAGGAGCAGCTGGATCGATGCGTGCGCAATACCATTCATCTGATTTTGCAGTCCAACCAGTACGATGATGTGGTAAGCTATGGAGAGCAGTTTGACTCTCTGGATACATACATGAAAGCAGAATTAATTTGATGCTCCCAACTCCCTGTGGATGGCAGAGAGAAAGACGGGAGCCGGAAGGAGGGCAGGCTTGAAACGTGCAGGGAGAACAGCAGGGCTTTTAATGTTTGCTCTGGTATTTGCGGCAGGATTAAGCATACAGGCTTTTGCTGCCAGGAAGCTTACGGAGGTGTCCATTACCGTAACCAACGATTGTAAGGTAGGAGGGCAGGTAAGCAGCAATGATGTGGAGGTCACGACAAGAGGCGATAAGTATACTGTACAGGATATCGAGATCCTGAATGAGATCGACAGCTGGAGCAGCACGGATACACCTGTCATAGAAGTGACTCTGGATGCAGAGGAAGGATATTATTTTTCCCTGGTAAAATCTACCATCAATGTCAGGGGCGGCACTTACATAAGCGGAAGAAAGAAGGAAGCCACTTCCGTGATTCTGAAAATACAGCTGCCTTCCCTGAGAGGCCAGGTGGGAGAGATTGAAGAGGCACATTGGAGTTCCCGGACAGCAGCAAGCTGGAGCGGAACCTATAATGTGGGATATTATGAAGTCCTTCTTTACCGGGACGGAAAAACCACAGGTGATCCCCAAAAGGTAACAGATACCAGCATTGATTTCGCTCCTGTGATGACCCGCCCCGGAACATACACCTATCGGGTACGGGGGGTAAATTCCCAGGACAATTCAGTGAAAAGCAGCTGGAAGGAAGGGGAAGGCCAGACCTATATCGACGAGGCTGCCGCTGCCCAGACAACCCCGTCCAATGCCTCAGGGCCGGCAGAGGCGGCTAACCAGAAGAGCCTGCAGTTCGGCTGGATCCGGGATGATAAGGGATGGTGGTACCGCAACGAAAACGACACTTACACAGCCAATGACTGGCAGCTTATTGACGGAAAATGGTACTTCTTTGATTCCAGAGGATATATGGTGACAGGCTGGATTGAATGGAACGGGAAATCCTATTACTGTAATCAGGAAAACGGCGATATGCTGGTAAGCGCCATGGTGCCGGACGGAAGCGGACGGAGAGTGGATTCCTCCGGGGCATGGATCCAGTAGCTTGTGTAAGTGGGAGACTGTGTCGAGGCGTAATGAAGCGGGATTCTTCCCGGGCATGGATAGAGCAGCTGCTGTCCGGACGGATTGGCCCCAGAGCGGTAGGCAGCAGCGAAATATAAAGCAGAGAAGTAAAAAACAGAGAAATAAAAAGCAGATAAGAGAAAAGGCAGAAAGACAGAAAAGAAAGGCAGAGGAAACCAGATGGCAGACAGAGTTGTGCGTTTAGACAGACAATTAAAATATCAGGGAACCATCCTGAAGATCTACGAGGATACGGTTCTTGCCAATGGCCATGAGGCACATTGGGATTTCATCCACCACGACGGCGCGGCGGCGGTGCTTCCTGTGGCAGAGGACGGGAAGATCCTGATGGTCCGCCAGTACCGCAATGCCCTGGATCGGGAGACTTTGGAGATTCCGGCGGGAAAGCTGGACGCGCCGGATGAGCCTAAGATTGACTGTGCCTACCGGGAGTTGGAGGAGGAGACAGGGTATCGCTCGGAGAATCTGGAGTATCTGATCAGTATCAATACCACCGTCGCATTCTGTGACGAGGCACTGGATGTTTTCGTGGCCAGAAATCTGATCCCATCCCGCCAGCATCTGGACGAGGATGAGGTCATTGAGGTGGAGGCCTGGGAGCTTAAAGATCTCCTTAAGCTGATCTACGACGGCAAGATGACAGACGGAAAGACAGTGGCCGCTATCACGGCCTATGCAGTGAAATACGGGGGCGGGAGATAGCCGACAGGAATGAAAGCCTTAGAATTATATTTCTGAGGCTTTTTTCTTAAATTAGATTGACATAAGAACAAACGTTCGATATAATTTTGTTAATAAGGTAAACGAGGTAAAAGAAAATGAATGTATTCAATTATAAATTCCCTATGTATCACGGTCTGGAATCGCAGTATGAGCATATTCTGTATAATTATCTCGATGAAACCTTGGGTAAATTAGGATATATTATAAAGATTAAAAAGACAGATTTTGATAATGTGGATAATGCACTGTCAAGAACAAAGGGCAGTTTCCTGTCCTGCGACGCTTATATTTTTGCCAATGGGGAGAAGCAGGACATAGAAGAAAATTTAAGATGTCTTTTTGAGTTAGAAAGTACAGGCAGGATTTCCGCAGGATTACAGCAGATAAAAGGATATTGTGAACTGCTTAGTAAAAAATATAAAGATAAAAGATATCGCAGCCAAATATCCGGTATATATGCAGTTGTTTATGACGGCGCAGAAATCATAGCTTTTTATTATGATTTTCAGAAGGACTCAATATCTGAAATTGCAGGCTCCGTAGAAAAGAAAAAGGGAGAGGCAATGGATGAAACCGTAAAGAATAAGTTTTTCAACATGTTTCCTAAAATTACCCATATCAGTAAAGCAGAAGAACTGGAAGAAGAAGCTTTGGTGAAAGCTATCAAAAGAGATTTAAGAGCCAGCAGTGACCTGATTAATAATAAATCTGCACTGATGACAATTTTAGCTGCCATATATGGAAAGACAAAACAGGACAGCTTTGAGAACGCAGTAATATCCCTGAAAGAGAATACAGATAAAGAAGCATATGAAATCTATACAAAGTGGGTGCAGTTCAGTACTAAGATAGATTATGAAAAAAACAGAGAGACTATAAATGATAAGCTGTACAAACAAGCCAAGAGGCTTTGGATTTTGTCTCAGGCTAAAAAGATGGATTTATATGGATTTATTTATGAGGAGCTGGTGGAAACCCAGAAGAAACAGGAAGATGGGGAATTTTATACATCAAGACATTTAATTAAACCTATCATATCCTCTGCCTTTCACAAATATCTGCAAAAAAACTGGAGGCTCACCAGAGAAAATCTGGCAGAAACACTTTCAGAAAAAAGGATTGTAGATCCATTTTGCGGTTCCGGCGGTTTTTTATATGAGATATTAAAACTGCTTAAACAGGAGTATGATCTCAAAGATGTACATCTTAATAAGATCGCGCAGGAAGCATGCTATGGATTTGATAAGAACGATATCATGGCGGCATACTTAAATCTATATCTGGTAGGAGACGGGAGAACCAATTTGGTACAGGTAAAAACCAGCATAAACTGGCAGAATATCTGGAGATATGAAGTTGTTGGTGATAAAGCCATGCCTTTGTCCAGAAAGAAAGGAGAATCCGAGGCTGAATTTAAGCAAAGGTACAGACGGATTATCGGCTCCTATGAAGAAACGTTTCTGGTTTTTATCAGGCAGCTGATCGATATGAAGAAGATGAAAAAGCTGTTCCATATAAACAGGCCGGAGATTCATTCTGTAGAAGATTTCATAGAATATCATACGGCAGAGCTTAATGCACATACACCGTTAGAAGAATCAAAATTTTGGGACGGTTTGATGGAAGAACAACCCTGTACATCTGATAATTCCGTTTTAAGATATATGTATGGTCTGTTTTTAAAATATTCAGAGAACAGGCATGGGCTGCCGGGATTTGATACATTTAAAGATCAATTAGGATGTGTTGATTTTATAGCAACAAACGTTCCCTACGGAACAGCCAATGATATCCGTTTTAAAACTGAGAATACCGGGACATTGGAAAGCCTGGCACTGCGGGAATGTATTGATTTATTAAAGCCTTCAACCTACAGTATGAGAAGCTTTGACGAAGACACCAATACCTGGCGTGAAGATCCCAATGGCATACCGGATTCCAATAACGACGGAGGCATCGCATCAATTATTATCCCTAACCGGATTCTTGAGGGGAGCAATGAAAAGGAAATTCGGGATTATCTGCTAAAGTATTGTAATATTTTAAGTGTAATCAAACTGCCTCTGTACTCATTCAGCCCTTATGCAACGATTCAGACCTTTGTCCTTACAATACAGAAGAAAGCGCCTTTTGAATTTTCAGAAGGCAGGCAGAAAGGAAAATGCTTCTTTTATATTGTTGATAATGATGGCAAAGCCAATTCAAATAATCGTTATGCGACAACATTGATCAGTGATGAGCTGACGGACATAGTGAACAGAGAAGGAAAGCTGATTGGAAGGCTTCACGAGTATCTCCATGATGACTTCAGAGTAAATATAGAAACATATCCGGAAGGCTTTCTCTCAAAATTGGAGAGAGCATGGATATACGGACAGAGAAATACTGTGGCAAAGAACTGGAATCAGATTCGATACTCATCAAAGTGGACAGGGCGGGAGTGGGAGAGGATCCTGGAGACCCAAAGGAAATGGGGCTATGTCAGCCTTCAAAAGAAAACCTTTATAAAGGAAATAGAGAAAAAGAATAAGCAGGCCGCAGCACTGGCGGAACAAATCTTTGATGAAGGTTTGCCGTTTGCAGAGTTAGAAACTGAGGAACAGAAGGCTCAGATTGAGAGATGTTTTGGAAGGAATCTGGCGGCGCAGCTGAAAGAGATCCGGCTTAGGGTTAACGGTAAAGAGGAAATGAAGGTTTCACTTTTGGCGGACACGAGAATTCGGGCGGCCAGTGCTATAAAGGAAGTGATTGTCCAAAAATATGATACGGAAGAGATAAGAAAGCATATAAAGATAAACGGAGAGTACTGTATAGATATTGAGGAGCTGATGGGATACAGCGAGGATATCCATCTGTGGACCGATAAGATAAAGGACGCAAAGGTTATACATGACTTCTTAAAAGAAGTGGAATCCATTCAGGTAGAAGATGGAGAAGTTAAATTCAGAATTAAAGATGCATATGAGCAGTTTGTGATGGTTCCGGAGTACTACCTGGGAAGACATAATGAGTTTATGACAGCAGAAGAGATATTCAATACTTATATCAGGCTCCGCCAGCTTCAGAGGGAGTGCTAAGCATGAAACTGAAAGATATGATTGAATTTCCGTATCAGGAACGTGGAGAACGGATTACACAGGGAAGAGAGCTATACTGGGACAGAGGCAGCATTAAGGTGATATCCTCTGCAACCAATGGCCCTATGGGATATTATAGCAAATACAATTATCAGCTAAAAGATAACAGTTTTGTATATTCCATTGAAGGAAGCAATGCAGGCTATGTTTCCATTTATAAGCCTCAGAAGATTTGGCTGATGGATGTGGCCGGGGTGGTGAATATAAAGGATGAATACATACAGACATATGGGAAAGAGACGGTAGCCCTTTTTCTACAGGGATATTTTGTAAAAAACCGTCATAATAACGGCACACAGCCTAAATTTACCCTAAAAAGATGCCTTGATATGGACATTGATATCAACATTTTAAAACAGATAAAATCGGTGGATTTATCCCGGATTGCCCGGGATGCCCAATTAATGGAACATATTTATAAGAATTACGGGCAGATGGAACACCATGAAAAAAGATATGTTCTGCTGAGAGATATATTGGAAAGCTATAGAGAAAGAGGAACAAGATTAGTTGTGGGAAGAGATCTGTACCAGAACAGGGGAGGGATACCGGTTATATCTTCTACAACGACGGGGCCTATGGGATACTATAACAAGTACAATTATGAGCTGTGTGAGCGTGACATTGTGTATGCCATAGACGGGGCAAATGCAGGCTATACGTCTTTCTATGGTGAGAAAGAAATATGGCTGACAGATCATGCAGGAGTCATAAGAATCAAAAGAGAGCTTACTGAAAAATACAGTATGATTTCACTGGCCGTTTTCCTTCAGAATATTTTTACAAAAAATCTTCAGAATACAGGAACCCAGCCTATGTTTATCATCAAAAGTATTTTGGATCTGTCCATTGATACAGGGTATCTGGAGCCGTTAGAGAATCTGCTGTTTCCTGCTCCAAAGACAAAATAACAGGAATAAAACCTCCCCTTGTCTCATAGGCTGTAAAAAAAGTACAGGGAGTCAGGATTGAGGAAACTTCGTTTAGGATCCTTTCCGGATCTGCTGTTCCTTCTCTTTGCGGCAGGGAGCATAATAGGGTGCGTGACAGCCAATCTGTTAAGCAAAGAATTGCTGAAACAGATTGGCTATTTTGATTCCATATACCAGTGGGAAAGCTCTATGGGGAGGGAGGAGCGGCGGCAGTTCTGGAGCTATACGGCAAGGCGGCGGTTTCTGGAAGTGGGAACCGGCGCGCTGGTGGGAATGACGCCTCTGGCCAGAGGGGCATTCGGGGGAATTGCCATGGTGTTTGGCTTTGGCCTGGGACTTCTGATCTCCACATTTACACTGGAAAGAGGATGGATGGGGATATTCCTTTTTCTGAAGTCTGTGATGCCCCAGTGGATTTTCTACGGTCTTGGCTGGGTGATTCTGGCCGCAGGCTGCGACAACGGGCTGGAGAAGGCGAAGCTGAGGATGTGGCTTTTGCTGGTAATGGCTGTTCTGGCCGGTACGTTGCTTGAGGTATTCTTTAATTTCCGGTAGATATGCCTGGGGTCTTGCATGCTGCGAAGCAAGACATACAGATACCTCAGATAGGAAGAACCGAAAAACCAGATAGAATAAGGCCAGGTGCAGGCAGATCCTGTTCCCGGCCTTATTTTTTATAGAAAATTTTGTTCTTGATGTATCCCCTTATAAAGAAGTATGTCTGTGCAATAAGCAAAGTAGACGATAAATCTCTGCTTTTATATGTGTAAATTATGGAATAGTACTAATTTCTTTGCGGGAAATTTCTAACCTATGAAGGCTATACAGGGATACAATATCTGCAAGGCAGCAGCAGAGGGTTAGAGAGGGGATGTGGCTTTGGACGGACAAAAAAGCGGGAAGATTATTGATGTGGCTTCTTTCAGAAGGAAACAAATGCCTTCATACATAAGGGAAACCTTGGAATATCTGGATATTCATTTTTCAGAGAAGATTTCCATTGACGATTTATCAGAAAAACTGTATGTTAGCAAATATCATCTGATGCGGGAATTCAGGCAGCAGACAGGAAAAACCATCCATGGATACCTGACAGAGAGGCGTATAGAGGCGGCTTCAGAGATGATAAGCCGCGGAATTTCTGCCCAGACGGCGGCAGAGGAGGCCGGATACCAGGACTATTCCATTTTCTATAAGAATTTCTGTAAATATATGGGAATCTCACCGAAAGAGTATCAGAACCGGGAAGAGGAGCCAAAACTGCTTGAGTATACCAATGTTCTTGTTTTAAGAGAGGAATTTCTGCAGGCATGAAGCTGAAAAGAGGAATTACCGTGTTATGGGTGCTGTTTGGAATATCGTTTTTTATCACGCTTGTGCTTCTTGGCAGAGGCGGTAAAGACCGTGACCAATCGGGGGAGGATAAGGATGGAGCCTGTGTTCTGGAGGTATATGCCTGGTATGATGAAATAGATACCTTCAGCACGCTGGCCAAGGGATTCATGGAGAAATATCCGGACATTGAGGTGAATGTCCATTACCTGCCAAACAACGAGATATCCCAGGGACTTCAGATCGCCCTTAACGGGGACAGGGCTGTGGACGTGGTTGCCATCTCCACGCCTGCTGCCGCAGCTCAGCTGGTGGACAAGGGGCAGATTGCAGATTTGAAGAAGTTCCTTGAGGGAGCGGATGTAAGCGGCCTTCAAACCCTGATGGAGTTTTTAGACAGGGGGGAGGGGATTTACATGCTTCCTTACCGCAACAGTGCCTGGGTTGTATTTTATAATAAGAAAAGGTTTGACGAATTGGGAGTCCCCTATCCGGAAGGAGACTGGACCTGGGAGGACTATGCTGATTTAGCAAAGCGTCTTACCATCGCGGAGAAAGGATGGTACGGCTCCCTGAATTATGAGAGTAGCTGGTGGAGAGTCCCGGTGAGAACGGTGGGGGCAGAGGATCCGATGAAGGAAAGGGATCTGGAGCTTTTTGCAGAGGCTGCTGTCTGGAATTATGAACTGACATATGAGAAAGAGGCAGCCATCCCCTACAACCGGCTGACGGATGTGGGAAGCAAGGATTATATCCGCCGTTTCCTGGGCGGAGAAGCTGCCATGATGTACAATGGGGAATGGTGCCTGTCCATGCTGCGTGAGCGGATTGAGCAGGAATATCCGGACTTTGTCTATGATGTGGCAAAGCTTCCGAGATGGGGTGATGGAAAAAGCTATGCCATCGGTTCTCCGGCGATTCTGATGATGGCGGAGAAATCCAGGAAAAAGGAGGAGGCCGCCTTGTTTTTAATGTATGCCTGCGGAGAGGAAGGGGCAAAACAGATTGCGGCAAAGGGCTTTCTTCCCGCCTGGAATTCCCAGGGGGTCCGTCAGATTTTTCAGGACAGCCTTCACATGCCGGAGCATACAGAGTATTTCTTTCCTGAGGAGGAGATCTCCCACTTTCCGGCCACCACGGATTACACCGTATCCATGAATCTGCTCCATGACAATATCTGGTCTTATCTGATGCGGGAGATCCCTCTGGAGACAGCCCTGGAAAACTACAGGGAACAGCTGGAAGAAAGGATGGCCTCCCCATGAAGCGGATAAAAAAACAGTCATTTATGCGCAGAATCAGCCTGTATATGGCCCTTCTGATTCTGATTTCCAATCTGGTTACCTTTTTGTTTGCCTATATATTTTTTTATCAGACTATCTACGAGAATGGCAGAGATGCGGGAAAGAACATGCTGACAGCCAACCTTCAGATTGTGGATCTGTATTTCAGGCAGATCGACCAGATTGCAGACGCCATCATCTACAATGAATCGGTGAACAATGTGCTGAAGGCGGAGACAGATATCAGCAGCAATATGCAGGTGTTAAAAAGCATTGAGCAGATCTATTATCATTCCCGGGATGATTTACGGATCATTTTCTATAAAGAGAATTCTCCCAGAAACGCCTATTCCATCTATACGAAAAATGATTACGAGACTATCGCCAATTTCAAGGCAGGGCACTGGTATGAGCAGCTGAAGATATCCGGGCAGAGGAAGGTTCTTCTGACTAATATTCACTCGGAAGAGCAGATTGGCGGAGGAGACTTTGTGCATTCCATGATCTACCGCATCGACGACCTCTACGGAAACAGGCCTGTAGGGTATCTACGGATTGATATGGATCTGGCCAAGCTTCAGGAGCGGCTGATGCTTGATTATGTAGGGGTGGAGGGCGTGGAAATCCTGTCTGAAAACGGGGGGGTATTGTTCAGCACCGGGGAGGAGATGAACCTGCCGGGATACCTGGCGGCAGAAGAGCTGGAGCCGGGGGTGATTCAGGAGATTTCCACAAGGGAGACATTCCTCTATTATGGAGTTTCAGAGGAGACAGGGTGGATCGTGGCTGTAGGCATCTCCAAGGAGGATCTGTACCATCGGGAGATCACCATCGGTTTTTTATTTCTTACAGTTCTGTTTCTGACGCTGGGAATCTGCCTGACAGTGGTGGATCGAAGCAGTGAGCTTCTTCACCGTAACATGAGCCGCCTGACAGACGGAATGAATGCCATCAAACAGGGGGATCTGGAGATTCAGGTAAATGCAGATGCGGACGACGAGATTGAGAGAGTCATAATAAATTTCAATGAGATGGCCAAGCAGATTCATGAGTTGGTGGGAAAGATTGAGGCTAAGCAGGCTCTTTTGAGCGAGGCCCAGATCAAAGCGCTTCAGCAGCAGATCAATCCTCATTTTATCTATAACAGTATGGAAACCCTGATAGGTATGGCTTCAGAGGGGATGGACCGGGAGATCATAGAGATCTGCAAATGTATCAGCGCCATGTTAAGATACAACACCAAGATGGCCCAGAGCAGCACGCTTAAGGAGGAACTGACACAGATTCAGAATTATACCAAGGTGCTGGCTATCCGTATGGGAGGAAGCTTTGAACCCCGGTATCAGATTGACCCGGAATGTCTGGACGGAAAGATTGTCAAATTCTCTCTGCAGCCGCTGGTGGAGAATGCCATCGGCCACGGCATGGGCAACCGGTCGGAGGGTGGCGTGGTGTATGTAGGCATCAGCCGGTATGGGAAGGAGGTAGAGATCCGGATTCGGGATAACGGATGCGGAATCTCCCCGGTAAAGCTTGCCAGGCTGAGAGAACAGATGCTTGCAGAGGGTGAAAATTATCTGCAGATGATGGAGAATTCCAGCAACACAGGGCTGCTAAATGTGCATCTGCGGATGAAGCTGTATTTCGGGCAGGCATATTCCATGGATATACAGAGTGAGATGGGTAAGGGTACGGATATCCGGCTGGTGATTCCTTACTGGAAGGAGGGGATGGAATGTATCGGGTCATGATTGTGGATGATGAGTTTTATATTCGGAAAAGTATTGTAAACCGGATTGACTGGAAGGCCTATGGCATGGAGGTGGCCGGGGAGGCAGCCAACGGGCAGGAGGCGTATCAGCTGGTGCCTGTGCTGAAGCCGGATCTGATGTTTGTGGATATCCGGATGCCGGTTTTGGACGGGTTTGATCTGACTTCCCTTCTGGCGGAGGAGTATCCGGATATTGTGATTATCATTATCAGTGCGTACAACGATTTCGAGTATGCCAGGAAAGCCATTGCCACAGGGGTGTTTGATTATCTTTTAAAGCCTTTGGAGGAAAAAGAGCTGGATCAGACCCTTAAAAGACTTTCCTCCCGCCTGGAGGAGAAGAGGAGGAGGGAAAAGGTGCTTGACCTCCATGACTTTCAGAACGTATACCTGGCAGGACAGGAGTTTGCCTGCTTTTCAGTATATGAGGGGAGCGGTCAGCAAAGCAGCAGCGAGAATCAGAGGGCGGTGGAAAAATGGCTGGCAGGGCTGGGGGAAACGGCCAGGGTAATCGGGCATGGTATGCCCTTATGCCAGGTGTTCTGTGTGTGGAATGAGAAGCTTGACCTGGAGTCTTTGGAAAAGACATTGAAAGTGCTGGCACAGGAAATATGGGCGGAGGGACGGACTGCAGTGGGAATCTCCAATGTGCATAAGGGCAGCGGGGAGACAGATAAGGATGGATTCTGCCACTGTGTGGCAGAGGCTGTGGCGGCATCCAAGGAGAAGCTGTTTGATGCCTCCAGGCAGGTATTCTGCTGGTCTGAGCATAGAGATGCCTCTTATGAGGTCTCGCCATACAATACGCCTAAGCTGGATATGGTATACTCGGCTCTTTCCAAGAAGGATTATAAGATGGCGGGACAGGGGTTGATCTCTTATCTCCATAGTTTTGACTGGGGAAAATTCAGGGATGCCATCACCATCGAGATGATCGTGGGCACGGTGATTGAGTGTCTGTTCCGGGCCGGGTGGGATACAGGGATGAGCTCTGAGGTACAGCTTTATACCAATGATTTCCGCAGGGAGAATTTTATCCTGATGTTTCAGGGGGCACAGGAGATACGGGACAGGCTGTGCCGGCTTATCGTGGTACTGACAGAGGAGATGTCTTCCAAGGACAGCAGTGACCTGGCTTCCCGGATTGCCCTTTATATTCAAAAGAATTACGGGGGGAATCTCCAGATGGAGGAGCTGGAACGGCAGTTTTTTATGAGCTCGTCCTCTCTGCTTCTGGCTTTTAAAAGGAAGAAAAACATGACGATCACAGCCTATGTGGAGGCGGTCCGCATGGAGAAGGCCAAGGAGCTTTTAAAAAGCGGCTTGTGCAATGTGCAGGATACGGCGGAGGCAGTAGGGTATCTGGACGCCAATTATTTCTGCAAGGCCTTTAAGCGGTATACAGGAAGCACGCCCAGCAAGTACCGGATGGGAGAATAACAAAAATCGCATTTTTTGCAATGGGAGAGCGCACTTTTTAGAATTCCTCCAGGGGGAAGGTTCTGGTATAGTCAGGGTATAGAAAATGTGGAAAGGGAGGATTTATCTATGAGACTTAAAAAGACGGCAGCCATTGCTTTGAGCGCGGCTATGGTTCTCGGGCTTACGGCCTGTGGGGGAGGAAACACAAGCGGTGGAAGCGGAGACAGCCAAAATAGCGGAAACACAGGCGGAGGTGCCACCACAGCGGCGGCAGGGGCGGAGACCACAGTGGCCTCGAAAGGAGATGAGGCCGGAGGAGGAGATGAAGCGGTTACTCTGAATTTTTATGCCTGGTCAGATGAGGAGGGTATTTTTACAAAGCTGGCAGATGCCTATATGGCCAATCATCCCAATGTGACCATCAAGTGCCAGTTTATACCCAGCAATGACTATATGACAAAGCTTCTGACTGCATTTTCCGGAGGCGGTGACATCGATTGCTTTGGCGTATCTTCTCCGCCAAGCCTGGCCCAGGTGCAGGCCAAGGGATCGGTTATGGCCCTGGATGACATGATTGCAGCTAACGGCACGGATACAAGCGGCTATGAGGGGACGCTGGAGTCTATAGCTATCGACGGGAAGACCTATGCCCTTCCATATAAGACAAGCTCCTGGGTGGTTTATTACAACAAAGATATTTTTGATGCAGCAGGCGTACCGTATCCGGAGGGTGACTGGACCTGGGAGGAGTACTATGACATTGCAGGAAAGCTTACCAGCGGAGAGGGCGCCAACAAGATTTACGGTTCTTTAAACTTCCAGCCTACCAGCCTGTGGTGGAGGGTCCCGGCCAACAGCAAAGGGGCTACCAACCCGGTAAATGACGATGAGCTTCATGACTGGATGGAGGCTGCCCAGTTCTGCAAGAGCCTGTCGGATGCAGGCTACCAGCCTCCCTATGAGGATATGGCAAGCGAGTCCGGCGCTGACTATACAGGTAATTTCCTTCAGGGAAAATACGGCATGTATTTTACCGGTGACTGGGGCGTGGAGATGCTGAATACCTCCATCGCCAACGGCGACGGCGACGTAAAATATGATATTGCTCCCCTTCCCCACTGGGAGGGCGAGGAAGCGGCTACTCCAGGCGCGCCTGGTCTCCTGATGGTGGCTCAGAATGCGAAAAACCCGGAGGTCGCCTTTGATTTTATCTCCTACTGTGCAGGGGCAGAGGGTGCGGATCTGCTTCTGGACAATGACTATTTCCCGGCCTGGCAGTCGGAAGAGACCATTGCCACCTACACAGAGGGGAAGACGGCTCCGGAGCATATTGAGTACATTGTAAATCAGAAGATTATTTCTCAGGTTCCCTGTGACGAGTATTATAACTCCGTAACTAATATCATCAAGGAAGAGGTCTCTCTGTATCTGATTGGTGAGCAGGATATCGAGACAACAGAGGCAAACAGCAAGAAGCGTATGCAGGATGAGGTGCTGAACGCACAGTAAATCCCCATGAGGTCTGGCTGTCACCGCCACGAATGGGAATGGATGCAAAAGCCGCCTGAATTCCAGGCGGCTTTTGCTATCAGAGGAGGATGGCAGCAAAGGAAAATGGTTTGGAAGAAAGGAGACTTATATGACAAATGTAAAAGCGAAGATGCCTGCCTATTTAAGAAGGCAGCAAAAGACGGCGATTTTGTTTTTGCTGCCTAACTTAATCGGCTTTCTTATTTTTATTTTATATCCGGTGTTCCGGGCTTTCGTAATCAGCCTGACGAACTGGGACGGATTTGCCACTATGGATTTTATCGGACTGAAAAATTATATGAGCCTGTTTGGGGATGAGTCGTTTAATATTTCCTTAAAAAATACTCTCTGGTATACGGTGGTTACTGTGCCGCTGTCTATTGTGTTCGGCATTCTTATGGCGCTTTTGATGAATATCAAGATTCCGGGTATCAAGGTATTTCGGACGGTTTATTTTCTTCCGCAGGTTACATCCATGATTGCTATCGGGTTGGTATGGTCTATGGTCCTTGCCAACTATGGGCCTGTCAACCAGGCGCTGATGCTTTTTGGAGTGCAGGAACCGCCAAAGTGGATCTCCTCTTCCGCGTGGGCGCTGATTTCTGTGGAGATTGTGACTATCTGGCGTTCTATGGGGTATAATGCCATCATTCTTCTGGCAGGACTTCAGGGAATCAGCGTGGAGCTGTATGAGGCGGCCAAGCTGGACGGGGCAGACGCGGGACAGCGGTTTGCTTATATCACCCTGCCTATGCTGTCTCCCACCGTATTCTTCTGTCTGGTGACACAGATGATTAGCTCGTTTAAGGTGTTCGATGTGATTATGGCTATGACTCAGGGAGGGCCGGGGCGGGCTACCAATGTTCTGGCGTATTATATTTACAACAAATCCTTTGTGGATTATCGGTTTGGGTATGCAAGCTCGGCTGCGTTTATTCTGTTTTTTATTATTTTAGTTATGACACTGATTCAGTTTGTGGGCCAGAAAAAATGGGTCAATCAATAGGGAGGTGAAGCAGAGATGTCAATGAAGATGAAAAAGTATGTTTTTTATCCGGTTATTTTTATAATTTTGGTGTTGATTGGCGCTACCATGCTGTTTCCCTTTTTGTGGATGGTGATTGGATCGTTAAAGCCCAAGGCGGAGCTGTTTGCAGTTCCTATGAATCTGTTTCCAAGTACCTGGATGTGGAAGAATTATGGGGATGTGCTTAAGAAGATTCCCTTTGTGACGTTTTATGTGAATACGGCGAAGATTGCGGTGTTTTCTACTATGGGGCAGGTGATTACCTGTGCATTGTCGGCCTATGCCTTTGCCAAGCTGCGGTTTAAGGGGAGGGATTTTCTGTTTATGCTGTATCTGGCTACCATGATGATTCCTTATCAGGTGACTATGATTCCTCAGTATGAGTTGATGAATAAGCTGAATCTTTTGAATTCCCATGCGGCGTTGATTATTTTGCATTGTTTTTCGCCCTTCGGGGTGTTTTTGCTGAGACAGTTTTTTGTGAGTATTCCGGATTCGCTGATCGAGGCGGCAAGGATTGACGGGGCCAAGGATTTCAGGATTTTGTCTAAGATTGTACTGCCCTTGTCTAAATCGGCGCTGGCTACTTTGGTGACACTGAAGTTTTTGGATTCCTGGAATGAGTTTACGGGGCCGCTTATTTTTTTGAATGAGAAGGAGAAGTTTACTTTGCAGGTGGGGATTCGGATGTTTCAGCAGGAGAACGGGACAGAGTATACGCTGATTATGGCGGCTACTACTATGTCGCTGATTCCGATTGTGCTGTTGTATGTGTTTGCGCAGAAGTACTTTATTGAGGGGATTGCTGCGGCGGGGGTGAAAGGGTAAGATGTGATTATCGGGTGGGGTGGCGGGGGGTACGCTCCGGAACCAGTTCCATTTGGTTTGCGGGTTTCGGAGCCAGAACCTCTAAGCTTATAAAATCTGCTAAGGGCAGGAGCAAAAATCCGAACTCGCTTCGCTCAGACATGCGGATTTTTGCTCCTAACGCAGATTTCCATAAGCTAAGAGGTTCTATGTCTCCTGCAAATGCAAACCAAATGGAACTGGTTCCGGAGCTGGTTGCTGCCAGGCCAGGGGGGCAAACGATAATCGAGAGAGGGTAATGTAAAACCAGGCTGTGGGGGATATTTTTGATAATCTAGTACTGCCTTGAGGAAATAGAGAGTGTTGAATTTACCGGAATTTTTGCAAGGCAGTACTGATACTCCATCCGGCTAGAAATTGGAGTACTAGGGAGAGAAAATAGAGGTTTTGGTGGTAGAAATAGGATGGCAGGAAAAAATGGATGTAAGGAGGATGAATTGATGGTGAATATGGAATTGTATGGGGATTGGTTGTTTTTTGAGGGGGATGCCAGGGATGGGTTTAAGGCGGAGCTGGATGATGGGGAGTGGGAGAGAGTGGAGATTCCTCATGACTGGGCGGTTAGGAGAGAGCTGAAAAGGGATATGGAGGCGGATCCGCGGTGGGAGTTTGGGCCGCAGGCCCAGGGATTTTTGGACAGATGGGGGATTGGGTGGTATCGGAAGCATCTGGTTTTGGAGGGGAAGAAGGAGGGGAAGAGGTATTTTCTTCGGTTTGATGGGGTGTTTGAGCGGTGCAGGGTGTATATGAATGGAGTGGTTTTGGGGGAACATCAGTATGGGTATAGCGGGTTTTCTCTGGAGGTGACGGATGTTATTGAGGAAGGGGAGAACCTGGTGGCGGTACGGGTGGATAATTCGGTGACTATTACGGACCGGTGGTATAGTGGATGTGGGATTTACCGGAAGGTGGAGCTTTTGGAGGTTCCGGAGACGTATCTGGGGATCGAGGATGTCCGGGTGACGGCGGATTTTCTGGATGGGAAGGGAAAGCTTGTCCTGCAGGTGGATGGTAAGGGAGAAGAGGTTTCTGCTGAACTGGAAGGGGTATTTGACCCTGTCGGCCTGCGGGATGGGGGGCTGTCAGTGGAGAATCTGGATGTAAGGCCATGGAGTGCAGAGGAGCCCAGGCTTTATAAGCTGAAGATATCTGTTCCGGGACAGACTTTGGAGATGAATGTCGGGTTCCGGCATGTGGAGTTTCGATCTGGAGAAGGGATGTTTGTGAATGGGGAGGCGGTGAAGCTGAAGGGGGTATGCCTTCACCATGACGGGGGCTGTGTGGGAGCGGCGGTTACAGGGGCGCTTCTGGAGAAGAGGCTTCGGGTGCTGAAGGGCATGGGGTGCAACGCCATACGGACCAGCCACAATATTCCTTCTGCGGAGATGATGGATCTGTGTGACCGGATGGGATTTTATGTGTTGGATGAGTGCTTTGATAAGTGGGTTTCGGGGGCTTATTCCCGGTTTTATGAGACGGACTGGGAGGAGGATCTGGCTTATCTGATTCTGAGGGACAGGAACCGGCCTTCTGTGGTGATGTGGAGCGTGGGGAATGAGATTGAGGATCAGGGGGCGGAGCCTATGCTGGATATCCTAAAGGGGCTTTGCGGCAAGGTGAGAAGTCTGGATACCAGGCCAGTTACGGTGGCTATGTCTCCTCATTACCGGAGCTTTCAGGGGGAGCCGGTGGAGGAGCTGGTTGCAGATAAGGTTCAGGCTGTGAAGCGGATCGGGGAGATTGTGGATATTATCGGCTGCAATTATCAGGAGCAGTGGTATGAAGCGATCCATAAGGAGATGCCGGATAAGCTGATTCTGGGGACAGAGGTGTATCTGTTCTTTAAGGGGAGTTATGACCACTATTTTAATTATAGTACGGAGAACCCCTGGATGGATGTGGAGAGAAATGATTTTTGTGTAGGAGGTTATCTGTGGGCCGGGGTGGATTATCTGGGAGAGTCTATGGGATTTCCTTCTAAGGGATGGGCCGGGGCTTTGATTCAGAGTAATCTGGTGCGCAAGCCGATTTCTTATCTGTGGGAAAGCTATTGGAGCGAGAAGCCCATGGTTCATATCTCTGTTCTGGATTATACCAGGAAGGCGGAGATTGTGAGGGAGCCGTGGTCGGAGATGCCGCTTTCGGACTGCTGGAATTATCCTATGTTTACGAAGATTCCCATGCCTTATATGATTTTTTCCAACTGCCAGGAAGTGCGTCTGTCTGTCAACGGGAAGTATTTTGATATTCCCAGGCCGGGGGAGTGTGAGAGCCGGATTATCAATGGCTTTTTGCCTCTGGAGCCAGGGACTGTTCTGGTGGAAGGCGTGAATGACGGGAAGGTGGTGTGCAGCCATCGGCTGGTTACCAGCGGGGCGTCTTCAAGGCTTGCGTTTGTGGACAGGGGAGAGGCTCCGGCCAGGCTGCCGGCACAGCTTTTGTTTACGGTGGCGGCAATGGACAGAGACGGGAATATGAATCCCAGGGAGAGCGGAGAGGTTCGCTTCAGCGTGGAGGGGCCTTGTGTGATCGAAGGGGTGGATAATGGATATCTGTGCAATATGGAGCCTTATGGAGCAGACAGGGTGCATATGAATCAGGGGAAGGCTTCTGTGGTGCTGCGGGTTACCGGAAGAGGCAGAATCGCGGTGTATGCATTTGCGGAAGGGTTACTGGGAGCGGATGCACAGGTGGTAGTGGAGGCGTAGTGGAGACAGGCCTGCTTTTGTTCTTTATGATATGGGGAGCGAAAGCAGGCCATATTTTTTTAAAGTCGGTTGACGCCGCTGGGGAAACAGTGTTTTCATACCACATTTCCCCATATTTGAAACTATACAATTTATCCAATCCCCTATTGACAAACTTGCATACAAGTAGTAGAATTATTCCAAGAAAAGCAGGTAAATAAAGAAAAAATTGTAGAGTGTTTGTGCGAATATACCAATCCTTTGGCAATATTAGATATATCAAGAAGCCAGAGGATTTGTCCGTGGATAGCCTTGGTATCTGCCACATTTTGACAGATCCCCGCGCAGGCATAGTCTGTATAGCTGCGTTCTTTTGTGGGGCGGTTTGCTCCACCCAAGCTATAAATATTAATTTTTAAAGGAGGGGAAGAATGAAAAGACAACAAGGACAGGGCCAGTACGTGCATAAGCGCACGACGCAGCAGACCATGGCCCAGATGTGGAAGTGCAGATGGCTGTATCTGATGCTGCTTCCGGTAATTGTGTATTTCATTGTTTTCAAGTATGTCCCGATGTATGGAATCACCATCGCATTCCAGGACTACAACATTTTCAAGGGCATGTTCGGCAGCAAGTGGTGGGGCTTTACCACATTCCAGAAGGTGTTTGCAGACGCTAACTTCTGGAGCGCCATCAAGAATACTTTGGTGCTGAACCTGATGACTCTGGCTATCAACTTCCCGCTCACAATCATCGTATCTCTGATGCTGAATGAGGTTGCGGGCATGAAGTTTAAGAAGCTTACCCAGAGCGTTCTGTATCTGCCCCACTTTATTTCCTGGGTTGTTGTTGCCGGTATTGCCACCAACCTGTTTACCCAGAATGACGGTACTATCAACAATATTATCTCTTCCATGGGCGGAAGCAAGATTCCTTTCTTAAGCAGCGAAGGCTGGTGGATGTTTACCTATGTTATCCTCCAGGTGTGGAAGGAGATCGGATGGGGAACCATCATTTATCTGGCAGCCCTCACAGGTGTGGATGAGTCTCTTTATGAGGCGGCTTACCTTGACGGAGCTACCAACCTTCAGAGAATCTGGTACATAACCCTTCCGATGATTAAGTCTGTTGTTGTGACCATGCTGATCCTCCAGATCTCCAAGATGATGACCATCGGCCTGGATGCGCCTCTGTTGTTGGGCAATGACAAGGTTATGGGTGTGTCTGAGGTTATCAGTACTTATATCTACCGAATCGGTATCGTGAGAGCAAAATACAGCGACGCTACGGCCATCGGTTTGTTCCAGTCACTTGTTAACATTGCAATCCTGGTTCTGGCGGACTGGTTTGCGAAGCTGATCGGCGAAGAGGGAATCATCTAAGGAAGGAGGAAGAAAGATGGCACAAGAAGCAACTTCTACTATGAATAAAAAGAAGAATAAATTCACAATCGGAAAGTTCCTGAATTATTTTTTCCTGACAGTGCTTGCATTTATCTGTCTCTATCCTTTCCTGAATGTAGTTGCGTATTCGTTTTCCGGCTACAACGCGGTGTTGTCCGGAAAGGTTACCTTCTACCCGATTGATATCTCGTTAACGGCGTATCAGACCATTATGAAGAATTCCCAGATATGGAGCGCCATGTGGGTGACCATATTTACCACCATTATGGGTACGCTTATCGGTTTGATCTTAACCATCGCAGCGGCCTATGCGCTGTCCAGGGATTACCTTCCCGGCAAGGGGATTCTGTCCGGACTGATTTTGTTTACCATGTATTTCAGCGGCGGTATCATCCCTACTTTCCTGGTGGTAAAGGGACTTGGCATGTATGACAGCCTGACCTCCCTGTTTATTCCTCAGGCAGTGAATGTGTTTAACTTTATCGTTATGAGAACCTTCTTCCGGCAGCTTCCCACAGAGCTGGAAGAGGCGGCAAGAATCGACGGGGCCAATGAGATGCAGATCCTGTTTAAGATCATCTTGCCTCTGTCTGTTCCGATTATTGCAACCATAGGCCTGTTCTATGCGGTTAACTACTGGAACAGCTACTTTGACGCTTTGATTTATATTACATCTCCGGATAAATTTACATTGCAGCTTCGTCTGAGGAACCTGCTGTTTGCAGATGAACTTGCCAATGCAGGGGGCAACGGCGAGGGTATCGGTACCCAGGTTATGTCCCAGTCCTTAAAGATGTGCTGTGTGGTTGTGGCTACCCTGCCGATCATCTGCGTATATCCATGGCTGCAGAAGTATTTTGTAAAGGGCGTTATGCTCGGTTCTGTAAAGGGTTGATTTAAGTATATGACAGCGATATGCTGTTAATAAAAAGGAAAAGGAGTAGATAAAATGAAAAAAATTTTAGCATGTGTACTGACAGCAGCTATGACAATGTCATTGCTGACAGCCTGCGGCGGCGGCTCAGGCGATTCTGGCAATGCAGGCGGTTCCGGCGGCTCAGGCGAATCCAGCAACGCCGGAAGCAGCAACGGGGGGGCAGACAACTCTGGCGGTGGAAGTGGAAGCGAAAGCAGTGACAGCGGATACAAGACCACCTACGGTGACAAGCAGTTTGACAATGTAACCATCACCGTTGAGCTGTTTGACCGAAGCAATGCGCCGGAAGGCAATACGATCCTTGACAACAAGTGGACCAAATATGCCCAGGAGCAGATGAACAAAGTGGGAATCAACCTGGAATTTATCGCAGTTCCCCGTTCTGACGAGATCACCAAGATGCAGACTATGATGGCTTCCGGTACGGCTCCGGATATCACGCTTACGTATACATATTCCTATGCAGAGGATTATTACAGAGACGGCGGTATCTGGGATCTGAGCCCGTTTATTGACGGAGAGGATCAGGCTAAGAACCTGAAGGCATACTTGGGAGAAGACGTTATTGATATCGGACGGGGCCCGGATGTTCTGTACGGAATCGTTGCAAGACGTGCGACGACTGCCAACTCCAATTTATTCATCCGTCAGGACTGGCTGGATGCGCTGGGAATGGATACTCCTACTACTCCGGATGAGCTGTATGATTTCCTGGAAGCCAGTGTGAAGAACAATCCGGATGGCCTGACCAATGTAATCGGCGGATATTTCTGGGGTCTGGAGTCCACCAGTACCGGTACAGGATACAGGAACAACATGTCCATGGCATTCTCACAGTTAGAGGGAGATCAGAAGCAGCTGGACATCGCAGATGGATTTGATTTCTACTATGATCCAGGCTACAGAGAGTATGTGCGCTTCATGAACAAGTGCTACAACAACGGTGTTATGGATCAGGAGTTCTACACCAATACCACAGAGACCTTTGTACAGAAGATCGTTAACAGCCAGCTGGCATTCTACGAGTCCAACGTTAACTACAACGTAGACCCGCTGAGAAACTCACCGGAGACCACTCTGAGAGAGAATACTCCAACTGCAAAGTTTGTATCCATTCCTAACTTAAAGAATGTACACGACGGAAAACAGTACGCAGATGCATATGCAGCAGGCGGACTTATCATCATGTGCCCGAAGACCGCATCGGAAGAGAAGGTAGAGGCTGCCATGACATATCTTGACTGGATGGCAACTACGGACGGCGGATTTGTACTGTATCACGGATTTGAAGATGAGAACTACAAGCTGGATGACGAAGGAATCCCGATCGTTATCGATGCAGCTTACAATGCAACAGATAAAGACTGGATCCGTACCGATATGTTCCTGGTAGGAAACCAGGGATATTTCGCAACCGTTGACGATTTCAACAAGTGTACTGCTGCTGAGAATCCAATTTATTATGATGATGTAGTTGCAAACTACGAGAATTCTCTGGCCGGACAGATTATCCATAAGCCTACCTTTACATCAGAGAAGCAGACTGAGCTTACAGATGATTTCCTTCTGCTCAGATCCAAATATCAGGTACAGTGTATCACCTGTGCGCCGGATCAGATGGATGCTATCTACGATGAGTGGCTTGAGGAAGCAAAGAAGGCCGGTATCGAGGATGTTATTGCAGAGAGAACCGCACATTTTGACGAGGTGTATGGAAGCTAAAAGTCTGAGGATGTTATTCGCGCTTGTTTGCGAGAAAGCAGAATAAAACAAACTTTATGTGCCTGCTCCTGTTCTTCTGACATATTAAGCAGAAGAGGCAGAAGCAGGCATTTTTAACAGGCATGTGCATTTCAATTAAAATAAAAATGCCGGTGAAGCAGGAGCTTTTACACGGCAGAATGGAGGGAATATGGCAGTAAGCGGTATGAATTATGCACCAAAGGGAAAGGCTGAGGCAGTAGTAAAACCAGGAGAATTTAAGATTGCTGCCATTGCATTGGATCATGGCCATATCTATGGGATGTGCAACGGCCTTACAGAGGCCGGGGCAGAAGTGAAATGGGTGTATGACCCGGATCCGGAAAAGGTAAAGAAATTCCAGGAGGCATTTCCGGATGCCAGGGCTGCTTCCAGTGAAGCGGAAGTCCTGGCAGATCCGGAAGTGAAATTAGTATGCGGCGCTGCGGTAACCAGTGAGCGCTGTGCATTGGGGCTTCGTGTCATGGAGGCAGGCAAAGATTACTTTACGGACAAAGCTCCTCTTACCACTTTAAAACAGCTGGAGCAGGCCAAGGAGATGGTGGCAAAGACAGGGAAAAAGTACATGGTTTACTACAGTGAACGAATCCATGTGGAGGCTGCTGTGTATGCCGGACAGCTGATCAAAGAAGGCGCTATCGGAAGGGTAATCCAGGTTCTGGGCATGGGGCCTCACAGAGTCGGCGATCCAAACAGCCGTCCGGACTGGTTTTATGAGCAGGAAAAGTACGGCGGGATCCTGTGTGACATCGGAAGCCATCAGATCGAACAGTTTTTGTACTTTGCAGATGTAAAGGACGCCACGGTGGTCAAGAGCCAGATTGCAAACTACGGCCACAAGGATCATCCGGGACTGAATGATTTCGGTGACTGTATGCTGGTAGGCGACAATGGAACCACCATGTATTTCCGTGTAGACTGGTTTACCCCGGACGGCCTGGGAACCTGGGGCGATGGAAGAATGTTTATTCTGGGAACTGAAGGATACATTGAGCTTCGGAAGTATATCAATGTGGGAACCGGCGACGGAACAAGCAACCATGTGTTTATGGTAAACAAAGAAGGAGAACACCACTTTGAAGTGACAGGAAAGGTTGGGTTCCCTTATTTCGGACAGCTGATACTGGATTGTATCAACCGGACGGAAAATGCTATGACACAGGAACATGCCTTTAAAGCGGCAGAGCTGTGTGTGAAGGCGCAGATGCAGGCCAGTATTCTGGAACGGTAGAAGGATGCTTTGGCTGGCAGATGACTCCAAAAGGCAGGCGCCGGTTTTATGAGAGATGGAGGGGTTATGCAGGTTTTAGAAAGGCTTTATGGAGAAGGAGCAAGAGAGTATGTTCTTCGGGTATTAAAGAAGAATATCATTGAGTGCGCTTTAAAGCCTGGTGAAATGTTGTCAGAAAATACTTTGACGGAAGAGCTGCATGTTTCCCGGACTCCGGTCAGGGAGGCTTTGGTGGAACTGTCAAAGATTGACCTGATTGAGGTGCTGCCTAAAAAGGGCAGCCGTGTGACAAAGATTAATTACGGGCTGGTAGAGGAGTCCAATTTTGCCAGAAAAGTTTTGGAGAGGGCGATTGTGGAGATTTGCTGCCAGCTGGAAGAACTGCCGGATTTAGGCCGGTTGGAAGAGAATATTCGTCTTCAGAAGAAATATCTGGAGATGTCAAACCAGAGCAGGCTGTTAGAACTGGATGATGATTTTCATCGGTTGCTGTTCAGGATGGCGAAAAAGGAACATGTATATGACTATCTGGAGGATATACGTATTCCCTTTGACCGGATTCGGTATCTTTCTCTTCTGGTTATTGTGGATTTGCAGACGGTAAACGATCATATGGAGATTTTAAATGCTGTCCGTGCCCAGAACAAGGAGGAGGCTTTTGCCGTAGTGGACAAACATTTATCTCGTTACTTGTATGACAAGGCAGAGATTGTGAAAAGGTATCCTGATTATATTATTTGATATGCGTTTACGGCGCAGGAAGGAGAACTATGTTAAAAGCAGCAATAGTTGGTACAGGTAATATTGCCCCGCAGCATGTAAAGGGGCTTCTGGAATTTCCGGAGAGGGTGAAAATTGTAGCTCTCTGTGATATTTATCCGGAAAAGGCAGAGAAGATGAAAGAACAGTATCATCTGGACTGTGAAGTATTTGATGACCACCAGAAAATGATTGAGGCCATGCCGGATATTGATATTGTCCATGTGTGTACGCCGCCTTATGTCCATGCGGAGATTGCCATCCATTCCATGGATGCAGGGATGAATGTGGTGGTGGAAAAGCCTATGGCTACCTGTCTGGCAGAGTGCGATGCCATGCTGGAGGCGGAGGAGAGAAACCATGTAACCATGGGATGTATTGCCCAGAACCGTTTCCGCAACTCCATCTATAAACTGAAGAAGACTGCAGACAGCGGGCTGGCAGGAAAGATTATCTGTGCCCATGTAAATTCTCTGTGGTGGAGAGGCCACTGCTACTATGATCTGTGGTGGAGAGGCCTGTGGGAGAAAGAAGGTGGCGGCCCTACCTTAAATCATGCGGTTCATCATATTGACATGATTAACTGGATCATGGGAGAGCTTCCCACAGAGGTTATGGCAATGCTTACCAATGTGATGCATGACAACTCCGAGGTGGAGGACCTGTCCCTGGCCGCTCTCCGCTACGGCAACAACAGCATTGCGGAAGTGACAAGCTCCGTGGTGCATCACGGCGAGGAGCAGGGAATCGTTCTTCAGTGTGCAGATGCCAAAATTGCCGCGCCCTGGGATATCAAGGCGGAGCTGACAAGACCCAACGGATTCCCTATCGAGGAACACAACCAGGAGCTGATCCAGAAGATTACGGAATTCTACAATGCAATTCCGGATCTGCCTTATGAAGGGCATACAGGAGAGATTGATAACTACCTGACAGCTCTTGAGACAGGCGGGCGTCCCATGATAACAGGAATCGACGGAAGAAAGACTGTGGAATTGATCACTGCTATCTACAAAGCCGGATGCAAGAAAATGCTGGTGCAGCTGCCTATTGCAAAGGATGATGAGTATTATACTTTTGAGGGCATTCTGAAAAATGCAGTTCATTTTTACAAGAAAGCCGCAGCGGTAGAGAATTTTGCGGCGGATGATATCACCGTTGGAAATTACAAATAGGTCTTTAGGGGAAAGGAACAAAAGCGTATGACTGATTTTGAGAAGCAGGCCAGAGAGCTGGTGGATAAGATGACCCTGGAGGAGAAGGCGTCTCAGCTAAATTTCGACGCGCCGGCGATTCCAAGGCTGGGGATTCCCAGATATCACTGGTGGAATGAAGCGCTCCACGGCTTGGCAAGGGCAGGTACAGCAACCATGTTTCCTCAGTCTATTGCCCTGGCTGCCATGTTTGATACGGAGGAGATGGAAAAGATCGGGGACATTATCTCTACGGAAGCAAGGGCCAAGTACAATGCCTATTCTTCTGAGGATGACAGGGACATCTATAAGGGGCTGACCCTTTGGTCTCCCAATGTAAACATTTTCCGGGATCCCAGATGGGGGAGAGGCCATGAAACCTACGGCGAGGATCCGTATCTGACCTCCAGGCTGGGGGTTGCCTTTATTAAAGGAATCCAGGGAGATGGAAAATATCTGAAGGCGGCTGCCTGTGCCAAGCATTTTGCAGTACACAGCGGGCCGGAGGAGCTGCGCCATGAGTTTGATGCCGTGGTTTCGGATAAGGATCTGTGGGAGACATATCTGCCGGCCTTTCAGGCGTGTGTAGAGGAAGCCGGAGTGGAAGGCGTTATGGGCGCCTACAACAGGACCAACGGAGAGCCCTGCTGTGGAAGCAAGCTGCTGATGAAAGATATTCTTAGAGGAAAATGGGATTTCCAGGGATATTTTACCTCAGACTGCTGGGCGATCAAAGACTTCCATGAGAATCACCATGTGACAGATACAGCTACGGAATCGGCAGCCCTGGCCCTGAAAATGGGATGTGATATCAACTGCGGAAATACATATTTAAAGGTTATGCAGGCATACCAGGAAGGGCTGGTGACAGAGGAGGATATTACTGAGGCAGCTATCAGGGTCATGAGAACCAGATTTAAGCTGGGACTTTTCGCTGATGACTGTGAGTATGACAAGATTTCCTATGAGGAAGTGGCATGCAAAAAGCACCGGCAGGCAGCCATCCAGGCAGCAGAGCGGTCTGTGGTTCTCCTTAAAAACGACGGGATCCTGCCTCTTAAAAAGGATATGGAAAAGCTGGCTGTGATAGGGCCCAATGCGGACAGCAGATGGCCCCTCATCGGCAATTATCACGGCACAGCCCCCAGATACGTGACTGTCCTGGAAGGGATCGAGATGGTGGCTGAAGATATACGCATTCACTATTCCGAAGGCTGCCATACCATGAAGGATCGGGTGGAGGAGCTGGCTCTGCCAGGTGACAGATTGTCAGAGGCAGTGTATGCTGCCAAAGAAGCAAAAACAGCGGTAGTCTGCCTGGGGCTGGATGAGCGCTATGAAGGGGAGCAGCATGATGTGGGGAACCGGATTGACGAGACCAGCATGGCAGATAAGCCTACCACGGCATTGCCTGACAGTCAGCTTCACCTTCTGAAGGCTTTGATTGAGACAGGGGTTGACCTGATTGTGGTAAATATGACCGGAAGCGCGGTAGAGTTAAAATGGCTTCAGGACACCCCCAATGTAAAGGCGATTCTTCAGGGATGGTATCCGGGAGCAGAAGGCGGGCTGGCTATCGCCAGGATTTTGTTCGGTGAGGTGAATCCTTCTGGAAAACTGCCGGTTACTTTCTACGCATCGTCCGAAGGCATGCTGCCGATTACCGATTATTCCATGAAGGGAAGAACATACCGGTACATGGAAAGCAAGCCAATGTATCCTTTCGGATATGGGTTAAGCTACACAAGATTTGCCTATTCCGATCTGAAGACAGAGACAGCTGAAGGCGGAGTGAAGATAACCGTCACTGTGGAAAATACGGGAGCTGTGGACGGCGATGAAGTGACGGAGGTTTATATAAAGGATATTAAGTCTCCGTTTGAAGTGAGAAACCATCATTTGGCAGCATTTAAGAGATTCCATGTAAAAGCAGGGGAAAAACAGACCATAGAACTGCTTATTCCACAGAAGCAGTTTATGGTGGTAAATGACCAGGGCGAGAGAATCAAGGATGGAACAGAGTTTGCCGTGTATGTGGGAGGCACACAGCCAGATGCAAGAAGTGAAGAGCTGACGGGACAGAGGCCGTTGGAGACAGTGATTCAGTATTGACAGAACAAAACCGACGTACATTCTTTTTGAGAAGAATGGGCGTCGGTTTTTATGTTACGGTGACATAATCAAAGTACATACGTGTATTGGATGAACAGCTTGATACGCAGATGAAAGTATTTGCCAGGATTTAGCCGGCATAATCCCCAAGACAACAAAAAAATGCGTCTGATAGGAATCGAACCTACGCACGCGGCTCCGGAGGCCACTGCTCTATCCACTGAGCTACAGACGCATCTCCTATATAATACTATAATCTTACCAACTATGCAAGTGAAAATTTGAAAAATCTATTCAAAAAATCTGTTCAAAAAATACCAGAAAAAGGTCCTGGATACTATTGCTGTATGCACCCCCATGTTATATAATATCAGAAAAGCAGGTCGTACAATGTACGGATTACATACAGCAGGAGGAATTTGATATGGTGTTGGTTCCGGATGATAAATTAAAGAAAAAGATGTCAAAAAACGGCAGTGTGCTGCAGTTTATGTACAGTGCAACAGGAGCCGGAAAAGGGCTGGTTGCCGTGGGTGTCATGCTGATGGTGATCGCCGTTATGCTGGCAGCAGCATTGTTTAACATCATGGGGGCAGAGTCAGCTATAAAAATGGCGGTCGTGATTATTGTCCCCAGTATCCTTTTGGTCGTGCTGGGAATTTACATGCAGCAGAAAAAAGAGCGGGGCTGGGTGAAGGCCTTTATGGATCAGAGCAGCTTTGACGAGCAGGAGATCTACCGGATTGAGCAGGAGTTTAAGCAGCCGGAAACCGTATTATTTGCTCTTGATAAGGGAAAGGATACGAACAGCCTAAAAAGGATTGGGTTTATTACCAGGAATTATATTAAATTTCCAGGGCTTAGTTCCTGTGTCTTTCGGCTGGATGACATGGTGGCATGCTTCTATACCAAAAAATATCTCTGCCAGGACGGAGGTTATGACAGGGCATTGGTTGCCTATCCTTTAAACGGCGAGTATGGATTTCTTCAGGACAGTCCGCCGGAGAAGGCCAGCCTGGAGATTGTGAAGCTTATCTCGGAGCGTAATCCCAAAATCATCACAGAGCATCATTTTGCCTATGAAGGAAAAGAGTATGATGCGGTGAGAGGACTGGATGAGGTGATTGCCCTTCACAAACGGGTTTATGGAAGACAGTAGGGAAAAATCCCAGGCGATGCTGGGATGATCGCGCCAAATTTTCGAGAATACTCAGAAATATACTCTCAATGTCTCGCAAAATCAGGTATAAAGAAAATCAGGCACAAAGAGGCTTCGGGAGTACATGGAGGAGTACATAGAATATAATGGAGGAAGCTATGACAGAATTAAAGTGCCCGTCATGCGGGGGAAAGCTGGAAATTGACAAACAGAATCACAACATCCAGGTGTGTCAGGAGTGTCATACCCGTTTTGTTATGGAGTGGAAGACTTCGGAGGAAACCGGCAGGGAAGAGCTTGAACTGAGGCCTGTGCCTCAGAGGATTGCATATGAGCCTGTTAAAAGGCAGGAGCCTAAAAAGACAGGGTGGGAGCCTTATGGCTGGAAAAGAGGAGTCGCCCTGGTCATTCTGTTTTTTGTACTTATGGGCATCATGTACGGACCTAAAATATACAGGCGTTACCAGATGGATCATGGAGGGCTTCCGGCACAAACGCAGCAGGAGTCAGAAGCTAAGGACAAATAGTCATAATTCTATAGAAATAGGAGAAGCCTGTGAACGTATCAGATTTTAATTTTGAATTGCCCCAGGAGCTGATTGCCCAGGACCCATTGGAGGATCGTTCCTCCTCCCGGCTTCTGGTGCTGGATAAAAATACGGGGGAGATAGAGCACAGAGGATTTCGTGATATTGTATCTTACCTGAAAAAGGGAGACTGCCTTGTAATCAATGACACCAAGGTGATTCCCGCCAGGCTGTTGGGGGAAAAGGAAGAGACAAAAGCCAGGATAGAGGTACTTCTTTTAAAACGAAAGGAAAAGAATGTGTGGGAGACCCTGGTAAAGCCTGGAAAAAAGGCAAAGCCGGGAACCGTCATTTCCTTTGGAGACGGGCTTTTGAAAGGAACGGTCATTAACGTGGTGGAAGAGGGAAACCGCCTGGTTCAGTTTTCCTATGAAGGAATATTTGAGGAGATTCTGGACCGGCTGGGCCAGATGCCTCTGCCCCCTTATATTACCCACCAGTTAAAAGATAAAAACCGTTATCAGACAGTGTATGCAAAACATGACGGATCGGCAGCGGCACCTACGGCAGGACTTCATTTTACAAAAGAACTGCTGGAGCAGATTGAACAGATGGGAGTGACCATCGCCCACGTGACCCTCCACGTAGGCCTGGGAACCTTCCGGCCTGTAAAAGCAGAAAATATACTGGATCACCACATGCACTCGGAGTTTTATGTCATAGAGGAGGAAGAGGCCGGGAAGATCAACCATATAAAACGTCAGGGAGGCCGTATCATCTGTGTAGGGACGACCAGCTGCAGAACCATAGAGTCCGCAGCGCAGGAAGACGGGACGGTGAAAAGCGGCAGCGGCTGGACGGATATATTTATCTATCCAGGTTATCAGTTCAAGGTTCTGGACGGACTGATTACCAATTTCCATCTGCCGGAATCCACCCTGGTTATGCTGGTGTCCGCACTGGCAGGGAGGGAACATGTGCTGAATGCATATGAGGAGGCAATCAGGGAGAGATATAGATTCTTCAGTTTTGGGGACGCCATGCTCCTGCTATGATAAAAAATAGGTACAGGAAAACCCACGAAAGCCTAGTATTACCGGGACTTCGTGGGTTTTGAATGTTCAATAAAAAATTTTCGATTCAGGAATCAGGCAAAGCTGGCTTGTCGGCGACGATTCCCAGCCGGATGATGACGCCGGAATCCGCTCTTTTTATCACGTATGCATATTCGGTATCTGTCTTGTACTTTATGTACATCCGGAATGTATCATTCTCCTCTGCCGGCTTTCCATATGCTTTTTTGGTTCGCTCTGCCGCTTCTTTCAGATTTTCGCGAACCACCCTCATACTCATATTTCCATAAATTTCTAATTCACAAAGCTGGTGTTCTGTATAAATCTCATATACCATACCATTCTCATCCTGTGTAATATAAAGGGTTGCCAGGTCCAGGCCGCCGTAATGACAGCCGGAAAACAAATCGAAACCAGCAGGCCGCAAAAAATAGATTGAGATACATTTCTGGCAGTGGTATAATAATTAAATCTATATAAAATGACAAAAAGGATTGAAAAATCACAACATGGCATATCAGAACAAAAACCAGAACAGCAACCCGAACAACACCCCGAACAACATCCAAGGTCAAAGCCCAAACCAGAAAGATATAACAATCCGGTTGAATAAATACTTAAGCGAGATGGGCATCTGCTCCAGGCGTGAGGCGGATCGCCTGATTGAAGACAAAAAAGTGTCTGTAGACGGCCAGGCGGCATCACCAGGCATGAAGATCAGCCCAGGACAGAGGATAATCTGCGACGGAAAACTGGTAGGGAGCGCAGACGGCCAGAAAAAAAAGCCAAAGCCCATCCTTCTGGCAGTCAATAAGCCTAAAGGCGTCGTCTGCACCACATCGGAAAAAGACAGGGCCATGAATATTGTACAGCTGGTAGAATATCCGGAGCGGGTGTATCCCATCGGAAGGCTGGACAAAGACTCCGAGGGACTGATTCTCATGACCAATCAGGGAGAACTGGTCAATAAAATCATGCGCGCCGCCAATGCCCATGAAAAAGAATATATGGTCACCATCGACAAACCTGTAACAAAAGAATTCCTAAAGAAAATGCGTGCCGGCGTATGGCTGGAAGAGCTGCATACAATGACCAGGCCCTGCAGGGTGGAGGTCACAGGAAAGACTGAATTCAGGATTACCCTGACCCAGGGCCTGAACCGTCAGATCCGGCGGATGTGCCAGGCTCTTCACTGCCATGTGGTGGGACTGAAACGAGTCCGGATCATGAACCTGAGACTGGGAAACCTAAAGACAGGGACATACCGGAAGGTTACGGCCGAAGAATATGAAAAGCTGCTGGAGCTGCTTCAGGATTCCAGGGGATAAATACTTGACAAACAAGGCATCCTATGCCATAGAATCAGGTACAAAGCAAATCCTGATAACCTGGAGCAAAAAGCAGAGGGACCTATGTATCTTGGAAAGGAATGACAAAAACATGGAAGAGAATAAGATTGCCCAAATGAAGGAGCTGGTGTCCTCTCTTTCCCAGGCGGCCAAAGCCTATTACCAGGAAAGCCGGGAAATCATCAGTAATTTTGAGTACGATAAGCTGTACGATCAGCTGACAGCTTTAGAAAAAGAGACCGGGGTTGTTCTGGCAGGAAGCCCTACCCAGAAGGTAGGCTATGAGGTGTTAAGCGAGCTTCCCAAAGAACCCCATCCCAGCCCCATGCTGTCCCTGGACAAGACCAAAGAAGTACCTGCCCTGCAGGAATGGCTGGGGGATCAGGAGGGGCTTTTGTCCTGGAAGCTGGACGGTCTTACTGTGGTCCTGACATACCAGGGCGGAAATCTCACAAAAGCAGTGACCCGGGGCAACGGGGAGATTGGAGAGGTGATTACCAGCAATGCAAAGACATTTGAGAACATCCCTTTAAAAATCGGCTTTACCGGGCAGCTTATCCTGCGGGGAGAGGCAGTTATCCGGTACTCTGATTTTGAGAAAATGAATGAGGAGATTGAGGATGTTGACGCCAGATACAAAAACCCCAGAAACCTTTGCTCCGGCTCTGTGCGCCAGCTGAACAGCCAGATTACGGCCAAACGTCATGTAAACTGCATGATTTTTGCTCTGGTTTCGGCAGAGGGCATGGACTTTGAAAATTCCAGAAGCCGGCAGTTTGCGTGGCTGAAATCCCAGGGCTTCGAGGTGGTAGAACACCAGATGGTAACTGCCCAAAGCCTGCCGGACAAGGTAAAATATTTTGCAGACACTATCCAGGGCTACGACATCCCCTCCGACGGGCTGGTGCTTACCTTTGAGGATATTGCCTACGGAGAGTCCCTGGGACGGACGGCCAAATTCCCCCGCAATTCCATTGCCTTTAAATGGGCAGATGAAATCAGGGAGACAAAGCTTTCCTATATCGAATGGAGTCCCTCCCGGACAGGCCTTATCAACCCGGTAGCCGTATTTGAGCCGGTAGAGCTGGAGGGCACCACTGTCAGCCGGGCCAGTGTCCACAACATCAGCATTATGGAAGGGCTGGAGCTGGGGGAGGGAGACTTCATCACAGTGTATAAGGCCAACATGATTATCCCCCAGATCGCCGACAACCTTACCAGAAGCGGCGTGAAAGAGATTCCCGCCCGCTGTCCGGTCTGTGGAGGGGACACAAAGATTCAGCAGGTAAATGACGTAAAAGCCCTGTACTGCACCAATCCGGACTGCCAGGCAAAGAAGATAAAAAGCTTTACCCTGCTGGTAAGCCGGGATGCCTTAAACATTGACGGACTGTCAGAGGCCACCCTGGAAAAATTCATCAATGCCGGCTTCATAAAAGACTACGCAGACATTTTCCATCTGGACCGCCATAAGGACGGGATTGTGTCCATGGAAGGCTTCGGAGAAAAATCCTACGAGAATCTGATTCAGGCAGCAGCCCAGGCGTCCCACACAACCCTGGTAAGGATGATCTATGGCCTGGGAATCGCCGGCATCGGATTGGCCAATGCCAAGATGCTGTGCCGCCATTTCCAGTATGATTTTCAGGCTATGGAGAATGCAGAGGCGGAGGAGCTGATTCAGATTGACGGGATCGGCAATGTCCTGGCCCAGGGCTGGTGCCAGTATTTTGCATCCGAAAAAAACAGAGAGACAGCAGAAAGGCTTTTTGCAGAGCTGGACATTGAGATGGCAGAGGATGGGCAGCAGGAGAATATATTCCAGGGAATGACCTTTGTGATCACCGGCTCGCTGGAGCATTTTTCCAACCGAAAGGAGCTTCAGGAGCTCATCGAGTCAAAAGGAGGGAAGGCGGCAGGAAGCGTTTCGGCCAAAACCACCTATCTGATTAACAACGATGTGAAATCCTCCTCGTCTAAAAATAAAAAGGCCAGAGAGCTGGGAGTTCCTATTTTGTCAGAGGAAGATTTTTTAAGATTATTGGAGGAAGAACAGAGGGGAGAACAGCATGCCAATTAAAATACAGAAGGATTTGCCAGCCAAGGCAGTACTGGAATCGGAAAATATTTTCGTCATGGATGAGGAGCGGGCCATGCGCCAGGATATCCGTCCTCTGGAGATCCTGATTTTAAACCTGATGCCTGTAAAGGAGGAGACAGAGACCCAGCTTTTAAGGGCCCTGTCCAACACGCCCCTGCAGATTGACTGCACCTTTCTCATGCTGTCCAGCCATATATCCAAGAATACGTCAGCCAGCCATATCAACAAATTTTATGTGACATTTGAGGAAATCCGAAGGAAAAACTATGACGGAATGATCATCACAGGCGCGCCGGTGGAGATGCTTGCGTATCCGGAGGTGACATACTGGAAGGAATTGTCCCAAATCATGGAGTGGACGAAAAAACATGTGACCTCCACCCTTCATATCTGCTGGGGAGCCCAGGCAGGGCTTTATTATCACTATGGGATTCCCAAATACTTAAGGGAAAAGAAGCTGAGCGGCATCTACCAGCACAAGGTGCTTCACCACAAGGTGCCTCTGACAAGAAGCATGGACGATTACATTATGGCCCCCCATTCCCGGTATACCGAGGTGCGAAGGGAGGATGTGGAGAAGCATCCCCAGCTGCAGATTCTGGCAGAGTCAGAGGAGGCCGGGCTGTTCCTCATCATGAGGCGGGACGGCAGCCAGATTTTTGTCCAGGGGCATCCGGAGTATGACAGGATGACTCTGAACAACGAATACCACCGGGATCTGGGGAAGGGGTTAAACCCGGAGCTGCCCTGCAATTATTATGAAAATGACGATCCCTTTGCCAAGCCGGTGCTTTGCTGGAGGAATATGGCCAATACCCTTTACAGCAACTGGCTGAACTACTATGTATATCAGGTGACGCCGTACAATCTGGAGAATCATGGGGAGTGATTGGGCCAGGTATAAGGAATTGGAGAATCTGATTGAAGTTAGATATAAAAATGAAAGGAGAAGAGGAGGGCATGAACATGACAGAGGTTGCAAGATTACTTTTGGGACTGCGATCCGCCGGATGGAGCGAGAAAGAAATCAATGATTTCGTTCTTTACATTGAGTCGGGGGAGGAACAATATAAACCAAAGCCAAGGAAAGAAAAAATTAATGTTGAAAGTTGAAATTAAATCCGTAATCTTGTATAATAAGATCACACAAACCGGCATGGCCGATGAAAAGAGATGAGGAGGGGTTAGTAAGATGAAAATGACGTTTCGGTGGTACGGGGAGAACAGTGATTCTGTCACTTTAAAGCAGATCAAGCAGATTCCCGGAATGACTGGCCTTATGGGGCTTTTGGATTACAAGGCAGCAGGAGAGGTCTGGACAGAGGAAGAGATCAAGGCGTATATCGGCCAGGTACATGAGGCGGGGCTGGAGTGCGAGGTTATCGAGAGCGTAAACGTCCATGAGGACATTAAGATGGGCCTCCCCAGCAGAGACAAGTATATCGAGAATTACAATATTACCATCCGCAACCTGGCCAAGTTTGGGGTAAAGGTGATTGTCTACAACTTCATGCCGGTATTTGACTGGCTGCGCACCGATCTGGCGCGGGTGATTGAGGAGGATGGATCCAACAGCCTGTACTATGATGAGAAGGAATTAGGGAGCATGACTCCTCTGGATATTGTGAAGAAGACGGCAGAGGACAGCAACGGCTTCACCCTTCCGGGATGGGAACCAGAGCGCCTGGCTGAGCTTGAGACCACCTTAAAGCAGTATGAGGGGATCACCCCGGACATGCTTCGGGAGAATTATAAGTATTTCCTGGACGCGGTGATTCCGGTATGCGAGGAAGTGGGAGTGAAGATGGCAGTGCATCCGGACGATCCGGCATGGCCTATTTTCGGGCTGCCCCGTATCTCTCACAGCCAGGAAGACTTTGACAAGATCGTGGCCCTTCACGATTCACCGGCCAATGCGCTGTGCCTTTGCACCGGATCCCTGGGCTCCAATCCTGCCAACGATATCCCGTCTATTATCCGCCATTTCGGAGAGATGGACCGGATTGCCTGCCTGCATATCCGCAATGTAAAATATTTAGGCGAGCGCTGTTTCCGTGAGGCAGCTCACCTGTCCTCCACAGGAGATCTGGATCTGTTTGAGATCGTAAAAGCTGTGTATGAGACATGTCCTCACGACGTCTATGTGCGTCCGGATCACGGAAGAATGATCTGGGACGAAGTAGGCCGTCCGGGATATGGCCTGTATGACAGAGCCCTGGGAGCTTGCTACCTCAATGGATTGTGGGAAGCCATAGAGAAGATGAAAGGCTGATGCCGGCTCATCTGTAAAAAAGGATATCCGCCCGATGTGTGAGATGCAGGCGGATATCCTTTTCTTACTGTGAAAGTATCGAATCCTTGCTGTAGGTCTGCGCACCTGCTGCGCTGACCGTACAGCGCCGGTTGCCTGCAGGCTTATTTTTGAAAAGAGAAAAAATCTTTGTTGGCAAACAGGGAGATATTCCTCACAAATTCTTCTACCGTATAATCATCCCCGTATTCCAGATAGCATTTGGCTGTGCTTATATAGAAATCAGCCAGAAGATAAGTAAAGACAGGGGGAGAAATCTTGGAATGCATGCCCTTTGACTCTGATACCTTCAATTTCTCACTGAGGATCTGAATCAGGAAAGAGCGGAGGATATCCATAAAAGCCCCGTCTTTATTGATACAGTAAATCTTGTAATATTCCTGGCGGTTTCTCGCCATTTCCTTCATGATCTCAGATAAAAAAGCCCTGGCAGACTCCGACTCCTGAAGATAAAGCACATCCTCTGCCATATCCGTCTCATCAAAAAAAGTCTGGAGGCAGTAACACAGCAGATCATATTTATCTTCAAAATAACGATAAAAAGTAGAGCGGGGCACCATGGATCGGCTGCAGATTTCTGTCAGGCTGATTTTCTCAAAAGGGACTTCCGCCAGAAGCTTAAAAAAACCCATGCGCAGCAAAGTATACGTGCGGCGGGTAGAGATTTTTTCTTTTTTTTCATCAGAGGCACTCAAACCAATTCTCCTTTTATGTGTCAAACTGAACAACTTTTCAGGATCTGTCTCATTTGAAACAGAAATAAAATATTGATTCTTGCGTATTTTACCATAAATAGTCATAATATGGCAAGTAAGAAGCAAGGAAAGGAGATAAAAATGTAGCTGGAACAGTAAAAACCGTGAGTTGAAAGACCGGACAGCTACAGAAAAAGCAAGATGGAAGATAGGAAAAAACCAGAGAATTTTATGATGAAGCTGGCAGCGTTCATTGTAAATAAGAGAAAAGCTTTTATCGTTCTTTTCGCCCTGGCCTGTATCTACAGTGCAGTGTCTATTTCCAAGGTAGGGGTCATCAATGACCTGACAGAGTACCTTCCGGAAAGCACAGAGACCAGACAGGGACTGGACATTATGAACGAAGAATTTACCACCTTCGGATCAGCCACCGTGCTGGTAAGCAACATAACCTATGAGAAGGCCCTGGCCCTGGCTCACCAGATAGAGGAGATACCGGGCATCTCGGCCGTATCCTTCTATGATGAAGAGACAGCTGGCGAGAACAGCCAGATATCTGACACCTACAAGGATGCCAGCGCCCTGTACACCATAACCTTTGAGGAAGAGGAGGACACAGAAAACTCCCAGGCGGCCATGGCAAAGGTCAGGGAAAGCCTGGAGGGATACGTGTCCTACGTATACACAACCGTGGACAAAGACGATGCGGCAGACTTAAAAAATGATATGAGCGTTATTGTGGTAATCGTAATCTTTATTATTGTCTCTGTGCTGCTGTTCACCTCCAAAACATATATGGAGATTGTGATTTTCCTTATTGTTTTCAGCGTGGCAGCCCTTTTAAACATGGGAACAAACTATTGGTTCGGTAGCATCTCCTTTGTAACCAATGCAGTGGGGACTGTGCTGCAGCTGGCACTTGCCATCGATTACGCCATTATTCTTTTCCACCGTTTTATGGAGGAGAGGGAGGATAAGGAGACCATGGAGGCCATCACGGTGGCACTTAGCAAAGCCATTCCGGAGATATCCTCCAGCAGCTTAACCACAGTATCCGGCCTGGTGGCGCTTATGTTTATGCAGTTTGGGATTGGCATGGATTTAGGAAGCGTTCTGACAAAGGCTATTATCATAAGCCTTCTCACTGTATTCCTGTTTATGCCGGCATTGATTGTCATGTTTTCCAGAGCCATTGACCGGACCGGCCACCGGAATTTTGTACCTGCCATCAACATATGGGGGAAAATTGTGGTGAAGCTTCGGTATGTAACGATTCCTGTATTCCTGGTGATTGTAGGGGCAGGGGCTCATTTCTCCAGACAATGTCCTTACATATACGATATTAATTCCATTGAGTCCAGCAAGAAAAATGAGTTCCTGGCCTCAAAAGAGCGGATCCAGGAGACCTTTGACGTAACCAATACCATGGCCATCGTGATTCCCAAAGGGGATTATGAAAAAGAAGGACGGATATTAAAACGCCTGGAAAATATAGAGGCAGTAGATACTGCCCTGGGCCTTGCCAATGTGGAGGTGACTGATGACGGAAAATATATTCTGGTAGATAAGCTGAATCCCAGAGAGTTTTCAGAGGTGGCAGAGGTGGATCTGGATCTGGTAAGGGCCTTGTACCAGTTTTATGCCGTGGACAAGGAACAGTACAGCGCGTTTATGAAAAACCTGGATGATTACCAGATATCCATTATTGATATGGTGGATTTCATCTATGAGCAGAAGGAAAAGGGCGGCATCGAGTTTGATGAGGAGCTGTCGGAGGAGATTGACGATCTGCATAAAGCCGTCTGCGACGCCAGGGAGCAGCTGGAGGGGGAAGGGTATGACCGCCTGGTATTTACCTTAAAAGGCCCGGTGGAGGGCAAGGAGACTTTCCAGACTGTAGATCAGATCCGCAGCATTGCGCTGGAGTATTATGATGAAGTCTATGTGGTGGGGGATGCTACCAGCAACTATGATTTAAGCAGCTCCTTTGAGCGGGACAATGTGATTATCAGCGTGCTGACAGCACTGTTTGTGGGGATTATCCTTTTGTTTACATTTCAGTCAGCCGGCCTGCCGTTTCTTCTGGTGCTGACGATTCAGGGAAGCATCTGGATAAACTTCTCCATGCCCTACCTGACCGGAACCACCATGTACTTTTTAAGCTATCTGGTGGTCAGCTCCATTCAGATGGGTGCTACCATTGACTATGCGATCGTCATCACCAGCCGGTACCTGGATCTGCGCAAAACCATACCGGACAAGAAAAAAGCAGTGGTGGAATCCTTAAACCAGGCGTTCCCAACCATTATCACATCGGGAACCATCATGACATCTGCCGGATTCGTAATCGGATCCCTCACGAAAAATGCAGTGATTGCTTCACTGGGAAAGGTTCTGGGACGGGGGACATTGATCTCCATTATCCTGGTTATGACAGTGCTTCCCCAGCTTTTGCTGGTATGCGACAAGCTGATTGACAAGACCGAATTAACCAGGGCCATCAAAAAGGAACAGGACGGAGAGGAGGCCAAAGCAGCATGAAAAACATATGGAAAATAAAACAAAACCGAAGAATGGCAGCCATGCTGACAGCGGCTGTTCTTATGATTCCGGTTGACAGCAGTGTGATGTACAGCATGAATATACTGGCAGCAATCCAGAACGCCCCAGATCTGTCGCAGGAGGACAGGACAGAAGACAGCGGATCTTCGGCAGCAATCCAGGAAATTAGTATCAGCACGCCGGAGGAGTTTGCAGCATTCAGCCAGAACTGTGTCTCAGACAGCTATTCCCAGGGGAAGATATTTACACTGGAAGCAGATATCAACCTGCAGGGCGTTGATTATAATCCTGTGCCAGTATTTGCAGGGACATTTGACGGGAAAGGGCATACGATCATCGGTTTATCAATTCAGAAGGATGGCTCTGCACTGGGGCTGTTCCGCTATGTGGAAGAAGGGGCTGTGGTGAAAAACCTTACTGTACACGGAACCATTTCCCCAAAGGGCAGCAGCATAAACATCGGCGGAATCGCCGGAGTCAACAGCGGCTATATTACGAATTGTACGTTTTCCGGTGAAATCATGGCCCAGGAAGCACCAGGGGGAATTGCCGGGTGCAACGAAGAATCAGGAGTCATAGAGGGATGCACCAACCTGGGGCAGATTACAGGAAATATAAAGACAGGCGGCATCGCCGGGAACAATGAGGGCATCATCCAGGACTGCGTAAACCAGGGCGATATAAACGCCACAGACCAGGGGGTGGAGACAGAGTCAGATGATTCCCTTTCTATGGGAGGCATCAGCCTGGAGGAAACCATCCATGTGGAGAAGGTAAATGATGCCGGCGGAATCACAGGATATTCCCTGGGAAAAATTTTAAACTGCAGCAACCTGGGAACCATAGGCTACCTTCACACAGGATACAATATAGGCGGAATCGCCGGACGTCAGAGCGGTATCATAGAGCAGTGCCAGAATCACGGAAGGATCCGGGGACGAAAAGACGTAGGCGGTATCGTGGGGCAGTTTGAACCATACATCGAGATTGATTATGGTGAAGATACGCTGGGACAGCTGGAAGATGAGCTGGATCAGCTGTCCGGTATGGGAGACAATCTGTCCAGGCTTCTGGAACAGGCAGGAGACACTGCGTCTGTCAACCTGGATCAGGTAGATAAAGGGATGGATCGGGTAAAGGACATCGGAGAATTTTATAAAGATGTGCTGAAAAGAGAGAATGACGGGCTGAACCAGGATATGGATATTTCCATTGAGCAGATCCAGTACCACATGGACAGGATAAGCTTTGACCCTGTGGACAGAGAGTCCCAGTCCCAGTACCGTCAGGCCCAGGAAAAGATACGCCTGATGAAAGAGCTGTCAAAAGAACTGGATCAGAAATATCCCGGAAGCCCTACCGATATCGGGGCTCTGAAGAAATGGCTCCAGGAACGGTATGAGAAGATGTCTCAGATGTACCAGTATGCCACAGAGCTGGCAGCCAATCTCGGTTATCTGGCGGCCCATGTTCCCAAACACCTTGTGGATGAGACAGAGGATATGGGCTATCATCTGGAGCAGGTCCAGATGGAGGCCAGCGCTCTGACAGATATTCTGCAGGTAAACAGAGACTTCATACGGAGAGACCTGGAAAATATGGACACTGAGATGACAGATGAGCTGAATCTGCTTTCCGGCAATGTGGACACTCTGACAGGTGATTTAAAAAACAGCAGGCTTCAGATCCGGGATCAGAAAAATCAGATGGAAGCCCAGATTGACCGTATCAGAACCACCATATCAGACGGCCTGGAGCGCAGCAGGGAAGACAAAGAACTGTTTGCGGACATATCTGACACGGATGAGGAGATCAATGAAGGAACCGTCTTTGCCTGTGAAAACATGGGAGATATCCTGGCGGATTACCAGTCCGGCGGAATCGTGGGAATCATCGGGATGGAGGTCAGCCTGGATCCGGAGCAGGATCTGGAGGCAGAGGAAGAGAAGACCCTCAATACGGTGAGAAATGCCAAGGCCCTGGTAAAAGGAAACATCAACCGGGGGGATGTCCAGGTGAAAAATGATTATGCAGGCGGTATCGCAGGAAAAGCCAACCTGGGAGCGCTGATCCAGAACCAGAACTACGGGGATATCCTGGCAGAGGACGGAAACTACGCAGGAGGCATCACAGGAAGCAGCGATTACGTGCTTCGGCAGAATTTCAGCAAATGCAGCGTTGACGGCAACAATTATGCAGGCGGCATTGCAGGATGGGCCAAAGACATGAAAGAAAATTATGTCATGGTTTCCATCAGGAACAGGGAGCATGAGTGGATCGGCAGCGTGGCAGGAGACGTGGATCCAGAGGGGATGGTGGAAGGAAACTTCTATGTAGATGAAGGAATGGGCGCCGTGGACGGCATTACACGGGGAGGCCAGGCTGCAGCCCTTTCCTATGAAGCCTTCTGCAGCATGGAGCAGGTGCCGGAGGAATTTAACCGCTTAACCGTTGAATTTTTGGTGGAAGATCAGGTGCTTAAGACGATTGACTGTGAGTATGGAGGTGCAGTGGCAGAGGCAGACATTCCCAAAGCACCCCAGAAGGACGGCTACTATTATCAGTGGGAAGAAAAAGATCTGTCATGCATCAGGGGGAATGAAAAAGTGCATGCCATTTATAAGGCCTGGAATACCACGATTGCATCCTCCGGTGACAAGATGCCTTTAATGCTTGCAGAATCTAATTTCTATCCGGGAACTACTCTGGCGGCTGTCAGAGATGAGAATGTGGAGGCTATAAAGGCACAGTGGGCGGCAGAAGGGATTCAGATTCCCCAGGGGTATGAGCTGTCCGGCAGATATGGATATAACATTACCCAGCCGGAGGGCGTGAAGGATCCGGAAACCATTACGGTACATGTACTTGCAGAGGAGATTCCGTCAGGCGCTGCGATTGCCGTTGTGAGAGACAAGAGGCTTGAGCTGCTGGACAGCAGAAGGGATGGCTCTTATCTGGTATTCCAGATGGATGGTATAGATGCATTTTTCATTCTGATACCTGAAAAAAGCGCTCTGCTTCGGATAGCCCCTGTGGCTGCCGCTCTGATTCTTTTGATTTTTGCAGCGGTGTGGCTGGCCGGCAAAAAGAGGCATAAGAAAAGGGCTGGCGAAGAAGAAGACGGACAGGAGGCAGAGAGCGAAGCAAAAGGAGAATCAGAAGCAGAAGCAGAGGAAGGCGATCGGACAGAGAAAACAGAAGACAGAGAACCGGAAGAAAAGGAAGAGGCGGATGTGTATGTTGAATAGAGAGGATGTCCTGCCGCCGGAGGAAAACCAGTGGCAGGAGATAGATGAGTCCAAACTGACCCTGGCAGAGCGCTGTGTATATCGGAACAGGAGGCGCGCCCTGGAGCTGTCCCGAAAGGGCAGCTCGCCCAAAGAGATTTTCAGGATGACCGGAATCAGCCACGCAGCTTTAGTACGCCTCCAGAAAAGGTGTACCACACAGAATCCGGAAACCGGAATCAGCTATGGCTATGAGGGATTGATTCCCAGATCCAAAATTAAGAAATTTATTCGATAATAGGATGGAGAAGATAAAAAATCTGTGGTATGATACCTGTGTAGGCAAAATACCACAGATTTTGTCAGTACTAGGATGGAGGACAAGAGGATGAAATATCGTATTATTGGTGAGACGATGCCGGCAGTTGAGGTAATGTTTGACATGCCCGGAGAAGAGATGTACACCCAATCCGGCGGCATGGCATGGATGACGGAAGGAATTGAGATGGCGACCAACACCAGAGGCGGCCTGATGAAAGGGATTGGAAGAATGTTTTCCGGAGAATCCCTGTTTATGGCTACCTACAAGGCACAGCGGGAAGGGGCTGTTATCGCTTTTGCCTCCACAGTGGCCGGCCGGATTCTGCCGGTGGATGTCACTGCCACAGGCGGGATGATCTGCCAGAAAGGTGCTTTTCTCTGTGCGGAAAACAGCGTGGATCTAAGCATCACTTTCAGCAAAAAGTTTTCAGCCGGCCTGTTTGGCGGGGAAGGATTTATTCTCCAGCAGCTAAGCGGGCATGGGATGGCATTTTTGGAAATAGACGGAGACATGGTGGAGAAGAACCTGGCTCCCGGCGAGGTCCTGAAAGTGGATACAGGCAATGTGGTTGTCTTTGAACGTTCTGTCAGCTATGAGGTGGAGACTGTAAAGGGGCTGGGGAACATCTTTTTCGGCGGCGAGGGCCTGTTTTTAACCAGGCTGGTGGGGCCGGGCCGGGTTGTACTGCAGACACAGAATATTGCAGAATTTGCAGGACGGATCGCCCGGTTTATTCCCAGCAGCGGCAAATAATAAATAAAAGGTGCAAAGGAGAGGTAAGCGATGAAAAAGGTAGAAGATTATGTGAGAAGTATTCCGGATTTTCCGGAGCCGGGAATCATTTTCCGGGATGTCACCACCATTCTTCAGGACCCGGACGGACTTCATCTGGCTATCGACAAGATTCTGGATTCTTTAAAGGATGCGGACTTTGACGTGGTGGTGGGACCGGAGTCCAGAGGATTTATATTCGGTGTACCGGTGGCGTATGCTATGCACAAAGGCTTTGTCCCTGTGCGCAAGAAGGGGAAGCTTCCCTGTGAGACTGTATCCATGGAGTATGATCTGGAGTACGGCAGCGCAGTGATTGAGATGCATAAGGATTCCATAAAGCCAGGCCAGAAGGTAGTCATTGTAGACGATCTGATTGCCACCGGGGGAACTACGGAAGCGATTATCAAATTGATTGAGCAGCTGGGCGGGCAGGTAGTGAAAATCTGCTTCGTTATGGAGCTTGCCGGATTAAAAGGCCGTGAGAAGCTGGCCGGCTATGAAGTAGAGTCTGTGATTACATATGAGGGAAATTAAAGGCAGAATGCTCTGAAAGCATTGTGCAGGCTTTAAAAAGAAACCAGGCCGGGAGCCAGAGATGTGGTTCCCGGTGCGGTTTCTTTTTAAAATCACCTGCTTTGTGAAAAGTCTGTGAAACTATAGAAAACAGCCGGATAATTTGATAAAATAACCATGATATGAGGATACACATTATAGGAGAGGCAGGGGAATCATGGAACAGCTAAAGATATTGATTGTGGATGATGAGGCCAGGATGCGGAAGCTGGTAAAGGACTTTCTGACGATAAAAGGATTCAGGACCGTGGAAGCCCAGGATGGAGAGCAGGCTTTGGAGCTGTTTTTTCAGCAGAGAGATATTGCGCTTATTCTTCTTGACGTGATGATGCCCAAGCTGGACGGCTGGCAGGTTTTAAAGGAGATCCGCAAGCATTCTACAGTGCCTATTATCATGCTTACAGCCAGAGGAGAGGAAAGAGACGAGCTGCAGGGGTTTGAACTTGGGGTAGACGAATATATTTCCAAACCATTCAGCCCCAAGATTCTGACAGCCAGGGTGGAAGCTATTCTGAGAAGGAGCAACGCCATCTCCGGCGATGTCATAGAGACAGGCGGGATTTCCATCGACAAGGGGGCACATCAGGTAACCATCGACGGTGTGCCTGTGGAGCTAAGCTACAAAGAATTCGAGCTGCTGACCTATTTTGTGGAGAACCAGGGCCTGGCTCTTTCCAGGGAGAAGATTTTAAACAATGTATGGAACTATGATTATTTTGGAGATGCCAGAACCATTGATACCCATGTAAAAAAGCTGCGCAGCAAAATGGGAGAGAAGGGCGATTATATTAAGACAATCTGGGGAATGGGATACAAGTTTGAGGTGAGTGCATGAGACAATCCATCCGGGTTCGTTTTACCTTGATTTTTATCAGTCTTACGGCCATTATTCTTGTAGGAATCTGGGGTGTCAACAATTTAATGCTGGAAAATTATTATATTGACCAGAAGGTGACAGCGCTTAAGCTGGCTTATGACCAGATGGATTTTCTGGTTTTGTCCGGCCTGGAGGAAGGAAAGACTATCAGCGACGAATTTGCAGGAAGCAATTCTTTGGACAGCGGAGAGCAGACAGAGGCGGGAGAGCTTCTGAAGAAATTAAATGATACGTACAATATTATGACTGTGATTGTTGACGGCATCAATGACAAAGTGATAGTTTCTTCCGCAAGGGATGCAAAATTCATGCTGGACAAGGCCAGGCAGTATATACTGGGAAGCAACAGCCACAAGGCGGAGACCATAGAGGAGATGGAGAACTACACGATTCAGAAGACGTATGATGCCCGCTCGCGGACGTTTTACCTGGAGTGCTGGGGATTCTATTCTGATAATAATACAATTTTTATCATGTCCACGCCGCTGGAAAGTATCAGGGAGAGCGTAGATTTGTCCAACCGCTTCCTGGCCTATGTGGGAATCATGGCCCTGGTATTCAGCAGCGTGATTGTATACTTTACCACCAAGAAAATCACTTCACCGATTTTAAAGCTGGCAAATATCTCAGAGAGAATGTCAGGCCTGGATTTTGATGTAAAATATGAAGGGAAGGCGATTGATGAAATCGGTGTGCTGGGAAATAATATGAATCTTCTTTCTGACAAACTGAAGGAGACCATCGGAGAATTAAAATCAGCCAACAATGAACTACAAAAAGATATTGAGGAAAAAATACAGATTGATGAGATGCGCAAGGACTTTATTGCCAACGTTTCTCATGAGCTGAAAACCCCTATTGCACTGATCCAGGGATATGCGGAGGGCCTGACGGAAGGCATGGCTGAAGATGTGGAAAGCCGGAAGTACTATTGCGAAGTGATTATGGACGAAGCAAACAAGATGAACAAAATGGTGCGCCAGCTGCTGACCCTGACAGCCCTGGAGTTTGGCAATGACCAGGTGACCTTAGAGCGGTTTGATGTGACAGAGCTGATTCAGGGGGTTTTGTCGGCTGTGGGCATTGTAATTCAGCAAAAGAAGGCTGACATTCAGTTTGACGCAGACCATCCGGTGTATGTATGGGCCGATGAATTTAAAATTGAAGAGGTGATTACGAATTTTGTCAGCAATGCTCTGAACCATCTGGACGGGGAGCGGAAGATTCAGATCAGGGTTCAGGAGCTGGAGGGCAATGTAAAAGTAAGCGTGAGAAATACAGGAGATCGGATTCCTGAAAATGAACTGCCTAATATCTGGATGAAATTCTATAAAGTAGACAAAGCGAGAACCAGGGAATACGGGGGAAGCGGAATCGGCCTGTCGATTGTAAAAGCAATCATGGATTCCCATCATAAGGAATATGGGGTGCAGAATATGGAAGACGGGGTAGAATTTTGGATTATGTTGGACTCTAAAAACTCTTTCTGAGGGCTAAAAAAAATTCTTGTAAATTTTTTGAAAAAGTTGTTGACATTTAGGAAATCATTTGGTATTATAATTCTCGCCCCGTGAGGGAAGCGGCAACAGCGGCC
>CAJUEJ010000006.1 GCA_910585435.1 uncultured Hungatella sp. | reverse complement strand
TGGAAGCCCTGCGCCAGACCAACTATGTAAAATCCATCGTGACTGCACAGGGCAAAATGGACTTGGAACGCAAGGGCAAGCAGAGCTATCAGGGCTGGATGTCTACCATTCCGCAACGGAAGCGGAACAGAAAGAGTTTATGAAAGCCTTTATCGAGCGAATTGAAATGTTCCCGGAAAAGAGAAAGGACGGTAGTTGGATAAAGAAGATTGTATTCAATTTCCCCGTACCTGTTGATGGTGAGGAAGTGAAAGAACTTCCCTTGGAAACTGAAACAACTGTCGAGACTGTAGTTTTATTAACCCCAAAAATAGAAGGGACTATCATGTGGAAATCGAGATACCTATAGAGGCAAGAGATGAGGCGGCTTACCAAAAAGAACAGAAAAAGGCGACTTACACGAATATAAAGAATTATATAAAGGAACGCTACGGAGTGGAAGTCCATTCAAGCTATATAGCACAGGTTAGAAGGTCATGTGGTTTAGATATGAGGGAGTGCTATAACAAGTCAAAGAAAGAGATACCAATAAGAGTTAGTCAATGCCCCGATAGCAAAGCAAAATATATTAGAGAAGCATTAGCATATTTTGAAGCGATAAGATAAAAGATGTGAAGGAGATATTCAACAAGACTGGTTGGGTATCTCTTTTTTGATTTATTAGGAAATTACGATTTTTTGAGGGATAAAGGGAAATAGCTGTTCACAAAACATATGTTAGATGGACACACGTTTTGTGAACAGCAAACGAGACTATGCAAAGCAGCGCAAGAAAAAATGGCTTGGAATAGGACTTTCCTGGATTTATTTTGCATAGTTACTTTCTTTGCATAGGGAGGAAACCTTTCACCTTTGCTGTCGAACATCATGTTGAATGAACTGGACAAGGAACTTGAAGCAAGGGAGCTTCGGTTCACGAGATACGCCGACGATTGTGTGATAGCGGTCAGGAGCGAATCAAGTGCAAAGGAGTGGAAGGCAGGCCACACCAGGACTCAGTGGCAAAATTCAAGCTTTATTAATGAAGCTTACTATAGAAAGTAAAAGGTAGTAAGGATTTGAGTTAATATATTTTTGTATTATATGTGGCAGAGTATATCGAAAAATCCTGCAATCGAGGCTGACGAAGTTAAAAACAGCCCTTTACTGAATTATCATAATTCGGCGGTATCCGTTTCAACAGTAATAAAATAAAAAAAGGAGATAAGCTTTATGGGAAGATATAGTAAAAAATCAAAGAAATTAAAAACTAAAAAGCTGAATCAACAGGTGTACGATATTCTATCAAAAAATTTGAGAAAGGATTTGGGCGATCCAGACATGAGGACAAAAAGACTGGAGTAGATAAAAAGTATATTTACTCAAAGCAAACATATGAAACATATTGAAAATTATTTGAAAAATGTAGCAGAGACAAAGTCTGCATGGACAGTTTCAACAAAAGCTGCAGCAATCTGTAAAATGCATAAAATCAGCATAGACGATCTTGAAATAGAACTTCCAAAACGGAAACGACAAGATATCGTGAGATCAAGAAAGGCAGTTAAGTATGAAAAGCATATAAGCGATGAGACGGAAGAATTTTTCGCTTCGTTCACAAGATGTACGGGTTTAAGGATTAGAGAGATGAAAGCTGTACAAGGGACTGATTTAGTTGAAAAAGATGGAATTTTTTATGTACATGTAGCAAATGGAAAGGGCGGGAAAACGCGTGATGCACAGGTCATTGGAAGCGATTCCGAGATAAAGAAAAAACTAGAACAGAAGCCAGTTATGAAAACAAGTCCAGTTGGAGAACAGCTAAAAAGGCAAGTGGAGAAATATGGCATGTCGAAAGTTTGTATTAAGTATAGAATATGTGAGAGGACTGTTTATCGAAGAATAAAAAATGAAAGCAATAAACTAAAAAGGAGCTGACGCCTCAAACAAAGCGGGATTCCTTAAAAAGTATTGACCGAATCAGTAATGTAGCTAATCATAAAAAGTATCCAAGTTATGAGGAAGTTTATCAAGCTGCTTTTACAGAAAGTCAGACACACAGAGTAAAAATTCAAAAATAGAGGGCTTCGGCCCTCTTTTGTATTGTATTTATGAAAAAAGCAGTGTATACTATTCACATATCCCACATAGTACTTAGAAGGAGGTATGGACATGGAAGCATTGAAAAAGGAAGAATACTATACGATTGATGATATATATGCTTTACCTGAGGGTGAGAGGGCAGAACTGATTGATGGACAGATTTATTATATGGCACCGCCAAGCCGGACACATCAGAAGTTGCTTCATTTTTTCGACAGAACGATAGGAAATTATATTCAATTAAAGGCTGGTACGTGTGAGGTCTATCCAGCTCCATTTGCTGTGTTTTTGAATGAAGATGATGAAAATTATGTAGAACCTGATATTTCTGTAATCTGTGATCCGTCTAAATTGGATGAAAAAGGCTGTCATGGAGCTCCAGACTGGGTGATAGAAATCGTGTCAAAAAGCAGCAGGTCAATGGACTGCTTCACAAAACTTTTCAAATACAGAAACAGTGGTGTGAGGGAATATTGGATCGTTGACCCAGCAAAAGAAATTGTTATGGTATATCAGTTTGAGAAAGAGACTATGGAACAATATGCATTTGGAGACGATATCCCGGTAGGGATATATGAAGAATTTTCGATTAAAGTAGAATAAATTTATGTATAGAAAGCAATCGTTAAGCGGTTGCTTTTTTATATATTAGGAAATTCCGATTTTTTGAGGAACAAAGGGAAATAGCTGTTCACAAAATACACATTAGACAGACATGTGTTTTGTGAACAGCAAACAGACGGTAAAGGTTTTAGAAGATGTAAAAGCCTTCTTCTCCAAAATCGTCTTCAAATGGGGCGTCTTCATTTAGAAAGTAATCCATATCCAGAAGGTCATCTTCGCTCATGCGGCGAATGTCCTCAGATGTCATCCCTTCCGGTGGATGATCCATATATTTTTTTCGCAGTTTCTCTGTATTTGAATTCATGTAAGCATCCTCCTTTAAAAGGAGTATATCATGTCAGAAGGAATTATGGAAGTCATGCGGATGACCTCCGGCCACGAGAACGGGACATGACTTTCTCGTACATTTCTTCCAGAGAAACTCGTTTATGATTGAAGCAGAGTTCTAGAAACAGCATAGTTGTACCACACTCACAGGTTAACGGGTCATAGCCAAAGGAAGAACGGATGGCGATCCGCCACTGGTTAAAACTTCGATAGATTGAGTGCTTTTGTCGTGAGACAGCCCGGTTAAGTTTTTTGTCAAGCTCCCGGTGCCGGGCATAAAGGCCGCCATACCGGATCATTTTATAATGCTTTTCTGGGATATGCCTTATAAGACGCTGTATGAATTCCATAACAGGGACGGTTTCCTGCACATACAGTTCATCTTCGTGTCGGTTGTAATGGAAGGTGACAAAGTCGCCGTCATAGCTGTCAATTCTGGAAGTAGAGATGACGGGACGGCCAAGATAACGGCCAATGTATTTTATGGCTGTTTTAGGGTCGCATTTGTTGGGCTTGGCATATACGTAGAACCCATCTTTGTGTTCCCGGTAACAGCGGGCCTTAACTTTTTTAAAGGAAGGGCCGAGTCTGGCTTCCATTTCGTTAAGCAGGGCGGTACGGAAGGCGTTGCGCAGGAAGGTATAGTTAAAGTGTTTGATGTTGCGCCAGAAACCGTTATCGCTGTATCCGCCTTCCGAAATAAGGCAGTGGATATGTGGATTCCATTTTAAATCCCTGCCGAATGTATGGAGGACCATGATAAAGCCGGGAGTGAAATGTATGGATTTGTTCCGTTTGAAAAACATGCGGGAAACGACACTGTTAACGGCATGGAAGAGGCAGTCAAGGAGGGACCGGTCAAGAAGGAAAAACTCCCGGAGCTGTTCATCCATGGTAAAAACACAGTGGCGGTGATGGACATTAACGAGTTTAAAGGCCAAAGAGGTAGAGCGTTCCATGGAATATTTATTGCCGCAGGTAGGACAGAACCGGCAGTGGCATCGGAAAGGGACAAATTTGAAATTGCCGCAGTGAGAGCAGGCAAACATGGCGCCGCCAAAGGAAGGATCGCCGCAGTTGATCATTTTATCGATATTATCCATTTCTGTTCGTCTGGGATGGAGGGTATATTTAATTTCTTCATAATGGTCTGAAAAGATTGTCTGTAAAATGTTCATAAGACTATTATGCACGAAAACGTAAGAAAAGGGAACCCCCTAATTCCCCCATGAATGGGGGCTAGGGGGGTTGAAGTGTCGAAGACACTTTTTTACTTAAATATGGAAAAAACGGATTCGGGGTATATAGACCTTTGGAAAGAAAGCATGGGTGCTGACAAAAAGGGAATATTCTGATATAGTAGTTCTTGTAATAGACGGACGAACAGAAAGTGGGCAACCGAAAATGAAGAAGAACAGAGGACGGGGTGGATAATCTGTATGATAATGTTTCGAGAAGCTGAAAAAAAGAATTTATGAGAGACTTCATAGAAAGCGTTGAAATTTATTCAGAAAAGTTGGATAATAGACATATGCTGAAGAAGATAAACTTTAACTTTCCTGTATATTACGATGGTGAGGCTGGTAAAGAGATTCGGCTGCTTAGTGACAATACAGTCGATAGTATTATCTTATTGCAGAAGCTAATAAAGGGTGTTAAATAGATCTGAATGAAAAAGTACATTGTTTATAACTAAAATGATGAAGGGATTAATAAGGTGAAGACATTAGAAGAAGGAAAGTTAAAAAAATGTTATAGTTCAACGGGAATTTGAGTTCGAAAAACTGGTAGCTGACATATTTAAAAATGCTGGTTGGGAAAGTCGCATATATGAAAGATATTTGAATTACGCTATTGATGATTGGGATGTTATTTGTGAGAGCGGAGATGAAAAATGCTACATAGAAGTAAAATTATACAGAAGCAAATATATAGGGATGGGGCTTCTAAAAGACATTTTACTTCGTATGAATAATAGGTGTATTATAACAGGTGAAAATGCGCATAAAGTTCTTGTGGTTGCGAGTTCTATACGCAAAGAGTATTTGGCTAAATTAAGCGATATAGATGAAAGTGTCATTGTACTGGATCTTGGTAATTTATTGTTTTTAGTACAGAATGATGAACAATTAAAAAATCGTTTAATGGCATTTATAGAGTTTACCGTTGAGGATATACCCGTTATTTCTCCAGGTGTAATAATTATAAGGACAACAATGAATAAAGCAAGTGGAGAGACGAATGATACAAGAATGCTCATTGAGTATTTTGAAAATTGGAAATGTAGTGAAAGGTCAAGTAAAGAGTTTGAAGAGTTATGTAGTACATCGCTGAAAAAATTATTTGACGAGCGAAACGATATATTCCGATGACAATGCGGGATTTAGTAGAGTGTATTAATAAATTTTTGTTAGCAGATGATAGAGATTTTTTAGAAAATGCTGGAGAAATCCACTTAACAAATACAGAGATGGTTGCTCTTCTTTCCAAATATTATGTAATTTTTTGAAAGGTATCAAATATATAGGCTCAAGGATTCCAGATGATGGACAAGCGGAGAGATTAATGTTGAAATACTATAGTTATCTTTGGGAAATCAGGAGATTTTTAAAGAATAGCTATGATACTAAGGTGTTAGATAATTTAGAGGAATTTCCATTAAATACAGATAAACTTGATGAAGAGTATTATAAAATGGTGGCACATAGTATTTCTTTCATAGACATGACTCTGAAGAATCCTACGGTAACTAGGTATTATATTCAGAGAAAAACGCCATTCTTTGTAAATGGAGAGAGATATTTTGAGATTACATTACAGTTGGCTGGGCGTTATGCAACAAAATTTAATAGAATCACTGTCTATACTAAAGAAAATATATCAACTAGATATTCTGTACAAATTGCTTATGAAAATGCAGAAATAAATTTATGGGGTGTAAAAAATAAAGTTAAAGTTGTGACGAATTGGAAAGTGTCTATTGACCCTAGATGTTTAAATTTGTTAAGTAAAATACTATAGATTCTATTGCAAGTCAAGAAGATGTTGATAAATATAACGCAAGTTTGGATGATTGGGAAAATAATATCTTTTTCTAAATGCGAGAATAAAGGGCAGAAGACCGTAAATGAAGAGTATATTAAAGGGAGTAATATAGATTTTGATGATAAGATAAAAGAGCTGGCTTTGAAAAACGCATTTGTATATACTAACGTAATGCTTATTTATGGAGCAGCAGGGACGGGAAAGACTACACTAATGAATTATATATCAAATATGGTGGGTGATTATAAAAAGTTGTTTCTTTCAAAAACACGTACAGCTTTAGAAAATTTAGAAAGAAATATAGATGATTCAGGAGCTAATAGTGATTATAAAACGATTGATAGTTATGCAAAGTCATGTATAATTTCAGATTACGATATTATATTCATTGATGAATGTAGTACTATAGATAATAGAACAATGGATATGTTTCTAAAAAAAGTAAATGAAAAAACATTACTTGTTTTGTCAGGAGATGTATACCAAATTGAATCTATTGATTATGGAAATTGGTTCTATTATGTAAAAGATATTATCAAATCAAAAGGTTCTAATGTTGAACTTTTTAGCACATGGAGAACTAAAAAGAGAGAGTTAAGGAGTCTGTGGGAGGAAGTGAGGACTGTTAAATCGATAATTACAGAAAAGCTTTCCATGGACGGTCCGTTTTCTTCTAATATTGGAGAAGATATTTTTGTACACGAAGATGGTGAGATTGTATTGTGCTTAAATTATGATGGGAAATTTGGGTTAAATAATATGAATCTCTATTTTCAAAATGCGAATACATCCAGCAAAGCTTATTCGTGGAACGAATGGACATTTAAGGTTGGAGATCCAATTATTTTTGTAAATTCTAATCGTTCATCATTGCTTTACAATAATCTTACAGGAAGTATTGCAGAGAATGGAAGCGAAGACCAGAATTCTGTTAGATGTAATTGTGTATAATGATGAAATGAAAGATGAAGACCGAATTAAGACAATTATTCCGTTTCAGATTGCATATGCAGTATCTATTCATAAAGTGCAGGGGTTAGAGTTTAATTCCGTAAAGATAGTAATTCCTTCTAATAATGCGGAAAAAATAACCCATGATATTTTTTATACTGCAATTACTCGTGCTAAGGAAAAACTTAGAATCTATTGGAGTGCTGAAACAATGCAAAGTATAGTGGAGAGGTTTGGCGAAGAGAAAAGAGCACAAAAATCGCTAACGTTGGTTAAGAAAAAATTAGGGATAGATATTGATTAATGGGAAAATAAAAGAACAAAAGAAAATGCTCTGCACTGGCTTATAGAGACAGCAAAAGAACCATAAGTCCAGGAAGCAAATAAACAGAACGGATAAAAATATGGAGAACCGAATAGAAAGTGCACTTGAGAATTTTTATGCAAAGAATAATATCCAGCCGGAATTCTATACGGATTCTATGGAGGACGCATATTTAAAAAATAAAAAGTATGATACAAAGATATCCTTTCCTGGCTTGAAAAGCAAAGCTGGGAAATGGGTGGAGGGGTTTGAACCTCAGGATAAAGAATACTTTTTACAGCTTCTGGAACACTTTACGTATCTGACTCAGGATGCTTTGGCATATAGGATGAGCCGGCTGTGCGGCTGTCTGTTTTCCCAATTAACATCCATGGGAATAGAAAAATCAGAGGTCCTGTTTGTGGTGATTGAATCTGAAAGCGGGATAAAATCCGGAGCAGATGAAATGGCTGTTAATTTGTGGAGCGTGAACAGGGTAAATGAATTAAAGAAGAGTCAGATCATCACAGCATTCAGTAAGGCAGAAGATGAAAAAATCAAAGAAGCCAGAGCAATTATATTTGTAGATGATATAATAGCTACCGGCTTCACCATGAGGAAACAGATAGACAGCTTTTTAGACAGATTCAGTAAAGTCTGTGATGAGACAAAAAAGTATTATTTCACCGGTGTATTGGCTGCAAACAGTGGAGTCAGTTATTTAAAGAAAAAGATGAGAGAGAAACGGGTTAAAATCGAACCCTTTATTCAAGAAGGACAGCTGATAAAAAGTGCATTTAAAGGCGATTATATTTTCGGCGGTGACGTGGTGAAAGAGATTGAACACATAATCGGGAAATATGAGGACAGAATCAGCTCCTATGACAATGAAGAGGAGGAGAAAGATTTTTCAATGGGTTTCAGGCAATGCAAATTGCTTTTAGCCTTTCACTATGAAACGCCTAACAATACACTTTGCAGTTTTTGGAAGGCCACAGATAAGAATTATCCGGTTTTTGAGAGAAGCGGGTATTCCAGGCTGTCTGTTGATACATTAAAGTACCGGAAAAGCCATATGGCAGCTAATGCATATTTATATAAAAGTATAAACCGGGGGACAGGCTTATGAAGCCATACTTGACATTGCTTTTAGCATATCTGGATGTATATCATACAGTGGATTATGTTTTATTGGAGAATGAGTTCCATGTATCATCGCGTCAGATAACAGAGTGGCTGGAGATGCTTAGCCAGGAGGGATATATCCGATGGGAAAATGACGGGTTTTACCTTACTCCCATGGGCCAGCCATATAAAGCCGCAAGCTGGCTGGAGTTTTCCGACCATACAAGCCAGACAAAAAGTAACAGGAATGAAAAATTCAGCTGGGATTTTTTATATATTCCGAAGAATTTTGAAACATGAGTGCATTGAAAAAGAGAAAGTTTCAAAATAAATAAAGGGTATGGTATTATCAGGAAATAAGTGGTATGATAATGGGAGGAGTAACTGGATTGAGGTGCATTCGCCTCCCTAAGTAAGGGCACTAACAGCGGATGCAGAGCGGGTTGCTCGTTCGCTGCGTTCTCTTACAACCCGCTCTGCATCCGCTATTGTGACGGAACTGGGAATTATTAAGCAGTTACTCTTTTTATTCAGGTAAAACTTATGATGAAAACAGATTACATTAAACGCCTGCAGGATGGGACGAAAGATATATATGAGCCGTCATATATACAGGCATGTGTTGATTACGCTGAACATTTATTGAATAAAAATCTGCCTGTTATTTTTGACAGGCAACATGCAGACAAAATATTGCAGATGGCAGAAATAAAGTTTCCCTGCTACAATACTTTTTATATACGCGGGAGAAGTAAGGAAAGAGAAATCACGGCTCCCAGCCGGAGGCTGAAGCTGCGGCAAAGATGGATTCTGGACGCGATCTTGAAGCACATACCCTTAAATGAATGCTGTCATGGGTTTGTGGCCGGGAAATCTATAGTCACCAATGCAAAAAAGCATATAGGAAAGAAATACAGCCTCACCATGGACATTCAGGATTTTTTTCCTTCCATTAAAGAGGAGCAGGTAGTCAGAGCCTTTAAGGATATAGGATATTCGAAATCTGCGGCGGCCAGGCTTGCCCAGATCTGCTGCTTTGAAGGACGCTTGCCCCAGGGAGCGCCTTCAAGCCCCTGTCTGGCCAATCTCATATGCCGGGATATGGATCATGAATTGCTGCAGATATCCCGGGACTGCGGGCTGACATACACACGTTATGCAGATGATATGACGTTTTCAGCGGATGCGGATCTGTGTTTTCTGATTCCTGTCATAGAGAGAACCATAGAGAAATACGGTTTTTCTGTAAACAGTAATAAGACAAGGATGTATAAAGAGAATGAGAGAAAGCTGATTACCGGTCTGCTGGTTAAGGAGGACAGTTTAAGAATTCCAAAGAAATTTAAAAGAAAACTGAAGCAGGAAATTTATTATTGTAAAAAATTCGGTGTTTCAACACATCTGGAGAATACGGCATCTGAGAAACGTGTTAATTTTAAAGAGTATCTGTATGGAAAAGCCTATTACATAAAAATGGTTGAACCTGAAACCGGCGAGTATTTTTTAAAACAGCTGGACAGTATACGGTGGTGAACAGGACGGAGGATCAGCCGCCAAGGCAGGTGCAGAGGACACAGCCCCCATTTTGTGATGGAGCAGGGGAAAGAGATAAACAAACTGATTTTGGAGTTCCTAGAGGAAATTAAATAGGAAGCAAATTATACGCGTTGCGTATTCAGTGGCAATGTGCCATGGCGAATAAGCAACGCGTATTTTTTTAAGGAAATTGCGTCCCAGGCTTCTTCTTTTTTCATAGGGTGCGCCCGGCTCTCGACAAATTGTGTCCTGTGAACAAAGACAAGACCCAGACAGCAACTGATGATACAAAAACCATAACTGCTGATATTGAATCAGACGGGTGAAATTTATAGAATAGAAGTGAAAAAAGAAACAAAAACAAAAAGTAAAAACAAAGCGGGGTGAAGCAAATGAAGTTAGTGTTTTTAGGCACGGGGGCCGGGGAAGGATATCCGGGACACGCTGGGCATTGATATCAACCTGATTCAGGGGGATGCGGCTAATTTCAATCAGCAGCTGGCACTGTATATTTCATCCAATGACATGCCGGATATTGTCTGGTGCGATTACAGTGTATGTATGGACTATGCCAAGACCGGCGCATGGGCGGATCTGGCGCCGTATCTTGGGGATGCATATCCGGAGCTGTTTACCTGTACCTATGAGCAGGCCATGGCGAAATGGGGGCGCAATGAGATGGGAATCCTCTCCGCATGGTGGTCTCACGGCTTTAATGCGTATTCCAGATTTGACTTCGGCTCCCTTCAGCCGGATGCGGTCGTCATCCCGATTCTTCCCCCTGTAGGAGAGGGAGGAAAAAGCGGAAACCTTTATTCCGCACCATTTTCTCAGGTGGTGGGAATCAGCTATCTGTGTACAGAGGAAGAGATTGCCGCCGCCATGAAATACATGGATTTCCAGGCCAGCGATTACGGGTTCCGTGTCCTGCAATATGGGATTGAGGGAGAATTCTTTGACTGGGATGAGGCCAACAACCAGACCACATGGTATTGGGGCTTCAATGACAATAAGTCAAAATCAGGAAAATATGAGACCACGGATATGGAGGCTTTTAAGATTCTGTATCATGAGGATCTGAATGCCCAGACCTTTAAGCTGGCAGGCACCTATGAATATGATTTGCTTGCCGCAAGCTCTGACATGCGATATACGGAACCATACCGTGAGGATTTGTTCTGTATGCTGCTTACAGATGAGTACGTTGAGAACCACGCGGAGCTGGACAGCTATTTTACCCAGAATATGCTGGCGTTCATTCTGGGAGAAAAAGATATTGATACGGAGTGGGATGCATACGTCAGTGAATATCTGAGCATGGGCGGCGAGACAGAGCGTCAGGCCCAGCTGGCAGCTTATAATAAACAGTTCGGAACCGATTATACATTTGCAGATTAAAGCGTGTCTGAAAATTGCTTCCCGTCTGCTGTGCCTTCCGATTGGCGGGAGATTTATATCGCGAAGCGGAAGGCGCGGCCAGCGGGAATGAATTTTCAGACACGCTCTATGGCGGATATCTGACCTGGAGGTTCCGTTTTATGGAAAATCTGTTGTATGATAAAATTATTTTGTATTGCAAAGAAGGAGAGCTTCTTGTGCAGTAAAAAATTTGTATAGAAATTAGCATTGGGGAAAGCTTCAATGGCAGGATTTAAGAAAAAAGCAACTATCAGAGGGATGGTAAAAAGCCTGGTTGTCGTTGTGATTATACCCACATTCTTTTTATCGGTTCTTTTGTACAGGACATTTTATATGAGGTATTATGATCTGACTTTGTCCACCAACAAGGCGATTTTAGATGCCATATCCGTGTCTGTGGAGGACAACAGGAAGCTGGTGGAGAATGTGATCCAGCTGATGAGCTATGATAAAACCGTTACTTCCTGCTTAAAAAGCCAGGAAGGGGCATACAGTGAGCAGATTCTCCAGGTATTTAAAATCCAGGAGCTGATAGCACAAAGAGAGGCGATTTTGTCGCGGCTGGGCGGAGATATCGTGATTTTTTCCGACAGAGAATCGGTGCTTGTCAGCTATTGGTATCTTTTGCATACGGCCAGTGCCATGGAAATGGAAGGCTATCAGCAGTTTATGTCCACCGGAAAGATCAGCGGCTGGACAGGCGAGGAGTATATGTATCCAAAAAGTACCATGGTATCTGATTATAACAGGCAGACGATGTTAAGCTATTACCGATTGATTACTGACAGTATTTCAGGACGTCTGGGAGTTATTAAATGCGGTGTGCAGAAGAACCGTTTTCTGGAAGCGGTATCCACTGCGGAAATAGACGGAAAATTGTTTGTTACCCAGGGAAACCAGATTATTTATGGGGAAAATCCGCGGCAGGATACCTGGGATGTGTCCTTTGATGGTGATAAAACCAGTTATGATATAGACGGTGTGCTTTATATCACACATCCCATACCTGCACTGGATATGAAGCTTATTGTGGCGCTGGATAAAAGAACCATGGTATGGCAGGCAGTAGTCTATGCGCTGCCTCAGCTTCTTATGGTTTTGGGAACGGCAGCGGCCATGCTGACCGCAGGCAGGAAATTTGCCTGCTCCATATATAAAAGGATTGACCAGATTGTAGATGTGGCAAAGAGTGCAAAAAGCAATTATATGGATGTGACACTGCCCAATTCGGACGATGACGATATCAACGCATTGGTCGATGCGCTGAATGTCCTGATTCAGCAGATTCGAAGCCATGCCAATTCCCTGATAGAGCATGAGAAGAAGGAGAAAAGCGCACAGAGGCTGGCATTTCAGTACCAGATGAATCCCCATTTTCTGTTTAACACACTGAACTGGATGCAGATGTGCATAGAGCTGGGGACCGAGCTGGAGAAAATATCGGAGGGGATCGTTATTCTGGGGCGTCTGCTCCGCTATAACCTGAACGGGGAAGCGTTTGCACCTGTCTGTCAGGAAATCGAGAGTACACAGGATTACATACGGCTGATGAATATGAGAAAAAAGGATGCCATATCCCTGGACATAGAGCTGTCTGATGTGGACCCGGGGCAGAGGCTTATGCGGTTTATGCTGCAGCCTCTGTGCGAGAATGCCATTCAGCATGGGCTCTCTCCTAACAGGCATCTCCATATTAAGGTTCATATCAGTAAAGCCGGGAATGAATTTATGGTTGCCGTAAAAAATGACGGGATAATGATTGAGCCTCAGGTGGCAGAGGAGATTATGGACAGGATAAAAAAGGGACAGGGGGGCGGAGGAGTAGGGCTGGTAAACATATACTCCAGAATCAAGCTTCTCTACGGTGAAGACTCTGACCTGATTATAGAATCAGAGAAAGAAGAGACCAGTATTATTTTAAAGCTGAAAGAGGGAGAGGGCCTGATGATTACCTAGGGAGGTTTGCTGATGCGTATTCTTATAGTTGATGATGATGAAATAAATTGTCTTGGCATAAGGAAGTGGATCGAACATATGAATTTTCCCGGCGTCAGGCAGATTGAAGCAGCTTACTGTGCCGAGGATGCCCTTGTATATGCCAGGCTTTACCAGATTAATATTCTGATTACGGATATTCAGATGGGGAATATGAATGGGTTAGACCTGATTGAACGTGTAAAAGAGTACAGCCCCAATGTTGTGTCCCTTATTATCACCGCATATGCAAGGTTTCCCTATGCCCACCGCGCCATTCAGCTGGGAGTAGAAAGTTTTTTGCTGAAGCCGTTCGGAAAAGAGGAGTTAAAGTCAGCTCTGGAAAAGGCCATTGCCAAAGTAAACCCCAAGGATATAAAAACCAATCAGGACAATCCGATTCAATGGGCCAGACTATACGTGCAGGAGCATATTGATTCCGATGTGAATATGGCTGTAATAGCCAATGAACTGAATCTCAGCTACACCTATTTCAGCAAGCTGTTCAGGCAGGAGACAGGGAAAAGCTTTTCAGCCTATGTGGTGGAAATGAAAATGCAGACGGCGATGGAGATGCTTAAGGAGGATAAAAGCATTGCAGAAATCGCCGATTATCTGGGATACGGAACCCGGCAAAATTTCAGCCGGGCGTTCAGCAACTACTGGGGATGCAGTCCCAATGCTTATAAAAAGAAGAAATAGTTACCAGTGAACATCAGTTGCCAGCCGCGGCAGCTGCAATGATGTTACCCCGTTTACTACAAAACCGATACCGTCTGCCCAAATATACAAAGTTTTTTGAAAAGTCTTTGAGCCCTTTGATGTTTCTGCTTTTCATTAAGTATATGGAGTAGAGGGAGATGGACGAAAAGTAGAATGAAAAAGAGGGGAAAGTTTCTGTTTACTTTTCTTGACAAAATGATATAATATAAACAGAAGGAGGCGATGATATGTTTCACAAGAATTTGAAATATTACCGTTTAAAAAAGAATATATCAAAGAAGGAACTCGCCTCATTAATCGGGGTAACTCCTATGGCAGTCACATATTATGAGAGCGGCGAAAGAAAACCGGATATGACGACAGTAAAAGCCTTGGCAAAAGCGCTTGGCGTGAAGACTGCGGATTTTTTAGGTAATCGTAATGAAAAGCTTGTTTTTGCCCATGGCGAGTTTCGTAAGGGCAGCAAACTGGCAGCAGGCCAACAGGAATACATTCGTGAGGATGTAGAAGAATATATGGGCAGATTTTACTCCGCAGTTGATATATTAGGCGGAGAAGTGCTGCCAGAGGCACCATTGGCCCATGGAATTATACTTTCGGGTAATCCGGAGGAAGATGCGAAAAAGATGAGAGAGTATCTTGGTGTTTCGGCATCCGGGCCAGTTGGAAATCTGGTTCAGCTCTTAGAGAACAGAGGAATTTTGGTGTATGCTCTGGATATGGAGAATGATGCTTTTTCAGGCATGAACGGAATGGTAAATGAGAGGCCGTATATTATATTTAACAAACATATGAATCCAGAAAGAATTCGCTCTACAATTTCCCATGAAATGGCACATGTTATTTTTATCTGGCCGGATTATATGGAAGAGAAGGAAGTTGAAAAGACAGCAACTGCCATTAGCGGTGCATTCCTTTTTCCGGAAGCAGATGCAAAAAGAGAACTTGGTATTCGAAGAACCAGGATTAGCAAGGATATGACTTTCATCTGCAGAGAGTATGGGGTTTCTATGTATCTGCTGGTAAAGAGAGCCGCGCTTTGTAATATTATAACTACTTACGTAGAAAAAGATTTTTATATCAAAGCAGGGCAGGCTGGCTGGAAAAAAAAGGAGCCTTCCTGGAGTGAGGCTGAAGTGCCGTTTTTGTTTGAACAACTTGTATTCAGGGCAGTAAGTGAGAATGAAATATCGGTTCAGAAAGGTGCGGAGCTGTTAAAGCAGCCATATGATTTTGTGGCTGGGCACTGCTTTGCTGCAGAGGAATAGCCGATGGAGTATATAAGCAGTGATACAAATGTATGGTTAGACTTTGCGGAAATTGAAAGACTGAATCTTCCGTTTTTGCTTCCATATGTATATTTGATGAATGACGAGACCGTTGAGGATGAACTACTTAGCCCTCCAGGGCTTTGCAGTGAATTACTGCAATTAGGTTTGCAGAAGACAGAATTGACAGAAGAAGAATTTTACTTAGTTGAGGAATTTACATCAAAATATATCAAGCCTTCTGTGTACGATTGCATTGCGTTAGCTATTGCTAAAGCTCGAGGACTCATACTATTGACAGGTGATGGAGCTCTTAGAAAGGCAGCAGAGGCAGAGGGTGTGGCGGTTATGGGAACAATTGGAATTCTTGACCAGTTACATAGAGGCAAATATATAGAGGATGAAGAATATGTGGATTGTATCTGGAAATTGCTTGAAAAGAACGGTGGTAAAGTACGTTTACCTAGGCATGAACTGGAGAAAAGGCTGCAAATTATATGAAGGGGCTGTGGCCGGAAAACTAATGCGGTTTTCCGGCCTTCTTCCTGTATTCGGAAGGGGAAAACCCCTTGTGTTTGTGAAAAATACGGCTGAAGTACAGAGGATTGTCATACCCTACGATCCGCCCAATCTCAGACACCGTGTAGGTGGTGGTCTCCAGAAGCATCTGTGCGTTGGACATGCGGATGGAGACAATGTACTGAAGGGGCGTAGTCTTTGTGTACTCTTTAAAATTGCGGATAAACCAGCTGACACTCATACCCCGGGAGGCAGCGTATTCTTCAATGTTTAAATCCGAGCTGTAATTGTCATTAAAATACTGGGCCGCCTGGTCCATCTCATTATCCAGATATTCATTCTTTAAGATCCGCTGCCTGGTAAGCTGCCGGTGTATGAGAATCAAAAGGTAGCGGAGCAGAACGGCAAGTATTTCCTGGTAATCCGTCTGACGGCGCTGCAGCTCGGATATCATTCTTTTAAATACTCTTTCATATTCCAGGGAGGTCCCTGCAAAGAACACGCGCATATCATCTTTGATGCCGTAGCTTCTCAGAATATTCTTCACGTTTCCCCCGGTAAAATGAACCCAGTATACTTCAGTCTGATCGACACCGTAGTATTCATATTTCTGAAATTCCTTTGGCCTGTAGACCACCATATTGCCGGCAGTGACCACCGTGTCATTTTCCGGGTTGTCAAAATGAAAATGTGCGCTCCCGGCAGAAACATATAGAATCTGAAAATCCAGCCTTCCTTTGGGCCGGTAGGTGGGCAGCCTGGGGCGGGTATAAAGGCGGTAGGTGCCGCAGCTTCCCACAATCAGCGGCTTGGTCTTATCCATAAAATCAACGAGAGAATTGTTTAAATAGCCTGAATTCAGATACATGCAAAGCACCTCCTTTGTAACATTGTATCATTTTGTACATGTTTTGTCTAATCCTATTTATGGACTTATACCATAAAAAAATGTAAAATAAACCCATAAAATTCAAGGGGTAAGCAAGGATAGCTTCTGTGGGGAATCAGAAGCAAAGTAAAGCAAAACAAAAAAATGTATATTAAGAAAGGGGATTCAGACATGATTGTGCCAAGGCACTACGAGAATCTGAGAGTTCTGCATGACGGGACCATGCCGGCCAGGGCCTACTACATTCCGGCCTCCAAGCCGATGGATAACCTGGTGGAGAACAGGGATAAGTCCGACCGTATACAGTTTCTGAACGGAAGCTGGAGGTTTCGGTATTTTGACAGTATCTATGATGTGAAAGACAAATTTTTCGAACCCGGGTATGACGCCTCAGGCTTTCACAGGCTTAATGTTCCGGGGGTGTGGCAGATGGACGGATATGATTCTCATCAGTATACCAATATCCGCTATCCATTTCCTTTTGACCCGCCCTACGTTCCTCAGGACATTCCATGCGGCGCATATCTGCATGAATTTGAGTATCAGAAAGAGGAAGGGGCGCCTAAAGCATACCTGAATTTTGAGGGCGTGGATTCCTGTTTTTACCTGTGGATCAACGGTTTTTACATAGGATACAGCCAGGTATCCCATGGGACAAGTGAATTTGACGTTACCTCTGTACTGAATGAGGGGAAGAACACCATTGCCGTTCTGGTTATGAAATGGTGTGACGGAAGCTATCTGGAGGATCAGGATAAATTCCGGATGAGCGGAATTTTCAGAGATGTCTATCTGTTGAAAAGGCCGAAGCAGTTTGTAAGCGATTATCGTGTTGCCACAGCTGTGGGGGAGAACAGGGCAGAAATTACATTGAGCATTTCTTATATGGACCAGCCGGTTGATACGAGAATCACCGTTTACGACCAGCAGAATCGTATGGCGGCATCCGGACAGGTCAAGTCAGGCAGCATTTCACTGGAGATAGAGAGTCCCAGACTGTGGAGTGCGGAAAATCCCAATTTGTATACACTGGTTATAGAGACAGAATATGAGACAATTACAGAGTATGTGGGCTTCAGAACTGTTGAAATCCGAGACAAGGTCATGTACTTAAACGGTCAGAAGATAAAGCTTCACGGTGTGAACCGCCATGACTCGGATCCGGTTACCGGCTTTACAGCCGGCGTGGAGCAGATAATGAAAGACCTTGCCATGATGAAGCAGCATAATTTCAATGCCATCCGTTCCAGCCATTATCCCAACGCACCATATTTTTACCAGCTGTGTGATAAGTATGGGTTTATGGTCATAGATGAGGCGGATATAGAGGCGCACGGGCCCTATATGCTGTATTACAGGGAGGATACGGATTACAACCGGTTCAAAAAATGGAATGAGCAGATCGCAGACAATCCCGCCTGGGAGGAAGCGATTCTGGATCGTGTGCAGCTGATGGTAAAACGGGATAAGAACCGTCCCAGCATACTTATATGGTCCATGGGAAATGAAAGTGCATACGGATGTAATTTTGAGAAGGCGCTTGCGTGGACGAAGGAATATGATCCGGAAAGGATCACACACTATGAAAGTGCAAGATACCGAAACTATGATGTAACCTATGATTATTCCCACCTGGATCTGTACAGCAGGATGTACCCTGCTTTAGAAGAGATAGAAGAATATTTTGAGAAGGACGGCAGCAAGCCTTTCCTTCTGGTGGAATACTGCCATTCCATGGGAAACGGCCCCGGGGATTTTGAGGATTATTTTAGATTGATCCATGAAAACGACAGCATGTGTGGCGGATTTGTGTGGGAGTGGTGTGATCACGGGGTGTATGCAGGGAAGGCGGAAAACGGGAAGGCAAGATATCTCTACGGTGGGGATTTCGGTGAGACGGTTCATGACGGAAATTTCTGTATGGACGGGTTGGTATATCCGGATCGCAGGCCTCATACAGGGCTGCTGGAATATAAAAATGTACACCGTCCGGCCAGGGTGGTTTCCTATGACCAAAAGACACAGGAAATCAGATTTCACAATTATCTGGATTTTACGGATCTGAGGGACTACGCAGCTGTAACCTATGATGTAACCTGTGATGGCATCTGTGTGGATTCCGGGGATATTCCGGCATTTTCCCTGTCTCCCCACGGGGAAACAGCTATAAAATTCCACGGGACGGTGCCAAAGGCCGGCCGGGCGTATTTAAAGGTTACATACAGGCTTTTAAACCAGTCCCCCCTGGTTCCCAGAGGACATATTCTTGGCTTTGATGAGATCCTTCTGGAAAATGAAGACGGGAGGAATCAGACTGCTGTCAGATGGATGAACCGGAAGACAGAGGAAGATGCGGCGCTTCATGTGACAGAGACGGACAGTCAGGTGATTGTGACGGGGAGGCAGTTTACCTATGTGTACAGCAAGAAAAATGGTCTGCCGGAACGCATAAGCTACAGAGGCAGGGAGTATCTGGACAGACCTGGGGAAATAAATATCTGGAGGGCGCCCACTGACAATGATATGTACGCAAAGCTGGAGTGGAAGAAGGCCCATTATCATGAGGCCTGTGCCAGGGCATACTACACTCTGGTGAGCCAGTCCGGGGATGAGGTGGTGATTTCCAGCACAATGTCTGTCTCAGCAGCGTCCGTTCAGAGGATACTGGATGTGAAGGCGATCTGGACCATTGACAGCTGTGGCGGTATTGGCCTGAGGATGGATGTGGTAAAAAATAAAGAGTTTCCAGATTTGCCCAGATTTGGAGTGCGCTTATTCCTTCCACAGCAGATGGAGCAGGTTTCTTATTACGGCTGCGGGCCGACGGAAAGCTACTGTGACAAACACAGGGCAGCCAGCCACGGACTGTATCATGCCAAAGTCAGGGAGCTTCATGAGGATTATCTCCATCCCCAGGAAAACGGAAGTCATTTTGACTGTGACTATGTGGAGCTTGGCGACAGGCAGTTTGGGCTTCTGGCGGTGTCCGGGCAGAGATTTTCCTTCAATGCGTCTGTGTACACCCAGGAGGAGCTGGAAGCGAAAGCACACAGCTTTGAACTTGAGGAGTCAGGCAGCACCGTGTTATGTCTGGATTACAAGCTAAACGGGATTGGATCCAACAGCTGCGGGCCTGAGGTGATAAACAGATATCGGTTTGACGATACAGAATTTTCTTTTGAGATTCAGCTAATACCATTTGTGAAAGAGGAGGAGTGAGTGTTTTATGGAAGAGAGAACATATTTAAAGTGGTATAACAAAGTGGGATACGGTTCCGGAGATATTGCAGGCAATGTGGTATATGCATTCCTGTCATCCTTTGTTATGATTTATCTGACCAACACCATTGGCCTGTCAGCCGGTATTGTAGGTACATTGATTGCGGTTTCAAAATTGTTTGATGGTTTTACAGATATTTTCTTTGGAGCCATGATAGACAAGACGCATTCAAAACTTGGAAAAGCCAGGCCCTGGATGCTGTACGGCTATATCGGCTGTGCCATCACCCTGGCGGCCATCTTCGCGGTGCCTGTAGGCTGGGGCGCCACAGCCCAATACACATGGTTTTTCATTGCCTACACATTGTTAAACGGCGTATTTTACACGGCAAATAACATCGCTTATTCGGCCCTTACCTCCCTGGTGACGAAAAACAGCAAGGAGAGGGTGCAGATGGGATCCTACAGATTCATTTTTGCATTTGCCACCAGCCTTCTCATCCAATCGGTTACCATCGGTTTCGTGGCCGGGCTGGGAGGCGGAGCGGGGGCCTGGAGGACGGTGGCCATCATCTACGCGGTCATCGGCCTGGTTATCAATACGGTTTCCGCCCTTTCTGTAAAGGAGCTTTCGGAGGAAGAGCTAAGAGAAGGGGAGGAGACAAAGAAAGAGGAAGAAAAGTACGGACTGGCGGAGGCATTTAAACTTCTTGTTGCAAATAAATTCTATCTGATGATTTGCGGAGTCTATATTCTGCAACAGCTTTATGGGGCTATGATCAACTCCGGCATCTACTACATGACATACGTGCTGAAAAATGAAAACCTGTACGGGGTATTCTCATGGGCAATCAATATCCCTTTGATTATCGCGCTGATCTTCACCCCTGCCCTTGTGGGAAAATGGAAAGGCATGTACAAGCTGAATGTGAGAGGGTATATTATCGCCGTAATCGGAAGGGCCCTGGTGGTGCTTGCAGGCTACTTAGGAAGCGTGCCACTTATGCTTCTCTTTACTGCTCTCGCCGCTCTGGGACAGGGGCCGTGGCAGGGGGATATGAATGCGGTCATCGCATCCTGCTCCGAGTATACGTTTCTGACAAAGGGAAAGAGGGTGGACGGTACCATGTATTCCTGTACTTCCCTGGGCGTAAAGATTGGCGGCGGGCTTGGCACTGCCATCGCCGGATGGCTGCTGGAGTTCAGCAAGTTTGACGGCAGGCTGGCGGTTCAGCCGGACTCCTGTATTGACATGCTGCATATTATGTATCTGTGGATTCCCCTGGTAATTGATGTGATTATTTTGCTGGTGCTTTCCAGGATGAATGTGGAAGGGGCCAACGAGAAGATTAAGCAGGAGAGATAAAAAGGACTTGTGGAAAACAGACAGTGTCAGGTATAATAGGAGGTGCAAACAGGATAAAAATTTTAAGGAACAGGGAGAGGATATGGATATTCAGGGGCTTATTGTATTCTGCATGGAGCTGGCCGGAACTATCGCCTTTGCGGCATCCGGCGCTATGGCAGGCATCAACCGCGGCATGGATATTTTCGGAGTGTGTGTGCTGGGAGTGGTTACTGCTGTGGGCGGAGGCATGACAAGGGATGTGATTCTGGGGAATGTGCCGGGGGCTTTGATACGGCCTGTCTATGTGTTAATCGCTATTGTCACTTCTCTTCTTGTATTCCTGATTCTGTATTTTAAGAGAAATCTGCTTCAGGGCAGGGTAGGGGCGGTGTATGAGAAGGCCATGATGGTTATGGACGCGGTGGGCCTGGGGATCTTTACTGTGGTAGGGGTTACCACCGGCATTGCCGCCGGATATCTGGAGAATACATTTCTTCTCACCTTTTTAGGTACGCTGACGGGGGTGGGAGGAGGCCTTCTGCGGGATATGATGGCAGGGGTGCCGCCCTACATTTTCGTAAAACATATTTATGCCTGCGCATCTGTGGCCGGAGCCATAAGCTGTGTCTGGATATACCGGGCATTCGGACAGATTCCGGCTATGGTTGTGTCATCCGCGCTGGTGGTTGGGATTCGTTTTCTGGCGGCCCATTACCGGTGGAACCTGCCCCGGGTGAGGAAGTGACAGTGGAGCAGCCTTATTTAAAGGAAGAAGGCCGTTTTCCTGTAACCTTAAAAAATGCGTTGGAGAAATGATTGGGATTTGCAAAGCCCATCTCTCTTGCCACCTGGGTAACCGTCATGTTGGTTTCCCGAAGAAGCCTGGATGCATATTTCATCTTGCAGTCCTGAACATATTCTTTGGGAGATATGCCCAGGACGGAGGAGAAGATTTTGTACAGGCCGCTTTCGCTGACGCCGCAGATATGGCTTATGTGGGAAATCCGCAGAGGTTCCCGGATATTGGCGGCAATGTAGCTGGTGGCCTTGTTTAAGATAAGGTTTATATTGGATCCGGAGACAGGGGTAAGCTGCCGGTCTTTAGAAAAATCTTTCCTCCGAAGCAGCTCCATAACAAGAAGCATAAGATAGCTGTGGATTTTATGGTAATATCCAGGCCGTTTGTTTTCATATTCTTCGGCGATAGTATGGAAATAAAATTCCACAGGAGATTCCAGGGCATGGAAAACACGGATTTTAAGGGACGTTTCCATCAGGTGGATAAATGGCTGCTCTTCGTAGTGAGGAAGCACTTCAAAATACAGATAAAGAAATGCCGGCACCCTGTCCTCATCCACGCAGGCGGCGCTGTAGATAGTATTGGGGGGAGTGTAGAGCACGTCCCCTTTTCTAACAGCATGGCGGAATCGTAGATCTGATAACGGATGGAGGCGCCGGTAATATAGATGAGCCGGTGGTAGGGCAGGGCGGTATTGCTGACCGAACGGGTTTTTGAGGATTTAAACTGTCCGAATGACACCAGAGACAGCTGATATTTTTTTAGTTCTTTGGACAGGGAGTCTTCCGGTATAGGCGGCAGGTTGTTGAAATTGTACAGCATGAAATGTTTTCTCCTGATTTTAATATGGTTTGTACGGAAAAATGTATGTTTTTATTTTACTATACCGATATAATAAAAGCAACAAAAGAAACAAAACAATAGTGGGAGGAGATACTTGTATGAGGAAAAAAGTTACGGTGCTGCTTATGGCGGCGGCGGTGATTCTGGCGGGATGTTCGTCGGGAAAAGGAAGTCAGCCGGCCAGCCGGCCTTCTGAAACGGCCAAGGCAGAGCAGACGACGGCAGCAGAGAAGGAAACTGAGGCAGAAGACGGGAAGGAAGCCGGGGAAGACAAAGCAGATTATGATGAGGTAAAAGAGGCAGATGTGGTTATTGTGGGGGCAGGAGGAGCCGGCCTGTCCGCTGCCATTGCCGCTGCAGACGAGGGCGCAGAAAGCATTATTGTGGTGGAGAAGCTTGGAAAAACAGGAGGCTCTTTAAATTTCACCAGCGGATCCATGTCCGGAGCTGAGACCATTATTCAGGAGCTGGACGGGATTAAGGATACAAAAGAGTCCTATATAGAGGATATTCTGTCCAACGGAGCCGGGCTCGGGGACAGGGAGCTGATAGAGATCTATGTGGATGAGGATGTGGATGCCATCGAGTGGCTGTGGGATCATGGGCTCAGCGAGTATACATTTTCCGAGCAGAACGGTTTAAAGAGTGTTTTTGCCCCGGAACATCAGCTGTATTCCATTCAGAGAACCTATAAACCCAGGGCCATGGATCCGGCTAATTACAAATCAGCTGTCCATGAGATTCTGGATAAAGAGATTGCCGGATATAAGAACATAACCATTGATTATTATACTGAGGTGACAGAGCTTCTGGGCAATGAAAAAGGGCAGGTCCTGACAGCTGTGGGATACAACAGCGACAGCAAAAAGTCGGTGTGCTATCAGGCCAAAAAGGGCATTATCATGGCTACAGGCGGCTATTCCGGCAATCCCAGGATGATGGGTGAATATGCCAAGCACGGTGACAAGTATCTGGTAGGCGGCGCGGACAGTGCGGACGGCAAGGGAATCCGCATTATGCAGACGGTCGGTGCGGCGGTGGATCAGGAGAAGCTGTCCTATATCCCCACCTTCCCCATGGGCCTGGAGTACAGCCAGGGAAAGGGAGCCATCGGCGACGTGTATATGTGGAAAGCCGGCGGCATCTATGTAAATCAGGAAGGAAAGCGGTTTATCAACGAAACTCTGGATGAGGTAGTTCCCAGGGAAACTGCCCTGGAGGAGCAGACGGATGCGGTTCAGTATAATATTTTTACAGATAAGATTATAGAGGATTTAAAGGCTGCCAATGCCGCGTTTATGTGGGACTATTATTATGAGCCGGAAGACGGCATGGGACATAAGCTGATTCAGTCCGCAGGCTCTCTTGGGGAGCTGGCAGAAATCATCGGCGTTCCGGCAGATGCGCTTGAGGAGACGGTAGAGGCCTACAATGCCGCGGTGGAGGCAGGCGGTACAGATGAGTTCGGCCGTGATTTTGGCGGGACACTGACGGCTTACAGCGTGGCAGTCAACAAGATTGAAGGAGATATCTACTATGCGGTTCCCATTAAAGCGCTGGTGGTAATGACCCTGGGTGGTGTCACGGTAAACAACGACATGCAGGTTGTGGATGAAAATGGAGATGCCATTCCCGGATTGTATGCGGCAGGCGAGGTAGTAGGCGGTATCTGGGGCAAATTCGTATCCGGCGGTACCGGCGTCATGGGGCCGGTGGTATTCGGACGGATTTCCGGGCGGAATGTGATGAATCTGGAGCTGGCAGAGGGGCCGGCAGTAGAGGAGGCTTCCTTTGTTCTTGATAAGGCTTTGTTTGAGAAGGAAGAAGCTGCAGAGGAAAGCTATGATATGAGCGGTATCAAAGACGGAATCTATGAAGCTACTGTAGACGGACAGAACGGTGACATGACTGTACAGGTGGCTGTGGCAGATGGGAAAATTGCGGAAGTGACTGTGTTGAGCAATCATGAGACGGAAAATATTGCGGCTCCTGCTCTGGAGAAGGTACCGGCAGCGATTGTGGAGCAGAACAGCCCGGATGTAGACGGTGTGACAGGCGCCACCTTAACCAGCGGGAGAATCAAAGAGGCTGTAAAGGCGTGTCTGGAGCAGGCAAAATAGAGGCAAATAAAAGCAATAAGGCGGGGCGTCAGGCTGTTGCGAAATCATGAGTTTCAGGCTATAATGATGGCAAAAAAGATACCTTAAAAGGCAGCAGGAGCAGTGTTGACATGAAGATTATTATTTCACCCGCCAAAAAAATGAATACAGATACAGATACGTTTCAGATTTGTGATTTGCCGGAGTTTATGGCTGATACAAAGACCCTTATGAGTAAAATCCGGTCTTTGTCCCTGGAGGATGCCAAGGCATTGTGGAAATGCAATGATAAGCTGGCAGAGCTGAATTATAAACGCTTTCAGGATATGGATTTGGAGAGAGTTCTGACACCGGCGATTATGGCATATGAGGGGCTGCAGTATCAGCATATGGCGCCGAGGGTATTTACAGAGGATGCTCTTTCTTATGTGAAGGAGCATCTTCGTATTTTATCAGGCTTCTATGGCCTTTTAAGGCCCTTTGACGGAGTAACGCCTTACCGCCTGGAGATGCAGGCCAAGCTGCCGGCAGGCAAGTGTAAGGATCTGTATGAGTTCTGGGGAGACCGGTTGTATAAAGGTCTTTTAGATGATGACAGGACGATTGTCAATCTGGCATCAAAGGAATATTCCCGGTGTATCGAAACGTATATCGGGCAGAAGGACAGATGGATTACCATTGAGTTCGGGGAATTGGCAGACGGGAAGGTAAGGCAGAAAGGGACTCTGGCGAAGATGGCCAGAGGCGAGATGGTGCGTTTCCTGGCTGAGAACCGTATTGGGGATACGGACCGCATTAAGGAGTTTACAGGGCTGGGCTTTACATATTCCAGGGATTTGTCTGACAATGGGAAATATGTATTTGTGAAGGAAGCATAAGAGAGGCGACATCAAAGATTGAATGCAAGTTTACCGTGTGGGAAGATGGGAAAGGAGCGTTGTGCCATGGGAAACATAAGAGAAAGAACCTGGTACCGCCAGGGCAGTGAGCTGGCAGAAGAGATAGCAGATACAAAGGTACCAAAAGGAACACTGGCCTTTTGGAATCTGGGGCAGTGCGGGTTTGTGTGGAAGGAACAGGTTACCGTGTATATTGACCCTGTACTAAACGACATAAGAGATGAACAAGGGAGCTCAAGGCGGCTGTATCCTGCGCCTTTTTCGCCGGAGCTGGTGAGAGGGGATTATGTTTTGTGTACGCATGGGCATATAGATCATCTGGCTGTGGAGACGCTGTCCGGAATTGCACGCTCTGACAGCAGCACACGGTTTATCGTTCCCGGAGCATGGGAGAAGACGCTGACAGAGGCGGGAATCGGCCGGGAGAGGATCCTTACGGCCCAGGTCGGCCGGCGGATGGATCTGCCTGGCATCACTGTTTTACCGGTTTCTGCCGCCCATCCGGAACACAGGACGGATGAGGACGGGAAGGATACTGCACTCTGCTACCTGGTTGCCATGGGAGGGATCCATCTTCTGCATCTGGGAGATACGTATCTGACAGATTCTCTGCTGGAGGATTTAAGACAGCTGCCTGCCCCCCATCTGTTTTTCCCTCCCATCAACGGCGGCGATTATTTCCGGACAAAGCGGGACTGCATCGGAAATATTTCCTATGTGGAGGCGGCTGCCCTGGCATGTATCCTGAAGGCAGATTTAACCATTCCCACCCATTTTGACATGATAGAAGGGAACACCATCGATCCCCTGATTTTTGCAGGCGAACTGATGGAGCAGAACCCGGCGGCCAGGTGGCATATACCGGCCCTTGGAGAGAGGGTTCTTTACATGAAGTAAATCTTCATGCGCCCACAGGGGGATTTCCTTATCCGCTGTGAGTAAGGCTGTCGGAAATGATGATACAGAGACGTGAAGGCAAAAGAAAGTGGAAGAGAGCCATGGAAGAAAGCTATGTTTTGAATTTACAGAAGCAATATCAGAAGTTCAGTGATTTTTATTTTTGTTACTGCGGTCACGCCCATTGTGAACCGCTGCACAGCTACGGTCCGGCAGTCCGGCCCAATTACCTGCTTCATTACATACTGGACGGGCAGGGGATATACCGGGTAGAGGGCCAGGAATATGTTCTGGGAAAAGGCCAGGGATTTCTTGTGCCGCCTAACAGGCAGACCTTTTATCAGGCCAGCGAGCAGAATCCCTGGACGTATCTTTGGATCGGGTTTGACGGCGGCAACTGTGAGACCTGTCTGAGGGCTATCGGATTAGGGGAGGGCCAGCTGACCTTCCGGTATGAGAACGGAGGGGAGCTGTTGCAACTGGTTGAGGCTATGCTGACTCACAATCGATCGGATCAGGTAAGCGTATTTTTGCTCCAGTCCTTATTGTGCCAGTTTTTCGCCTGCCTGGCCAAAGGGCTGACAAAGAATGTGGAAAGCAGCCTTACCAGGACAGAGAGGGAGAACCGGTATGTTCACCAGGCCCTTGAATATATACGGAACAACTATGCAAATGGTATCACGGTGGGAGATGTGGCCCGGTATGTGGCACTGAACAGAAGCTATCTGTTTACCCTTTTCAGGAGGGTGCTGGATATCTCGCCCCAGGAGTATCTGGCGCGGTTCCGTCTGACCCGGGCACAGGAGCAGCTGATTCTGACGGATGCTTCTGTCACAAATATCGCCGTCAGCTGCGGCTATCAGGATCCCCAGGTGTTTTCCAAGGCTTTTAAACAGCAGTTTGGCATCACGCCTGTGAAGTACCGGAATCAGAAGCTGAAAGAGGAAAAGGGGAATTTGGAACAGCATTTAAAGACAAGGGTTTGAAAAGATACACGCCTCAAGTGCCATGTTTTGGCGGCTGGAGGCGTGTATTACTTTATTCATTGTGTGATTAAGCTTTTAAGACAAAAATATGAGAATCGAAATCACCGCTGGCAGGCTCCTCCGGCTTTCGTTCTCCGGCAGCGCTGTCTGTGGTGAGAAGCCCCACATGCATCAGCTCGTCACCGAAGCGGCTGTCCCCTCCGTCAATGGTGTAGGAGTATTCCGGATTCAGCCCCTGAAGCTTTATCCGGCGGTAAGGGCCGTTGACCTCATTAAGAGTTTTATACCAGCCTGCCAGCGCAGTCCGTTTATCCTGGCTGACTGCCATCCAGGCAGTGAAATTGCTGTCAAAAGGTGACAGAAGGCGGTAGAAATCCCCGAACTGAAGAACCTGGCGGTATTCTTTCATGAAAGCAATCTGTTCTCTGACCTGTTCCCTCTCTTTTTCCGTCAGCTGGTTCAGATCCAGTTCATATCCGAATGTGCCGAAGCAGGCCACATTTGCCCTGGTGGACAGAGGGGTGATACGGTTTACCTGGTGGTTGGGAACCGCTGACACATGGGCTCCAATGGAGCTGACCGGGTAACAGAAGGAGGTGCCGTACTGGATTTTCAGCCGTTCTATGGCATCGGAATCATCTGATGTCCAGCCCTGGGGGGCATAGTACAGAAGGCCGGGGTCAAACCGTCCGCCGCCGGAGGCGCAGGACTCGAAAAGAATATGAGGGAACGCGGTATTCAGGCGGTCGTACAGGTCATAGACGCCTAAGATGTACCGGTGAAGCAGCTCTCCCTGCCGGTCTGCCGGCAGAGCCTGGGAGTAATTTTCCGTGATACTGCGGTTCATATCCCATTTAATGTAAGATACCTTGGCCTGGGAAAGGATTTTGAACATTGCATTATAGATCCAGTCCACCACTTCCTTTCGGGAGAAGTCCAGCACAAACTGATTTCTTCCGTGGGAAGTCCGCCGCCCCGGAGCATGAATGATCCAATCCGGATGGGCACGGTAAAGATCAGAGTCCTTGTTTACCATCTCCGGTTCAAACCAGAGGCCGAATTTCATGCCCAGCCCGTCGATGCGGTCTGCCAGGCGGGTGATGCCGCCGGGAAGGCGCTCCAAGTTGGCCTCCCAGTCTCCCAGGCCTGTCCAGTCATTGGTTCGCCGGCCGAACCAGCCGTCATCCAGGACAAAAAGCTCAACGCCGTCTTCTTTGGCTGCCTGGGCGATGGAGACTAATTTATCCTCCGTAAAATTAAAGTAGGTAGCCTCCCAGTTATTAATCAAAATGGGACGGGGCTTATCCCGCCACTGACCGCGGGCCAGACGGGAGCGGTAAAGGCTGTGGAAGGTTCGGCTCATGTTCCCCATGCCCTGGCAGGAGTAGGCCATCACGGCCTCCGGCGTCTGAAATGTGCCGTCAGGAGATAATTTCCAGTCGAATCCAAAGGGGTTAATCCCCATGGTGACCCTGGCAGTATCCCAGGTATCTACTTCGATCTGTGCCAGAAAATTTCCAGAATAAACCAGAGAAAAGCCTATGACCTCGCCTGACACTTCGTCGGTTCCGGGGCGGCGAAGCATGATAAAGGGGTTGTGGTTGTGGGAGGAATGGCCTCTGACGGATTCCACTGACTGAATTCCCTGCTCCAGACGGCGGACCTTCATGTGGCGCTCCCTGGACCAGGCCCCGGAAAAGTGGACGAATTCATACTGGCTGTCAGGAAGGTCTAAGGACAGGCTCATGGCTGTGGTCAGGTGCAGATCCTGTTTCCCGTGATTTTCCAGGCGGGCATTGCGGGCAATGACAGGATATCCGGCAAACAGGGTGTATTGAAGATACAGGGATACGTCTAAAATCTTATCCTGCAGGCAGATGGTTAAGGTTTCTGCCTCGTCATCGGACTCGCAGTAAGTGGCAGGAAGGCCCTGAAGCCTGGGCTTTCCTTTGGTGATGGTGTGGGATTCATAGACAAAGTCCGTGATCCGGCTGCCGTTTGGCTGAAGGATTTCTACTGCCGGATGGCGGAAATCTGTGGAGCCGTAGACAGGGTATTCCTGCTTTACGTGTTCCAGGGAAAAAAGGCTGTCCCCTTCAAAGACGCAGGAAGACATGGGACGGCGCTTCATTTCCAGAAGGTGGTCAAAGCTCTCCCGATCACGGATAGCCTGGCCGAAATACAGCTGGCCCAGGGCGCCGTTTGGGAGTACCTTCATCAGATAGCTGATCTGGCCGTTGGTCAGATGAAAGGTATTTGTAGCTGAATGGTAGAAAATGCCCATGGTGAATCTCCTTTTTTGTATGTTAATTTTGTTTTTGTCCGTTGCTTTGGCTTGTGAATCGTTCTGTTGCATGAATTTTGAAAAACGGAAGCAGTGTTTATCATTGTAGTGTCTGCAGGGGAAATGGGGGAGAGATAAATGTTATAAAAAACAGTGAAAATGTTGGATTTGGAGGGTGGTTTTGGTGAGGAAAATACTTGCCTGTAAGGGATAATTGTGATATTCTTTCAGAACAATTTGCAGCAAAGATCAAGATACCGAAGAGAGGCGTTTTCCCATAGATATGAGAGTACATATTCAGATTAAGGAGGACCACCATGATTTACACAATAACATTCAATCCAGCCCTTGACTATGTGGTGAGAGTGAACCATTTTACAGCCGGAGCTGTCAATCGGACTGTGGAAGAGCATATTTTTTATGGAGGAAAGGGCATCAATGTATCAGCCCTTTTGGCGAATCTGGGATATGCCAGTATGGCATTGGGATTTATAGCCGGATTTACGGGGGATGAGATCGAGAGAGGCGTGAAAGGCCTTGGGTTCTCGTCAGATTTCATCCGGGTGAAAAAGGGCATGTCCCGCATCAATGTGAAGCTGAAATCCGATGAGGAGAGCGAGATCAACGGTATGGGGCCGGAGATTATGCCGGAGGATGTGGAAAAGCTGTTTAAGAAACTGGATAAGCTGGAAAAAGGAGATATGATTGTGCTTTCCGGCAGCATTCCCGGGGCTGTCGACGGCAGAATTTATGAGAGGATTCTGGAAATGCTGGAGGGGAGAGAAATACTTGCGGTGGTGGATGCGGAGAAGGAGCTTCTGCTGAATGTGCTGAAATACCATCCTTTTTTGATAAAGCCTAACAAGCTGGAACTGGGAGATATGTTTGGAGTGACACTGAAAGATGATGCAGCCGTCCGGCAGTATGCCGGACAGCTGCAGGACATGGGCGCCAGGAATGTACTGGTATCCATGGCAGGAGAAGGCGCCCTTCTGCTGGCAGAAGACAGAATTGCTTATAGGATAGGAGCCGCAGAAGGGACTGTGAAAAATTCTGTGGGGGCAGGAGATTCCATGGTGGCAGGTTTTCTGGCAGGGTATCTGGAAAACAGGGATTATGCCCATGCCCTGCGGCTTGGAACGGCGGCGGGGGGAGCCACAGCATTTTCAGACGGAATTGGAACCAGGGAGGAGATTATGAGGCTGTATGCTCAGCTATGCCCCACCATGGGCCGTACATCCGGCTTCTCCAGTACCACATTGCAGTTGTAAAACTCTATTTTTTCTGTATAACGAAGACAGAATGCATAGCCGTTGGAAAGGCCGTGCTGGTCATATTCCGGATATTTTTCTCCGATTGGTTCCGGAACATCCGGAATTTCTGTAAAGCCTCCGGGCAGCTCAAAGTGGCAGTCTGAGAATTTTATATTGCGGACAGGCTGTTGGGGGCTTTGGCCGATTATCATGTTTTCCCGGATGTTTTTGGTAAAGCTGAAAGGGTAAGGCCGGTCAAAACGAAGATGTTTAAAGCAGATGCCGTCCATAGAACCCTGCCGTATGGAAAAAATACCCCGGGGAACCCTCTGGCGGTTTCCTAGAACTGCATATACAGGAGCCCCAGTATCCGTCATATGGATCCCGTCAAACATCACATGGGATACCGCTGCTCCGTCTACGGATTCCAGAGAAATGCCGCAGCGGTTCACATTTTTTATGATGCAATTTCGTATGGAAACATTTTTCAAACTGTAATACGTGTCTGTTCCAAACTTAATGCCGCTTGCCAGAGACTGGATCATCATATCTGATACGTCAATATTCTCACAGCCATAGGGATCCGAGGACTTAAAGCAGAGCCCGTCGTCCCCTGCCATGATATTGCATCGGCGGATGGTCATGTCATGACAGTCCACAGGGTCGATGCCGTCCCGGTTGGGCGTGTTCATACAGTCCAGATCCAGGTACTGCATAAATACATTGCGACAGGAAAGGGGCACCACGGTCCAGTAGGCGGAACGCTGAAAATGGATATCTTCTAGAGTGATACCCCGGGAGTAAGCCACATAGATCATACAGGGGCGGGAATCAGGTAGGCGGTTGTCGCTTGGGTCATTCATCTTAAAACCGTAAAGCCCCTGGCCGTCTATAAAACCTCCGCCTGTGACGCGCACATTGCAGAGATTTTCGCCGTACAAAATACCTCTTCCCAGCTGCCTGGATGCACAAAGGCTGCTGCCGGGCGTATGGAGAGGATATTGTGTATGGCTGTTTGCGCCAAGCAGCACTGCACTGCGATCCAGGAAAAATGTGATATCCGAATGCAGATTTAAGGAACCTGTATAGAATACGCCGTCATGAAGATATACGGTTCCCCCTGTATAGGCTGCGTCGTCGATGGCACGCTGCAGTATCGCGGTATCAGAAGAGGTTCCGTCTCCGTGGGCGTTATACGGAGCCTTCAAAACGTCATATACAGCATTGGGAGGCATCAGGCCGCGGCAGATGGAAGAAGCGTCACAGACCCTCAGTTCATGGATATAAAGCTCTCCTTTTTTTACATAATATCCAATCTGGGCAATATTTTTTACCGGCCCGGCAAGAGGAAATCCACATACGCGCCTGGCGCCGTCTATAAAAAGATCATAGGTGCCCTCTGACAGGGAGGCAGTGATTCGGATATTGTACCAGTTGTCATAAGGGTAGTACATCCAGTCTGTATCTCCTCCAAAGATCCGTTCCCATCCCTGGCCTCTGGAGGCATACAGATTGCTGTGGTACATGGCGATGCGCAGCGCAAGCTGCCCATCACAGTCTCTTAATTCCGGCAGAACCACAAAAGCATCCTCCCGGGCCCTGACTCTGGTTTCAACCGTAACCGTATCCGCAACAGGGGGAAAATGATAGCAGCAGCTCCCTCCTGTCAGACACAGGCTTTTGTCTGTGTCAAAGGGATAATCGGCCAGTACTGCGCTGGCCTGGGCACTGAGATGAAGGTTCTGCGGCAGCACGGAGAAATCCTCCCAGGCTGCGAATACTTCCGTATTATCTCTCAGAGATATAAAATCCAGAGCAGCAACCGCCTCTGGTGAGGTTTCTATGGAGATGCTCACAAGCTTGTCCGGGAGACAGGGAATCCGGGAGGCAAGCCGGCTGTTGACCCAGACGTTTAAAAAACCGGATCCGGCAGAACAGGTATCCCTGACTAAACGCAGATCAAAGCTGTTATCCTCAGAGGCAGCCAGAACCTGCCCGTTTTTCAAGCATACCTGCCTGTTTTTCAGAATCAGCTCAGCGCCACAAAATTCTGCGGTTACAGCTCCGCAAATAACTTCTATCGATACTTCCAGAACCTCCTGTCCGCTGGCTAAAAGCTTTCTTTTCAGGAATCCCCCGTTTTTTAAACAGACGTATTTGCGCCGGAAGCTGTGAGGATAATTCATGACCCTGCAGAAGCCGCCACAGGAGAAGCCTTCCGGGGCGGAACCGGCAGGCAGGGAATTAAATACCTCATGAAAATACCATGTATAGGCAAGCCTTTTATAAGGCGGAAGGGTACAGGGCTCCCATGAAATTTCAAAGGGCTCCCCCTGCCCTGTCCTGTCCTCGGGAAGGACAAAGACCACAAAGTGGTGGAAATCACCGAAAAAGCCTGGAATATGGACCTGGGAGCCTTCGGGATAGGAGGCTGAAAGAATACGGTAGACACAGCCATTGCTGGCAGCCAGGGTTTCTCTGGTATCTGTAAAATCAGGCAGGAAGTCATCCGGTGCAAGACGATCCAAAGCCACCATCACCCTGGCGTCCTGTTCAAGATAAAAGTCAACCTCCTGCTTATCATCTGCTCCGTCTGCCTTGGAGTCATAGGTCATAATGTATTCTGCTCCCCGGTATTTTTCGGGAAGGACGGTCACACAGGCATCTGAATTGGAGTAGAGCCGTTTCCCCTCTGCGAAATCAGGACAGACCCCATACCATCCGCTGGTATCCCACGGAGCCACAAATCTGCTGATGACAGGACATGGGGGAATATGATTTATGTTTGTAAAAAGTTCCATATAAAAATTCCTTTCTTAGAGTCATGTTTATCCCTTTAAACCGGAAGTGGCGATTCCCTGGGTCATGTAGCGCTGCATCGTAAGGAAGATAAAGAAAATAGGAATAAGGGACACAGTAGCCATAGCGAACATGGCGCCGTAATCCGACTGGGAGGTGGGGTCACAGAATAATTTCAGCGCCAGGCTTACGGTATATTTTTCTGTTTTTCTCAAATATAAGAGAGCTCCCATATAATTGTTCCAGTTGTTCAAAAAGGAAAAGATTACCACTGTTGCGATGGCCGGTTTTATCAAGGGCAGCATGATGCGGGTCAGAATACTGTAGTAGGAGCAGCCGTCGATGCGGGCGGCATCATCAAGCTCGCGGGGGATACTGTCAATGAAATTCTTAATCTGGTACACAAAAAAACCGGAGGTTGCAAAGTACCCGGGAACAATGAGAGGCAGGTAGGTGTTGATCCAGCCCAGCCTGTTGTACCAGAGGTACTGAGGTATCATCAAGATTTCACCAGGCAGCATCATGGTGAGAAGCACCAGTGAAAAGAAAAGGCCGCGCAGCTTGTATTTTAACCTTGCAAAGGAATAAGCCACAAGGGTGCAGGAAACAACGGTTCCAAGTGTGTTTATGATGCAGACAAAAAAGGTGTTTCTGAAAAATGTGAAGAAGCTGGTCTTTCCGATCCCTTTCCATCCGTGTATGTAATTTTCCACAGTAGCCTTTTCGGGAAAAATGTTGGCAGCAGTGGCAAAGATGGTATTGGTAGGCTTAAAAGAGCTGGACACCATCCAGATCAGGGGATAGATCATAAGAAAGGCAAAGGCCAGGATCAGGGCATGATACAGGATCGTAAACAGGCGGTCCTTATTTTTTCTGGTCATAATCAATACCCTCCTTCATAGACCCAGAATTTTTTTGTGGCAAATAAAAATACGGTGAAAGCAATTATAAGAAGCACCATGACCCAGCCCATGGCAGAGGCGTAGCCGGCCTTGCTGAACTGAAATGCCTGCTCATACATATAAAGCACATAAAATTTGGTTGAATCCATAGGCTTTCCTGCAGTGATGATCTGGCCCTGGACAAACACCAAAAGCCCGTTGATACTCTGCATAATCAAATTAAAAAAGATGGTGGAGGTAAGAAGGGGCAGCGTGATGGTAAAAAAGGAGGAGACCTTGCCGGCGCCGTCCACTCTGGCTGCCTCGTATAATTCCTGAGGCACCTGCTTCAGGGTGGATAAAAAGATGAGCATGGAAGAGCCGAACTGCCATACGGACAGAAGGATCAGGATCCATATGGCGGTTTTGGTATTGGCAAGCCATGCCACCTTAAGGCCGGTGATACGGTTAAAAAGGCCGTCGGTGGTAAATACCTGCTTCCACAAAACCGATACTGCAACCGACGCCCCCATAATGGAAGGCACATAATAGACGGCGCGGTAAAAGGGAGTGGCCTTTGTATTCCGCAGCAGAAGCAGCGCCACGCACAGAGAAAACAAAAGCTTCAGAGGAACCGAGAAAAAAGCGTATTTCAGCGTGACTTTCAGGGAATTCATCAGCTTGGGATCGGATAACAGCCTGGCATAGTTTTTAAAGCCCACCCATGTTTCCGGCGACAGAATGTTGTAGTCACAGAAAGAAAAGTATAAGGACATGCCCATGGGAACAAGAATAAAGGCAAAGAATCCAAGGATGAAGGGGGCTGCCAGAACGTATCCGGCAACATTTTCTTTATATAACCAGGAACGGAATGTGTGAGATTTCTTTTTCATGATAGCTCCTTTCTGAGGCGGCGAAATCCGTATGGATTGAGTACTCTCGGATTTGGCCGTGGAGGCAGGTGTGATAAAAAAGTTGCGGGCTGATTCAATCAGTCCCGCAACCGGCAGGTCAGAGTTTGTGGCTCGGTTCCTTCCTTCACGGCGGTGTCCTGCATCTACTGCTGGGCCATGAATGCATTTCCTTCTGTAAACAGGCGTTCAGCTCCCTCCTGGGGTGTGATGGAACCGTAGTACATCATTTCTTCCAGCTCATCAATCAGATTCCGCACCTCCGTGGCGCCGGGGCCTCCGATAGGATTCTTGGGGCTGCTGTGAGGAATGACGTCGTTTAAGATATATTCAAATGCCCGGGCGTTCGTCTCGTCCAGCAGAGGGATAATGTGTTCTGCAACAGCGGTATTTGCAGGCATTCCCAGTTCTCCCAGGATAATTTCATGGACTTCGGGGGAGTTAAGCCACCAGTCCAGCAGGGCCACGGCCTCATCCGGGTGTTTGGTATTGGCAGGAATACACCATCCCATGGCGCCAGCCGTGTAACCGGAGGCATCCAGGTTGGAGGTGGGCCAGGTTACCATTCCGAGAACCACACCTTCCGGGCATGGGCTCTGGAGAGCGGCAGTCTGGTTGGAATTCCACATGGCGTTCCACGCCTCTCCTGTGACAACAGGCTGTGTGGCAGAATCGCCGCCGGCAGTCACATAGGTTTCATAGTCAATCAGCCATCCCTCATCCCGTCCCTTCTGCATCAGGTTAAAATAGGTTATCAGATCCTCCGGAGAATCGGCGCCTATTTTGCCTTCATCATAGAGAAGCTTCCCGTCAGCCCGCAGCAGATATTCGATGAATGATTCCGGGTTGTTGATGATGGTTTTGTATCCGGTCTTTTCGTAGATTTCAGCACATTTGGCAGCAAATTCATCTACTGTCATCCCGTTTTTGATTTCGATCCCATGCTCCTCCAGCAAAGTTTGGTTATACTGGATACAGGGAGTATTCAGGCCGGCGGCCACGGCGTAGATTCCGCCGTCTGCGGCACGCCCGCTTTCTAAATTTGCTTCCGGTATGTTGGTTGTGTCAAGGGCGCCGCTTTCAATGTAGGGCCTTAGATCCAAAAGCTGTCCGCTGTCCACATACTGTCCCATCCACAGCTGGGTCTGAATCAGCCACATATCAGGCAGATCCCCGGAAGCGGCCGCTGTGGACATGGCGGTTCCATGGTCAGTGAAATTGTTGGTGGCTGTGCTGAAGGTGACATTTGGATGCTGTTCTGTATAAAGGCTTAAGGTTTTTTCCACACGTTCGTTGCGGGTATCACCGCCCCACCAGGCTACGGAGAGCGTAATCTCTTCAGAAGAAGGGGCAGAGGTGGTTTCTTCAGATGCTGTCTGACCCTGGCTCTGAGAGACGGCAGTGGTTTCCGAAGGGGCGGTCTCGGCTGGTTTAGAACTGTTGCAGGCGGTTAAGGAAGCAGCCAGCATGGCTGTGGTCAACAGGGCAGCAAGTTGTTTTTTGTTTTTCATATGAATCCCTCCACGATATTTTATGGTTATATTATACAGAAACCAGGTAAAAAACCAAACTTAGAAAACAGACGTAAAAGTTTAAATAACCTCAAAAATTAGGCAAAATCAACATTTTTCTGAGAAATATGCTATGATATTTATAGAAAAATTATACTTGCTTTGAGAGAAAAGGGTGATAGTATTAGCAGATTATCTGAAATAAAGGAAAAACTGGATTTCGCATTTTTAAATCTTCCTTTCCGGGTAAAAATCATCAGCGTCATCGTTGTAAGCCTGACTGTGCTGGTAGGCACTGCCATAACAGGAATCCGGAAATTACAAAGGCAGTATGACATGCTTTTGTACCATACGTACCAGACGGTGCTGACAGTCTCAGCCGATGTATTGAACGATACCCTTAAAAATACGGAGGAATATATAAAAGCAGTGGCAACTGACAGTGTCATTCAGGATCACCTGTCTGCCATTGAAAAAGGAGAGTATCTGTCCGCCCAGACCGTACGGAGCCTTGAGAGAGAGCTGCAGCAGTACATCAATGACAAGCTGAATCCGGCGGTTTACGGAATGTGCATCTATATGGATAAAGGTGTATTTTACAACAGCACATATAAAATTGACAACGGCTATGATTCCAGCCTGGGAACCAGATTTACCATGGATGAGCTGGAGGGGATAGCCTGGGAAGCGCTGGATAAAAATACGGTGTGGATAACAGAATTCAGCGATTCCTACGGCCTGGTGATAGCCCAGAATATACGGCGTATCCACCCTATGCGTCTGGATTCTCTGGGGGTGCTGGCAGGGTGCCTGAATCTGCAGCCTGTCCTTCACAGCTGTACCACCAGGCTACAGCAGGAGGAATGCTGCTTTTCGCTGCTGGACGAGAGGGGCCAGGTATTTTATATGTACACCAATATGGGAGAGGAGATCGATTTTTCCAACCAGTTAGAAAAAGATCAGGAATATGCTGTCTTAAGGCAGAACGGATCCAGCTATTTTGTGATTCGGGGCCAGGTTGGGAAAAATGACTGGGACTACCTTTATGCCATCCCCTATGATTCTATAGAAGAAACTATCAGGAAGGGAACGGCAAATATTATTTTTACCATGTGCCTGTGCCTTCTCCTTGCCGTGTGTATTGCGGCACTGGTGCTGCGCCAGATTCTCCGTGATTTCAGTAAGCTGATGCATATGATTGACAATGTGAGCGATACGGATTTTGAAAGTGTGGAGCTTGACAACCAGGACATGAGGCGAAGCGACGAGGTGGGGGTGCTGATGCGCAGATTTACCAGAATGTCCGACCGGATTGACTGTCTGATACGAGACAATTATGAAAGCCGCCTGCTGATCCAGGAAGCAAAGCTTCAGGCCCTGGAGATGCAGATCAATCCTCATTTCCTGTACAACACCCTGGAGAGCGTGCGCTGCTGCGCCAAACTGGGACAGAATGACAATGTCTGCTCCATTGTGGAAGCGCTGGGCAATATGATGCATCTGATTATGAGCAATCATAACAACGAGATCCGCCTGGAAGAGGAGATAGGTCTTATTGACGATTACATTCTCATTCAGAAGCTGCGGTTTGACCAGAGGCTGGATTTTAGCAGGCAGGTGGATCCAGACTGTTATCATGGGGTGCTGCCAAAGCTTACAGTCCTTCCCCTGGTGGAAAATGCTGTGGTTCACGGTGTGGAGAACTGCCCCCATACCTGCCAGGTTGTGATGGAGATAGGAAAACGCGGGGAGCAGATTGAGATCAGGATAAAAAATAGGGGAACCCGGTTTGCACAGGATTTTTTAAGGAAGCTGCGGGATCATGAAATTACCCCTACAAGACACGGCATAGGCCTTTTGAATGTGGACAGCCGTTTAAAGATATATTTTAAAAAAGAGTACAGGCTGGAATTTTATAATGAAGCCCAGTGGGCGGTTGCAGAGATGACCATACCTTATTGGACAGTAAGAGAAAGGGACAGGGGGGAATCCTATGATTAAGCTGGTAATTGCAGATGATGAAAAATTAATCCGGGAGGTTCTCCATACGTGTATTGACTGGGAGCAGCTGGGCATTCAGGTGTCGGCGGTCTGTAAAGACGGGCAGGAGGCCCTTCAGGCCATCGAAGCCCATAAGCCGGATCTGGTGCTGACGGATATTAAGATGCCTGTCATAAGCGGCCTGGAGCTGGTGGAATATTTCTCCAAAAGGAGAGAATATACCATCGAGTTTCTGCTGCTGACAGCCTATGAGGAATTTGACTTTGCCATGGCTGCCATCAAAAACCATGTACACCATTATCTTGTGAAGCCTTTAAAAGAAGAGCTGATTATCAGGGAGGTGAAGAAGGCTGTCCAGGATGTGGAGCAAAGAAAGGCACAAAAGGCGCGGATGGGGGAAGGAGGTATGGATACGCGCCTGTACAGCGAATGTGTCAGGAAAGTGATGGATTATGTGGAGCAGAATTATCAGGATCCAGAGCTTTCTCTGAAACAGATTGCGGACAAGCAGTTTTTCATGAATGTGGATTATCTGGGGAGGCGCTTCCAGGAGGAGACCGGACAGCGGTTTAATCATTATCTGACGGAGATACGGATATCCAAGGCAAAGTACCTTCTCCGCCATACCAATGACAGCATTCACGAGATTGCAGGTAAGATAGGTTACGGGAATAATCCCAAATATTTCGGGATTCTGTTTCGGAAGGCTACAGGGTGTACACCGTTACACTACCGCCAGAAGAAACAAAAAAATTAAGAGAATGGGAAAGGAGAGGGAAAGGATGGAGGATGTAGGGTTTCGCGTCACTGGCTGTTTCTGCAATTACCAGGAGAACCCCCTGGGGATGGATGAGACACCGGTTTTTTCCTGGAAAATGGATTCAGAAAGGGCCGGGGATTTTCAGTCGGCTTACCGGATTGTTGTGTTTAAAGAGGACAAAAATCCCGTATGGGATTCGGGAAAGGTGGAGGGCAGGCAAAACGTATCGGTTCCGTATGAAGGCCCGCCCCTGGAACCCAGAACAAGGTACAGGTGGCGTATAACCGCATGGAACAGCGAACAGGAAAAGGCACAGGGGGATATGGGATGGTTTGAGACAGGAAAAGGGGAGGAGCCGTGGCGTGCCCGCTGGATCGGTGCGCCCTGGTGCAAATTAGACAAAGACGATGAGGCGGCCCCTTATTTCAGGAAGACATTTCCACTGTCAGGAAAAGTAAGGAAGGCCCGCCTGTATATCTGCGGGCTGGGGGTCTATGAGGCATGGCTGGAGGGGAAAAGGGTCTCTGACTATTTGCTGGAACCGGCCTACACCAAATATGACGCCACGGTTCTTTACCGGGTGTATGACGTGACAGAGTATCTGCCGGCAGGGGACAGGGCTACCCTGGCAGTGGTTTTGGGAAACAGCTGGTATAATTGCTTTACCAAAGATGCATGGAATGCACCCCAGTCTACCTGGCGGGGAGTTCCAAGACTGCTGTGCGAACTCCATATGGAATACGAGGACGGAACAGAAGCCTGTATCTGCTCGGACACAAGCTGGAAGGTGTCAAAAGGCCCTATAATCTTTAATTCTGTCCGCAGCGGCGAACATTATGATGCCCGCCTGGAGGAGGAACACTGGAATGAAAGTGGTTTTGATGATTCTTCGTGGAAAAAAGCGATTCAGCTGCGGGGGCCGGGAGGAATCCTGAAGCCTGCACAGGGAGCGCCTGTCCGGGCAGTGAAAACCCTGGAGCCTGCAGACTCCTATGTGACAGAGGAAGGGCGGCATATCTTTGATTTCGGGCAGAACCTGGCAGGAAAGGCGGAATTAACTGCAGACGGGCCGGCGGGAAGCCAGTGGATTCTCCGCTATGGGGAAGAGCTGACAGAAGACAGGCTCCACGTGGATCAAAGCCACCTGCGATGCTTTATCAGGGAAGGAGAGTTTCAGACAGACCGCTACATAAAGAAAAGCGATGGCAGAGAGAGCTGGAGCAGCCGGTTTGTCTACCATGGCTTCCGGTATGTGGAAGTGGAGACAGAGGGAGGGGATCCCAGAGAGGTAAAGCTTACTGCAGTGGTAATGCACACAGACTTCCGTGAGACAGGCTCCTTTGCCTGCTCAGATGAAAGGCTCAACAGGATCCAGCATCTGTGCCGGTGGGCCAGCTGTTCCAATGCCATGGGCCTTCCCACCTCTGACCCTCACCGGGAGAAAAATGCATGGACCGGCGACAATGGATTTGCCGCGGAGCAGCTGCTTATCAATTTTGATTCGTTTCACATCCTGCTTCAGTGGCTGGACAGTGTGTGTGACTGTCAGAGAGCAGACGGGGCCATCCCCTGCGTCTGCCCTTCCACCGGGTGGGGCTTTAACTGGGGAAACGGCCCGGACTGGTCCCTGGTTCTGACCACCCTTCCGTGGCTGCTTTACCGCCATACAGGAAATATACAGATACTTAAGAAATATTATCCGTATATGCAAAAGCATTTTGAATTTATGCGCTCCATGGCTGTGGATGGCGTCTTAAATTACGGCATCGGAGACTGGTGCGCCCCCTTTGACGGCCCTGCAGTGTCTGTGAACATGGAATCCTTTAAGGCGCCTGTAGCCCTGACTGATACGGCCTGCTATTATGAGGCGGCAGCTATCCTGGATCGGATAAGCCGGATTCTGGGGGTTTCCAATCCCTACGCTTCTTATAAAGAAGAGATCCGCCGGACACTGGCACACCGGTTTGTAAAGGACAATCTGGAAATAGAAGGCGACTGCCAGACATCGGACGGCTGCCTGGCATGGAACCATGTGCTGAAAAAGGAGGAGGAAGATAAGGTGGCAGAGCGGCTGGCAGACCGCATTGCAGGGAATGGATATCATCTGGATTTCGGGGTGCTGGGCCAAAAATACGTGATGGAGAGCCTGGGAGATCATGGATACACGGAAATATTGTATAAAATGCTGTGCCAGAATACATATCCTGGATACCTGTATCTGGCGGAAAAGGGATGCACCACCCTAACGGAATGCTGGAACCTGGGCGGCTCTCATAACCATGTGATGTTCTCCCATGTATCGGCTATTCTGTACCGCTATATTGCAGGCATACGTTTAAAGGATGATGCGCCAGGGATGACAGCGTTTGTTCTGGCCCCGTCCCTTCTGACAGATACCATGGAGTGCAGCTATGATACGCCTCATGGCGTCACCGCTGTGAAATGGAAGCTGGAAAAGGGGAAGGCTCTGGTAACCCTTAAAGTCCCCTTCGGGACCAGTGCCAGGCTTTTGCTTCCTCCCTGTGTCCGGGAGGCAGAAAGGGAAATCCTGCTGGAAAGCGGAACCTGTTTTTTTGAATGGGACATGTTTTGAATGGGACATAAAAACCGAAAAAAGGAGTAGAAGATGTTATGTTTACAGAACAGAGAATTGAAGAGATATTGAATCAGCTGTCTAAGCTGCGCTATCCCCAGGAGGCAGAGCTTCCCAACTGGAGGATGGAGAAAAGAAGGGGGGAGACAAGGCCTCTTCCGTCAGACACAGCGGCTGCCTGGGAGCCGGTTCCGGCCTCCGGTGTGTGGGGAGGGCATAATCAATATGTGGCCTTCTGGACAAAGGCAGAGATCCCCTCTTCCTTTCAGGGAAAACCTGTAGAGTTTACCCTGAAAACTGGAAAGGAGGGGGAATGGGATGCGACCAATCCTCAGTTTACCGTGCATATTGACGGAAAACTGAGGCAGGGCTTTGACGTGAACCACAGGGAGCTGACCGTAACTGATTGCGCACAGGAAAATGAATGCCATCATATATTTCTTTCAGCCTTTACAGGGGTGCAGAATTTTCATCTGCTGTTTCAGCCTTTGCTTCGGACGGTGGACAGGCAGGTGGAAAAATTCTATTATGACCTGCTGGTTCCTTTTCAGACCGTATGTCTTCTGGAGGAGACAGATGTCACATACCTGGATCTTCTAGGGGTTTTGAATCAGGCGGTGAATCTCCTGGATTTGCGCAAGCCAGGCTCAGACGCCTTTTACAGCAGCTTAATGGAGGCAGAAAAATATCTGAAGGAAAAGATCTATGACAGGCCCTGCCTGCCGGAGGCGGTTGTCCGCTGTGTAGGCCATACCCACATCGACGTGGCGTGGCTGTGGACCCTTTCCGTGACAGAGGACAAGGCAGTGCGCAGCTTTTCCACGGTTCTTGAGCTGATGGGACGGTATCCGGAATACATCTTTATGTCCAGCCAGCCTCAGCTATATAAATATGTGAAAAAGAATGCCCCGGAGATCTATGAGCAGATCGGAAGGCGTGTGGCAGAGGGGCGCTGGGAGACAGAGGGAGGCATGTTTGTGGAGGCTGACTGCAACCTTGCATCCGGCGAAAGCCTGGTGAGACAATTCCTCTATGGAAAACGGTTTTTTAAAGAGGAATTCGGAAAGGACAATGTGATTCTGTGGCTGCCAGATGTGTTCGGATATTCTGCCGCCCTGCCTCAGATTATGGAAAAATGCGGGATCCGTTATTTCATGACTACGAAAATAAGCTGGAATGAGTGGAATCAGATACCCTATGACACGTTTTACTGGAAGGGAATCGACGGAACCCGGATACTGACGCATTTTATTCCTACCAGGGACTATACGTCTCCCACAAGAAGCTTGAAGACCAGCCAGGAATATATTTCAAGGTTTACTACAAATTATAATGGTTATATCCATCCGTCTCAGATAAAAGGGGCCTGGCAGAGATATCAGCAGAAGGATTTAAACAGGGAGGTGCTGTGCTCCTACGGATACGGCGACGGCGGGGGAGGGCCTACGGCAGAGATGCTGGAGACAGAGCGGCGCCTGTCGACCGGGATCCCCGGGTGCCCGGCCACGAGGCAGTCTACGGCCAGAGCATTTTTTGAGAAGCTGGAACAGGATGTGAAAGGGAAGAAGACGCCTGTATGGGCAGGGGAATTGTATCTGGAATATCACCGGGCCACCTATACCTCTATGGCAAGGAATAAAAGGTACAACCGCAGAGGGGAATTTGCCCTGGCCAACCTTGAAGGCAGCGCTGTGCTGGCACAGCTTCTATGCAGCATGCCATACCCGGGGCATATGCAGGAGAACTGGGAGATTCTTCTGCGCAATCAGTTTCACGATATTCTGCCAGGATCTTCCATTGCCGAAGTATATGAGGATTCCAGAAGGGAATATGAGCAGCTGTTTGGGTTTGCAGAGGCAGAGGATAGCAAAAGGAAGCAGAGGATTGCCGATTGTGTGGGAGAGGTGCTGGTGTTCAATGACAACGGGCAGAGTATGGGGGGATTTGTGGAAGCTGTGGATATGGGACACCTTCACTATGTTCAGAAAACAGCGGACGGAACGTATCTTGCATGGGCGGATTCGGTTCCTGCCAAAGGCTACAGGATTTTAAAAGACAGCCAGCCGGAGATCGGGAAGGTGGAGATATCTCCCTGCCGTGTGGATACGCCCTACGGGGAAATCCTGATAAATGAACAGGGGCACATAACTTCCTGGTATGACAAGACCGCCGGACGGCAGATCTTACAGGAGGGCAGATGTGGGAATGTTCTGATGACATATGAGGATAAGCCCCATATTTTTGACAACTGGAACCTGTTTGACTATTACAAGGAAAAATCCTGGCCTGTGGAGAAGCTGCTTTCGGCAGAGGTGACAGAGACAGGGCCTTACCGCTGGGCTCTTAAGTATACGTGGCAGTATCAGGATACCGTCATTGAGGAGACTCTGTATTTTTACGGCAATTCTCCCAGGGTGGATATCCATTTTACAACCGATTGGAAAGAAGAACAGATCTTTTTAAAGGCCCTGTTCCCTCTGGATTTAAATACCACGGAAGCCACCTATGAGATTCAGTACGGCAATGTAAAACGTCCCACCACCTGCAATACCTCCTGGGATCAGGCACGGTTCGAGGTGTGCTGCCATAAGTGGATGGATGTTTCTGAAGAAGGGTACGGCGTCAGCTTTCTCAATGATTGTAAATATGGTGTCAGCGTGGAAGAGAATGTGGTGGGCCTGTCTCTGATTAAGTCGGGAAAATATCCTAATCCGGAAGCAGACAGGGAGAAGCATCAGGCTATTTACAGCGTCCTGCCCCACTGTGGCTCCTGGAAAGAGGCTGGCATCGTAAAAGAAGCCTATTTGCTGAACAACCCCCTGAAGCTGTACATGCCAAAGGCAGAAGAAAAGGAGGAAGATACGTATCAGGCACTGCCGAAGGAGTTTGGCTTTGTCACATGTGAGAACCGAAATATTATGATCGAGGTGATAAAGAAGGCGGAGGATGACGGGGATTTGATTCTGCGCCTGTATGAATTTGAGAACAGACGGAGCCAGGTGCTTCTGACCTTTGCCAGGAAGATGAAACAGATATGGCTTTGCGACATGCTGGAGAACAGACAACGGCTGCTGGCAGAGGAGACAGCAGTCTGCCGGTTTACCGCAAAGCCATATGAGATAGTGACATTGAGACTAGTGTCAGTGCACTAAAACCCGATTGAGCAGCCGCCGTCTACAGCAAGGGAAGCCCCGTTTACAAAGCCGGCCGCCTCGGAACACAGATAGACGGCGGCCCAGCCTATGTCCTCCGGTGTTCCGTAACGGTTCATAGGGGTGTGGCCCAGGATCTTCTGCTGACGGGGCAGATCCTGATCCACTGCCCTGTGAAACATGGGAGTGTCTATAAATCCGGGGATGATAGCGTTTACCCGGATTCCATAGGGCGATATATCGCCTGCCAGGCAGCGGGTCAGACCTAAAAGGGCGGATTTTGCCGAGCCATAGGCGCATACGTCGGTCATGCCTAAAAGGGCGGACATGGAAGAGATAAAAAGGATGCTGCCTCTCTTTTTCTGCCGCATATAGGGAATGGCCGCCTGGGTCAGGGCAAAGGAACCGAAGAGGTGGACATCCATCACCTGGTAAAAATCCTGGATGGTAATATCCTCCGCCCTTTTTTTGCAGTGGCAGCCGGCATTGTTGATCAGAATATCAATGCCGCCATGGCTTTTGACCACAGATTCCACAAAATCTGGTGCATGGCCGGTGTCTGTTACATCGAAAACCTTATAGGAGACCTGCGGCCCCAGGGTCTTACAGGCCTCCTCTAAAACAGATTCCCTGCGTCCGGTGATAATCACCTTTGCTCCGGCAGCAGCCAGGCATTTGGCAGTGGCATAGCCCAGCCCGCTGCCTCCTCCGGTTACCAGCGCTACCTGTCCGGAGAGCCCGAAGGCCTTTTCAAACAGTTGGTTCATTCTATATTTCCTCCTTTTTCTAGTATCTGGAAAGCAGCCCTCATGTAGCCCAGTGCGTAAGCCATGCCGGCATGCCATGGGGCCTGGCAGGTCATAAGGGGAGTATGGTCTGGAATCAGCACCCCGTCAAAGCTGCTTTGGTGCAGCTGCTTTAAGACACGAAGCATATCCATATCACCTTCGTCAATGAAAACCTCGTCATAGCAGGGAACCTTGCCTTTTACATTTCTGAAATGGACATAGCTGATTTTATCTTGTGCAAGATACTGATCCAGGTAGTGGTAGACGGGCTTGTCAGATTCCATCTCCTGCAGGCTTCCCAGGCACAGCTGAATTTTGTTTGCCTGGCTGGGAACCAGATCGATTAATCTTTGATAAAGCTCCGGACGGTAAACCAGGCGGGGCATCCTGCGCAGCACAGGCACAGGGGGATCATCAGGATGGAGCGCCATCTCCACACCGGCCTCCTGGGCCACAGGGAGGATCCGCTCCAGGAAATATCTGAGACGCTGCCACAGCTCCTCATGGGATATGGGAGACAGGAAGCCGCCGTCCGGGGAGGCGTAGGTCATATTCCAGACCTGACCGTTGGGGACAGGGGACTGGATATCCAGAAGAGATGCGTCAAAACAGGTGCTGACAGCACCGCCTCTTGCGGCATGCTTCTTTTGATGGCCCCAGACCCCGGCCAGGCTGAAATTATAGCCGAACGCTTTTATGCCGGCTTTTCCTGCATTTTTGATAATCTGCTTCAGATGCTCTATCTGACGGTCCCGCTTCGGCCCGGCCAGAAGGACATCGTACCAGTCGGCCGGGCTGAAATTTTCGATTCCGTAGATGGCAAGGCCGTATTGGGCAGCCTCCTTTTTCAGGGCAAGAAGATTGTCCAGCTCCCAGGCAGGATCCATGGCCAGGGAATGGCCATAGTTGGTGGAGGCGTCTGTTGCGGTTACTATCCTGGAGTCACTGTCATAGTAGGTTGCCAGATGTATAATCAGGTGCGTGCATCCGCACTGCCTGGCAAACTGAAAATAATCTGGTTTCAGCATATGACGGTACAGTCCGATTCCCAGCTTCATATCCATGTATGGTTTCTCCTTTCAAAAACGTTTGGATAAGGGTAACAGATAAGACAAGTATATGGGATAAAAGAGGATTGTGCTTCTTGTTTTTTGAAAAAAGTGTCACATATTGACAGGAGGAGGAGAATATTGCTGCATAAAGTGGGTGTGATTGAAACTATCGATCCGGAAAGCGGGATGCATTATCAGTTCCATCCCGGGATAGAGACAGGATATTATCCCCAGGTTCATGATTTTTATGAGATATCCCTGGTTACGGAAGGTACAATCGAGATGGAGATAAACCGCAGGGAGGAGCGGCTGCTGCCTGGAGCCCTTCTTTTGATACGTCCGGGGGATATTCACAGCAGGAGGGCAGCGGGGCCGTGCTCGTATATGAATCTGGCATTTCCATGTCAGACACTGACAGAAATGTTCCGGTATCTGGCAATGCCCAATCTGCAAAAAAAGCTGCAGGCCCTTCCAAACCCTCCCCAGACGGAGGTGTCCCTGGGGGAAGCCCTGCTTTTAAAGGCCCGTATGGAAAGGCTGAAGCTGCTTCCTCCAGGACAGCCTCAGGCAGCCGGCGTGGAGTTGCGATGTCTCATACTTGAGATTATGGTGCAGTATTTTTTGCCGGTATTTACGGAGCCGGCCCGGCGGACGTGCCCGGCATGGCTTGAGAAGCTGGTTGAGGATATGGAGAATCCGGAGGTGCTTTCGTCAACGCTGGACAATCTGAGCCTTCTGTGCGGATGTACAAAGGAGCATCTGTGCAGATGCTTCCGAAAATATCTGGGCGTTTCGCCGGCAGCCTATCTCAATGCAAAGAGGCTTACATATGCTTCAGCTCTTTTGATCCATTCAGAGCAGAAAGTGATCGATGTTGCCTATGAGGCAGGCTTTCAGAGCCTGAGCCGGTTTTATCATGCATTTAAAAAGGAGTTTGGGATACCTCCTATGGAATACAGATATAAAATTAGGGAAACGAAAGGAAGATAAGAATTATGATGCGTTGGAACAATGAGGAAGAGATGTTTTTTGCAATGAAAGAAAAGCTGTATACCCCTGTTGTGGGAGATATTCTGGATACCATGGGATATTCCCATCAGTTTCTTCCGCCGGACATCCGTCCGCTGCCGGCCCTGGCGCCGGGATACGGCGTGGCAGACAGCCAGGAGGAGGATCACCGGTGGAAATTGGCAGGATTTGCGTGTACTGTGCTGGAGCATGATGTTTTCGGCCAGCCTCAAAAGCCCTTCGGCCTTCTGACAGAGGCGCTGGATCAGCTGAAAGCCAATGAAATCTATGTGGCCACAGGGGCACACAACAGTGCCCTGTGGGGAGAGCTTCTGACAACCACGGCCAGGATGAGAGGGGCTGTGGGAGCCGTGCTGGACGGCTATACTAGGGATACGCCCCAGGTCCTTGGGATGAACTGGCCGGTTTTTGCCAGAGCCTGCTGGGCACAGGATTCCAGCATCCGCACATCTGTATGTGGTTTCCGCTGCCCCTTAGAGATCGGGCAGGTAACAATACATGACGGGGATCTGGTGTTTGGAGATATAGACGGCGTGGTGATTATTCCAAAAGATATCCATATCCAGGTGCTGGAGAAGGCACTTATAAAAGCAGAGGGAGAGAAAACGGTGCGAAAGGCCATTGAAAGCGGCATGTCGTCAACAGAAGCATTTGAAAAATACGGGATTTTATGATGAGATTTGCCGGTTTATTTTCCCTTAATTTCCTTTATAAAAGTTTTATTATGGCTTTTTTCCATTTATGTGATAGAATTAAGGTAAAAATCTGTAACGTTCCTGACAGGGAGCGGATACGTAATGTTTTGTATTTGGAAAGGAGCAGCAGAGATGAATGAGGTAAAACCGCCTAAAAAGCCGTTGATGTATTATTACTGTCTTGTGATGTGCGCCTTGATGGTGATCAATTTTTTGGCCATGCCCTGGCTGGCTAAAAGGCAGGTTCTGGAAGTAGACTATGGTACGTTTATGGAGATGACAGAGAGAAAGGAGATCGGCAGAGTCGAGATTCAGAGCAGCCAGATTCTTTTCACGGATAAGGAGGACAGGCAGATTTATAAAACAGGCCTGATGAATGACCCGGAGCTGATTTACCGGCTTAAGGATTCCGGAGCCATATTTTCCAGTGAGATTGTGGAGCAGATGTCTCCGTTTTTCAGTGTTCTGCTCAGCTGGATTTTTCCCCTTCTGATTTTCATTGGCCTGGGGCAGCTGATATCAAAGAAATTTATGGATAAGGCCGGAGGCCCCAACTCCATGATGTTCGGAATGGGGAAATCCAATGCCAAGGTCTATGTGAAATCCTCGGAAGGAATCAAGTTTAATGATGTGGCAGGTGAGGATGAGGCCAAGGAGAATCTGGCAGAGATAGTGGATTATCTTCATACCCCGGAGAAATACAGGGAGATCGGCGCGTCCATGCCCAAAGGGATCCTGCTGGTAGGCCCTCCCGGAACAGGAAAAACCATGCTGGCAAAGGCTGTTGCCGGGGAGGCCAATGTGCCTTTCTTCTCCATGTCCGGTTCTGAGTTTGTGGAGATGTTCGTAGGAATGGGAGCCTCCAAGGTGCGGGATCTGTTTAAGCAGGCCAAGGAGAAGGCGCCCTGTATCGTGTTTATTGATGAGATTGATGCCATCGGAAAGAAGCGTGACGGAAACGTGGGAGGCAACGATGAGAGGGAGCAGACCTTAAATCAGCTGCTTACGGAGATGGACGGCTTTGAGGGCAATACGGGAGTGATTATCCTGGCAGCCACCAACCGGCCGGAGTCTCTGGATCCGGCTCTTACCAGGCCGGGGCGTTTCGACCGCCGTGTGCCGGTGGAGCTTCCTGATTTAAAGGGAAGGGAAGAGATTCTGAAGGTGCATGCCAAAAAGATCCGTGTGGCAGATGTGGTGGATTTCGGCCAGATTGCCCGGATGGCATCCGGCGCGTCCGGTGCGGAGTTAGCCAATATTGTGAATGAGGCGGCTCTTCGGGCTGTGAGGGACGGGAGGAAGTTTGTAACCCAGTCGGATTTGGAAGAGAGTATTGAGGTTGTCATCGCAGGTTACCAGAAGAAGAATGCCATTCTCACAGACAAAGAAAAGTGGACGGTGGCCTACCATGAGATCGGCCATGCACTGGTGGCAGCGCGGCAGAACCACTCGGCCCCGGTGCAGAAGATCACCATCATTCCTCGTACTTCAGGGGCTCTTGGATATACCATGCAGGTGGAGGAAGGGAATCACTATCTGATGACAAAGGAGGAGATAGAGAACAAGATTGCAACCTATACCGGTGGAAGAGCTGCGGAGGAGGTGGTATTCGGAACCATTTCCACAGGCGCATCCAACGATATTGAGCAGGCGACCAAGCTGGCAAGAGCCATGATTACCCGCTACGGCATGAGCCGGGATTTTGACATGGTGGCTCTGGAGACTGTAAGCAATCAGTATCTGGGCGGGGACACCTCCCTGGCCTGTTCTCCAAAGACCCAGGCGGAGATTGATTCTCAGGTGGTGGAGCTGGTAAGAACCCAGCATAAGAAGGCTGCGGATATCCTGGCAGAGAACAGAGAGCAGCTGGATAAACTGGCCAAACATCTGTACGAGAAGGAGACTATCACCGGGGAAGAGTTTATGGCTATTTTAGACGGGGATAAAAAAGAAAAGACGGCTGATTAAGAGCCGGCGGTATAAGAACTGTCCGTGTCCCGCCGCTGTCTGCAGGCGGTGACAGGGGATGGAAAGAGTGGTCTCGGAAACTCCCTTACCCCCATCTTACAAATCTGGGCGCAAAGAGTTTCCGAGACCGTTTGCATATGAGTATGGAGGAAAAGCGGGGCGAAGGAGATTGTCACAGATGGTAAAAAGGAGGATTCCTTATTTTAGCCTTGCCCAGATCTGCCGGTCGGGCCAGTGCTTCCGCATGTATGAGAAAAGCCAAGGCTGTTTTTATGTCATCGCAGGAGACAGGCGGCTGGAGATGGAGCAGGAGAAGGATGTGTGTACCTTTTACTGCGGGGAGGCACAGTTTCATGGCTTCTGGGAAAAATATTTTGATCTGGAGTGTAATTATGGGGAATATATAGGGAAGATTAACCCCAGAGACACATATCTTGTAAAGGCAGCGGACGCAGGGCAGGGAATCCGGATCCTCAGGCAGGACTTGTGGGAGATGACGGTTTCATTTTTGATTTCCCAGCAGAACAACATTGCACGGATTCGCCGCTGCGTTGAGAATATCTGCCAGGCCTACGGGGAAGAGAGGCAGGATGCGTCCGGGGAGAATTACTATGGATTTCCTTCCCCTGGGTCTCTGGCGGTTTTGGATGAAGATGCCCTGATGGCATGTAACCTGGGCTACCGCAGCAGATATGTGGTCCGTGCTGCCAGGGCGGTGGTTTCCGGCGCCCTGGATTTGGAGCAGGTTAAGAAAATGCCGTATAAAAAGGCGAGGGGAGAGCTTTTAAAGCTTTTCGGAGTGGGGGAGAAGGTGGCAGACTGTATCTGCCTGTTTGCCCTTCATCATCTGGACGCCTTTCCGGTGGATACCCATATACATCAGGCTTTGGAGAAGCATTATAAACGGGGATTCCCTAACCGGCGCTATAGGGGAATCCGGGGAGTGGTGCAGCAGTATATGTTTTATTATGAAACTATCGAATCCTTACAGTAGGTCTGCGCACTGGCTGCGCTGACCGTACGACGCGCCGGAATACTGATTGTGCATTCCGTGTGCATCCCCTGGAGGGTGAACGGCTGACAGCACGGGAGGTACTAAAGATACTTCATAAAGATGGATGGTATGAAGTTGACCAGGAAGGCTCACACATGCAGCTTAAACACCCCGCAAAACCTGGAAAAGTAACCGTTGCGATACATGGCAAAAAGGATATACCACCGGGAACACTCAGTAAAATATGGAAGCAGGCAGGGCTTTAGCAGCCTCATGCCTGCAACGGTTTTATAGAAAGGAGTAGCAGACCATGTTAAGTATGACCTATCTCGCAGTATTGGAACCTGGGGAAGATGGCAGTTATGGTATTTCATTCCCTGATCTCCCTGGCTGTTTCAGCTATGGTGAGAATCTTGCACATGCAGGACAGATGGCAATAGAAGCGGCAAGCCTGCATGTGTATGGACTGGAACAAGATGGGGATAAAATCCCAACACCTTCGCTTTCACTTCCCAAAGATGAAATCGAAGGCATGGTTGTTATGCCAGTTACAATCCATCCAGACCTTTATAGGGCAAAACGTGACAATGAACGTATAAAAACAAACATTACTCTTCCGGCATGGCTGAAAAGGATTGCGGAAGAACAAAAGGTAAACTATTCCCGGCTTTTGGAAACTGCCCTGATTGATTATCTGCAAATACCTATGTCCGGCAGACAATAAGCTTTTTTTGGCATGTAATGTGGCAGGCGATAAGATTGACTGTCAGAGGGCGGTATACTGGGCATGGAGGTAAAAATAAGGAATGGGAAAAGAGTATCTGATTCAGGAGAAGCCGTTGAAGGCACTGCTTGTATTTGCGTTGCCTATGATTATCGGTAATCTGTTCCAGCAGTTTTATACTATGGTGGATTCTGTGGTAGTGGGACGGTTTGTGGGAGAGCAGGCCTTGGCTGCTGTGGGGGCCTCCTACTCTCTTACCACTGTGTTTATTTCCATTGCCATAGGAGGCGGAGTGGGGGCTTCGGTGATCACCAGCCAGTATTTCGGGGCCAGGGAATATGGGAAGATGAAGAATTCGGTGCGTACAGCCCTTATGGCATTTTTGGTTCTCAGCCTGGTTTTAGGAAGCTTCGGCCTGCTTTTTTCCCGGCAGATTATGATCTGGCTGAATACGCCAAAAGAAGCTCTTCCCCAGGCAGCGGAATATCTGCGGATTTATTTTCTGGGGCTTCCCTTTTTATTTATGTACAATATTCTGTCTTCTATGTTCAACGCCCTGGGGAAATCCAGGATTCCTCTGTACCTGCTGATTTTCTCTTCTGTATTTAATATTATTTTGGATGTGATTCTGGTGCGGAATGCAGGGATGGGGGTAGCCGGGGTGGCCTGGGCTACTCTTATTGCCCAGGGGATATCAGCGGCCTGTTCCTTTATTATATTTTTAAAGGAAATGAAACAGTATAAGGGAACGGGAATGACAGGGCTTTTTGACAGAGATGAATTTTCCAATATGGCTGGAATCGCCCTTCCTTCCATTCTCCAGCAGTCTACGGTATCCATAGGGATGATGCTGGTGCAGTCTGTAGTCAACAGCTTCGGGACAGAGATGCTGGCCGGGTTTTCGGCAGGCATGCGGGTGGAAAGCATCTGCATCGTGCCCATGGCGGCCATGGGCAATGTGATGTCTTCCTATACGGCTCAGAATATCGGCGCCGGAAGATATGACCGGGTCCGCCAGGGATACCGTACAGGATACGGCATCGTCTTCTTTTTTGCCGCAGTGCTGTGTCTGTGGCTGGAGCTGGCCTATGGGCCTTTGATTCAGATGTTCTTGGGAGATGAGGGAAGTGTGCTGGCGTTTCGTACAGGAACAGCGTATCTGAAGTTTATCGGGTGGTTTTTCGCCCTGATTGGGCTTAAGATGATTACGGACGGCGTACTCAGAGGCGCTGGGGACATGAAACTGTTTACAGTGGCAAATCTGGTTAATCTGGGAATCCGCGTAATCATAGCGGTTACCTGTGCCCCCAGATGGGGAATCTCTTTCGTATGGATGGCAGTGCCTGTGGGATGGCTGGCTAATTATCTGATTTCCTTTAGTGAATATCAGAGGGGAGGATGGAAAAGGTTTGTGAAGAATCCGCCTCAGGCGGAGGAATAGGGAATTGACCGGTGTGCGGCGGATCGTAACAGCAATATGAGATGTATGAGGCTTAAGGTGCCTGGCTGTGAGGCACCAAGGAAAGAAGGATGGAGGCAGATTAAAGATGGGCTGTTTAGGAAATATGATTTGGTTTTTATGCTGTGGATTGTGGCAGGGGCTTTCCTGGGTGCTTTGCGGTGTTTTGTGGTGCGTTACCATTATAGGGATTCCCATTGGGCGGCAGTGCTTTAAATTTGCTTCCCTGGCTTTTTTTCCCTTTGGGAAGGAGATTCAGTATGGCGGCGGCACTATGTCGCTGCTGGCCAATATCCTGTGGCTGGTTATAAGCGGTATCCCTCTGGCGACAGGGGCTGCGGTAAACGGGGTTCTTTTATGCTGTACCATCATTGGAATTCCTTTTGGATTACAGTGCTTTAAGATTGCCAAGCTTGCTCTTATGCCCTTTGGGGCAACGATTACGTATTGCCAATAATACATATATAAAAAGCAGGGATGTTGCACCAGGCAACATCCCTTTTAATTTCCGCATTCGATACTGATTGCATTAAATCTGGACAGCAGATCTTCAATCTTTACAGCAGCTTTTTTATCCCCGGCCTCATCCATGACTGCCTGGCCCTGATGCATCATAAGAAGGCGGTTGCCGTATTCTACCGCGTAGCGCAGGTTGTGGGTAACCATGATGGTTGTCAGCTTCTTTTCCTTTACCACCTGATCCGTCAGCTCCATAATGACTTCCGCTGTTTTAGGATCCAGGGCGGCTGTATGTTCATCCAGAATCAGAAATTCGATAGGGGTCATGGTGGACATTAAAAGTGCCATGGCCTGACGCTGCCCGCCTGAGAGAACGCCTACCTTCACATGGAGCTTATCCTCCAGTCCAAGGCCTAAGGATTTTAAATTTTCCCGATAAAAATCAATCCGTTTCCGGTTAGTGCCAGGGCGCAGGTTGAAGACTTTTCCTTTATTATCTGCCAGTGCCATATTTTCAAGAATCGTCATATGAGGGCAGGTTCCCATGGCCGGGTTCTGGTAGACACGGCCGATTCGCCGCTGGCGTTTATACTCAGGCATGTGGGTGATATTTTCATCTCCGATACAGATGGTGCCGGAATCTACAGGAATGCTTCCGCAGATTATGTTGAGCATGGAAGTTTTGCCGGATCCGTTGCTGCCTATGACAGAGACAAACTGACCTTCTTCAATGGAAAGGTTAAAGTCCTGGAACAGGCACATTTCGTTGACCGTGCCGGTATTGTAGTACTTGTTAATGTTGTTCAGCTTAAGCATGGGCTTTCACCTTCTTTCTCCGTTCGGTGCTGACTACCAGAATAATCAGGAACAGGATGGAGGTAATCAGTTTTAAATCGTTGGCCTCCATTCCCAGGGAGATAGCGGCGGAAATACAGGCTTTGTAGATGACGGATCCTGCGATGACAGCGGTGGTGGGGCGGATTTCCCTTTTGAAAAGAGAGCTTAAAGGGGAGGAGCCATGTTCCGGAGCCAGAAGCTGGATTCCGATGATGACACTGGCCAGGCCGATAACGATGGTTCCGGTACCCACGGAAATCTCGAAAAAGCCTTTATGCTGGCAGTAGATGGAGCCGGCCAGGGCGGCAAATCCGTTGGCGATAGCCAGGCCTACGATTTTTACCATGCCTTTATCTTTGGCGAGAGATGTAACCAGGGCTTCATTGTCACCTACTGCCCTTAACAGGTAGCCAGATCTGGTGTTCAGATACAGATCCAGGAGTATCTTGCACACCATGACCATGACAAACAGAAGCAGGACCACGGTGCAGGGAGACAGGCTATCAGGAATGCGGTCTGTGAGGAACTGGTTTTCAAAAATGGTTTCCTGCGTAAAGATGGGAACATTGGCCCGTCCTCCTGCAATCCGCAGATTCAGGGAATAGAGGCCGGTCATGACAATGATTCCTGACAGAAGGTCCCGGACCTTTAATTTTACGTGGATAAAGCCTGTGACGCAGCCAGCCAAAGCACCGGCCAGAAACGACAAAAACAAAGTCAGCGCCGGATGAACCCCGGCCAGAATCGCGGAGGCGGTGAAGGCCGCCCCCAGAGGAAACGTGCTGTCCACAGACAAATCCGGAAAATCCAGGATTTTGTATGTGATATACACTCCCAATGCCATGATGGCATAGATAAATCCCTCTTCTAAAATTCCTAAAATCAGAGTCATGATTCTTTGATCCTTCTTTCATTCATGGTGATGCCTGACGGCAGGAGGGGGGACTGTGAAAGGCTCGAATCCCCCGGAGGGTTCCCAGTAACCTGAAGGTTACTGGGAAATTTCTGCAAATAATTCCTTGGCGGAAGCTGCCAGCTCTTCCGGAATAGTAATCCCCAGATTTTCAGCAACCTTTGTATTGCCGTAGAAGGCGGCCTCTTCAATTACCTGGAAATTCATTTCGCTTGCCTTTTTCTCACCTTTTAAAACGGCAGCGGCCATTTTGCCGGTTTGTTTTCCGAGGGCAATATAATCCAGGCCCATGGCGGCCAGGCAGCCGATTTTTACCTGCTCGATCTCACTTCCGAATACAGGGATATTTTTCTTGGCAGCTTTATCCAGTATCACAGGAAGAGAGGCCACTACCGTGTTGTCGGTTAAATTGGTGACACAGTCTACTTTTTCCAGAAGAGAGTCTGCAGCCAGGGGAACGTCGGCCGTGGTGGAAATTCCCACATCCACAATCTCAAATCCGTAATCTGCTGCAGAGGCCTTATACTCTTCGATAGCAGACAGGGAGTTTACCTCGCTGGTGGTGAACATGATACCGATGACTTTTGCGTCAGGAAGCATGGTCCGTATCATCTGAAGCTGCTGGGTGACAGGAAGCTTATCACTGGTTCCTGTGATTTCGCCTATTGGAGTTCCGTCCTCCTTTGCCAGTTCAGCAGCCACAGGGTCGGTCACTGCAGTGTAGATCACAGGAATATTCTGCTTTCTGCCGATTCCGTAAGCACTCTGTGCCATGGGGGTGGCGATGCCACAGATTAAATCTACTTTCTGGGAAGCAAAATTGGTGACGATCTGGCTGGCGATGCCGCCGTCAGCCTGAGAATTTTCATAGAGAACCTTCAGGTTCTGTCCCTCAACAATGCCCTCCTCTGCAAGTCCCAGAAGGAAGCCTTCCCGGCAGTTGTCCAGGGAGCCGTGAGCGGCAAACTGGCCGATACCGATGGTGTAGGATGTATCACCCGCGGCATCGGCCTTGTCAGAAGCAGCCTGGGATTGCGTGTCATCCGCTTTGCCGGAAGCACTGTCCGCCGCTGTGGTGTCGGCAGAGGCAGAAGTTTTGGAGCCATCTGCCTGCCCGGAACCGGAGCAGCCTGCAAGAAGGGAGAGAGCCATAGCAGTAAGGATTAAAGCTTTCATAGATTTTTTCATAATTTGTATCCTCCATTCATTTGATGTATAAATCATAACTGTTTAAAGCAGGGGCTGGAATGAGGATGAATCATTGCGGCAGAAGAAAATAAAAAAGTCTCAAGGATACAGTATATTCTGTATCCTTGAGACGAAATTATCCGCGGTGCCACTCAAATTGACCCTTAGGTCCTCTTTTTCATATACCAACATATATGCCGCTCTGGTAACGGATGCGGAAGCCGTCGATCCCTACTGACATAAAAATGTTCAGGATCGCCCTCAAAAGTCCATTCAGCAATTCTCTTCATATCGCATTCACACCAGCAGCGACTCTCTGAAATGGGAAAGAAAAGCTTACTCCTCTTTTTCAACGGTTTGATTTATTGGTATGTATCTTAATACACAATGGCTTCTTTGTCAATGGAAAATTTTAAAATATTTAAAGTTAAAATTTTTGGTATAGGAAACTTTGATATCGGAAAAGCATCGTATTAATTTTACTTGTCATTACCAAAATAATTGGCTAAAATCATATTAAGTCAAAGGGATGCAGGAAAGGGGAGATGAATACATGGCTGAATTTTTAATGGACAGTGAGGAGCTGTCTCAGGAAAGTATTTCTGGCAGACAGGATAAAGAGGTGTTCCCTGTGTTTTTAAACGGCGAGATGCTGAACAGAGAAATTGCCGTCCGGGTGCTGGGGGGAGAATGGGAGCAGGAGGCGCTTTCTCTTACAGGATACGAGACAAGGACAGCGCCCTGGGGAAAGGCATACGTGGAGAAGAAAGAGGACGGCTGTGCAGAGGGGATGTTGGCGTGGCTTAAGGAAGATCAGCTATGGCGGCTGGATCAGTGGAAAGATATCCCCGTTTTCCGGCGGAATTCAGTAAAGAGAGGGAAGAATGAGGACACGGTTTTTACATATTTCAGGTCAGGACAGAGAATGGAAGTTGCAGAAGAGGGAACCGTAACAGAGCTTGTGCTGGGCAACTTTGAGAAAAAGCTGAACCTTGGCGGAAGCAGAAAATGCGATCTTTTTCTGATGTATCCCTGTGCGGTGTCGAAGCATACGGATGACAGTGACCAGGAGGTTGCCGACGATTTTCTAAAAAGCTGCCTGGAGACGAAGGAAGGCTTTTACAGGGAGGATGAGGATACAAAAGAGCTGTGGGAGTTTTTTCTGGAGAAATTAAAACAGTACAATCACGAGGAGTTTGAGGGCTTATTTTTCCGGCAGATTTCCCGGAAACCGCTGGGAATTGTAAAAACGGTCATATCGCTGGAGGGAGAGGACTTCTTTCAGTACGGATTTGCCTTTGCAAGTGTACATCCTCAGACGGGGGTAGCCATGATGGGACTGACCCTTTTGTCCTTGTCGGTGCCTGCGGAATTAGAACTGTGTGGATTTTGTTCGGATGAGCTGAATATTGTGACAGAGGGCCGGAAAAGGGTGACGGCCGGAGAATGGATGAGGCAGCAGGGGCTTACCCTTTACGGAAGCCCCAAGGCCATACTTTTCAGTTATTCCCCCATGGAGCAGGATGAGATTATTCACTGCCTGGCATGTGAAATGTTGCCTATGGGGAATCTGATGGGAGAGGAGTTGGTTCGGTGGAGCCAGGAAAATTTTGCCCAGTATGACATTGCCAGGGTCTATGCATCAGACAGATGCCTGCTGGAGATATCCCAGATGAAGGGAGAAATATTAACGGAACGGCTGAATTTGGAGGCAGTGGAGCTGTTTTTTCTGGAGCTTCTTATGATGCAGGAGGCGGCTATCGCCCGGGTGTCAGATCGGACCTATGATTTGTTTCGGGAGGGACTGTATCGTGAAGACTCCTCTGGAAGCCAGGAGAAGCTGTTTTCCTTGAGCCAGGAGGCGGCCAGTGCGGTCCTGTTTGTGAATTTTAAAAAGCTTCGTTTCCCTACAGTACGCATTTCTTTCAAAAAGATTGCGGAACGGTTCGGGATTGCAGAAGGGTTAGAGAATTATCAGACCTGTCGGGAAATGCTGGAGCAGATGATCGCCATTAACACGGCGGAGGCAGAGAAGGCGGACGGTGATCTGATGAATCTGCTGCTGTTATTCCTTACTATGATGCAGGTTTTGCCTGTGTTTGCGGATTTGGTTCGATATATGATGGGAGGCCAGTGGAATCTTGTGGATATTATTTCGTCTCTGGGAGGCGCGGCAGGATGTCTGACCCTTTATATCCTGTACCGGGTGGCTTTCAGGAGAAGGCAGAAGAGATTTATGGAGAGAAGATTTTCACAGAAATGATGAGGTGATAAAAAGTGAGTAAGCTAGTGGCGTTGTGTCATGGGCAAATATGGAGCAGAGGAAATCTGATAAGAGAGGCGACCATAACCGTAAGGGATGGTTATATTGAGACTGTAAAGGAAGGTTTCTGTCCGGAACTTCTGGAAGGGGCCGGTAAGATTATGGACTTAAAAGGAGCAGTTTTGTTTCCGGGATGGATTGACAGCCATCTGCATATACCCGGAAGCCTGCTGTTTCAGCTTTACGGGGCGGATCTTCAGAAAGGACGAAACACGGATGATTACATCCGGATTCTGGGAGAATGCAGAGACAAAGACGGGTGGATTCGGGGATTTGGCTGGAATGCGCCTGTGCTGGAGAAAGAGGGCTATGAAAGGCTGACGGCATGGCTGGAAAAGCAATATGGGAAAACTCCAGTTCTTTTGTTTTCTGATGATTATCACAGCTGCATGTGCAATTCCTGTGCGCTGGAGAAGATAGCCTGGGCAGGAATCCAGGTGGAGCCGGACTGTCATGGAATTGTCAAGGAGAAGGATATTTTTCAGCTGACAGCCAGGCTGGAAGAGATGGCTTTTCCGGAGGATCAGATGGAGACAGCGATCCTGCACTATCAGGAGAAGCTTCTGGATCTGGGGATCACAGCGGTTCAGACGCTGATGTTTCTGGGCGGCAACGGAGACAGGGAGTGGAAGGTACTGCGCCAGCTGGATCTGGAAGGCAGGCTGAAGCTGAAGATCAATCTTGCCCTGACGGTTCAGCCCTATGAAGACCTGGCGCAGACAGAGCTCCGTTTTGCCAGATTGAAAGAATATGAGACAGAGCATCTCCGGGTTCATACAGTGAAGATTTATATGGACGGGGTTCTGGAAAATGGAACCGCCTGTCTGATACAGCCTTATGAGGGGACAGACTGGCGGGGAGCCTGTGTCTGGGAGCAGGAGCGGCTTCGCAGGTTCTGTCAGATGGTGGATGAGGCAGGACATCAGATCCATATCCATGCCATCGGCGACGGGGCGGTGCGGGCTGCCGCAGACGGACTGATCTATGCCATGAGACGCAATGCTTCAGCCAGAAAAAACCGCCATGTGATTACCCATCTGCAGGTAGTGTCCCGGGAGGATATGGACAGGATGGGGGAGTATGGGCTCATCGGTGCCATTCAGCCCTACTGGTTTCCTCAGGGAGAAGAAAGCTATGGGATGGATGCCATGTGCCTTGGCAGACGGACGGAAAATGAGTATCCGGCAGAGTCCCTGCGCCGGGCGGGGATGATGCTTACCGGTTCCAGTGACAGCCCGGTAACCCCTGTGCCAGATCCGGTGTCAGGTATCAGGATGGCATCGGAACGATACTGCCAGGAAGAAAGGGTTCCGGCAGATGAGATGGTAAAGGCATTTACAGAAAATGGTGCCTATCAGCTGTTCCGGGAGCATGAAATTGGCCGGATTGAGGCAGGATATCGGGCGGATCTGGTGGGATACAGTGAGGCGCCTGTAGGAGGCAAAAACAGGAAAGGAAGGCTGTGTTTTGTAATGGCAGACGGAAAGGCAGTTAGAGATAAGCTGGGATAGCAGAAGGAAGACCCATCAGCTGGATTGGCGGTGTCTGATGGGTCGAAAGACGATGGCTCAGGTAATCGTTAAGTAGAGGAAGGGCGGCAGTGATGCTGCCCTTTCCTGTTTCGTGATAGCATGATGTCACGGCTAAGTTAATGAAAAAATTCTTGCTGGACTTTAAAATACGGTTTGTGTAAAATAAGATATATTCTAACTTTTTGTGAGGAAACGAAAAGGGGGTAAAGAGAAAAGACAAAACAAAAAGTTTTGAAAGCAGAAAAAATCATACAAAAAATTATGCAAATCATACAAAAGATAAACATATTAATTGTATATAATATACAAAATATTGAAAACATTACAAAAAGTCTTTACTGATTACAAAAAGTATGTTATTATCTAGTCAGAAAAGGAAAAAGGAAGAATGAAAAATTTAAATGAGGAAAAAGAGTTTTTAAAGCAACTGATGGATATGCTGGAGCAGCAGCTGGGCTCTTATACGGAGATTGTACTCCATGATTTAAAAAAGGATTATGCCAATACAATCATTGACATCCGCAACGGCCATGTGACAGACAGGGAGATAGGGGGTACAGGAAGCAATCTGGGGCTTGAGGTATTGCAGGGAACCGTGAAGGACGGCAATCGTTTTAATTATATTACCCGCCTGAAAGACAACCGGGTTCTCCGTTCATCTTCCCTTTACATAAAAGATGACCAGGGCGATCTTATAGGATGCCTCTGTGTAAATACGGATATTACCGATACTGTCAAGATGGAAAGCTACCTGAAAGAATTAAATCATTATGATATCGAGCCGGCAGAACGCCAGGAGGTCTTTGTGACAGAGGTAAATCAGCTTCTGGAATATCTGCTTCAGGAAGGGCAGAAGCTGGTGGGAAAGCCTGCCTGCATCATGAACCGGGAAGAAAAGATACAGTTTTTAAAATATCTCAATGATAAAGGTGCCTTTCTTATTACGAAATCAGGGGAGCGTATACAGTCCTTTTTAGGGATATCCAAATATACTATGTATAGTTACCTGGATATGATAAAAAATGAAGCTTCAGCAGAGAAAAATGAATGAAAACAAATTAAAAACTGAATAGGCCGGTTTCCCTTCAAAAACCGGCTGCCGATGCAGCACGTTGATAATGCAGCACAATATAATACACCGGAACATTAATTCTTTCTTAAGGTTAAGGAGAAGGTGTATTTTTTGTACCCTAAAATACCAGAAAATCAGCTCCAAAAGCAGGTTCAGGAGAACTTCCGGGCGTGGGAGTAAAGAAAAGGAGGATATGGATGGAAAAAAAGGCAGCAAAGACAACAGTAAAGACAGTCGTAAAGACGGATAAGGCGGCCAGCCCCGGCGGCTGGTATTCCCAGGCTTACAAAGTGGGAAACCTGATCTACACGGCAGGGATTACGGCCAATGATCCTGAAACACAGGAAATGGTTTCCCCGGGAGATATAGCCGGTCAGACAGATCAGATTATGGTGAATATGAAAGCGATTCTGGAGGAAGCCGGATCCGATCTGGAGCATGTGATTAAAACCCTAGTATTTGTAAAAGATATTGAAGAGTTCCCAAGATTCAATGAGGTTTACAAGAAATATTTTCCAGAGGATCCGCCGGCCCGCAGTACCATGCAGGTAGGAAAATTTCTGGGGGATATGGTAATCGAAATTGAAGCAATCGCAGTAGCCAAGGAGTGACAATAAGGAGGAGGACATGGATATAAAAGAAAAAGTAAAATCTCTGGTAAAGGACGAGGAGGTTATCAGCCTGGTAAAAGAGCTTGTACAGATTCCCAGCCATTGGGCCCAGGACAAAAGAGAGAAGCCAATCTCCGATTATCTGATGGATTTTTTTAAAGACAACGGAATCGAGACGTATCAGCAGGAAGTATTCCCGGGGAGGCCCAATGTGGTAGCTATTCTTCACGGAACAGGCGGAGGAAAAAGCCTGATGTTCAACGGACATATTGATACGGTTCCGCCTTTTGGGATGGAGAATCCTTTTGGCGGAGAGATAAAGGACGGAAAGCTGTACGGGAGAGGCGCGGCAGATATGAAAAGCGGTGTTGCCACTATGGCATATGCGATGAAGCTTATAAAGGATGCCGGGGTGAAGCTGAAAGGGGATTTGATTTATATCGGAGTTATCGACGAAGATGCAGCCGGCAGTGCAGGAACCCGCTATGTGGTGGACAAGGGCCCTCATACGGATCTGGCCATTGTGGGAGAGCCTACATCCCTTCAGCCAGTGGTGGCTCACAAAGGATGTGATTATTTCACGGTAACATTTTACGGTCAGTCTGTCCACTCCAGCGTTCCGTGGAACGGGGCCAGCGCCAACTATGCGGCGGCTGAATTTATACGGAGAGTGGAGACCGAGATGGCGCTGGAATGGGAGAAGAAAAAACACCCGTTTTGCAGCCCGCCGACTATTAATGTGGGGCTGGTTCAGGGAGCGGCCAGGGCCAATATGTCTTATTTACTGGGAGATAGTCCGACTTTTGCAGGAATCATTCCGGATCTGTGTAAGGTACACATTGATGTCAGATGGATTCCCGGCCAGACCATAGAAGGGATTGAGGAGGAATTCAGAACGCTTGCCAATGAAGTGGCCGGCAGCCGAAAGGGCATTACGGCAACGGTTGAATTTATTGACATGTACCGGCCGGCTATGGAGATATCGCCGGATAATATTCTTGTGAAGTCTATTCAGAGTAACAGCAGACAGGTGCTGTGCAGAGAATACCCTGTAAAGGGTGAAACCTACTGGGGAGATTCAGGGCTTCTCTATACCCTGGCCGGGATTCCGTCTGTCATGTACGGTCCTGGAGATATCGGATGTGCTCACTCAGATGTGGAGTGGGTAAAGGTGGATGAGCTGCCCAAAGCAGCGCTGATCTATGCACTGACAGCCATGGATGTATGCCAGGTTGCACAGGAGGAGGGATAAAAAATGGCTTCTTATGATTTGTTGCTGGCAGGAGGCACGGTTGTATTTGAAAATGGAGAAAAGAAAGCCAACATAGCTGTGAAAGACGGGAAGATAGCAGCCATACTGGCGCCGGGATTTAAGGTGGATGCAGAAGCAGTCAATGACATTACAGGATTGTACGTTTTTCCCGGCCTTATCGATACCCATGCTCACTACTGGGAGCCAGGGCCTCAAAATTACAGAGAGGATTTTTATCATGCCACCAGGTGCTGTGCCAGAGGCGGGGTGACCACAGCTTTGGAGATGCCCTTAAGTATTCCTCCGGTGGTTGACAGGGAAACATTTAAACTTAAATATGATGTGGCAAAGGAAAATTCGGTGATTGATTTTGGGCTGTGGGGAGGATGTATCCCGTCCTCTGTAGATAAAATGAAGGAAATGGATGAGCTGGGATGCTGTGCCTTTAAGGTATTTATTTCCTATGCCAACCCGGATTATCCTCATATGCCGGATCATGAGCTGTGCCGGGCCATGGAGCAGGCGGCACAGTTTGGTGGATTGATTGCCGTACACGCGGAGAATGCAGATATCGTCAGCAATTTCTGCAGCTGGAGGAAAGAAGAGGGAATCACACAGCCGTCCAGATACCATGAGGGAAGGCCGCCCTTCTCCGAGGTAGAAGCAATCAACCGGGCCTCCCTTTTTGCCCAGGTTTATGGTTCCCAGCTTCTTATCTGCCATATGAGTGCTGCCGAAGGGGTGGACGCGGCTATGGAGGCCAGGAGAAAAGGAACGAAAATATATACAGAGACATGTCCCCATTATCTGGCCTACGACAATACACGGATGGATGTATGCGGTGCCTTTGCCAAATGTAATCCGCCTCTGCGCCCCAGGGAAAACCTTGAGAGGCTGTGGAACCATGTTCTGGCAGGCCATATTGACGTGATCGGCACGGATCACGGGCCTTATGGACAGAAAGAAAAAGAAGAGGCCTCCAATATATGGGATGCCTTGCCGGGGTTTGGCGGTGTGGAGCTGATGCTCCCCATCATGCTGACGGAAGGGTATCAGAAGAGAGGATTGGCATTGTCACAGATTGCCAGGATGACATCCATCCAGGCAGCACGGATATTCGGCCTGAAGAATAAGGGTGCTATCGAGATTGGAAAGGATGCAGATTTTGCCATTGTGGATATGAAAAAAAGCTGGAAATATGAGGGCATGAACACATTTTCAAAAACCCGTCTGGATTGTGGAATCTTTGAAGGCTATGAATCAGGAGCAATGGTAAAGGAAACTGTTGTGAGAGGAAAAACTGTGTATAAGGAAGGAAATATAACAGCTGAATCTGGTTATGGTATGTTTATACCGCGGCAAATATAAATTTTCTTAGGAGGAAACCAAAATGAAAAAAACAGCAAAATGGATTTCGGTGCTTGTAAGTGCAATGGTTCTGGCATCTTCGCTTTGCGCCTGTGGAGGCTCAGGACAGAAGGCGGCTGAGAGTCCCACAACGAAAGCATCGGCCGCAGAGAGCGGTGCAAAGGGCTCTGGGGAGGCAGAAAGCAGCAAACAGTGGAAGGCAGCGTTGGTGACAGCGCAGAAGCTGGGGGATCAGGGCGTGACGGATCTGTGCCATGGAGGCTTTATGAAGGCAGCCGAAGAGTATGGTATGGACACACAGATTGTGGAGGTGCAGAAAGGCGAATATGAAGAAAGCATAAGGGCTCTCTGTGAAGACGGTTATAACATTGTGGTGGCGCTGAATGTGGAACTGGTGGATGCTACCTCCAAGGTTGCCCCGGATTATCCGGATGTGAATTTTATACTTACCCTGGGGGAAGTGGAGCTGGACAACTTAAAATGCCTGCTGGGACAGGAACATGAGGGCTCTTATCTGGCAGGTGTTGAAGCTGGTATGATTACCAAGACAAACCACATTGGGTTTATCGGCGGACAGGACAATGCGGAGATCAACCGTTTCCTGGCCGGTTATGAACAGGGCGCCAAGTCTGTGAATCCGGATATTGTGGTAGATCCTGTGTATGTTGGTTCCTTTGAGGATCCTACAAAGGGAAAGGATCTGGCCCTGATGCTGTACAACCAGGGATGCGATATCGTATATGCAGCGGCTGCAAAATCCGGCCTTGGAATGTTTGACGCGGCCAAAGAAACCGGCGGCCTGTGTATAGGTGTAGATGTAAATCAGAATGATGTGCTTCCGGGACAGGTAATCGGCTCCATGGCTATCGCTTATGACAAATGGATCTATGACGCGATGAAAGAAATCGCGGAGGACAGGTTTGTGGCAGGTGTCTTCTGGAACGGCCTGAAGGGGGACAACGTATATTTGGCGCTGCCTACAAAAGAGCAGTATGACCTTCCCGATGATGTTTTGAAGGCAGTAGAAGAAGCCAGGGAAAAGGTGGCGTCTGGTGAGATTATAGTAGATCCGACGGCCCAAAAAGACAGGACTCAATAGAAGAAAGATTTCTGTTTTATGCGGAGGCAGAGATTCTACTTCCGCATAAGGATTAGAAAGGGGAGCAAAAAAGTGGCAGCGGCAGTTGAAATGCGGGGGATCACAAAAAAATTCGGTGATTTTACAGCCAACGATAACATAAATTTCCAGGTGGAGTGGGCGCAAATCCATGGGATCTGCGGAGAAAACGGAGCGGGCAAGACTACGCTGATGAATACCCTGTATGGTCTTCACCAGCCTACATCCGGAACCATTTATATTGACGGCAGGCAGGCGGTTATCCACAGTCCAAAAGATTCTATTGCTATGGGAATTGGTATGGTACAGCAGCATTTCAGCCTTGTCCCGTCTATGACCGTAGCAGAAAATATTGTGATGGGGAACCCGCCTTATAAGAAAAACGGACTGGTTGACAAGAAAAAGAGTATTGCTATCGTTGAGGAAATAAGTAAAAAGTATAATCTGGCAGTGGAGCCGGCAGCAGCTGTGAAGGAGCTGCCGGTAGGGCTGCAGCAGAGAGTGGAGATACTGAAGGCACTGTATCTGGGAGCCAATATTCTGATTATGGATGAGCCTACGGCAGTATTGACACCCCAGGAAATAAGCGGGCTTTTCGTCACATTAGACGGGCTTAGAAAACAGGGAAAGTCAGTTATACTGATAACCCACAAGCTTTCGGAGGTAACGGCCATAACGGATCAGATCACGGTCATGCGGCTGGGAAGGGTGGAAGGAACCATTGAAACGAAAAAAACTTCGGAATGTGAGATAGCCCGCATGATGGTAGGGCGGGAGGTTCTCATGCGTGTTGAAAAAGAGGCCTCGGTACCAAAGGAGACAGTGCTGGATGTTGACCATATTTCCTGCATAAACCATCAGGGGATCCTGGCTGTAGACGACGTATCCTTTCAGGTGAGGGAAGGAGAGATCGTAGGAGTGGCCGGTGTTCAGGGAAATGGACAGACAGAATTGATTGAAGCCATTACCGGCCTTAAGAAGCTGCGGAAAGGAAGGATCCGCATCGGCGGGACTCTGTTAAAGGGAAGGAACATGCCCAGATTATGCCGGGATCTTAAAATCGGACATATTCCGGAGGACAGGCAGGAGACTGGCGCCGCCCGGCATGCAAGCATACGGGACAATTATCTTTTGTATCTTCACACATTGGAGACGTTTAAAAAAGGTATTTTTTTAGACTATAAAAGGGTAGATGCTGCCTGTAAAGAGGGACTGAAGGAATATGATGTCAGATATAACCGGATTCAGGACAACGCCAGCTCCCTGTCAGGCGGGAATCTGCAGAAACTGATTATAGCAAGAGAAATGTACACAAAGCCCAGGCTTCTTGTGGCAGCGCAGCCTACCAGAGGGGTGGACATCGGCGCAACGGAATTTATCCACAGGCAGATCGTGGCCCACAGAGATGCCGGAAATGCCGTATTGCTTTTTTCCAATGAATTGTCAGAGATCATGAGCCTCAGTGACAGGATACTTGTCATGTTTAAGGGCCGGATCATAGGGGAGATCTGTCAGGCGGAGGCAACAGAGGAGCAGCTGGGCTTCTGGATGGCCGGAATCAAGAAAGAATCGTGACAGGAGGGGTGTAGGGTGAATCTGGAATTTAAACTGAGAACCATCAGTGTAAAGACCATCAGTATGGCAATCGTTATCTCCTTTCTCGTAGGGGGAGCCATCGTTTTTTGCAGCGGTTATAATCCTGCAGAGATCTATTTTAAACTTTTCAAAGGAGCTTTGGGAGGAAAATTTGCCGTTGCATCTACGCTCCGGTGGATAACACCCCTTTTATTTACATCGGTTGCCTCGGCCATTGCCTTCAGAGGCGGAATGTTCAATATGGGAGTGGAGGGGCAGCTGTATATCGGCGCTCTGGCAGGAACCATTGTGGGCGTGACCTTTAAAGGCCTTCCCCATCTGGTACATGTGGCTTTATGCTTTACTGCAGCTATAGCTGCGGGAATGTTTTATGCGATGATTCCGGCTTTGATGAGAGTCTATTTAAATGCCAGCGAAGTGGTCACTACCCTTATGCTGAATTATATGATTATCAATTTTAATAATTTTATCATTCAGGAGTACTTTCTGGCTACGGACAGCATGGTCTCCACAATCGCTACCAATGAGCTGGAGGCCAGTGCAAAGCTTACCTCCATTATGCCGCCTTACTCTGTAAACACAGGCCTTATTATCGGAGGCCTTATGGTAATTTTCTTCTATATTTTATTTAACCGATGCCAGAAGGGGTATGAATTCCACATTTCAGGAGTAAACCCTGGATTTGCACGATACGGCGGTATTCAGGTTGATAAGGTGAGAATCGGAGTTATGCTTATCAGCGGCGGTATCGCCGGATTGGGGGGAGCGGTGGAGATCATGGGTGTGCAGGAACGCCTGATGGCAAGCTTTTCCCCTAATTTCGGAATGGACGGGATGCTGGCTGCACTGCTGGGAAACAGCACGCCTTTGGGAGTGGTACTGTCTTCCGTGTTTTTCGGCACATTGAAAGCAGGGGCTCTTGCCATCGAGCGAACCACAGATGTATCAAGGGCCCTTGCCGATGTAATTAAAGGGATTATCATCTGCTTTGTTTCTGTCAGAACCCTGGGAATATTGGATAAAGTCAGCCTTAAGCCTTTTACAGGCAGGCGGATAAGAGGGAAAAAGGAGGTAAATCATGCCGATTAATGTAACTCTTTTGGCTGTGGTGGCCCGTGTTACAACACCGATTGTACTCTGTGCCTCAGGAGGATTGTATTGCCAGATGGCAGGAACACCTAATATTACGCTGGAAGGCGCCATGCTGATGGCTGCATTTACCGGGGTTGCCGGTAGCTATTATACAGGAAGCGCCCTGGCAGGGCTTTTATGTGCCATTGCCGGTTCTATGGCGGTTAATCTTTTGTTTGGATTTCTCCATCTGAAACTGGGAGGAGAGGGGACGATCACAGGCTTTGCCATCAATTCCCTGTGCCTGGGACTGACTACATTCCTTTTGCGTTCCATGTTCCATGTGACAGGCACCCTTGTGGATGACAGAATTACAGGGCTTACCAGGTACAGCGTGCCAGTCTTAAAGGATATTCCTGTGATACAGCAGCTGTTTACCGGCCATACCCTGTGTACCTACTTTTCCTGGGCTTTTGTAATCCTGACCTATATTATTTTTTATAAGACCAGGTATGGTATGAATGTGCGTGCATGCGGAGAGAATCCCGGGGCTGTGGCTGCGGTAGGGGTTTCCGTACAAAGGATTCGCTGGAGTACTGTTTTGATATCAGGATTTATGAGCGGGCTGGCAGGGGCTCAGATATCACTGGGATACTTAAGTATGTTTTCAGAAAATATGACATCCGGGCGGGGGTTTATCGCCCTGGCGGCCATCATGCTGTCAGGGGGAAGGCCTGTCGCCATGTTTGTGGCGGCACTTCTGTTCGGGGTGGCGGAGGGCTTGTCCAATCAGGCGCAGCTGACAACGGTTTCATCCCATTTGATTCTTACACTGCCATATTTGATGGTAATTGTAGTGCTTTTGATGCAGCCTGAACAGATGAGGGCTTTAAAGCTGCGTATTAAACAGATGAAAGGATAGACAACATGCGTTTAGAGGGGAAAAGAATTTTGATCACCGGCGGGACAGGAGGAATCGGCGAAGCGGCGGCCAGGCTGTTTTACGGTGAGGGGGCCAGGCTCTTTTTGTCAGACTTGGATGAGGAAAAAGGGAAGAAACTGGCAGAGTTATTGCCGGGGACACATTTTTACAGTGCCGATGTCTGCGATTCCGGACAGATGAAGGATTTGTTTGGGCAGGTTAAGGAGAAGCTTGGAGGGCTGGACGGTGTTCTCCACACGGCTGGAATCGTTTCTTCCTATGATTTGCTGTCGTGTACGGAGGAGCATTTTGAAAAGGTGATGGAGGTACATTTAAAGGGGACATTTTTATGCCTTCAGCAGGCGGCGGCAATGATGCTTGAGACAGGAGGTTCCATTGTCCTTACGGCATCCCAGAGAGGTATATTGGGAGCCACAGGCTCCCTGGCCTACAATGCTGCAAAGGGAGGTATCGTAATCATGGGAAAGAGCGCTGCCATGGAACTGGGAAAATATAACATAAGAGTCAATGTACTTTGCCCGGGAGCCACGGAGACGCCTATGCTGAGGCAGGATATAAATAACAGCCCGGATCCGCAAATGCTGGAGGCTAAAATGCTTTGTGCATACCCTCTGGGCAGGTTTGGCACGGCGGAGGAATCTGCTTATGGGGCATTGTATTTGCTGAGTGATGAGTCATCCTTTACTACAGGAACAACGCTGGTGGTGGATGGCGGGAATACGGCAGGATAAAGGAGACAAAGGATGCATATTTTATTGGTTGGAGGCAGCGGCCTGGTGGGTACCAGGCTGGCAGGATTTCTGGCAGAGCGGGGCCATCAGGTGGTGTGCTTTAACAGAAGCAGGCCCAAAGCTCCGTCACCTATGTGCGTGTATGAATTGGGTGATCTGGGAGAATACGGCCAGATTTATCAGATTATGAAGAAATACGGAATCGATCAGGTGATCCACAATGCGGCCATCTCTCATCCTATGGTATTCAGGGATAATCCGTACAAGGTTTACCGTGTCAACGTAACCGGTACGCTCCATGTTCTGGAGGCTGCAAAGCTTTTTGATGTGAAGCGTTTTATCTATATCAGTTCAGGGGCCGTCTATGGCAATACGTCTGAACCGGTTATATATGAGGAGCAGAAGCTTCACGGGGAGAGCCCTTACGGCGCGTCAAAGGTGGCCTGTGAGGAGCTGGTGAGGAATTATGGGATGGAGTCAGCGTCTTTGAGGGTTGCTTTTGTCTATGGCCCCGGGCGGACTATGGCCTGCCCTGTGGAAAATGCATTAAGCCATGCCATAAAAAGGGAGAAGCTGATTCTGGAGCATGGCGCTGATCAGAAGATGGACTATATCTATATTGATGATTGCGTGGAGGCCATTGCCGCGGTTTCGGAGAGTCCCTGTCTGAATTATGAAGCTTATAATATAGGGGGCGGCCGGCTGGTTCCTTATGGCCGGGTGATTGACAGGATCAAAGAACTGTATCCGGAAAGCGTTTTAGAGGTCGGGCCCGGAGGCCTGGGATATGATGATTTGGGGGCCATGGCTATAGAAAGGATAAGAGAAGATACGGGATGGCAACCGAAGATTTCTATAGAAGAAGGCGTGGAGAAGTATGCCCGCTGGATGGAAGTGTAAGTCTTACATAAGGCGGTCTAAGGAAAAGACAGTAAAAAACCCATCAGCTTGCTTGGAGGCGTCTGATGGGTTGAGAGATGATTGCAAAAGCAATCATTAATCACCAAAGGGGTGGCAGCTTTTTTGCTGCCCTTTTTAATTACGAATATATAATATATATTTCACTCTAACTCATGTACACTGTATGGCTTGTATCTGCCATTGCCCCAAAGAAGCGATTGAATACGGAAAACATAGCCAAGGCTTAGTTCACTATACTTGTAAAAAAGAAATTTAATCTTTGAGCATTTTGAAAACATTATAACCATCAGTTTTATAATGCTCACACGAAAGAAAGGAAAATTTTTCTATGGAAGGGCTGAATTTGGAAATCAGGAAAGAGCTTAACCAATTAAACAACAAACCCTTCCAAAAGAGAACGACAGCCGAAAAACGAACATCCAATAAATAAGGCGTTTATCCTTATAAACCGGGACAAACGCCTTATTATTTTCATATCAAATGTGACGTCTTGATGGAAACGCTCTATTGGGATATTATCCCTCGATGGCAATATACCCTTTTCTCTCAATGGCTTTTTCATCTTCCTTGGGCACATCCAGGGTGAGAATGCCATTGTCATATTTTGCATGAATATCCTGTTCGGTGACATGGGAGCCTATATAAAAGCTGCGGCTCATGCTGCCGGAATAGCGTTCACGGCGGATATACCTGCCGTCTTTGTCGGTTTCATCCTTATCAATTCCTTTAGCGGCGCTGATAGTCAGATAACCGTTGTTTAACTGGATGGAAAGGTCTTCCTTTTTGAAGCCAGGAAGGTCAATGGCGATTTCATATCCGCTGCCGGTGTCTTTCACATCTGTTTTCATCATATTCTTTTCCCGTTTTCCATATAAGGTTTTATCAATATCCGGAAAAGAGAAATTCATCCAATCGTCAAATAAGTTTTCTCCAAAAATACTAGGCATTAACATAATCATCGCTCCTTTTTTATGGTGTAATAAGGGTTTGGCTCCTTGTTACATTTGTTTTATTTGTTTTATTTGTTATACATGAACTATAACACTAATTATTAGCAATGTCAATAGGTGAGTGCTAAAAAAGTTGTGAATTATCTGTGAATTTTTGTTTCTCTTCATCCTGCAAGCTTTCTCTGCTTTTTTTCATCTTTTTTACTAATATTTAACTTTTTATCTTGCCAGTAATCAGTTATAATGGATTTACATCAGAAACGGCAGGTGAGCAGCTCCCTATTTGGGCAGGGTACACACCTTCGGGATAGGCTTAAACATTAGGCTTATGCCGCAGGTGTGTAAACACCAAAGAAAGGAGAGATGGTCTTTATGAGGATTTTAGACATCATAGGCCGCATAGTAAGTATCTTAGTAGGCTTAGCAACTTTAGCCGAAAAGAGTAAATCTTACATAAAGCGGTCTAAGGAAAAGACAGTAAAAGACCCATCAGCAAGCCCGCCAGCATCTGATGGGTCGAATGATGATTGCTTAAGCAATCAATAATTCACCAGTGGGCGGCAGTTTATCGCCGCCTTTTTTATTGTTGCAAGTTAATAATAACATGTTGCCAGGGTTAAGTCAATGAAAAAATCACATCTGACACATTCGGAAAAAGTATTGTGAATCTGCCGTGAATGCCATGAATCTGCCGAAAACAGTTGACAAATAAGAAAACACCTCATATAATATCAATAATTTCATGAAGAGAAGCGATGATAAGAACAAGTAGCAGGCAGAAGCAGCACACAGAAAGCAGCCGGGAGATGAGAGGCGCGTGGAAAACTGTCGGTGAATACCTCTTTGAGCTTCACACCCAACAGGATTTGTGAACCGGGATTCAGGAGACGGAGACAGGGCAATCCTAAGTAGGCTGTGACGGATTCCTGCACACGTTATCGTGCTAGAGTATAGGATACTTTGTATCTGTGTACTTGAAGAGACAAGAAAGTGTAAGCTTTTTTGTGAACATTAGGTGGTACCGCGAGATTTATACCTCGTCCTTTTGACAGGACGGGGATTTTTTATTTTCACCAGGAAAACGTATCTGAATGAGAAACCTTTGCCGGCCAGGCAGAGAACAAAAAAGCAGAAAAGGAGAAGAAGACGATGCAATGTTATGATGAATTAGTTGCCAGAGGCCTGATTGCCCAGGTAACCAACGAAGAAGAGATCCGGGAGATGGTAAACCACGGGAAAGCCACATTTTACATTGGCTTTGATCCCACGGCAGACAGCCTCCATGTAGGCCATTTTATGGCCCTGTGCCTGATGAAGCGTCTTCAGATGGCAGGCAACAAGCCCATTGCCCTGATCGGAGGCGGCACAGGCATGGTAGGTGATCCGTCGGGGCGGACTGACATGCGCCAGGTGATGACAGAGGAGACAATCCAGCACAACTGTGAGTGCTTTAAACAGCAGATGAGCAAATTTATTGATTTCTCCGACGGAAAGGCCCTGATGGTAAACAATGCAGAGTGGCTGTTGAAGCTGAATTACGTAGAGCTTTTAAGAGAGGTAGGCAGTTGCTTTTCCGTCAACAACATGCTGCGGGCGGAATGCTACAAACAGCGTATGGAAAAGGGCTTAAGCTTCCTTGAGTTTAACTACATGATTATGCAGAGCTACGATTTCTACGTATTATTCCAGAAATACGGCTGCAACATGCAGTTTGGCGGCGACGACCAGTGGAGCAACATGTTAGGCGGCACAGAGCTGATCCGCCGGAAGCTGGGCAAAGATGCCCATGCCATGACTATCACCCTGCTTCTTAATTCCGAAGGCAAGAAGATGGGCAAGACCCAGTCAGGCGCCGTATGGCTGGATCCTAATAAGACCTCTCCCTTTGATTTCTTCCAGTACTGGAGAAATGTGGCGGATGCCGACGTGCTGAAATGCCTGCGCATGCTCACATTCCTTCCTCTGGAGCAGATTGACGAGATGGATAAATGGGAAGGAAGCCAGCTAAACGAAGCCAAAGAGATTCTGGCCTTCGAGCTGACAAAGCTGATTCACGGGGAGGAAGAGGCAGAGAAAGCCAAGGAAGCCTCCAAAGCCTTGTTTAAAGGCCAGGGAAGCCTGGAAAATATGCCCAGCCATCAGCTGAGCCAGGAAGACTTTAATGAGGAGGGAGCTATCGATATGCTGGCTGTCCTTCAGAAATCAGGCCTTGCCCCCTCACGCGCTGAAGCCAGAAGAAATGTAGAGCAGGGCGGCGTGTCTGTCAACGGAGAGCAGATAAAGGATGTGAAGAAAACCTTTGGGAAGGAAGATTTCTCCGGGGACGGAATGATCGTAAAAAGAGGAAAGAAGAATTTTATGAAGGTGACATTGTAGGTTAAAAAAATAGAACCGTCCAAAAAGGAAATGAGATTGTTTTCTGTCAGAAAGCAGACGCTTTGAGAAAACAATCTCATGCCTTTTCTAGGATGGGGCTTCTATACTGCCAGTCCTGAATAATTTTTCATCTGCAAGATGGAGGAGGGGCGATGCCATCGCTTTGCTGAGGCAGACTCTGCGGTGGCATCGTTGACCGACGGTGTTGTGTGCCATTGGCATACCTATAGAGCTGCCATAAAAGCATCAAGCCTTCCCGTTGCTCCCGCACACCATAATCCGGCTCATTACACATGTTTTAACTTCTTCCCTGGCCCTGACGCCATAAACCTTCGGATCAAAGACATCCGGGTTTTCTTTAAAGGTCTCAGAGATTCCTCTGGTAAAAGCCATCCTTAAATCCGTAGCATAATTCACTTTGCAGATCCCTCTGCGGATACACTCCCTCACCGTGTCATCCGGAACCCCTGAAGTGCCGTGAAGAACCAGGGGGATGGATACCGCACTGCGGATTTCGCTTAAACGTTCCACATCCAGCTTAGGCGTTCCCTTGTATACACCGTGAGCCGTCCCGATAGCCACAGCCAGAGAATCCACACCGGATTCCCGGACAAATATTGCAGCCTCTTTTGGATCTGTATAGGGGCTATCGTCTGCCGCAACCACATCGTCTTCCTTGCCGCCTACTTTTCCCAGCTCTGCCTCCACAGGGATTCCCGCCGGATGGCATGCGCCGGCAACTGCCTTGCTGACAGCGATATTGTCCTCAAAGCTTCCGTGGGAGCCGTCGATCATCAGGGAGGTGTAACCTGCCCGAAACGCTTTCATGGCAACCTCAAAGCTGCTGCCGTGGTCTAAGTGGAGAACCACAGGAACCGTGGCCTTCTCTGCGGCGGTTTTTACATTGGCATAAAAATAATCAAAATCCGCATAGCTGGCAGTGACCGGGGTAGTCTGGAGAATAACCGGCGAGCAAAGCTCCTGTGCCGCCTCCACAGCCGCCTGTACCATCTCCATGTTTTCCACATTAAAAGCTCCGATTGCATAGCCGCCCTTCTGGGCCTTTAACAATAATTCTTTGCTAGTTACTAATGGCATAATAATTCCTCTTTTCTTTAAAATTATAGATATGTAACCTTTATAACCTGTAAAACCTGCTGCAGCAATATTTCCGCAAAAGCAGTAATATTTCTGAAAAAGCAGAAACATGTCCGCAAAAGGAGCAACAGTTCTGCGAGATCAGCGAAAGAAGAGATGTAAACCTGCCCGGGAGAAAACAACATAAGTCCCTGGCGGCGGATATCAACTAACTGACATCAGCCTGTCGACAGATACCTGACGGATCAGCTTTTCATACTGCTCCTTCTTAAAATCCCCTGTGTTGGGGGACAGGGCGTTTGCGGTAGCCACAGCCACGGCATGTCCAAGTGCTTTTTCAGGCGTATCTCCCCGCTCCAGAGACACGGCCAGCCCTCCTACCATGGAGTCGCCGCAGCCTACGGTATTTATAACCTGTACCTTCGGCGGCCTGCCCAGATAGACTCCCTCCCTGCACACCAGCAGGGCTCCCTCTTTCCCAAGGGAGATGACCACATAAGGGATTCCCAGATCATAGATTCGTTTAGCGCAGGTGATTGTTTCTTCCATGCCGTGTATTTTTTCATGGAAAAACTGCTGGATTTCATCCTGATTGGGTTTGACTATGGTAGGGCAGCACCGGATTCCCTCTCTTAAGGTCTCGCCGCTGCTGTCTAAGATCACCTGCTTTCCCATGGTCTTTGCGATGGAGATCAGCCGCCCATAGATATCGGCCTTTACTCCTTTGGGAATACTTCCGGAGATGGTGACGACAGAGCTGTCACGGATAATATCCGGAAATTTTTCCATAAAGGCCTGCTCCTCCTCAGCTGTGACCTCACACCCGGGCTCCAGATATTCTGTAGAGCCGTATTTCTCATCTAAGATGTTGATGCAGCTTCTTGTCTCCCCCTGAATATGGAGAAAATTGTGGGGGATATTGTCTCTGTCAAGCAACGCCTCCAGATACTGTCCGTTGTACCCGCCTACAAGTCCTGTGGCCTGGACAGAGGCTCCGCACAGCCTGGCGATTCTCGCCACATTGAGCCCTTTTCCTCCTGCGGAATTCAGGCAGGTCTTTACCCGCATCACCGTTCCGTTTTCGATGGCCTGGCTCATATAGTATGCTTTATCAATAGAAGCATTCATAGTTACTGTTGTTATCATATAGCCACCTAACTTTCACTGTCAATGAGAATTTTACCTTTTACGGCACCAGGCACCTTAAACATCTCAAAAGCCTCCGGGATCCGGCTTAAGGGGATTATCTTATAAATAAAGGATTGGTCATATTTTAACTGTCCGGTTTTAAAGAAATATGCCACCAGCTCCCATTCTTTTCCAGGAAACGGGGCGCTGTAGGACATCCAGGAACCGGTCAGGTTAAATTCCTTCCGGTTTATATTTTCCCATTCCCTGACAGAGAAGGTCAGATCTCTGGTGGGGGTTCCCACAAAGCAGACGTTGGCTTTATTGGCCGCCAGGTCAAAGGCCATCTTCATGGTAACCGTATTTCCTGCGGTTTCAAACACATAGTCAAAGCCCCGGCCGCCGGTCAGCTCCATGGCCTGCTCCATAAAATGTTCAGACAAGGTATTGATTCCTTCATCAGCGCCCAGCCGTTTTCCAAGAGCCAGCCTTTCGTCAGATATGTCAAATACCACCGCTTTTCTGGCTCCGTAAATCCTGGCCCACTGCATGACAAACATGCCGATGGTGCCGCCGCCCAGGACAGCCACGGTTTTACCGCCTTCATAGGGAACACGGAGAAGGCCGTGGAGGGCTACGGTGGCCGGCTCAAAGAGGGCTCCCTGCTCAAAAGAAACACTGTCCTCGAATTTTACCGCATTTTTTTCAGGAACCACCACATATTCTGCAAAACTTCCAAACTCTCTGGATCCGATAAAGCTGTAATGCTTGCAGAGAGAGTAATTTCCCTTCTGACAGTCTTCACATTTCATACAAGGGACCAAAGGCACGCCGGCAACCCGGTCCCCGGGCTTTAATCCGGTGACATTTGCCCCGGTTTCTTCGATAGTTCCGGAAAATTCATGTCCCAGGACATTGGGAAAATAATGGCACGAGTCTCCATTTACCCGGGGAATGTCAGAACCGCAGATGCCGGTATATTTGACTTTGATAAGCACCTGATCTTTCCCGGGAGACGGCTTGGGGATATCTTCATACCGAATGTCCTCTCTTGCGTGTACAACGCCTGCTTTCATAATGTGGTTCCTCCTTATTTTTTCATAAGCGTTTTTAGATTTTCATACAGAGCCAGATAGGTTTCAAAAAAGCTCTCATATTTCTCATGGTTTTCCATATTAGGATTGTGGTTTCTGGTTATCTTAATATGGGATACCGGGGTTTCAAAGCTGTCATATATGCCGACGCCCACACCTGCCAGGATGGCAGCGCCTAAAGTGGTGGCTGTATCGGAAAAAGGCACTGATACAGGAAGGCCTGTAATGTCGCTTTTTATCTGGGTCCAGAGGATAGAGTTTGCCGAACCGCCTACTGCCAGAAGCTCTTTTACAGGGGCCCCGGCAGATTCTGCCACATCCAGATTGTGCTTTAAAGAGTAGCCTACGCCTTCCATGGCGGCCCGGATCATATGGCCTTTTGTCTTTTTAAAATCCAATCCGTAAAATACACCTTTGGCGTCCGTATTCCATACCGGGGAGCGCTCCCCTGCCATGTAGGGCAGAAAAATAAGCCCGTCGCTTCCAGGGGGAACCTGGCTTGCCAGGTCATTGAACTGCTGGAGGGATGACTTGTTCTTTTCAGGGGCCACAAGACGCTCATACGCCCCAAACTCCCGTTCCAGCCACCGCATGACGCCTCCGCCTCCTGTGGTTCCTCCCTGAAGCAGCCATTTGCCGGGGACTACGTGAAAGCTGAGAATCAGGCGGGGATCCGCCTGGTACTGATCCATACAGATGCTCATGCCGCCGGCCTGACCGCCCTGTTCCTGGGTCTCTCCGGCATGGATGACCCCTGCCCCCAGCGCGCCGCAGGCAGCATCCAGTCCTCCTGCCACAACAGGAATCCCGGCAATCAGCCCGGCCTTTTTGGCGGCTTCTTCTGTGACGGTTCCGATGACCTGGTGGCAGGGGACGATGTCAGGCAGAAAACCGGAAGGAATCCCCAGAGCCTGGCACATCTCCTCATTCCATGTCCCCCTTCTCATATCAAAACAGTGGAGACCGTAAGCCTGGCAGATATCCTGGCTGACGACGCCGCAAAGCCGGTAGGCAATAAAGCTGTTGGATTGAAGGATTTTATAAATATGCCGGTATACCTGTGGCAGCTCTTCTTTATACCAGAGGATTTTGGCAGTTGTGTAGGAGGGCTGCAGCGTATTTCCGCAGAGATTAAAGATCCGGTCCTCCCCTGCCTGGCTGTTTAGCCGGTCGCAGATCGTGCGGGTTCTGGTGTCCATCCAGATGGGAGTGTTGGTTAAGACCTCCCCATGTTTGTCGATGGCAACGGCAGACCAGCTCTGGCCGTCCACACCGATGGCTGCGATCTGGCCGGGGGCAATATTTCCTGTGTGCAGTGCCCTCTGAACCACCTGGCAGACAGCATCCCACCATGCATCAGGATTCTGCTCCGCCCATCCCGGCCGGGGGTAATACACAGGATATTCTTCACAGGCAGATGCAGCTACATGGCCCCAGGCAGAAAAGACAGCGGCTTTACAGGCGCTTGTTCCGATATCAATGCCCAGCAGATATGGTTTCATGTTTGGTAAGTTCCTTTCCCGTTTTTCTAAAGGACATGATTTTGTAATGCTTTCTATAAGATATGATAGTATTTTTCAGAGATAAATTCAAGAAGGAATTGGCATTTTCACAGACAGGCTTCCTGGCAGCGTTCCTGTTAACTGGTATGGTGATTAGCCGGGGAGTGAACAGTTACCTGGCAGCACCTGCTGGCATTGCGCGAAAAACAGGTTTACGGATTTGCGTTAAAGTGATATAGTATATTATGGAGTAATTTTTGTCATAGACTACATTTACAAGGAAAGAGGAAAGAATATGTCTGTGGATTATACGCTGATGATAAAGAAGCTGCAGAAGTTGGAACAGGTTTATGTATTGTTTGCAGAGAGTACCAGGCTTCCTTTTATAGAATGTGACCCGGAGGATTTTGATGATCAGGTGTACATGTATGCAGACCAGGAGAGTGCACAGGATGCTGTAAAAGCGTATGGAGAAAGGCAGATGCCTTTAAAGACTATAAAGCTGGAGAAGAAGCAGATGCTGGTGCTTCTTACCAGTATCCATCTGTTAGGTGCCAATATGCTGGTATTTCATGACAAGGTAAGTGTCAGCAAGATTCCGCTGGACCAGCTGATAAAGATGGATCCCAAGGCCAGTGAGAATAAAAATATTCCCATGAGCAATTCCTCCCTGCAGCTGACGGTTGTCTATTTTATCCAGGAGCTGCGCAGGCCGGGGCAGAAAAAGGATGATATGGAGCGGATAAAGCGCCTTCAGGAGCTGGAGGAGGAGATGACAGTTGACTTGATCCGGTCTCAGTTTATTTTGCCGGTCAATGCCCGGGAGGATGACAAGGGGGTGCAGATTCCCTATGTCAAGACCCCTTCCGGAGACATTTTCCAGCCGGTTTTCAGTGATGTGTGGGAGTTTCGGAAGTTTCAGAGAGGCCCGGAGACAAAGCTTAAGATGGTGGTGGTAAGCTTTGAGAAGCTGCTGCCTTCTCTGATGGAGCAGGCCAAAGGGTTTGTGCTGAATCCGGGAGGAGTGAATCTTATTTTGACAAGGGAACAGCTGACAGCCATAGCAAAGCGGTTTGAGGAAGTGTAGAAAGGGGAATATTATGATAAACATTCATACGGACAGAGATGATTTTGATTTGGGAATCGAAGATTTTGGTATTTCTGAGGGAAGCGATATTAACCTTTATGTTTTGGATGAGAATATGAAGGCATTGTCACTGATGGAGGCATTCCGATCCTGCCGGTATAACCCTCTCAGAACGTATTACTATATACCGGAGACAGAGAGCAATTTTTCCAGGTATGCCATGGAGTCTATCTCCAGAGGTACCGTGAATATATTTACGGATCTGGAAGAGCTTAGGGAGGCTTTAAACGGGGAGATGGACGCGTGGCGGTCTTACTCGGTTCCGGAATGCATCGCAAAATCCGCCAATCATTTTAAGGTGCTGTTAAACAGAGATATGTCCACCTCCTTAAGTGTGGCGGTGTCCGGGGCCCTAAGGAAGAACAGCTGCTATACGGTGGCAGTGGCGCTGTTTCGGATGCTTCAGGCCAAGGAGCAGCTAAATGAGGCCGGGTTTGAGATGTGGAGAAAGCAGGTTTTAGAGACCAGCCCGGAGGCAGTGAGGGCTGAGGAAGAGTATCAAAAGCATGGCTCTCAGTTTTTGTCAGTGCTGGCTGCCGCCGGAAAGGAGATAGATGAGGCGTGGGGGACAGAGGAATACGATGAGATGACTCTTCATGTGATGTTCCAGCCCTTTGAGCCGGAGGGGAGAGGGATCAACCACCGGGTGAAGATCGTCAGCCAGCTGGTGAAGGAGAAAAAGAGGAAGCATTAGAAAATAAAGGAGTAGGATTGCAGACAGGAGGCAGTGAGAGATGTATAAGAACATTGAGAAGCAAAAGGCTCTTAAGCTGAAGGAGCTGGTAGAGTATCAGGAGGGGCAGGTTGTCAGCAGGACCCTGGTGCAGAACAACCAGGTGAGCATGACGGTTTTTTCCTTTGATAAAGGGGAGGAGATATCCACCCATGCAGCCGGCGGCGATGCCATGGTGACAGTGCTGGAGGGAACCGGCAAATTTACGGTGGACGGCCAGGTGTTTGTGCTGACCGAAGGGGAGACACTGATCATGCCCAAGGATATTCCCCATTCTGTATTTGGGCAGGAGAGATTTAAGATGCAGCTGGTGATTTCTTATTAAATAGAGAAAGGTTTGCTTTGCAGATTGCAGCAGTTCGGCCACAGGACAGGTTGTGGTGAGCTGCTGCTTTTATTTTACAGGAAATTGGGTCCTATTCATAGCTTTTGCATAGCTGGATAAAGGCCTTTGCCGACGATGTAAGAAACTTGTCCTTGTGGTAGATAATATGGAATTTACGGCGGAAATTCAATCCTTTTACATGAACAGAAACTACCAGCCCCTGCTCTAACGGTCCGATTATCATCCGGTAAGGCAGTACGGCTACGCCAAGGCCGTTGATAACAGCATTTACCAGCGCGGTGGTGCTTGTAGCCTCCCAGATAGGGGTGACAGAAAAGCCGGCCTCCTCTATCACTCGTTCAAAGGTTTCGCGGGTGCCGCTTCCCCGCTCCCGCAGCAGAAATTTCTGGCGGCGGAATTGGTCAATGGTAATCTCCTGCCCCTGGAAGAAGAGGGAATCTGCCGGGCATATTACGGTCAGCCAGTCTTCCATATATTCTTCTGAGATGAAGGAGGGGATATGGCAAATGCCTTCAATCAATGCAAAGTCCAGTTCGTTATTGGACAGCTTCTGTTCCAGCTGTTCTGACGGGCCGATGCTTACCCGTACTTCTGTGCCTGGGAAACGGCTGTAAAATGCTTTTACATAATAAGGTAAAAACTGGGATCCGATGGTTATGCTGGAGCCTACCCGCAGGATTCCGAAGGTATCCCAGTTGCGCATCCCGGTTTCCATGTCGTCGAACAGGGAGATAATGTGGGCGGAATACTCCCGGAATTTCCGGCCGGCCTCTGTGATGCTCAGCCTCCGCCCGATTCTGTCAAACAAGATAACTCCATAGTACTGCTCCAGTTCCCGTATGGCAAGACTGATTGCAGGCTGGGAAATCAGAAGCTTTTCGGCTGCCTTCGTCGTATTGTAATTATGATCGCATACGGTTAAAAATATTTTCAGATGCCGGATTGTCATACTATCCTCTCTTCTTATATGATTATACTTATAAAAACTATTAAATTATATTATTTTTATTATTATATTTCAAGTGCTATAATACATTTGTCTGGATAAATTTGCCGGTTCATTATTATATAAGGAGGAACGCTTGTGAAACAGGACAGAGGAAAATATAAAACTCTTTTTTTATCTACATTTAAACTGAGTGCCTGTACCTTTGGCGGCGGCTTTGTGATTATACCGCTGATGAGGAAAAAATTTGTGGAGGAGCTGCACTGGATAGAAGAACAGGAGATGATGGATCTGACAGCGATTGCACAGTCATCTCCCGGGGCTATCGCAGTCAATGCCTCCATTCTGGTGGGATACCATGTGGCAGGGATAACCGGTGCGTTTATAACCGTACTGGGCACGGTTTTGCCGCCTCTGGTTATTATTTCCATAATTTCCTTTTTCTACAGGGCATTTAGAGATAATGTCATCGTCAATATGGCTATGACCGGCATGCTGGCAGGTGTGGCGGCAGTTATCTGTGATGTGGTGATCACAATGGGGAAAACCATTTTCAGGCAGAAACGGATCCTTCCTGTGGCAGTGCTTCTGCTATCCTTTGTGGCCGTCCGTTTTTTAAATGTAAATATTATTCTGATTATTTTGATTTGCGGTGTGGTGGGTGCAGCGGATACGTTTTATCACGAGAAAAAAAGGGGGGCATAGAAGGATGATTTATCTGGAATTGTTGTGGAGCTTTTTTCAAATCGGGCTTTTCAGTATTGGCGGGGGCTATGCGGCCATGCCTTTGATTCAGAATCAGGTGGTGGACCTTCATCCATGGCTGACCATGACACAGTTTGCGGATATTATGACCATCGCTGAGATGACTCCCGGCCCCATTGCCATTAATTCCGCAACCTTTGTGGGGATACAGGTGGCAGGGATACCCGGGGCGGTTGTGGCAACGGTTGGATGTGTGACGCCCTCCTGCATAATTGTTATGACCCTTGCCTATATATATTACCGCTTCCGCGGCCTGACCATGGTACAGGGGATACTGGCGGGGCTGCGGCCGGCGGTGGTCGCCATGATTGCGTCAGCCGGGATCTCCCTGATTATTTTATCTTTCTATGGACAGAGGACGCTGCCGGAGGATTTGAGCAGCATCAACTATGTTTCCGCAGTGCTTTTCGGTGTGGGCCTGGCGGTTCTGCGCAGATGGAAGTTTAACCCTGTTTACGTTATGCTGGGAGCAGGTGGGGCGAATGTGCTTTTGCAGTTGGGGATTTTACTTACCGCAAAGCTGTTCTAATGTATGCCCTGCCGGTAGGCTGTAGGTGTCTTTCCAGTGAATTTTTTGAATTGCCTCATAAAATGCACATCGTTTACATAACCGCAGAAATCCGCGATTTCTCCAATCCCCATAGTGCTGGTAGCCAGATAGTATTTTGCAAGGGTAAGCCTGGCTGTGATAATATCCTGCTGGCAGGAGCAATGGAAAAAATCTTTATATAAGTGCTGAAAATAGGAAGGACTTAAGCACAGGGAAGCAGCCAGCCCATGAATCGTCCAGGGGTTTGCCGGATTGTTGTAAATCTGTGTGCGCAGGTTAGAGAAGCTTTGGTAGTATTTCCGGGCCACGGAATTCCCTGGGGGATTTTCCAGAGATTCCTTTAAGGAGTACAGGAAAATGCGCATAAAGGAGTCGGTTATCTGCCTTTTGTAAGCGGAGGTGCTGTGGAAGCTATCAGACAGAAGCCGGACGTATTCTGACAGTTGATGAAAATCACCGGGGTATATTATCTGGCAGAAGGGAAGGTGAAGGGAGGAGAAGAAACGTAAGTCTTCCTCCTCTAAGGTAAAGTGAATCCAGTCGTCATTGTATCCGACGGTGTCGCAGCCATAGTGGATGTAGGTTTTGGGAGGAAATAAAAGGAGGGCATTGGGGCGCAGCAGGTGCTTTCTGCCGTTTGAGAAGATCCATGCTTCTTTTTTGATTAGCAGAATAAGATAGTCCTCTACACCGGCCTTGTGTTCGATGTTACATGGCTTGTGGTGGTGGGAATCGTGGCCGCAGCTGTTTATCTTTATCATATGAAGGGTCTCCTTTGGCATAAAAGCAGGTGGCGGAGGTATGGCGCCGGTTATAATAAAAAGCAGTATATATCAGTTAATAGCATTGTAGGCTATTGCGTTTGAAAAGTCAAATGGTTAATATAAAAGAAAGGCTCGTGCAGAGCCCTCCTCAGGCTACGTTATCTCAGGCAGCCAAATGTTAACTGGCTGACATGGAGGGTAATAGTAGCAGCTGAAAAGACAGAGGGCAGATGGAAGCAGAGTGAATAAAGAAGGAGGATTTGCAATGGAAAATTATCAGGTATGGGCACAGGAGACTCTGGAGAAGGTGCGAAAGAAGATGGAGTGGGTGAGCGAGAAGAACAGGGACAAGATTCCGTATACCACCGATGCAGAGGGAAACTATGACGACAGGTCGGACGGAAGCAGCCGGTGGAATGGGGACGACGGGCTGAACTGGTGGACCAATGGATTCTGGGGCGGTATTATGTGGATGATGTATCAGGACACCAGGGACGAGAGATATGCGGAGATTGCAAGGGTGTCTGAGAAAAAACTGGAAAAATGTTTTGAGGATTATTATGGTCTCCACCATGATGTGGGATTTATGTATCTGCCTACGGCGGTGGCGGATTATAAGCTGACGGGGAATGAGGACGGCAAAAGGCTGGGCATGCATGCTGCCAATCTGCTGGCAGGGAGATTTAACCCGGTAGGCGGATTTATCCGTGCATGGAATCCCAACGGAGGGGATGACAATACGGGATGGGCGATTGTGGACTGTATGATGAATATTTCTCTGCTTTATTGGGCTTCAAGGGAGAGTGGGGATCCAAGATTCGGACAGATAGCCAGGATGCATGCGGATACGGTTCTTGAGAATTTTATCCGTCCTGACGGGTCGGTGTGCCATATTGTGGAGTTTAACCCGGTGACAGGAGGTGTGGTGAAAAGCTACGGCGGCCAGGGGTATGAGGAAGGCTCCTCCTGGACCAGAGGCCAGGGCTGGGCGGTGTACGGCTTTGCCAACAGTTATAAAAATACGGGAAAGAAGGAATATCTGGATGCCGCTAAGAGGGTGGCCCATTACTGTATGGCAAACCTGCCGGAAAGCGGTATCATCCCTGTGGATTTCAGACAGCCTGAGGAGCCGGCCTGGGAGGATTCCTGCGGCGCGTGCGTCATTGCCGGCGGTCTGCTGGAGATAGCGGAGCATGTGCCAGAACTGGAAAAGGGGATGTATATCCGGGCGGCTGTGAAGATTTTGAAGGCTATTGCAGATACAAGGGCAGACTGGGGGGAGAACTGTGATGCCATTGTGCAGAACTGCTCGGCGGCTTATCACAGCAATCCTCATCATATTACCATGGTCTATGCAGATTATTTCTTTATTGAGGCGCTGTATAAGCTGGCGGGGGAAGGGATTTCTATTTGGTAGGGATCGTTTGAGGTGAGGGATGACTGGTAGAATGGGATAGAAGAAGACAGAAGAACCGGACAGAGGGGCTTTACTTAAGCAATCTGCAGTTTTCGTCGGAGAGAGAGGATGAAAGGCCGGCCTGTGTGATAGAGGACTGTCTGGTGTGGAAGAAGGAGATTCTATACAGATGATGAAAGAGGCCGGAATGGGAAAGTAAGTTAATTCTATACTTGATGATATTGTTTATGTGGTGTAAAATCCAAACATTAGAGGGATTAAAAATCATGAAGGCTGCTATGTGTTTAAGATGAAAGATTTGACTTATTATAGCATTGGATATTAAGCAGGAAATGAGGTGTGCCCATGTCAGAAGACAAAAACTGGCAATTTGAACTGGAAGAATATATCAAACAAGGTGAGCCTGGTCAAATTGAAAAAAGTGAAGCCTGGCAGACGGCAATCGGCTTGCAGGCGGTAGACAGATTGCAAACATCTGCATATCTGCTTGATACGGCTAAGGAGCATATTGAAGGAAAAATCAGCATTGATGAGGTTCAGAAACGCATTCAGAGCTATTATGAGCAGCGTACAGAACGTACGGAAATTGAGTCTGATACGAAGGAAGCAGATATTGTATCTGCAAGAATTACGAAATTATTGGGAGAGAAAGCCTTCCGGTTTTCGCCGGTTGAATGGTTGAACATTCACCGCAGATTGTTTGAAGGTGTTTTTTCCCATGCTGGTCAAATCAGGCAGTATAATATTACGAAGAAAGAATGGGTGCTGAAAGGCGATACAGTTACTTATGGGTCATGGAACAGTATTAGAGAGACGCTTGAATATGATTTTGCAACAGAAAAGCAGTTCTCTTACGAGGGACTGTCTGTGGATGCATCTGTAAGGCACTTGGCAAAGTTTGTTTCAGACATTTGGCAGATCCACCCGTTCTGTGAAGGTAATACAAGAGCAACGGCAGTTTTCATGATTAAGTATATGGAAACATTTGGATTCAAAGTGAACAATGATGTTTTTGAAAAGAACTCGTGGTATTTTCGAAATGCTTTGGTAAGAGCCAACTATAATAATTTGCAGAATGGTGTTCATACGACGACGAAATTTTTGGAAATGTTCTTCAGTAATTTGATTTTGGGGACGGAATATGAGTTGAAGAACAGATATATGCATGTAGATTATGCAGATACTGAAAAATTTCAAAGTGTCAATTCAAAAGTTCAAAAATCTCAATTTGACACTTTGAAATGCACTTTAGAGGAGTTAGCAGTTTTGGAACTGATTGATAAAAATCCTCTGATTAAGCAAAAAGATCTGGCTGCAGAAACCAGAAAATCTCTTAGCACCATAAAGCGAATTATGGAATCATTGCAGAAAAAAGGATATATTCGCAGAGTGGATGGAAAAAGATACGGTAAGTGGGAAGTTTTAATTTAACTTTTTGTGCTGATTTCATATCGAAGGCTTAATGAGTCCTTTGATTTCAGGGAAAAACGGAAACATATTAAAAAAGTGCACTTGGAACTATAAAAAGTGCATTTTTTTGTGGAAATTTACTGGTATAGTATAGTCACAGAAACAAATAAGGCCGGCCGGATAAAGAAAAATGATTCAGGATAAATGGAGGATTATGAAATGAAGAGAAGAATGTTAGCAGGGTTATTGGTATCAGCCATGACAATGACCACATTGTCAGGATGCGGAGGCGGAAGCCAGGATTCAGGTACAACGGCAGCACCGGCGGAGACGACGGCGGCAGCTGCCACAGCGGCAGCAGGGGGCAGCGAGACCACGACGGCGGAGACTTCTGCAGAGGCAGGGGGAGAGTCTATTGTGTCAGGGCCCACGGAGCTTACCTTTATTTTCGCAGACGGCGACGAGGGTGCCAAGGCATCTATGAATGAGATTGTAAACCGCTTTAATGAGGCGTATCCAGATATTACGGTTACCATCGAGCCAGGCAACGGCGGGGCTTACAGTGAATTTTTGAAGACCAAGGACAGTGTGGGCGAGTTCCCGGACATCATGGAGATGAGAGATACGGCCATGTATGTGAGGGCAGGAAAGCTGGAGCCTCTGTCTGAGGAGATTCAGTCCATGTTTTTGAATACCATGAAATTTGACGGTCAGGTATATGCGGTTCCGCTGGGCGGAGAAAATACCAACGGCATTATCTATAATAAGAAATATTTTGATGAGAATGGATTTACAGAGCCTGCTACCTATGATGAGTTTATTACCCTGTGCCAGGCTATCAAGGATAAGGGAGATATGGCTCCGTTGGTTGTAGGCGGGCAGGATATCTGGCATATGGGATTCTGGTTCCACAAGGCTTACAATGACCAGGTATTGAGCCAGGATAGGGAGTTTATCAAGCACTGCTATGACGGCTCCAAGGATTTCTCTGACCCTGCGATTAAGGCAACCTTTGAGGAGATGAAGACGATTATGCAGTTTGCACAGGATGGATGGACTTCCACTCCGGATGCGCAGATTACTACATTTTTGGTAAGCGATATGGCGGCTATGATGTATTCCGGTACTCATATGTTCTCTCAGATTGCACAGGCTGACCCCAACTTTGAGATGGGATGGTTCGCGGTTCCAAGTCCGGACGGAAAGACCAGGCTGGTAGGCGGCGCTGGTGTAGGCGGTCTTGCTATCTCTGCGGAATCTGCCAAGGATGCGGATAAGAAGGCGGCTGGCGAGGCATTTATCAAATTCTTCTATGCGCCGGAGAATTACAAGGTGTACTGTGAGAGGCTGAGCGCAATCCCTGCAACAGTGGATCAGCCAGAGCTGGATGTTCTTCCGGTGTTCCAGGAGGTTATTGATGCAACGGTTGCTGCGGATGACCTGGCTCCTATGTGGAATGGGCGTGTAGGGGAGAATGAGCTTCCTCCGGATTTCAGAAACTTTACTTACAAGACTCTGGTAGAGGTGCTTCAGGGAACGAGAGAAATCGATTCTGCATGTGAGGAGATGAACAAGACCTGGAAGACCGCTATGGAAAGTTTTAATCCGGTTACCGGTGTTGGGATTGAGTAGAAATAAGAATATTGGAAACTCCTTCTTCGAAAAAGGGGAAGGAGTTTTTTTAAAAGCTACGTTATCTCGGAAGGTTAACTGTTTAGGAGGGTTTTTATGGAACAGGCAAAAGCAGGCAAGAGCAGGTTTAAGGTTGATAAGGTGGCTATCGCCTTTATCGCCCCGGCTTTTATTTTTTATACGTTGTTTATTATCTGGCCTACGGTCAGCAGTGTGTATTACAGCTTTACTTCGTGGGACGGCATCAGTCCCAATCTGCGGTTTATCGGGCTGGCCAATTATAAGGAGATTTTTACCAGCGCCCGCTTTGGCAATGCGCTGAAGAATACGGTGATACTTACGGTGTTTATCTCTATTTTTGAAAATATGTTTGCTTTGATTCTGGCGTTGATTGTGGACAGTGTCAGATGGGCGAAAAATCTTTTCCGGAGTGCTTTTTACATTCCGGTGCTGATTTCTGGTATTGTGTCTGGTTTTATCTGGAAGATTATGTATAATTATAATTTCGGAGCTATCAATTCCATGCTGACCGCCATGGGGATGGGGAATTTTAAACAGGACTGGCTGGGCAATACGTCTCTGACTCTGATTATGGTAGGGGTTGTGCTGGTGTGGAAGGGAGCAGGGTATTACATGATTATTTACCTGGCTTCGCTGCAGAGCGTTTCTACGGATATTCTTGAGGCGGCGGATATTGACGGGGCTTCTCCTTTCCAGAAGTTTAGAAATATTACGGTTCCTATGATTTCCGGAGCGTTTACCATTAATTTTACCTTGTCCCTGATTAACGGGCTGAAGGTGTTTGACCAGATTTCCGTTATGACCGACGGCGGCCCGGGATTTACCTCGGAGACGCTGGTGTACCTTCTGTATAAGGTGGGATTCAATGAAGGGCGCCAGGGGTTTGGAACGGCAGTGGGAATCGTGCTATTGTTCCTCATCATTGTACTGAATACCATTCAGCAGAAGTTCTTGAGAAGCAGGGAGGTGCAGCTGTAATGAAGGCAGTGAAAAAACCGAAGCCATTTGATTTTGTTTTGCTTGCAATTACTATCATACTTGCGGTAATATTTATCTATCCGGTATTGTTTGCACTGATGTCTGCGTTTAAGAGCAATGGGGATATCCTGAAAAGTCCGGTGGCGTTTCCGGCTTCGTTCTACACCCAGAACTTTAAGGACTTGTTTGCCCAGTCGGATTTTGCCACGGCCATTGTCCACAGCGTGTTTCTCACCGTGGTTTCGGAGGTTTTGATTGTGTGCATCGTGCCTATGGCTGCTTATGGGATTGAGCGGAGGAAGGGGAAAATGACTTCGTTTATCTATACGTTTTTCCTGGCAGGTATGATGATTCCGTTTCATCTTTATATGTTTCCGCTGTTTAAGCAGATGAAGATGTTCCATATCTTCGGGACTATGGCAGGGCCTATTGTGTGTTATATTGCAGGGTCTATCGCCTTTGGAACTCTTTTGTATTCCAGCTTCTTGAAAGGGATTCCGCTGGAGATTGAGGAGGCGGCCCAGATTGACGGGTGTTCGCCGTTCCAGACGTTCTGGAAGGTGACCTTTCCGCTCCTGGGGCCTTGTACAGGGTCTATGATTATCTTAAACGGACTGGGAATCTGGAATGATTACCTGATGCCTTATCTGGCTCTTCCCAGTGGGAAGGCCAAGACCATTACGGTTGAGATTGCCTCCTTTGTGGGACAGTATACGGCCCGGTGGGATATCGTGTTTGCAGGAACCATTATTTCTATCATACCGGCTCTGGCAATCTTCTGCATGTTCCAGAAGTATTTTGTCAAGGGGATTACGGCAGGAGCGGCCAAGGGATAATCTGTTATTTCCGGAGGTTGTTATGAAGAATGGGAAAAGAAAAATGAATCTGAATCTTTTTCATAAATTTGCTCTGGCAATGATTTTGCTGGGGCTTTTTCCCATGTTGATTTTGTCTACGTTTGTGATGAATACCATATTGGAGGAGTATGAAAATGCTTTGGCGGACAATTACCAGCAGGCGGCGATTCATATTTCTTCCAGTGTGGAGAATATGCTTTCAGTGTACAACAATGCGTCTAAGTCTGCGTACTATTATGAGATGGAAAGCAGGACGGAGGAGACGGCGTATTCGTCTGGCTATGACACCCTGCGCAGGATTCTGACGGGGGAGATTTTTGCGTATGAGGAGAGGGACAGCCAGAGGGAGAGTGAGATGCGCCTTTTTCTTCGGAATATCGAGAATATGGACGGGTATATTTATGCGGTTCATTTTGTGGCGGATATTCCGGAGACAGGGAGGCGTTCGTTCCATTTCAGCAGGAGGAAGACGTTTTTTCAGGATGAGGAGGCGTTTTATGACAGCATGAATTATGAGGAGTGGGATACTGCTTCTAAGAATCTTCTGCTGATTCCCACCCACGGGACGGATTATTACAACGGGGTGAGGGATGATGTGTTTACGGTGGCCAGGAATTATTATGACCTGCGGGGGGAGATTGGACGGGAGAAGTATATAGGAACTCTTTTTGTGGATATTGATGTGGAGAAGCTGCGGCTGATTATCAAGAAGATGCATATGGGGGAGGCTCAGAATATCTGGCTGGTAAATGAGGAGGGGGATTGTTTTTATTCTACCAGGCCGGAGGCTGCCGGAAGAAACCTTGAGAGGGAGGGGATGATGCCGGTGTCCTCGGAGGAGACTATGGTCATTGCCACCCAGGAGAATGATTATGGGCTGAAGGTGGTTCTGGCGGTGGACAGGAAGGAGGCGTTTGAGAGAATCAGCTCCATGCGGTATACCATGTATGTGTTTCTGGGTGTGTGCGCAGGGGCGCTTCTGCTGGCTTCTATTTATTTTTCGGGGAAACTGACAGGGCCGATTCACCGGATGATGGAGCAGATGAGTCAGGTGGAAAGCGGTAATTTTGATATCCAGCTGCCTGTGAGGACGGGGGATGAAATCGGGGTTCTGTCGGAGCGGTTTAACCGGATGTCCCAGGAGCTGAAGAATTATATTAATCAGTCTTATGTGGCCCAGATTAAGAAGAATGAGGCGGAGCTTACGGCATTGAAGTCTCAAATTTATCCCCATTTTCTGTATAATACCCTGGAGATTATACGGATGACGGCTGTGGATAACCAGGATGAGCAGGTGTCCCGGATGATTGAGGCGCTGTCGGAGCAGATGCATTATCTTATCGGGCCGGTGGAGGATATGGTGCCTCTGGAGAAGGAGGCGGAGATTGTGAGGAAGTATGTGTATCTTTTGAACTGCAGGATATCGGGGAAGGTGCTTTTGAATGTGCAGACGCCGGGGAGCTATGGGATTATGGTGCCGAAGCTGATTCTGCAGCCGCTGGTGGAGAATGCGTATGTCCATGGGATTAAGCCGAAAAGCGGCAGGGGGAGTATTATGATTGAGGCTGCGGTGAAGGATGAGAGGCTGGAGGTGTCGGTGATTGATAATGGGGTGGGGATGAGCGAGGAGGAAGTGAGGAAGCTGGAGGAGTTTCTGGAGGGCGAGGAGCCGGGGGTTAAGAATGAGTATAACTGGCAGAGTATTGGGCTTAAGAATGTTCATGACAGGGTTAGGTATCTGTATGGGGAGGAGTATGGGATTCGGGTTACTAGTACGGTGGGGGTGGGGACGATGATTCAGGTGTTGATGCCTTATAAGGAAAATGGGTAAGGTCCGCTGGAAGAAGGAGTTGTGTAAGGTCCGCCGGGAGAGGGGATTATATGGTTCCCTACTGGGCACGTTCGCACTTCGGTGAACACTTGGCGAGGTGTTTTCGAGCCTAGTGTGAACACATACCCGGAGGGTGACGTGAAGAACGTAGCGGTACTAAGGCGCTAAAAGACAGCGCCTAAGTACCGACGGTCTTCAAGTACCCATACGGGAACCATATAATCCCCTCTCCCGGCTGTGTTATCGCAGGAGCTGGTACGGCGCTAAAATGCATGTTTTTGGCATTTTGTGTGCGTCCCACGGAGGGTTCATGGTAAACCTCTTTCATTCAAAGTGGTGCCGGGAAAGCGGCATGGGGGTATTTTAGATGTCTCGCCGCCGATTAGGCGGCATTAATTCAGGGATGCCAGGTGGCCTGGCAGGCTTTTATGTGCGGTGGTGCGTTTACTGCACGTATGCGAAACGGAACGCAGGCATTACTATGTTGCTAAGCGCCAGTGGCGCTTGTCCAGTAAGGAGCGGAAGGTCGTGTAGAACGTGGTTTGGCAGATGCACAGATGACACGAATAGCAAGCACTATTTATTTGGAAATTAATGCAAGGCAGTATTCGTATGGAATTTATTGTAGTGGGTGTATAGATTGGAGAGAGAAATTCTGGCTGATTATAAGGGGGAAGATATGATAAGGTTGATTCTGGCGGATGATGAGCCGGTGATTCTTCGGGGGATTAAGAAGCTGGTGGATTGGGAGAGGATGGGGATTTCGGTTGTGGGGGAGTATGAGGACGGGAGAAGTGCTATGGAGGGAATCCTGGGACTGAAGCCGGATATTGCTCTTCTGGATATTAATATGCCTGGGATGGACGGGATTGAGATACTGAAGAATATACGGAGGCTGGAGCTGGGGACGAAGGTGATTTTTGTCAGTGGGTTTCAGGATTTTGAGTATGCCAGGAATGCCCTTACCTATGGGGCGGTGGAGTATCTTTTGAAGCCGGTGATTTTGGAGGAGCTGATTCATGCCATCGGGAAGGCGGCGGAGCTTTTAAGCGGCGGGGAGGCTTCGGTGCTTTGGAGGGCGGAAAGGGGACTGGCTGATGGGACGGAGGAAGAGGCGGAGTCTGAAGGGAATCCGGGGGGAGGATTGGAGGAGACTACGTATCTGCCGGTTTTGGCGGAAATTCTGTTTGACGGGTCGGAAAGTGAACAGGTGAGGAAGCTGATTTACTTTTCTTTTCGGAGTTTTCTGGAGGAGTGGCTGGGGGAGAAGAATCTGGGGATTTTGTTTTCGAAGAATCAGGATGTGGTTATGGTGATGAAGGGAATCGACAGGGCCAGGGCTAAGGAGGAGCTGTTTGAGCTTCAGGAGCGGACCAGCGAGATTATGGAGAAGAGGACGGCGTTTATTATAGGGGGGCTGGTGGACTCCATGAGCAGGATTCCGGGGGAGTATGAGCATTGTCTGGATATGAAACGGTATCTGTTTTTTGTGGACCAGATAAATATTCCCATTTTGTGTGTGGGGGAGAGGGTGTTTTCCAGACAGACAGGGACCAAGGAGATTTCCCAGGCGCGGGAGAAGATGCTGGACGGTATTTTTGCACAGGACCAGGAAGGTTTTTTTAAGGCGTTTGAATGGTTTGCCAGGATGCTGTGTATGGCTTCTGACGGAAGGAGGGAGGATGCCTGCTACTATTTCTGCTCGGCAATCCGTCTTCTGGAGGAGAAAATGCGCGGCATGAACCTGCAGGGAAGGGACCCGGATGTGGGACGGCTTTTGGAGCAGGGAAGGGCCTGCAGGGATTTCGGACAGATGAAGGAGCTTTTCAGGGAATATCTGGAGGGGTATCTGGGGCATCTGAAGGGGATGATGGAGAGCAGCGAGAAGAAGGACATCGTGTACGCCAAGGCGTATATTGAGGAGCATTATCAGGAGAATCTGTCTCTGGAGGTTATGGCCGGGATTGTGCATATGAATCCCTATTATTTCAGCAGCTTTTTTAAGAAGCAGGCTGGGGAGAATTTTAAGGATTATGTGAATAAGGTGCGGGTCTCTCATGGGGTGTCGCTTCTGCTTTCCACGGATATGAAGGCGTATGAGATTGCCATGGAGACGGGATTTCGAGATGCAAGGGCATTTACGGAGGCCTTCTCCAGGATTTACGGGGAGACGCCAAGCAGTTATAAGAAGAGGGTGCTGGAGAAAAAGTGAGGGATTATACTTCTGAGATAACTCCCTCTCATGGCGGACCTCAGCGAAAAAATAAGCGAAACCTTTATTCAATGGATACTTGAAAGGCAAGATTTTTTAATGTACAATAGATGAATATTGTAACCTTTTTGGGCTGAAAAATTCAGTGGAGGGAGGCAAAGCAGTGTGGAAATAAAGCGTGACAGCTATCTGAAACAGTTGATTTCTTATGGATTTGACGGTCTGGTGAAAGTCATAACAGGTATTCGCCGGTGTGGGAAGATAATGAACTGCTGTGCCGCCAGTTTTCTGTGGATGTGGGAGTGGTGTATGCCAGAACGGTCAATCAGAACGGAAACTCTGTCCGCACTCAGAGAGATTGATTTTGTTGTTACATCTGGAGGCAGGAGGACGTATATCCAGTCTGCCTATGGGATGGGGACGGAGGAGAAGATGGAAATGGAGCTTCGGCCCTTTGCTCTGGTAGGCGATTCATTTCTCAAGATTGTGGTGAGGGCGGATATTGGCAGGCGCTGGTATGATGACAATAGAATTCTGAACATCAATTTTATTGATTTTCTTCTGGATAAGGAGCTAATATAGGAGATTGAATATAAAAGCCTTTTTGGGCGGAAATATTCAGTGAAAAGACAGAGAGCAAAATAGATTATGGGTATGGGAAAAGAGGCCGCGGTACAATAGCTGGTGAAACATCGGTTGTGCAGTGGCTTTTTTGCAGGCAGGAAATGGATATAGCCATATGTATAGCAGGGATGAAAGCGTGGAAACATATGATTTATATTGTAGACAACTTATTAAATTATTTCATATATCTGTTTATAATCTACTGTGGATTTAAGATAAGCCCGAGAAAAAACAGGTTTTTTCTTGGCGTATCTGTATTGACTGTGCTTTTTGCAGGTGTTTTCAATGCATATTATGATGTCAATCCACCGGTTGTTTATATCATTTGGAGCGTGCTTTCCATCTGTTTTTTCTTTGAGGAGCGTTTGGGACATTTGATTCTGTTAAGCGGCGCCCTCATGTATTTTACCGGAATTGTGGATACCTTTAGTGTCATGCTGATGCAGATTGTGATGATAGGCGGGGGAATTGGCAGCACAGAGATTGCCTGGTGGATGGAGCCTGCTTATCTGATTTCGTTTTTGATATATCTTTTGGCATACCTGCGGATTCTTAAAAAGCATGACGTTTATCTGTGCCATATAGAGTTTAAATACAAGTTTGCGCTTTTGGTGCAGGGCAGTATTTTTCAGATGTTTTACAATTATGTTTTTATTTTTTTTAATGAGAATCACACCAGGTATGGAGCGGATGCATATGCAGTATTTTTTATCAGTATTGTGGGAGCAGTATATTCCATTTTTCTTACCCTTAGTCTTGCTGCTAAAAATATTCTGTCACACAGGCAGAACGGGGAACTGCAATCTTTTATGCATATGCAAAAACAGCAATATGATTATCAGTTACAGCAGTCGGCAGCTCTACGGCGCTTTAAACATGATTTGGTAAATCATATCGGCGTGCTCAGAGAGTTAATGAATGAGAAAAAGACAGAAGAAGCCAAAGAATACATAGATACGATTTGGAATATGCAGGATGAATTTGATTTAAAGATTCATACCGGGGACAGTTTTCTGGATGTGATTGTTAATTATTATCTGTATTTAGCGGCAAAGGAAAAGATAGAGTTTGAAGTTGTGGGAAGGCTGACCGAAAAAATGCCTCTTGAGATGGTTGATATCACTACGTTGATGGGAAATATATTGCAAAATGCTGTTGAAGCGGCGAGAAAGGCAGATGTTCCCAGAATACGTGTTGAATTTATAGAACATAAGAAAGAAATTTTTATTGTTGTCAGCAACAGTGCGGCTCAAAAGGTAAATATTAAAAAAGGCTTCTTTATGACATCAAAGAAGGATAGGGCAAACCATGGGTTTGGGCTGAAAAATATGATTGGGACAGTTGCGAAATATCATGGTGAATATTATATGGAATCTATAGAGGAAAATGGGGAAGCGTTGTTTAAAATCAGTATTGCTATCCCAAAAGAATCGAAGAAATGATGGGCATGTAACGTGCATCTGTACGGAGGCAAAGTACAGGGAAGGGGACAGATATGAAAATAGCTGTTGTGGAAGATGAAGATGTGTGGAGAGATAAGGTACAGACCATTGTGGAAAAATACTGCAGGGATAAAAATATTCCTTTTCAAATCAATTCCTATGGCAGCGGAAAAGAATTTATGAAAAATCCGGATACTGACCTGCTGTTTCTGGATATTGAACTTGCAGAGGGGGAAGATGGGTTTCAGATAGCGGAACAAATGATGGATTGTGGGAATAAAAGTAAAATTTGTTTTTTGACTTCTCATACGGAGCTGGCAAGATCAGGATATAAAGTGAATGCTTTCCGGTATATAGATAAAAGGCATTTGGAGGAAATAGGCGAAGCCCTTGATTCTTTTCTGAAAACCAGGGTTCAGGAGCAGATGATTACTTGTAATGATATAAATGGGATTTACATCAAAATAAACCTGAATGAACTTCTGCTTGTTGAAACATATGGAAGAAAATTAAGATATCTTATGTTAGATGGCAGTGAGCATTTTTGTGAGGGGAAGATATCTGAGACGGCGCAAAGCCTGGCCCGGTTTGGCTTTTTTCAGATACAGCGGTCCTATATTGTTAATTTGAAATACATTGAAAAAGTAAACAGCCGTGTGATTACACTTTGCAATGGATTAGAGGTGGTGATTGGAAGGACTCACAGTAATGAGTTTAAAAGGGAGTTTTTCAAGTGGAGAATAGAGTTTGGCAACTGATTTGGGCTGAGTATTTGTGTCGTTTATGCGGAATTTGTGTTATTTATGCAGGGAATATGTTCTTGTTTTACCTGCTGTGATATAAATAAAGGGTTAAGATTCACAGGAGGGAAAATGGAATAACAGCATCAAATAAAGGAAGTAATTATTTATGAAAAAAGCAGCATTAGCAATGGCCGCAGGAGTAATAATTTTTGTCCTTTCATCATGTGGTCAAAAAAAGGACTTAGACGAAAACCAGACATACATAATGGACAGCAGCGCAGACAGGGTTCAGGAACTGCCATCAGGCACCACCATGAATGAAGGGGAGCCTTTGAAGCCTCCGGATAAAGAAAATAGTGATGTTCAGATAAAAAATGACGGCCAGCTGGAAATTTTGGCAGGAGAGTATGAATATCATTCGGATTATGGAACCGGCAGGTTAATTATTAAAAAAACAGATTGTGGATATGATATTTCCGATTATGAATCAGAATCTTCTTATCGGTTTTTAGCTGATTCATCTAACATAGACATCATAGAAAATAATAAAATATATATGAAGTATCCCGAACAGGTTTTATCTGATGGAAGCGCTATTTTCAGCTGGTATATACTGAAATATAATACAGATGGCATAGATGTGTATCACGGGAAATCGGCTGACGAGACGCAATTTTTATACCATGCCTCTAAGAAGGGCGAACAAAGCCTGCAGGACGGGCAGGAGCTGATACAAACCTCCCAGGGCCAGCAGGAAGAGATACAAAGCCCCCAGCCGCAGACAGAGGAACGGACGGATGACGGAAATCTGCTGTACGAAGCTTTTCTGAAAAATGAAACCGGCGTAAGGAACCCGTATGTGGAGGGCATGAAGCTGACCGTTATGGATGATAAAAACTATGAATCCGAATTTGAAGACGCAGAGAAAACCTATGCTTATGTGGATGTAAACAGCGATGACAATCCGGAACTTATTTTCAAAATAAGCTCCGGGACAAGTGAGCTGATGTATATTTTGGGAATCTATGATAGCGAACTTATTTGCTTTGATGTATTTGAAACCCATACCCCAGGTATCTCGTTCGGAGTGTATGATTATGGTTTCGTTTGGGAGGTACAAAATTATGATGGTTTTGAAATGACAGTTTATACCTACACCGCCGATGGACAGCCTGTGAAAGCCAGACGTTTTACGGAAGAGAGCGGGGCTGATATTGCGGCTTACGAAGGAGAAGAACCACAATGGATTGACTGGCAGGCAGCAGAAGAAGATTATTGATTTTCTGCTGAATATATTTTCTGCTGGATGAGAAACGAATAGAAGAGGCTGCCGCGCAACAGGTGATAAAGCATCTGTTGTGCGGCAGCTTCTTTTTTTATATGATGGGGAATAGGGTATCTGACAAAAGGAGAAACTGTCGTGGGTAGTGTCGAATAAGATGACACTGCTAAAAAAGAAAGGGAGGGAAAGGAATGTGGCGAAAAGGGTACAGGCAGTGTCTAAAAGGGCCTGCAGTCGTTGATTTTGAGAGGAGTGTCAAGTAAAATGGCGTCAACAGAGAGGGAAAACAAACGCAGCAAAGGTGTGAAAAACACGGATCATATGAATACGAAAGAAGAGATTTACACATATGTAACAGAACAGACAAAGAAGCTGGGGCTTAAGGAGCTGTATGGGCTGACGGCAAGCCAGATTGGCCTTGCCCTGAATATCAGCAGAAACCTGGCAAGCCAGTATTTAAATGAGCTGGCAAAGGAAGGGGATCTGATAAAGATTATCTCCCGGCCGGTATATTTTCTCCACAAGGTAACGCTGGAAAGCATGTATGGCGTACACCTGCAGGACAACGTGTTCCCATCCGGGGAGGATCTTAAGAAAGAGCTTGCCAGGGGACATATTTTAGGAAAGGGATTTGAGAAGGTAATAGGGCGGGATGAAAGCCTGCATTTTAGTATTGAACAGATGGTGTCAGCTCTGGGATATCCGCCTATGGGCCTTCCGGTTCTGATTTCCGGTGAACGGGGAAGCGGAAAACGGTATCTGTCAAAAATTGCTTATGAATATGGCCTGGAGCAAAGGATTTTAAAGGAAAACAGCCGTTTTGTCGAGGTCAACTGTCCGGAATATGCGGGAAATGAACAGAGTTTTTCAGAATTGCTGTTTGGGAATGAGGAGAAGGAGGGCATTTTATTAAAAGCCAGGGGCGGTATGCTTTATTTCAATGAGATATCCGCCTTTTCAGAAGAGGCGGCAGGAAGGCTGCTGAGGCTGGAGGAGAGACGGGAATACTACGATGCCAAAAACAAGGTAAAACGAAAATACAGCGGCCGGATGATCTTTTCCACCAGTGAGCCTGTGGAGAAGCTGAACGGAAGAACTATACAGAGAGTCCCTGTGATTATATCCCTGCCTCCCCTGGAAGAACGGTCTGCCGGTGAAAAGGAGCAGCTGATTTTTTCCTTCCTCAGAAATGAATCTAAAAGAATAGGAAAAGAAATCTTGTTAAGCAGCCAGATCATCGGCATGCTGATGGAGAATCAATATGCCGGAAATGTGGAAGAGCTGCAGCAGGTTATCCGGGGCAGCTGCGCACGGGCCTATATGGATACAGGCAAAGGAAAAGACAGTATGACGCTGCTTTTGTATCATATGCCTCCCAGACTTGTGACCAATACGGATCGGGACTGGAGCAAAAAGAACAAGACCAGCCTTATCAGGCTTGACAGTATAGAGGATTATGGGGATCCGGAGCATGTAAGCAGGCTGTTTGAGGAGCTGTCAGACAGAATGGAACAATATGCATGCCGCAAGATAAACGGGCACCAGCTGATTGAGGAAAGCCGGGAGGTCTGGCAGGATTATAAAAAGACGGAAGGAAGAGAGGTACATTTCTTTAACGGGAAGGTAAAGGTTCAGCTTCAGGTTCTTGGGAAGCTGTGCCAGATGCCGGAAAACCCATACCAGGTAATCCTCTCAGAAGAGGCACTGGAAATCATGGGGAAGCTGTTTGGCCAGCAAAACTATGCCGGATCCAGGCTGATAGGCTGGATGCACCGCAATAGGGAGACTCTGGAGAGGACGGCTGCCCGGTATGAAAGAGAGATGCCTTATGAGGCGGCAGCATATTCCTGGATGGAAGAGCAGATGGACAGGGATTATCAGATACAGATGAGCCTGCTGCTTAAGCTGGTGTTTCTTCTGGAGACATATTCCAATAATTATTTCCATTTTAAGAAGGAAATCTGTATTATGGCTGCCCACGGGCAGGAAATTGCCAGAAGAATGGCAGACTATGTAAACAGCGTATGCCTTCAGAAGGTTGTTTTTCCGTTGAATATCGGCGATGGGGAGGAATCCTTATACAGGCAGATTGAGGCAATAGCATACTCCATGAAGCCGGAACAGACACTTTTAATATTCATGGATTTAAAGCTTGCCCAGGCGCTGGAATCCAAGCTGGCATCCCTCTCTTTCAGAGGTTCCTTTGGAATCGCAGATCAAATCGGGTTAAAACAGCTTCTCACTGTCGGCAAAGAGCTTGCGAAGGCTGTAAAGCCTCAGGAAATTCTTAAAAAGCTGACACAGGAGGAAAAAAGAAAAACTCTGTTCTGCGAAAGCAGGAAACCATTGCCCACCATTTTGTTCACCAGCGAGATGGGGATAAAGACAGCGGAAAAATTTGCGGAGATGTTCCTTCGCTGTCTTCCCGGGGAGAGCATGATCCAGTGCCTGACCTACGATTATCTCAGCCTGACAAAGCCAGAGCAGGTGAGAAGGGTGTTTTCAGATTATGAGATCATCTGCGTCATCGGGATGATGCCTTCCAGGGTAGACAGGGTGCCGTTTATCTCTATCGAAAATATGATTTCCATGGCTGACAGCTTCCGTATCAAGGAGATTCTGGAGCCATATCTGACAGGGGAGCAGATAGAGATGCTGATCCAGGGGATCGTAAAGGATTTCACTCTTCAAAATGTAACCAGATACTTAACCATCCTTAACCCGGATAAGACGCTGGAGTTTGTCCATAACGCGCTGAAGGAATATCAGTCTCTTGCAGGAGTGTTCCTGTCGCCCAGGGTGGTGATCGGTTTAAGCGTCCATATGTGCTGCATGATTGAGAGGCTGGTGACAAAGACTCCTTTTGAGGAGCATCTGAATTACCAGAGCTTTGTGGAGGAGGAGCAGACATTTATTGAGAGAATGAGAAAAAGCATGGACACGCTCTGCGAGTTTTACCATGTGGAGATCCCTCTGGGAGAACTGGCATACATTCATGATTATATTAAAAATGACAAGGATACGGAGGATTTTTATGCGTAAATTTATAGTTGCTTCCCATGGCTATATGGCAAAGGGGCTGGTTCATACGGCTGAGATGGTGCTGGGGAAGCTGGAGAATCTGAACTATATCTGTGCTTACGTAGATGATGGCAGACCCTTTGAAGAGAGCATCAGGGATGCTATGGAGGAGATGGAAGCAGGAGACGAGATAATTATCATGACGGATATTTATGGAGGAAGCGTGTGCAATACATTCCTTTCCTACATAAATAACAGACAGATCTATCAGGTTGCAGGCATGAATCTGCCTTTGCTCATCGAATTGGTGACCAATCCTTTAGAGGATACCAGGGAGCTGATCCGTCAGGCCGTGGCAAAAGCCCGTGCCAGCATCTGCGAGCCGGCAGCAATGATGACAGATTTATCAGCAACAGCTGAAGAATTTTAAAAGTGAGGGGGTGATAGGATGATCAAGCTGCTGAGGGTAGACTATCGTCTGATCCATGGGCAGGTGGCTTATGCATGGACCAATTACTTAGGTGCAGACTGTATTCTGGTAGCCAATGACGGGCTGTCGGCAGATCCCATCCGCGTGCAGGCGCTAAAGCTTTCAAAGCCTGCGGGGATCAAGCTGGTGTTAAAAGGCGTCGAGGATTCTATCAAAGCGATCAACAGCTCTGTAACAGACAAGTATAAGCTGTTTATCCTGGTGGACAACATGAAGGATGCCAGGCGGATGGCGCAGGGGTGCCCGTCAATCACAAGTGTGAATGTGGGCAATCTGTTTGCGGCAGGAGGCAGGGCTTTGTCGGTCCGGTGCTACGCAACAGATGAGGATATCGGAATCATCAAGGAACTGATGGCAGACAACATTGAAATCGATATCCGCAGTGTACCGACGGATCCGAAAGCTGTGCCCAATCTATAGGAGGAAAATAGAATGACTACGTTGATGGATGGAATTATAGTAGCCGGCGTTTTTGCCGGAAGCCAGATACTGGACAACTTAACAGGGACTCCCCGGGTCAACCAGCCTATATTTGCATGTCCCCTGTTAGGGCTGCTTCTGGGTGACTTTCAGACCGGCCTTTATCTGGGAGCGGTTTTGCAGGTGATGTTTATGGCAGCGGTCGGCCTTGGCAATGCCATGCCGCCAGATGGTCTGCTGGGAGGTGTTCTGGCGACTGCTTTTGCAATCCGGATGGGAATCGGAACAGATGCAGCCATAGCCATGGCAATGCCCATAGCGGTAATCGGAACGATTCTTCTCAACACGAAAAACTCTGTCATGAGTATTCTTCAGAGGATAATCGATAAGTTTGTGGAAGCAAATAATCCAAGAGGCGTTGATATTGCACACTGGGCCGTACAATTTGGATGGCTGGTGCCCTTCCACTTTATTTACTGTTTTATTATCTACATGCTGGGAGGAGAGCTGGTTTTAAAGTTTATTGAAAGCCTGCCTCAGTTTGTATTTGACGGGATGACTGCATTCGCCGGTGTTGTTCCTGCAATCGGTATTGCCATGCTGATGAAAATGGTGTTCCGGACAAGCCTGGTACCGTACTATTTTTTAGGCTTCTTTCTGTCGGCTTATCTGAAGGTGCCGATTCTGGGAGTGGCAATCGTATCTGTGATTATTGTGGCCACCACCATTAAATTTGACGGCGTAAAGGCAGCCATTGAAACCGGGCAAAACGGAGAGGAGGACGAGGATAATGACTTCTAAAGAGATGACTGTGCCGGCGGCAGAGGGGCAGAGGGAGATCCCTGCTGTTACAAGAGATGATATGAAAAAGGTATGGAGACGTTCCTACCACTATTATTTATCCTGGGGGCTGGAGCGCCAGGCCAATACAGGATTTCTATACTGTATTCTTCCGGTGCTGAAAAAACTGTACGGCGAGGGTACAGAGGATCTGAAGGAGGCCATGAAACGTCATCTGGATATGTTTGCCTGTCATATTGCGTTCTGCACCTTTATCATGGGGATTGTGTGTTCCATGGAGGAAAAGAACGCCAGGGAAAAGGATTTTGACCCGGAGCTTATCCGCAATGTAAAGGTAGCTCTCATGGGTCCTCTTTCCGGAATCGGCGATTCTTTCTTCTACGGGCCTATCAGAACCATCGCAATCGGTATAGGCACTACCATGATGCTGGCAGGCAATCCCTTAGGGATCCTTGTGTACATAGCCATCTATTTTGCACCTATCATGGTGGTTAAATGGAACGGGCTTTGGCTGGGATGGAAAGCAGGGGCAGGATTTTTGGATAAAATGCAGAGGACAGGGCTGATGGACAAGGCTGTCCACGGAGCAGGGATCATGGGTATGATGGCTATTGGATGTATGACCTGTACGATGGCCAAGACCAACCTGTCTGTGATGATAGGTTCAGGGGAGACAGCTAAAACCTTACAGTCCATCATGGACGGAATCATGCCCAACTGTGTGATCCTTGGGGTGGTATGGCTTCTGTTTTATCTGGTGAAGAAGAAAAATATAAGTCCTCTTTTGCTGGTGTTTATTGTTCTTGCCGCATGTATTTTACTTGCCTTTATAGGCATCGTGTAGGATGTGTGCCCGGAATATCTTTTGTATCTGACAATACCAGGCACAGAGAGACTCCGGGAATACATCAGGGAAGCAGGGAGGACTATATGAATTTTGCAACCATTGGAACAGGATGGATTGTGGACACATTTATAGACAGTGCAGCCGTTCTGGCGCCGGATCTGTACTGCCGGGGCGTGTATTCCAGGGACTATAGAAGAGGGGCGGAATTTGGAGCCGGACATGGAATCCACAGGGTCTACACGGATCTGCAGCAGATGGCTGAGGATAGAGAGCTTGACGGCGTATATATTGCCAGCCCCAATGCGTTCCACTACAGGCAGGCAGCTTATCTGATGGATCACGGGAAACATGTGCTGTGTGAAAAGACATCAGTGGTGACAGCAGAACAGCTGAAGCTTCTGTATGAGAAAGGAGAAAAGAATCAGTGCATTTTCCTGGAAGCTTTGAAAGGAATCTACACACCGGAAATGAAACTGGCAAAGGAAGCCCTGGGCCGGCTGGGAGAGATTCATCTGGCGCTGTTTGACTATTCCAAATACTCATCGAAATATGACAGCTATGCCGCCGGGCATATCCCCAATATATTTAACCCGGCCATGGCTGCCGGCGGACTGATGGATATGGGAATTTACAATGTGTATCCTGCCGTCTATCTCTTCGGGATTCCGGAAAATATTGACGCAAGGGCAAGCTTTCTGCGCACAGGGGCAGATGCAGCCGGGGCTCAGATATTTGAGTATCCGGATAAGACTGTGGTATTGAGCTATTCTAAATCAGGGTCGTCTTCTCATGATGCGGTGATCATGGGGACAAAGGGAACTCTGCACATAGATTCTGTGGAGACCTTAGGCAGAGTATGGATTCAGTGGCAGAGCGGCGAGACAGAGGTAGTAGGGGAGCGCAGCAGGGAGATTCCGGCTATGGGGTATGAGGCAGAATGCTTTTATCGGCTGGCTTCCAGGGGATGGGAGAAGGATACCCGCAAATATTACAGAGAGCTGCAGGAATTGGGAATCGCTGTGCTGGAAACCATGGAGATGATCCGCAGGAAAGCGGGAATCTATTTTCCGGAAGCATGTTATGAAATCTAAAGATGGATACTAAGAGGAGGATATAGTATGGACAGAGTAAAAGAAAGAGAACGTATGGCACGTCAGGATCTGGAGATTTTGATGAAGGTGGATCAGGGGGAGCTGGATGCCATGACCCAGGCAATTCTGGATGCCAGCCGGATCTATGTGGCAGGCTGGGGAAGAGCAGGCCTTACCATCCGGGTTCTTTCCATGGACTGTTCCCAGATGGGGCTGCGGACCCATATTGTGGGAGATGCTTCCACGCCGGCTGTAAAGGAAGGGGATCTGGTGGTGATAGGAAGCGGATCCGGAGAGACAGAGACCATGAAAGTGATCGCCGCCAGGGCAAAAAAATTTGGTGCAAAGCTTGGCCTTATCACTGGAAAAAGAGATTCCTCCATCGGGCAGCTTGCAGATTATGAGATCTATATTCCAAGGCCGGAGGAGGAGAAAGGCCATCCGGATATGATGGGAGGCTCATTCTACCATGTGGTGGTCATGGTCTGTGATCTTCTGCGGGGCTATGCCATGGAAGAGCTGCATGTGACCACAGCGGATCTTCACCGGAATCATAACAATCTGGAATAGAAGATAACAGAAAGGAGGCGCTTTTTGGGGATGGAGGAGGCTTTGAGACAGAAACCATATAAAGATTACCATATTTCCATTTTAGGCTTTGGATATCTGATGGAGTATATTGAGGACTGCTACCACAATTTTCTTGGAGATGGAGTATCCGGGCAGATCCTTGGGGTGACGGCGGACGAAGACGGGCTGGTGAGAAAACAGGAGAAATTCTCCTTTCAGATATTGCTTAGGGATAATAAAAAGGCCTTGAGAGAAAACAGGCCGGATCTGATTTTGCTGGCTACGCCTCCGTCGGCAGCTGCCTCTGTAGTGGAGCATGAGGTGAAGGAATACGTGGAGGAGTGCCGGAAGGAGTGCCGGAAGCTGCCGGTTATCTTCGCTTTTCCTCCGGCACCTGCGGGACAGTGGTATAAGCATGTGCTGGGAGAGGACATAAAGGTAGTGAACATTCTGCCAAATATGGTAAACAGGATTGGAAGCTTATATGCTGCACCAGATGGAATCACCTATGTAACCTATCCGGAGGGAAAGGCGTGGGAATATGAAGATCAGGCGATGCTTCAGGAATTTTTCCGGCCTCTCGGCAGTGTGGTGGCAGTCCACCCGGATCATCTCACAGAAATGCTGGCAGGTACAACGGCAGTCCATAATGTTTCGGAGCTTATCTTTACCATTGCAGATGCCTTATGTGCATCTGGCTGTGACGTGGATTACCGGCAGATTGCCAGCGCTATGAGGGCTCATCTGCTGGAAATAAGCAGTTTTAAGCCGACAGTGGAGTACCCCTGTGATAAATGGGCCTTACCTCCGTCTCTGTCCATCCTGACAGGAAGGATTATAGAGGAGTGGCATCGGGGCACCAGAGATTTTTACTATGACACAGGTCTTCCGAAACAGGACGGGGACCGGATCCTGGATTCCCTGCTTCATCTGCATCTGCTGAAGCATCAGGTGATGGACAGGCAGGTGCTTGTCCAGGAGGCGAAGCAGCATGCAACAAAAGGGGGCGTGCTGGAAAAAAGCACCCAGATATTCCATATTACGATTGAAACCTATGTTAAAAAGCTGCTGTATCCCTATCCCTATGTAAGGATTGGGGAGGAAGAGCTGAAGCGGCTGGGAGATAAGGTGTATCTTCTCAATCAGATTGTTGCGGAGCATGGAAAGAAGCTTGACAAAAGGGAAAACGGCATAAAATTTGATATACCTAACCATGCAGCGGCCTTCGGGCTTCTTGCCAGACACACAGTAAAAAGCCATCTGAGAGGGGCAGAAGAAGCGCTGTCTGTAGGGGTCGTTTGCTATGCCAGACAGAGGGGAAAACGTATGAGGCAGCGCTGTGACTATTACGGAGATCCGGTTAATATGCTGAGCTACAAAGCCTATTGTGAATGGTGTCCGGAGGATACACAGATGGAATCGGTTACGCTTCAGAAATCTCCGGTACATAAAACGATGGTTACAGATTGCCACTGGATCAATGACTGGAGGAAATACGGGCTTCTGGAATACGGGCATTACTACTGTGATTTCGCAGATCCAAACCTGGTAAAAGGGTTTGATGACGCCATGTTCCTGGAAATGCCGGAAATCTATGCACGGAATTTAAAGCATTGTTCTTTCATATGGAGCGGGGCGGATCTGAATGAAGAAAATGAAGCATGGCTGGATAAACGACGGAAAGAACTGAAAAATCTTGTGACGGAAAGCTGGGAGTATCATACGGCCCACCTGTACCACACCATGAAGGAAGCTTTGCTCATGGCCCTGGGAAAAGGGGCGGAGAGGATTCTGGATGATTTCAGAAAAGAATATGCAGGCCTTTTTGGATACGAGGCACTTGCGGTTTTAGATTCTTATGAGTATGAAGATTTTACCATAGCCAGATTTCATGAGGCAGAGGGACAGGAGGCAGCCGGTCTGCAAAGGGAAGGTGCAGGATGAAGGAACGTGTGAAAAGATACATGATTTCCAGGCTGGAGGAATGGGAAAAGGATATTACGGCTTTAGCAGATTCCATTCACGTATTTGCAGAGCTGGCAGGAGAAGAATACCATTCTATGGAAGCCTTATGCTCCTATCTGGAAAAAAGAGGGTTTCAGACAGAAAGGGGCCTGGGAAGCCAGAAAACTGCTTTCCGCGCAGTTTACGGAGAGGGGAAGCCTGTGATCGGCTTTCTGGCAGAATATGACGCTTTGCCGGAGCTGGCCTGGCCTGCATGTCCGGACAGCCGGGGAATCAACGGGCCGGGACATGGCTGCGGCCACAATCTGCTGGGGGCAGCCGCAGCTGCAGCCGCCTCAGCTTTGGCAGATGCCATGGGACAGGAGAGACGAGAAGGGACCCTGGTGGTATACGGAACACCGGCTGAGGAGACCCTGTATGGGAAAAACCAGCTTTTGAAGGAAGGATATTTTAAGGAATTAGATGCCGCCTTATGCTGGCATCCCGGAAGGACCAATCATTGCGGAGAATATCAGCATAAGGCTATGCATTCGGTAAAATTTTTCTTCCGAGGCCGCCCGGCCCATGCGTCTGTCTGCCCGGAGCTGGGAAGAAGCGCTCTGGATGCCTGTGAGCTGATGAATGTGGGCTGTAATTATCTGAGGGAGCATGTAAGCACAGATGTGAGAATGCACTATTCCTATGAGGATTTCCAAAACAAGCCCAATGTGGTTCCGGAATATGGGGGCGTATGGTATTTTATACGGGCCAGAAGAAGGAAGACAGCAGATGAGGTACTGGACAGAATACGGAAAATTGCCAGAGGAGCTGCCCTGATGACAGAGACAGATTCAGAAGAGAAGCTTCTTGCAAGCGGCAGTGAGACTATCATAAATTCCGTACTTTCAGAAATCGTATATGAGAATATGAAGCTTATTGGAGCGCCCCAGTTCAGTGAGGAGGATATGAGCCTTGCAAGACACCTGGCAGAGCCTCTGGGGCTTCCGGGGATTCTGGACAGAAGAATAGAAAAACCGGATGGAAAGATCAAAGAAGAGCCAGGCTCCTCTGATTTTTCAGACGTAAGCCAGGAGATACCGGCGGTGGAGCTGGGAACTACCTGTTTTATTGACAATACCCCCGGCCATCATTGGACGGTGACAGCAGCTGCAGCCTCCGGGTTCGGCCATAAAGGGATGCTGTTTGCTGCAAAAGTACTTGCCGCCACAGGATATGATCTGGTTGATGATGAAGAAAGGCTTGGGAAGGTAAAGGAAGAGTTTATAAGGAGAAAAAGGGAAAATGAACTTTATGCTGGATAGCATCAATCTGGATGACATAGGATTTGCCCATAAGCATTTTGCAATCTGCGGGGTGACCAGCAATCCCAGTATTATAAAGAAAGAAGGGAATGTGGATCTGGTCACCCATCTGAAGGCGATTCGGGAGATTATCGGAACGGAGCGAAGCCTTCATGTACAGGCAGTCGGGGATACGGCAGAAGAGATGGTTAAAGAGGCACAGAGAATCTGTTCCAAGGTGGACAGAGAAGTATATATTAAAATACCGGCCACCACGGAAGGCTTTCTGGCCATGAAGGAGCTGCACAGGCAGGGAATCCATGTGACAGCCACAGTGGTGTACACACAGCTTCAGGCTATGATGGCGGCTGCATGCCATGCAGAGTATATCGCACCGTACTACAACCGGATGGAGGCGATGGGAATGGAGGCGGAGCACGTGATTGGCGGGATCCGCCAGGTTTTTGACAGAAATCACTGCCATAGCCGGATTCTGGCCGCCAGCTTTAAGAACCCTTTCCAGGTGGAGAAGGCAATCTGTGCAGGCGCCCACTGTGTGACCGTACAGCCCCAGATGCTTAAGGAAGTGTTTGAAGCCGTTTATATCAAAAAAGCAGTGGAAGATTTTAAAAGTGACTGGGCCAGCCTGTATGGAGAGAAGCTGGTGGGAGAATCGTTACCAGAGAGAATCGTTGGGCCTGTTTAAGGCCGGGCAGCAGGAGAGAACTAGTATGATGCAGTTTTTTGGAAAATCCGTATACAAAGGGATTACAGCAGGCCCCATAATGGTGCTGAAGAATCAGGCGGATCCGGTGAGAAGGAGAAGCATAGATAATCCGGAGGCAGAATTTGAGCGGGTCAGAACAGCTGTGATCCAGGCAAAGGAGCAGCTTCAGGTTTTGTATGAAAAAGCAGTAAAAGAAGTGGGGGAATCTGGTGCCGTTATATTTCAGGTACACCAGATGATGCTGGAGGATGAAGTTTTTCTGGAAGCAGTCCGCAGCATGATTCAAAGGGAAATGGTAAACGGGGAATATGCAGCCGCAGTTACAGGGGACAATTTTTCAGAGATGTTTGCCGGCATGGACGATGAGTATATGAAGGCCAGGGCCGCGGATATAAAGGACATTTCCAACCGCCTGATCCGTATCCTGGAAGGGCGCACAGAGACAGAGGTGTCTTTCGACAGCCCCATGATTGTTGTGGCAGATGATTTAAGTCCAAGCCAGACGGTCCGGATGGACAAAGAAAAAATACTTGGTTTTGTAACCATACACGGTTCGGTTAACTCTCATACAGCAATTTTAGCCCGTATGATGAACATTCCGGCACTGATGGGAGTGCCTGTGGATTTAGGAAGGCTTTATACAGGAATGCAGGCTGTTGTGGACGGCTTTGAGGGAAACGTAATCTTCCAACCGGATGACGGCCAGCGCCAACAGGCAAAAAGAAGGATGGCGGAGGAAAAGGAGAAGCTTCACCTTCTGGAGGATTTGAAGGGAAAAGAAACAGTAACCATAGACGGAAGATCCATTTGCCTGTATGCCAATATCGGAAGCGTGGATGATATCCAAACGGTGCTGGAGAATGACGGAGAAGGCATCGGCTTATTCCGAAGTGAATTTTTGTATCTGGGACGAGATGATTTTCCCGGGGAAGAGGAGCAGTTTCAGGCATATAAGCAGGCGGCGCAGAGGATGGACGGGAAAAAAGTGATCATCCGCACGCTGGATATAGGCGGGGATAAACAGGCAGATTATTTTAATCTGGAAAAAGAGGACAATCCGGCTATGGGATACCGTGCTATCCGCATCTGCCTGAAGCAGCCGGATATTTTTAAAACACAGCTTCGGGCGCTGTTCCGCGCGGCGGTGTTCGGGAATATTTCAGTCATGTATCCGATGATCACGGCGGTGGAGGAGGTTAAACAGATTTTTGAGATCGGGAGGGAAGCAGGGCAGGAGCTGGAAGCCGCGAAAATTCCATACAGATATCCGGAGCAGGGAATCATGATCGAGACGCCGGCGGCAGTTATGATAAGTGATGAACTGGCAGAGCTGGTGGACTTTTTCAGCATAGGCACAAATGATCTTACCCAGTACACGTTAGCTGTTGACCGTCAGAATGAAAATCTGGATGATTTTTACAATCCCCATCATAAAGCGGTATTGCGGATGATACAGATGGTGGCGGACAATGCACATAAGCATGGAATATGGGCCGGTATCTGCGGAGAACTGGGGGCAGATACAGAGCTTACAGAGGAATTTGTAAGGATGGGCCTGGATGAGCTTTCAGTAGCTCCGTCGATGCTGCTGAAAATAAGGAAAAAAGTCAGGGAACTGAATATTACAGAAGAATAGATGGGCGGATCTGTCTTAAGAGGCGGATCCGCCCATCTTTTCTTCTGCCCTGCCATGGTCTCTTCTCCAAAATTTTACGAAAAAACTATTGAAAAAACCTTATAAGTGTATTAAACTGTATTAATAATGTTAATACAGTGAAAATATAATAAAAAAGTGAAGATAATTTATTGGGCCAATCGTTATAAAAATAGCTGAACTGATTTAGAAAGGAGACTTAAGAGATGACACAGGAGGAAAAGAGGGAAGCGATGGAGAAGGAGAATATAGAAGAAGCTGCCGGGATGACAGGGCAGGACGGAATAGATGATGCTTTGGGAGACGGATTTTCGGAGGGGCAGAGAGAAGCCGGGGAACCTATGGAGGAAGACTTAACCCAGAAGGAGGCGGAGGCTGCAGTGGCATGGATTGCAGAGGACGCACAGCTGGATGCAGAGCTGGAGGCTCTCATGAAGGAGGATACCTCCGGGAAGAAGAAAAAGAAGAAAAAGGCCAAGAAGGCAGAGCGCTCAGGAGCAGAGGGAAAAGCTGGAAGGCGGAAATTCTTTAACTGGAGAGCCTGGAGCCGGAAGCGGAAGATTCTCACCGTGGGAGCTGTGGTGGTGGCCGTTGTGGCTGCAGTCAATGTGTTCGGAGGAAAGAAGGAGGGCGGCGCCATGCCGGTTTCCGCCATGCCTCTGGCCCTGGGAAGCGTCACGGAGGATCTGACGGTCAGCGGTCCCATCTCCGGAACAGACAGCGTGGACGTGGTGTCCAACCTTCACGCCGAGGTGACAGAGATTCTCATAAAGGAAGGAGACCGGGTGGAGAAGGGGCAGCTGCTGGCCCTGATTGATACCAGCGATATTCAGAAGGAAGTGGATATTGCCCAGAACGCCTATGATCTGGCGGTTACTACATACAATGAGCAGCAGATTCAGGCGGAAAACGGATATGCCAAGGCTCTTCAGGATTATGAGGCAGCCAGGGGCGAGTATGACCGCACCAATGTGCTGTACCAGGCAGGAAGCGTGTCAAAAGTGGAGTGGGAGACAGCCAGGAATCAGATGAATGACGCACAGCGGGCCATCAAGAATTTTACTCTGGTAGACGGCAGGCCGGTGGCCAATGAATCCTACAGCCTTCAGATAAAGAACGCGGAGTTTGAGCTGGAGAAGAAAAAGGAGCAGCTGGAGGACTGTCAGGTGGTAAGCCCCATTGCAGGGACCGTGACCCGTGTCAATGTAAAGGTAGGCCGGTTCGCAGACAAGATTGACGACGACAAGCCTATGTTTATCATCGAGAATCTGGATGTATTGGAGATGAAGATTGAGATCAGCGAATACTCCATCGGCAAGGTAGCCGTAGGGCAGGAGGTGGAGATCAGCGCCGATATCTTAGGCGGAGACACGGTAAAGGGAACCGTGACGGCCATCTCTCCCACCGGTGAGATGAAGAGCAGCGGCGGCTCCACGGAACGTGTGATTCCCACTACCATCCGGATTGAAGACAGGGATACCAAGCTTATCGCCGGAATCACGGCCAGGGCCAAGATTGTGCTCAACGAGGCCCAGCAGGTTCTGGTGGTTCCCATGACAGCCGTTCTGGAGGACGGGGAAGGAAGCTATGTGTTTGCCATAGAGAACAATGTGCTGAAAAAGGTGCCTGTGAATATCGGCGTGGAAAGCGACATTGAGATGGAGATAACGCCGGTGGAGGAGGGTGCCCTGGCAGAGGGGACGCAGATTGTTTCGGCGCCTTCCATGGCTTTGACAGACGGGATGCAGGTAGTGGTTATGCCGTCCCCGTCCATGTAACCGTCAGGACTGCGGCACTGGTACTGTACTGTGGCGTTTTGGAAAATACGGCGTCGGCTGTAACCTCAATGCAGTGCCAATGCAGGAAACGGTTACCTGAGATTGAAATCTGACGGCAGAATGGAGACTGGCAAAATGAAAACAATATCATTAACATGGAAGAAACGAAAAATTCCTTCTTATCTGACGGAAAATGTCAGCGAGAACCTGATTGTGCTGGAGAATCTGGTTAAGATCTACGATACCGGCCTGATTAAGGTCCTTGGACTTAAGAAGATCAATCTGACTATAAAACGGGGAGAATTTGTGGCCATCATGGGAAAATCCGGATCCGGCAAATCCACTCTCATGAACATCTTAGGATGCCTGGACAGACCTACCCTGGGGCATTATTATCTTGACGGAATCGACACGGCCTCCATGAATCCCAACGAGCTATCGGAGATCCGCAACTTTAAGATCGGGTTTGTGTTCCAATCCTTTAACCTGATCTCACGGACCTCAGCCTTAAAAAATGTGGAGCTTCCCATGACCTATGCAAAGAAGGGGAAGAAGGAGCGGCGGGAGAGGGCCATGGAGCTTTTAAAACGGGTGGGGCTGGAAAGCAGGGCGGACCACATGCCCAATGAATTGTCCGGCGGGCAGCGGCAGAGAGTCGCCATCGCCAGGGCCCTGGCCAACGAACCGCCTCTTATCCTGGCAGATGAGCCTACGGGAAACTTAGACACAGCGGCCTCCGAGGAGATCATGCAGCTGTTTTCAGATCTGCACAAGGAAGGGGCCACGGTGGTGGTGGTTACCCATGAGGAGAATATTGCCGCCTTTACGGACCGGATCGTCCGTTTCCAGGACGGAGTGATTATCAGCGATACATACAGAAAGAAGGAGGACGGGGAACGGAGCCTCCGGACAGACCAGACAGAGCCGCTGGCGGAGGAGCTGTGGGCGGCCCAGCCCGATGACATGAGGGAACGCGAGGCAGCCAGGACAGCTCCTGTGAGAATGCCTGCCGGAATTGCCGGGGCGGACGACCTGAATGAGCAGGGCCGGGGCATCCGGCCGGGAAAGGAGGATCCACATGTTATTTGAGAATATGGCTATGGCATTTTCCGCCATAAAGGCCAACAAGATGCGGTCATTCTTAACCATGCTGGGCATCATCATCGGAATCGGCTCCGTTATCTCCATCGTGTCCATCGGAGACACCATGCGCAGCCTGTTTTCCGATTTGTATAAGAATGTGGGAATCACCCAGGCCTATGTCAGCATCGGCTACTGGGTGGACGATGTGCGGCAGAGCGATTATTTTACCCTGGATGATCTGGCGCGGGTGAAGGAGGTTTTCGGAGACGAGATCACTTACATCGACAGCAGCGCCGCCACCTCTGCGGAAGCCATCTACAAGAGAACCACCCTGAATTTTGATTACACCGGCATTGACTACAATTACATCGATGTACAGCCGGTGGATATTGTGTACGGCCGGTATCTGAATGAGGGAGACATTCTGGGCAGAAGGAAGAACGTGGTGATGGATGTGGACAGTGCCAGAATGCTGTTCGGCGAGGAAAATGCCGTGGGAAAGACCTTCCGCACCACCATCTACGGCGATACGGATACCTACACGGTGGTAGGCGTCTACAAGGAGGATATCAATGCGTTCCAGGCTCTGATGATGGGCGGCGGCTCCAAGGAGAGAGGAAGCGCCTTCCTGCCCTATACCATTTTAACCTGGCCCAACGATTATTTTTACTATCTTCATCTGTATGCCAGGGAGGACATTGACTTCAGCCAGTTTATGAACAGGCTGACCACGTACGTAGCCAAGTCCAAAGGCCGGGAGCCTGGAGATTTCCGTACGAATACGGCCATGGACGAGATGACCCAGGTTGACTCTATGATGGGGGGCCTGTCTATGGCAGTAGGCGGTATTGCGGCCATCTCCCTTTTAGTAGGCGGAATCGGAATCATGAATATTATGCTGGTATCCGTGACCGAGAGAACCAGGGAGATCGGTATCCGAAAGTCCCTGGGGGCCAAGACAAGGGATATTATGATACAGTTTCTGACGGAATCAGCCATTCTTTCGGCCTGCGGAGGAATCATCGGCATACTCATCGGTGTAGGCCTGGTATCCCTGGGCGGCATGGCTCTGGGCGTTGGGACTGTGGTAAAGCCCGGCGTTATCATCATGGCGGTTTCCTTCTCCGCACTGGTGGGTATCTTTTTCGGAATCTACCCTGCCTCTAAAGCAGCCAAGGCAGACCCGATTGACGCGTTGCGCTATGAATAAAAGGGTTATGAATAAAAATTCAGATAGCATTGCCAGCAACAAAAATCTGTGCTATACTAAAATAATCTATTAGCATAATTGCATAGTGAGGTGATGGCAGTGCTAAACGAAGATAAGATAAAGCTGATGACCAACATTTCCATGTTTGAGAATCATCAGAAAAAATATATTTCATTAGTAAATCGGTATTTTAAAAGCGATTATATAAGCCGGAACCTGCTGAGAGCGTTTTTTGGATATACTCTCTGTTGGGCTCTGGGCTTTTTGCTGGTTATTTTATACCGGGCGGAGGAGATTTTTGCCTCTATGGATTTTGCTGCCCTTCAGGTGCAGGCGGTTAGGTATGCCAGATATTATGGCGCAGGGCTGGTGTGCTATCTGCTGATTGCCCTGATAGTCAGCGTAAAAAGGTATAATCATGGCCTGCAGGAGCAGAAAATGTATATTGCAAGACTGAGGCGGCTGGAAAAGCGGTATGAGTTCCAGAGCAGGACGAAGGAATTAGGCAAGGAGGTTCGAAGACATGATCGCAATACTGGTATTTAAAGAAAAGATGAAGCTGTTTTACAGCAGATTTGAGATGTTTTTGACTCCCGTCATCCGTTTTTCACTAAGCCTTGTAACCTTTTTGCTGATTAGCAAAAATGTAGGTTTCATGACCAGGTTAAACAGCGCAGCCATGCTGACAGTGCTAGCGCTAATCTGCTCCATGATGCCTTACGGTGTCACGGTCATTCTTGCGGGAGCCCTGGTACTGGCACACATCAGCACAGTATCAATGGAGCTGACACTGGTTTTTTCCGTCTGTTTATTGATGGTGGCCATTCTGTATTACGGTTTTCAGCCGGGAGACAGCTATCTGCTTTTGCTGACGCCTATTTTTTATATCCTGAAGATTCCCTATGCCCTTCCTCTCCTGGTGGGGCTGTCTAAAACTCCGGTTGCAGCGGTTCCCGTAGGGTGCGGTACGTTCGTCTATTATATTCTTCAGTACGTGAAGCAGAACGCAGGGGTTTTAACCAATGACGCGTCTCTGGACATTACCCAGAAGTATGTCCAGATCATGAAGTCCATGATAAGCAACAGGCTTATGATGGTGATGATTATTTCCTCCATGGTAGGGGTTTTGGCAGTATATTTAATCAGGCGGCTGTCTATTGATTACGCGTGGGTGATCGCCATTGTCATCGGATCCATCGCCCAGCTGACAGTGATTTTTATAGGAAATTATATATTTAACGTATCGGTGCCTATGGTTGAGCTTTTGCTGGGCACTTTAGGCTCCATGGTGATCGCAGGCATCTATAATTTCCTGATTTTTTCCGTGGATTACAGCAGGACGGAATACACACAGTTTGAAGACGATGATTATTATTATTATGTAAAAGCAGTTCCCAAGATTACCATCTCGACCCCGGATGTGAAGGTGCAGAAAATCAACAGCACAAAAGCGCGGAGGAATGTGAGAGGAGAGATGGAAAGGTAGCCTGGTGCAGGTATACTGGCGGGGGAGCTTTGCAGAGGTTTTGACAGATTTGGTATGAGGCAGGTGAAGACATGACAGATATAATCGATACACTTTATTCCTGGCTTTCGTTTTTGCCCAAGATCAGCAGGACAAATATATTGGAGATTGTCATTATTGCTTTCCTGATCTATGAGATTATGGTGTGGATCAAGAATACCAGGGCATGGACGCTGCTGAAGGGAATCCTTGTGATTCTGGCATTTACGTTTATTGCCTGGATTTTGAATCTGTATACTATTTTGTGGATCCTGGAAAAGATCGCCCTGGTGGCCACCACAGCTCTGGTGATTATTTTTCAGCCGGAGCTTAGAAAGGCGCTGGAGCAGCTGGGAAGCAGGAATATTCTGACCAACATTATTCCTTTTGAGGGAAATAAAGTCTCTGATGATGTATTTACGGAGAAGACTATCAATGAACTGGTGAGAGCTTCCGTGGAGCTGGGGAAGGCCAAGACTGGCGCTTTGATGGTGATAGAGCAGGAGACCTCCTTAAAAGATATAGAGAGAACGGGAATTGAAGTTGACGGAGTGGTAACCAGTCAGCTGTTGATTAATATTTTTGAACACAACACGCCTCTTCATGACGGCGCGGTTGTGATACGCGGGAATCGTGTGGTGGCAGCTACCTGTTATCTGCCCCTTTCTGACAATACCAGCATCAGCAAGGATCTGGGAACCAGGCACCGGGCGGCAGTGGGAATCAGCGAGACCACAGACAGCCTGACTATCGTAGTGTCGGAGGAGACCGGGCGGATTACGCTGGCAGAGAACGGAGGTTTGACGAGAATCAGCGATGCGGACAGCCTGAAAAAGGCATTGTCAGAGAAGCTGGGCCCGGAGGAAGAGCATGGGAACCGGTTCAGAATTTGGAAGGGAAGGCTGAAAGATGAAAGAAAGGCTGACAAATAATCTGGGACTTAAGATTCTGGCTGTGGTTCTGGCCATCTTTATGTGGCTGATTATGGTAAATGTGTCCAATCCTCTGATGACAGAGACCAGAACGGTTGCAGTGGAGATGGTGAATGAAAATATTTTGGAGAAATCCAATCTGACATATGAGCTGCAGGGGAAGAATACGGTTACTGTCAGTTATGAGGTGCGGGTCAGGGATCAGTACCGGATCACTGCCAGTGATTTTTATGCTTTTGCGGATTTGTCCCAGCTGTACGATGTGACAGGCTCCATACCGGTGCAGGTGGAGATCGCCAACGACAGTGTCCGCTCCCTCATCGAGGGAACGCCTACGGTGAAGCCCGGGGTGGTGCAGATTAAGACAGAGCCTTTGCAGAGGAAGCGTTTTGATCTCAGGCCTCACACAGTGGGGACAGAGCAGGAAGGATATGCACTGGGGCAGGTTACATTGAATCCCGGGTATGTGTATGTGACAGGCGCAGTATCTGATGTAGGGCAGATCAGCTCGGCGGGAGTGGAGCTTAAGATAGACGGCATCAATTCCGATCAGGATGGCAGTGCCAGAGTCAAATTCTATGATGCCAATGACAATGAACTGAATCTGGGGGCAGAGGTAAAGCTAAACATCGAAGAGGTAGATTACCATGTAACTATTTTAAATGTTAAAAATCTGGCTCTGGATTTCCAGGTAAGCGGAGAAGTGGAAGACGGTTACCGGTTTACCGGGGTGGAATGTAATGTGAAGAGTGTTTCCGTAGAGGGTCTGAAGGCAGCGCTGGCTTCTGTCAACACGCTGACGATTCCGGACAGCCTGCTGAATGTGGACGGCGCTACGGGAGATATACAGGTAGAGGTTGACTTGACAGAGATTTTGCCGGATAATATAACTATGGCCAATGATTCGGCTACAGCCGCAGTGGTTACCCTGAAGGTGGAACCATTAACGGTGAAAGAGGTAGAGTATAATTTGGCGGACGTAAGGTTTGAAGGGGGAAGGGAAAATTATTCCTATTACTTTGAATATGACAGCGTGACCCTTCAAATCAGAGGCCTGGCTGAGGATCTGGATCGGATTCGGGCAGATGATATTACACTGACCATGGATGTGACAGGGATGGGAGCAGGGATTCATCCGGCAAGATTTACAGTTTTTCTGAGAGACGGATTTGAGCTGGTCGGACAGAGCCCGGTGATGATTCATGTAGAAGATCTGAATGCCGAATCAGAGGAAAGCGACACTTCGGCTGAGGATGCTGATTCCGGACAAGACAGTCATGGAAGCGGTGCAGGAGGAGAGAAGGAGACAGAATAGCTGTGGGCTATGCATAAAATAATGTGTGAGAGGGATGCATATGGTAAGCGCGAAAGTTGTGATCAGGAATCTAACAGGTCTTCATCTGAGGCCGGCCGGTATTCTCTGCAATAAAGCGGTTTTATTTAAATCAAAGGTCCATTTCCGCATCGGAAATACTACGGCCAATGCCAAGAGCGTGCTCAGCGTTCTTGGGGCATGTGTGAAGAGCGGAGACGAAATCGAGTTTATCTGTGAAGGCGAGGATGAGAAGGAGGCTTTGGATTCCATGATTAAAGTCGTGGAAAGCGGCTTAGGCGAATAATTGACTGTTAAAGGAGGAGATGCAGCGTGTATAGGGGAACCAATGCATCTGCCGGAATCGGAATCGGAAAAGCGGTTGTTATCAAAGAGGAGGAGTTCATAATCCGTCAGGATAAAGCAGCAGATACAGAGGCCGAGGTACTGCGTTTTCACGGCGCATTGGAAAAGGCCGGGGCCAGGACCCGGGCGCTGGCGGCAGAGCTGGCCGCCAAGGCAGGGGAGGCCGAGGCAGAGATCCTTGAGGGCCATCTGATGCTTCTGGCGGATCCGGTGCTGACTGGGGAGATTGAGATTGCCATTCAGGAAGAAGAGGTCTGCTGCGAGTATGCGGTTGAAACGGTCTGCACCCGCTATGAGGCTGTCTTTGCGTCCATGGATGATGAACTGATGCGGCAGAGAGCAGCGGATATGAAGGATATCAGGATCCGGATACAGCAGGTTCTTCGTGGTATCAGCCCGGTGGATATGGGCTCTCTTCCAGCTGGAAGCATCATAGTGGCAAAGGATTTGACACCGTCTATGACAGCAGGCATCAATCCGGCTCATGTGGCAGGAATCGTGACAGAGCTTGGGGGCAGAACTTCCCACAGCGCTATCCTGGCCAGGGCATTGGAGATTCCGGCAGTGGTAGCTGTGCCGGGGATTGTGGATCTGGTACAAGACGGTACGGATATGGTGGTAGACGGGAATGAAGGAGCTGTGCTTGTAAATCCCCCTGATGCAGAGAAAGCCAGGTACGAGGAAAAGAGACAGAGGCTTTTAAGGCAGAAGAAGGAGCTGGAAAGCTACATAGGCCGTCCGGCGGTGACAAAAGACGGTGTCAGGGTAAGGCTGGCAGCTAATATAGGTAAGCCGGAGGATGTGGAAAAGGTTCTTCTGTATGACGGAGAGGGCGTGGGGCTGTTCCGCACGGAATTTTTGTTTATGGACAGAGCTTCCATGCCTGGGGAGGAGGAGCAGTTCCAGGCCTATAAAAAGGTTGCCTCCGCTTTAAAGGGAAAGCCGGTGATTATCCGTACCCTGGATATCGGCGGCGACAAAGAAATTCCCTATATGGGCATTGAGAAGGATGAGAATCCGTTTTTGGGATATCGTGCTATCCGCCTCTGCCTTGACAGGAAAGAGGATATTTACCGGCCTCAGCTTCGGGGGCTTTTGCGGGCCAGTGCATTTGGCAATATTAAGATTATGCTTCCCATGGTAACCTGTATGGATGAGATCCAGGAAGCGAAGGCTTTGATTGAAGAGGTTAAAAAGGAATTAGACAGGGAGAATATTCCGTATAACAGGGAAATTCAGGTGGGTATCATGGTGGAGACAGCGGCGGCATCCCTGATGGCAGATGTGTTTGCCAGGGAAGTGGACTTCTTCAGCATCGGCACCAACGATCTGACCCAGTATACCATGGCTGTAGACAGAGGCAACGACAGGGTTTCCTATCTGTACTCCCCCTTTAATCCGGCAGTGCTGCGCAGTATCCGCCATATTATCAGCTGTGCAAGAGAAGCTGGTATCAAGGTGGGAATGTGCGGGGAGGCAGCCAGCGATCCCATGATGATTCCTCTTTTGCTGGCATTTGGGCTGAATGAGTTCAGTATGAGCCCGTCTGCCATTCTGGGCGCGAGAAGGATGATTACCAGGTCCAGTGTAAAGGAGCTTCTGGCAGTGGCAGACAGAGTCATGGGCTTTACTACGGCTAAAGAAGCAGAAGGTTATATGAGAGAGTTTATCAAATGTCTAGTATGACCCGCACCAATTAACCATATTGTTTCGCGCAGGATAAATTTTCAGCCTGCAAGGCGGAAGAGGGAGGCGATGCGGTGGCATCGTTGACCGATGACAACGAAGCAGATGGAAATTTAGACAAGTGAAACAATATGGTTAATTGGTGCGGGTCATACCAGACTGATACGGACATTGAAGGACAAGACTATGATCGTTTATTTGATTTGCTATGCACTCAGTTGGATACTGGCATATTTCCATCTGTATTACCTTTCAGGGCTGGCGCTTTTTGCTGCCGCAGGATTTTTATATTATTACGATTACCATAGGACAGGCAATTTCATTCATTTGCGGGGCTTGTTTTCCGCCTTCTGGGTAGGAGGACAGGGCGTCGCCTGCTTAAAGTTAAGCAATCTTCAGACAGACTGGAGCCTTTTGACCTGGTTTTGCTTTCTGCTGGCATTTGCAGGCTTCTGGATCACGTTCCAGATACTGGAGAGGTTTTTTGGAGGGGAGGAGCGGTTTGACAGAAAAAAGAGAAGACGCAGAAGCTTTGTACGTCCTGTCTTCTACTGTATTATAGCACTTACCCTTATATCTCTGGCCGCATTTGTCTTTGAGGCAGCGGTTTTGGGGTTTATTCCCTTGTTTTTGCGGGGAGTTCCCCACGCATACTCCGAATTTCATCTGTCAGGAGTTCATTATCTGACCGTATCTTGTGTGCTGGTACCGGCCCTTTCTGTTATATTTTTCCTTCAGGGTGGAAGCAGGCGTTCTGTCCGGAATGTGCTGATTCTTCTTATGACCCTGATCGCCTTTCTGATTCCCATTTTATGCGTGTCCAGGTTCCAGCTTATATTTGCTGCGGCTTTGGCCGTAATGACTTACTGCGCATACCAGAGACGGGTGGATCCCCGCCTGATTGGCGCTGTTATAGTGGTTTTGATTCCTTTATACATCGGCTTGACGGTGGCCAGAAGCCACGATGTTCAGTATTTAAACGGAATATTCGAGATGAAGAACAGTAACATGCCTATCTTCATCTCTCAGCCATATATCTATATAGCCAATAATTATGAGAATTTCAACTGCCTGGTAGATGCCCTTCCGGCTCATACCTGGGGGATCCGGAGCCTGTTTCCGGTGTGGGCTCTTACAGGGCTTAAATTTGTATTCCCATATCTGATTAGCTTTCCGATTTATGTTGACAAAGAGGAGCTGACTACATTGACTATGTTCTATGATGCCTATTATGATTTCGGTGTCATAGGCGTGCTGGTATTTTCCTGCCTGCTGGGGGCTGTGTGTTTCTTTCTGGTGGAGCAGCTGAAAGAGATGAAAAACCCTTTAGGGTACGTTTTTTATGGACAGATGGCTATCTATATGATGCTTTCCTTTTTTACCACATGGTTCAGCAACCCTACCACATGGTTCTATTTTGCGGTTACGGTGTGCATGATGATATACTGCGGTATGAGCAGGCGGTGAATATACGTCCGGAATCTCACAGGATCAGATATAAGGATGGGTGCAGGGGAGTTTCCGGAAGTGTTCTGACGACAGAATGGAGGACATAAATGATATCAGAGAGAATGAAACCTTTAGTGGAAAACAATTCGGCTATCCGCACCATGTTTGAGGAGGGGAAACGGATGGCAGCAATCTACGGGGCAGAAAATGTGTATGACTTCAGCCTGGGAAACCCCAATGTCCCTGCTCCCCCTGAGGTGAAGCAGGCTGTTTTGGATGTCCTGGCTGAGGAGCCGTCCACATTTGTACATGGGTATATGAATAATGCAGGCTTTGAGGATGTGAGGGAAGCCATTGCCGGATCTTTAAATAAACGGTTTCACACCAGCTTCCATCAGAATAATGTGCTGATGACAGTGGGGGCGGCCAGCGGGATGAATGTGATCCTGAAAACCCTGTTAAACCCGGGGGATCAGGTCATCGTCTTTGCGCCTTATTTTCTGGAATACAATGCATATATCCGCAATTATGACGGACAAATAGTGACAGTACCACCTAATACCAGGGATTTCCAGCCGGATCTTAAGGAGTTTGAAAAGCGTATAACAGAGAAGACAAAGGCTGTGATTATCAATACGCCCAATAACCCTACAGGGGTGGTATACTCGGAAGAGACTCTTAAAAGCATCGGTGATATACTTGAAAGGAAGCAGAAGGAATACCACAGCACCATGGTCCTGATTTCCGATGAGCCTTACCGGGAGCTGGCCTATGACGGTGTTCAGGTTCCCTATGTGACCAAGTATTATGACAATACAGTAGTCTGCTACTCTTACAGCAAATCCCTGTCCCTGCCGGGAGAGAGAATCGGCTATCTTGTGATTCCCGATGAGCTGGAGGACAGCTCTCGGGTATTTGGCGCGGCATCCATCGCCAACCGGGTACTGGGCTGTGTCAATGCCCCGTCCCTTATGCAGAGAGTGATCAGGCGCTGTCTGGATGCGGCTGTCAATGTTGAAGCCTATGATAAAAACCGGAACCTTCTGTACCAAGGGCTGACTGCCTGCGGATTCAGCTGTATCAGGCCCCAGGGCGCCTTCTATCTCTTCGTGAAATCACCCCAGGAGGATGAGAGGCAGTTTTGTGAGGCGTGTAAGAAGCACAATATTCTGGTGGTGCCGGGAAGCTCCTTTGCCTGTCCCGGGTATGTAAGGATTTCTTACTGTGTATCCTATGAACAGATTGAACGATCCCTTCCTGCCTTTAAAAAGGTGGCACAGGAGTATGGGCTGACAGAGTGATGGAAAGGGAGGAGAATAAGGCTATGAAACCATGGGAGAAAAATATACGCACAGTGGTTCCCTATGTACCAGGGGAGCAGCCCCAGGGAAGGGGACTGATAAAATTAAATACCAATGAAAATCCCTACCCTCCGGCTCCGGGAGTGTTAAGGGCCTTAAGGGAAATGGACGGGCGGCTTCTGCGCAAATATCCGGATCCGGCAGCGTCAGCTTTGGTGGAGGGGCTGGCAGAGTTTTATGGTTTATGCAGCAGCCAGGTGTTTGTGGGAGTGGGGTCGGATGATGTGCTGGCCATGGCGTTTATGACCTTTTTTAATTCCGGGAAGCCGATTCTGTTTCCGGACATTACCTACTCTTTCTATCCGGTGTGGGCGGATCTGTTTCAGATTCCCTATAAAACCCCTGCCCTGGATGGGGAGTTTCGCATCAGGCCGGCAGACTATTACCAGGAAAACGGCGGCGTGGTTTTCCCCAACCCCAATGCGCCTACAGGAATCTTCCTGCCTTTGAAACAGGTGGAGGATATTTTGGATCACAACCAGGATGTGGTGGTGATTGTGGATGAAGCATACATTGATTTCGGAGGGGTGTCTGCCAGGACGCTTTTAGACAGATATGAAAATCTGCTGGTAGTGGGAACCTTCAGCAAATCCCGGTCCATGGCAGGGATGCGGATCGGATATGCTTTCGGATCTCCGGCTCTTATTAAGGCCATGGAGAATGTAAAGTACTCCTACAACTCCTACACCATGAATCTGCCCTCTGTCCTGTCAGGGGTGGAGGCCTTAAAGGATAAGGAGTATTTCTATGAGACGGTGGGAAAGATCGTGAATACCAGAGAGAGGGCTAAAAGCCGGTTTAAAGAGTTAGGCTTCAAGTGCCCAGACTCCAGCGCCAATTTCCTTTTCATTACCCATGAGGAGAGGAAGGCAGAGGAAATTTTACAGGCTCTGCGAGAGAAAAATATCTATGTACGCCACTTTAATGCTCCCAGGATATCAGAGTATCTGCGGGTGACTATAGGTACGGATGATGAGATGGAGGCAGTGTATGATTTCCTGGCCTCCTGGCTTGTCACCTTGTCTCGTTGATAATCAGGCAAATATCAACGAAACAAGATATGAAAGCCTGCATATCAACAAATTGGGAAGCTGGTGGTGACATATGGAAGACAGAAAACGGATTTTAAGAATTTTGCTGAATATTTTGATTCCTTCGGCTGCTATTGTGCTGGCCTGCACGGTTGGGCCGTGGCTTTTGAAATTTTTTATGCCTTTTGTCATTGGCTGGTGTATCGCCATGATCGCCAACCCTCTGGTGCGTTTTTTGGAGAAGCATCTGAAGCTGGTGCGCAGGCACAGCTCAGTGCTTATCGTGGTGCTGGTTCTGGCAGGGGTGATAGGTACAGTATATTTTTTAATAACCAGGCTTTTTATGGAGATGGCAGGACTGATTAAGGATTTGCCGGAAATGTATGAGGCAGGAAGGGAAGAGGTGCAGAGCGCACTTCTTACTTTGTCCAGCCTTTTTGAGCGTCTGCCTGACAGTGTCCAGGACGCCTTCATCCGGTTCAATGATAATCTGGGCGAGCTGGCTGGCGGCCTGGTTTCGAAGATCGCCTTCCCCACAGTGACCGTGGCAGGAAACGTGGCCAAAAGGATCCCGGCGGCCCTGGTCAATTCGATTGTGGTGATTTTTTCTTCTTACTTTTTTATTGTGGAGAGGGATAAGATCCTGGCGTTTGTCCGCCAGATGATGCCAAAGGGAGCCCAGGAATATGTGATTTTTTTAAAGAAGGATTTGAAACGGCTTATAGGCGGGTATTTTGTGGCGCAGTTTCGGATCATGTTCGTGGTGGCGGTGATCCTGGCCGTGGGATTTCTCGTGCTGGGAGTCAACTATGGATTGATTCTGGCAGTGCTGATTGCCTTTTTGGATTTTCTGCCTCTGTTTGGTACGGGGACGGCCCTGTTCCCCTGGGCTTTGGTAAAGCTTTTATCCGGGGAGTGGGCATTTGCCGCAGGCTTAATCCTTCTGTATGTGCTGACCCAGGCTGTACGCCAGATTATCCAGCCTAAGATCGTGGGGGACTCTATGGGGCTTTCACCCTTTGCGACCCTGTTCTTTTTGTATCTGGGGTTTAAGCTGCGGGGGATCTCAGGCATGATCCTGGCGGTTCCCATAGGGATTCTGGCAGTGAATCTGTATCAGTTCGGGACATTTGACTCACTGATTGCCAATGTCAGGCTTCTGGCTGATGAGATAAACCGTTTCCGGAAGGAACAGTAGGCGGCCTGTCCCTTTATCCATCGGAGCTGTTCATCAGCGTTTTCATAACAAAGGAATAGATCTCCTGGCTTCTCTGCTCCCAGTGGCCGCACATGGACTCAGCCTGTTCCCGATCGGGAACGGAAAGGCTTAAATCCAGCAGGACGGTCTTTCCTTCACGGATCTCACAGTGTACGATGTAATCCTGGTTGGTTGACTTATAGTAGTCGGAGATCATACCGGCCTCGTTGCGGATACGGAACTGGTTTTCTTTCAGATAATTGTCCATGTCCTCCACGATGGCCGGGGAAATATTCTTTCCGAAGAATTCCAGGGTCTCTTCCCCTTCTCTGGTGATCTCGTACCGGGTGGTGCTGTGATTGGCATGCTTGCAGATTAAACCAGACTCCAGAAGTTCATTTAATACCTGCTGGAGGGTAAAATAGGGGGCGTATTCGTGTTTTAAGAAAAAGTCCGTAAGCTGAGAATTGGTCAGAGGGATATTCACCCTTTTTAACATATAAAGGTTCATTAATTTGTATAAGGTCTTTGGTTCAGTCAGCATTTTTGTACTCCGGATCATAACTATTTTTTATATCATACCAACTTTAGGATAGTAAATCAAGGGAAAATGTGTTAGAATAAATAATTATGATGTATGGTATTGCTACAGACCAATGAGATAGGTGAAAGAAACATGAGAGAGCGGATTAACCGCCTGGCAAAAGGCATTGTAGATATGGAGAAACCGGCACTTACGATTCAGCCGGAAAGGTTTGATGAGGAGATACAGGCCGGGGAATTGATCAGAAAAGAATTATTTATAACCAGCGACAATAGCCTTCACAGCAAAGGCCTGGTATATTCTTCCAATTCTCGTGTGAAAGTATTAGTCAGTTCTTTTGGAGGCCTGAGAAACCATATCGGTTATGAGATTAACAGCAGATATCTGGAATATGGAGATGTGATAGAGGGAACTTTTTACCTGGTTACAAATGGAGGAGAAAAAGAGGTTCCTTATTCTTTTCGTGTGGGCGCGGGAATATCGGGAAGGACCCTGGAACAGTTAAAAGAGCCTAAGGATTTTGCCAGTATGGCCCGGCAGGATTATGAGATGGCCTTAAGGGTCTTTGAATACCGTGATTTTGTGTCAGTTCCTTTTATGCATCAGATGCATATAAGGGCTGTTTATGATGGGCTGAAAGGCCATGGAAACAGATACGGGCAGCTGGAGCAGTTCCTTATCGCCCTGCGGCTTAAGGATCCTGTGAGGCTGGAGGTAAAGGATTTAAGCCGGGAGTATTACGGGCTTTCCCAGGTTGAGGAGGGAGAGATTGAGATCCGAAGAATCGGATGGGGATATCTTCCTGTAGCTGTCCAGGTGGATGGAAGTTTTATTCAGATTATGAAAAAGACACTGACGGAGGAGGATTTTACAGACGGGGTCTGCCGTTTCCCTTATCGGATCAGTCCGGGAGGCCTTCACGGCGGGAGGAATCTGGGGACTATAACCCTGGAGACCATGAACGATACTGTAACAGTAAAATTTCTGGCCTCCCCGGTCCGTCCGGTTTCCAGGACGGAAGGCAGGGAGGAAGGATGGGCGAGGCCGGCCGGCCGGTTTGCCAGATATTTTTCCCTGCGTCTTGACTATGAAAGCGGAAAGCATGAGGCGTCTGCCCTGCTGGATCAGATGGTCGAAGAGCTGGAACAGCTTCGTATGACGGGAGGGCCGTGTATGGAGCTTTCCCTGATGGAGGCGGAGCTGCATCAGACGGCCGGCCACAGGGAGGAGGCCATGTCCGCCCTTTTAGAGTGCAAGGAGGATGTGTTTAACGGACGGCTGACCCATCCGGGCTATTACTGTCTGTTTCAGTATGTGCTGCTTATGCTTCAGCCGGATGAAGAAAAGATGAAATCTCTTATCCGGCTGCTGGAAAAGTACCAGCAGGACTGGCCGGAGGATTATCTTCTTTTTTATCTGTATACCCGGTGTGAGGATCAGTACTGTTTTGAGAATCCGGGGGAGATGCTGACACAGATGAAGGTGCTTTACGGCGAAGGCTGCCACAGCCCGTTTCTGTATCAGCAGGCGCTGTCTGTGTGGAACGATGCGCCCCAGCTTTTGTACGGGATAGGAAGCTTTGAGCTGCAGGCGCTGCATTTTGGAGTCAGGAGAGGGCTGGTAGGTGAAACCCTGGCCGTAAAGGCGGCTAAGCTGGCAGTTGTCAACCGGCACTTTCAGCCGCTGTGCCTGAAAACTCTGCGGCTTCTGTATGAATGCTTTCCCCAGAGGGATATTCTGGAGGCAGTGTGCAGCCTGATGATACGGGGAGACTGCAGGCGGGAACAGGATTTTAAATGGTATGAAAAGGCGCTGGAGGAACAGCTGAGCTTAACCAGGCTGTACGAGTATTTTCTCTATTCCCTTCCGGCAGATTATAACCATCTGATTCCCAGGGAAGTGCTTTTATATTTTTCCTATGACCATGAGCTGGATCATCACAGCAGGGCCATGCTGTATGCCAATGTGATACAGTATTTAAATGAGGACAGCCCGATTTACCGGGATTATCAGAAGGAGATGGGGCGTTTTGCGGCGGAGCAGGTGTTGCAGTCCCGTATTGACAGTTACCTGGCAGTGGTCTATGATGCGGTAATCTATGAGGATATGGTGGATGTCCCCATAGCGAAGATGCTTCCCTCCCTTCTCCGATCCTACCGGATCCGGGTGAAGAATCCCAATATGCGGCAGGTGGTGGTCTGCTATGAGGAGCTGACAGAGGAGGGCGTGTATCCTGTCCACCAGGGGGTGGCCTATGTTCCTGTATTTTCGCCCAGAAGCTGTATCCTGTTTCAGGATGCCTATGGGAACCGGTATACGGATGTGGGCCATGTGACCACCCAGGTGTTAGACAGGCCGGGACTGGAAAAAAAGTGTTTTCAGGTGTATCCGGAGCATCCCATGCTTCTTCTGGCTGCATGCAGAGAAGAGGCAGAGAACCTGACAGAGAAGGGGCTTTCTATTATAGAGCAGGCCCTTGAAAGGCTGAATCTCCATCCTTTGTACAAGAATATACTTGTAGGGATTTTAATCGAATATTATAAGAAGGTGCCGTTTAAAGAGGGAGACAGGCCGGTTTTTTTGCTGTCCATGGATACCAGGCTTTTGTCCCAGGGCCAGAGAGCCCAGCTTTGCGAGACCTTTATAAACGGAAATTACATAAAAGAGGCTCTGGGGATTTTGCGGGAGTACCGGTGCAGGATTTCGGGAGGGCATCTCAGGAAGCTGTGTACCGATGTGATATTGACCAGGCTGTTTGAGCAGGACGATCTGCTTTTAAAGCTTGCATTTTCTGTATTCAGGCAGGATCAGGCGGACAGTGTGATCCTGGATTACCTGTGTGAGCATTTTAACGGGACAGCGGGGCAGATGTATCAGATCCTTATGAAAAGCGTGTCGGAGCGGGTGGAGACCTACGATCTGGAGGAGAGGCTTCTGGCGCAGATGCTGTTTTCAGGGGAGACAGGGGAGATAGACAAGGTGTTTTCCCTGTACATGAAGAGGAAAAAACCAGGCGAGCTTTTGGTGAAGGCTTATTTTACCATGAAAAGCACGGAATATTTCATGCGCCAGATTCCTGCGGAGGATCAGGTTTTCGCGTATCTGGAAAGTATGATTGGCGATACGGCGGATAAGGAGAAGATTTCGACCATCTATCTGCTGGCTCTGACAAAATATTATGTCGGGCTTTCGGTATTAAGTGAAAGCCAGAGAGAGCTGTGCCAGACCATTGTGGATATATTGGTGGCAGAGGGCATCGTGCTTCCCCATATGAAGGATCTTGCCGGATATGTCCGTGTTCCGGAGGATATTCTGGATAAGGAGATGATCCAGTATATCGGGCAAAAGGATTCCAGGGTGGATCTGCAGATCCGGATACGGCCCCAGGAGGAGCAGTTTCGAAGCAATGACATGAAACGGGTTTATCAGGGGATTTTTGTGAAGCAGGAGGTATTGTTTGACGGTGAAGTGATGGAATACCGTGTGTTTGAGCAAAAAGGCGAGGACATGGTCCTCATGGAAGAGGGCAGCTTAACCTGCAGCAAAAAGACGGAGAGCGGGGAGGAGAGCAGGTTTCATCTGCTGAACCAGATGTCTGTCTGCCTGAATCTGAAGGAGGAGGCAGGGCTGCGGGACGCCATGGAGGAGTATGTCAGGAAGAATGCCGTGGTGGAGGAACTGTTTGGACTGATGTAAATGGAGAAAAGGTTGATATGGATGGACTAAAGCTGGGACTGGATTTGTGTGACGGATATACGAAGCTGAGCTGCTGGGGGATGGACAGGACCTGGGCCTTTCCTACGGTGGTCTGCAGGAAGAAAGAGGAGGATGTGTGGCTCATCGGGGAGGAGGCCTATGCCAGCGCCCTGATGGGGGACGGGGTTATCGTGGACAAGCTGTTAAAGCTGGTGAGAAAGGACGGAACCTCAACTATCTCAGGCGTTAAGTACAGAGGCGTGGAGATTCTGGTGCAGTTTTTACATAAGGTGCTGATGCTGCCTGTGGCGGAGATGATGAAGCAGCAGGAGGCAGGAGCGCAGATGCAGGGGCAGGATGAGACGTCCTGTGAGTATGCGGCAGCTGCCTGGGAATTTCAGGACGGAGAAGATTTCGGTCCGGGCGCCTGGGTGGAGCAGCTGGTTATCACCATCCCTGAGGTGGAGGCCAGACTTCTGGACTGCCTGATGTACTGCGGGGATTATCTGCAGATTCCCAGGGAAAAGCTTCATATAATCAGCCATACGGAAGGGTTTCTGTACTATGTGCTGAATCAGAAGCGGGAGATGTGGAACAATCAGGTGGGGATGTTTGATCTGTCTGAGGAAGGGCTTTTCTACTATGAGATGAAGGTGCAGAGAGGCTTAAGGAACGTGACAGTGGTAGCCGAGAAGGAGAAGCTGGATGAGGGCTTCAGCCTGGATATCTTAAGCTCTCCCTCCGGCATGAAGCTGGCGGATAAAATCCTCTGTGCCTGCGGTGAAAGGTTCCTTCAGAAAAAGTTGTTTTCGTCTGTGTTCCTTGCAGGGAAAGGCTTCGAGAATCAGGACTGGGCGCCGGAGTTTATGAAGCTTTTGTGTGCCAGAAGAAGGGTTTTTGTGGAGCCGGCATTATTTTCCCAGGGAGCGGCCTTAAGAGCGGCGGATCTGACAAGGGGGAAGACATCCTACCCTTATGTGCTGATCTGCGACGGACGGCTGGATACGACGGTGTGCGTCAATGTCATGCATCAGGAGAAGGAGAATCAGCTGGTGCTGGCAGCGGCAGGGGACAGCTGGTATGAGTCTAAAAGCACGGTGGATTTTATTCTGGATAACCAGGATTATCTTGAGTTTTCCATCATCCCTCTGGATTCCAGGAAGCCGAAGACAATGAAGCTGGTTTTGGACGGTTTTCCCCAGAGAGACGACAAGACGGTGCGGGTTCAGACACAGGTAGGGTTTTTAGATGAGAAAACCATGGCGGTGGTGGTGAAGGATATGGGCTTTGGAGAATTTTTCCCGTCCACAGGTGCTGTGCTGAAACAAGAGGTTATGATATGAGCGTGATTTTTTGCAGAAGAGAGCAGGTGTCTCATCCGTATTTTATTGAAAGCCTGGGGGTTCATGTGTATACTTCTCAGGAATTGTGCTATGTGATCTACCACTATCCCCTTCTGGCTATGGATGATTTTGTCAATCAGAACCTGATAGATTTTATCCGGAAAGAGCTGGACATGGGCTTTACGGCCCTTAAGATGGAGCGGAGGATAAAGGCGGGAGAGAATGGGGACGAGACTCTCCTGCTGTTTTTGAAGGAGTGCGGATATTATACGTCAGGAGAGATCAACGGGCTGCGGCAGAAGATCAGCGGGTTTCGGAAGCTGCCCCCTCTGGAGTATGCCAAGAGGAAAGCAGATTATCTGTTTGAGTACAAGCAGTATGGAAAAGCCATGGCTTTCTATATAGGGATCCTGGAGGATATCCGGTACACCAGGATGGATCCAAAGTTTCAGGGGCGGATATGGAACAACCTGGGGGCCTGCTATGCCAGAGTGTTTCAGCTGGGAAAGGCCATGGAAGCCTATGAGCAGGCTTATGAGAAGACCGGCGACCAGGCGGTTTTAAAGCGGATCTACCACCTGACAAAGTTGAATCCCAGGCTTTCTCTCAAGGAGGAGTATCAGGCGTCTGTGACCCAGGAGGACAGGGAGGCCTGGGAGGCTGATTTTTTAAAGGCAGGGGAGGAGGCAAAGGAAGCACCGGAGCAGGAGAAGCTGAGAGAGTTGTTTGCCAGGGATCCAATCAGACGTATGGAGGAAGCCTGCCGGATGGTGGAGGGCTGGAAACAGGAATACAGAGGAATGGCGTGAGAAGATAAGAACCCATTTATAAATTGTTTCATATTCTATAGGTATAGATTATGGAAAGGGAGTTCTTAAAGTTGGCAGACAGAAAGACTGTGATTTTAGATGCCGGACACGGCGGCGATGATCCGGGAGCGGTTTATTATGGAAGACAGGAGAAGGTAGACAATCTGAACCTTGCTTTGGCAGTGGGGGATATATTGGCGAAGAATGGTGTGGATGTGGTCTACACCAGGGTAAACGATACGTTTCAGACACCTTTTGAAAAGGCGGAGATTGCCAACCGATCCGGAGCTGATTATTTTGTGTCTCTCCACCGCAATGCCATGCCGGTGCCGGGCACTGCCTCCGGAGCGGAGACATTGGTCTACAGTGACGCAGACGTGCCGGCCTTGATGGCAAGGAATATCAACCGATCTCTGGAGAGGGCAGGGTTTGCAAACCTTGGCGTCATCGAGCGGCCGGGGCTGGTAGTGCTTCGAAAGACACAGATGCCGGCGGTTCTGGTGGAAGTGGGATTTATAGACAATGAGGCGGATAACCGTTTCTTTGATCAGAATTTCCAGGGGATTACCCAGGCTATCGCAACGGGTATCCTGGAGACCATTCATCAGGAGGAGACAGCGGTTCCTGAGTATTATCAGGTTCAGACAGGGGCTTTTCAGAATCATGAGCAGGCTGTGCAGCAGTTAAATCAGTTAAAGAGCCAGGATTTCCCGGCCTTTATCATTCACGGCGACGGGCTGCACAAAGTGAGGGTTGGGGCGTTTCTCAATGTGGATAACGCAGCCAGGATGGAGCAGAGATTAAGGAATCAGGGATACAATACGGTTATGGTAAGGGAGAGGGCAGTTTATTAGAGTCTGGGTTACACTAAAGAGAGGATTTTATGTATCAGCTGGTAATTGTAGATGGCCAACCTGTTTCCGTGGGAGCAGATTGGCTTTTCTGTTACGTTCTTTAGCAGGGCCGGCTTTATAGCCGGCTCGCTGTAATAAAGACGAAAATCAGAGAGAATTCAGAAGTAATTGCAAAATTCCTCATATGCATGTAGAATAAAGCTATAAACCATAGAGGAGGTTTTCATGAGAGTTTTACTGATCGGAGGAACAGGAACCATCAGCAGCGCCATCTCAGCGCGGCTGATGGAAGAAGGGCATGAGCTGTGGCTGATTAACAGAGGGAATCATAACGACAGGCTGCAGGCAGGCGCACATGTGATACAGGCGGATATAAACGATGAGGAATATGTGGGGAAACAGCTGGAGGGCCAAAGGTTTGATGTGGCTGTTGATTTTATTGCATTTACCAGGGAGCAGTTAGAGCGGGATTACAGGCTTCTTTACGGGAGAACGGGGCAGTTTATTTTTATCAGCTCTGCATCCGCCTACCAGAAGCCGCTGTCTCATTACTGCATCAATGAGGCAACCCCTCTGTCCAATCCGTACTGGCAGTATTCACGGAACAAAATACAGGGAGAGGAATTTCTCATGGAAAAGTACCGTGAAAACGGTTTTCCGGTCACCATTGTGCGCCCCAGCCACACATACGGGGATAGAAGCATTCCTGTGGGGCTGCACGGAAGCAAGGGAAGCTATCAGGTGATAAAGCGGATGCTGGAGGGAAAGCCGGTTCTGGTTCATGGAGACGGAAGCGCTCTGTGGACCATGACGTACAATGAGGATTTTGCAAAAGGGTTCCTTGGATTGATGGGAAATATCCATGCCATAGGAGAAGCCGTGCAGATTACCGGGGATGAAACCGTGACCTGGAACCAGGTCTACCAGATTATAGCAGCGTCACTGGGAGTGGAATTCAAACCGTTCTATGTATCCACAGGATTTCTGGTTTCTGCCAGCCCGAAGGCGTGGGATTTGAGAGGAAGCCTGTGGGGAGACAAGGCAAACAGTGTGGTCTTTGACAACAGCAAGTTAAAACGGCTTGTGCCGGATTTTTGCGCAACGGTCCGTCTGGATCAGGGAATTCCCTGGGCGGTGAAGTATGTGATGAGCCATCCGGAATGCAGGAAAGAGGATCCGGAGTTTGACAGGTGGTGTGACTGTGTGATTGAGGCACAGAAGGAGGCCGCTGCTAAAGTGAGAGAAGCGATTACATAATTATGCAGGGAAGAGGACAGATGGACAGGACGATTAAAGCAGTGATTTTTGATATGGACGGGGTTTTGATAGACAGCGAGGAAGAGTATCTTAAGTATGAGCTGGATTTTGTGCGGACCAAGAATCCGGATGCAACCATGGAACAGCTGTACGGTATGGTGGGAAGTTCCAAAAAGGATGCCTGGGCCTGTCTGGCCAGGGCTGTGAATAACGGACAGACCTGGGAAGAGCTGCGCAGAGAATTTAAAGAAGAATTTCACGGAGATGCTGTGTTCGGCAAGATTGATTACACCTCCATATTCCGCAAGGAGGCGGGAGTCCTTTTAAAGGAGCTAAAGGACAGGGGATATGGCGTGGCACTGGCTTCTTCCACCCAGATGGATATTATTGAACGTGTTCTGCGGGTAAATAAGATTGAAGAGTATTTTCAGGTGGTGGTCAGCGGGACACAGTTTAAAAGGAGTAAGCCGGATCCGGAGATTTATCATTATACGGCCAGGCAGCTGGGAGTGAAGGAGGAGGAATGCCTGGTGGTTGAGGATTCTACCTTCGGGGTGACGGCGGCCAGCCGGGCAGGAATGACGGTTGTGGCGGTGATTGATGACAGGTTTGATTTTGACCAGTCTCTGGCGGATTATCGGATTCATAATCTGTTGCAGGTGCTGGAGATTTTGAAATAAGATACAAAAAGGGATAAAGCCCGGAGAGAAAAGCTGTCTCAAAGCTTCTCCCGGGCTTTTGCAGTAACTCATGCCTGATGGCAGGTATAGGGATTTACTGTAATTCTGCAATCCGTGTAATTCCCACGTAAATATGAGAAATTTTATACCAGGTCCTGAAATCTACCACACCGGTCTGAGGGAGGCCGAAGATGGACTGGAATTCCCGGACAGAGTTGGATGTGGCAGGGCCGTAGAAGCCGTCTGCGGCGATGCGGGGAATGGCAGAGTAGACAGTGGCAATGGCATCCAGCTGTTCCTGCAGCTGCTGTACCTTCTGGCCGGAGGAACCGATGGTCAGATCCTCTCCGGGCCAGGAGGAAGGAATTCCGGAAATCAGATCAGCAGTGTTGATATAGATGCTGGGGCCGTAAAAATGGCGGAGGATTTCAATGGGACTGTAGCCCCGCTCTCCCAGGGCACAGGAACCCCATTGTGTCATCCAGTTTGGGCAGGTAACCTGCCTTCCATCGCAGTACTGGGTTAAAATAGGTTGCTTCACATCCGGTCTGGACAGGTAATTGTCGAAGATTTCATCTACAATCAGGGAGATGCTCTCATATATATTCCTGCCGTGGATCCATTTGTGGTCAAAAGCCGTGGAAGAGGTGATGGTGAAATCGTATCCCTGGTTCCGATACCATTCGGTGTAGACACGATTCAGGGTAAAGGACATGATTGCCAGAACATTGGCAGTGATGGTAGCCTGGGGCCAGGTGGCGTAGATTTCGCTGGAGGCTACATTTTTGATATAATCCCGGTAAGGCACATAGTAGTTTGGCGCTGAGGAATCAGTAGGGACGCCGTCATGAACCACGATGGTCTGGGGAACCACCACACGGCTGAGTACGATCTCGCCGGATTCATTGACAGGTTTTATCTCTGATTCGGCGATTTTAGGTGGATAATTGCCGTACAGGGTGTGTTCAGGGATCACAATAGGATTTTCTTCCGGCTCCGGGTCATCCACAGGCTCTAAAGCAGCCGGCTGTATGGAGGTGGAGTCAGGGAGAATCTCTGTTCCCCTGATATACTGGGTTTTGTATCCCGGAGCTGAGATCTCCAGATTGTATTCGGAATAAGGGCGTACGTCGCCTGGGGTCAGGCTGTACTCCAGAGCCGGGGCATCCAGCGCAATCTGCTGTGTCTGGCCGGAACTGTTGGTGGTCAGCTGATCCACTGTGTTGTCAGGGGATTCTGTGTTGGTGATCCGGACGGTGGCGTTGCTTATGGGAAAATTGTTGATGACAGAGACTACATTTACCTGCAAAAGCCCTTGGCTTGCAGCATCTGTGGCGCAGAGGTGCATATCTTGATTCATAAGACTTCCTTTCTGAGGCTGGGACTGTGTTATCATAATATGATATAGAGAAATGGAATAAAATATGATTATCAGCTGATAATCCATGGGATCCAAAATAAAAAACAGTTGAAAATTTATTCGTTTTCATGTATAATACTGTCAATTTGGGCATAATACCACGCCATTTTATTCCCCAATACCCTATACTACAAGAAACCGAATTTTGGAGGAAAATCAGCTCCAGAAACAGGTGAGAAAGGAATGGTATCCCTTATGAAAGCATTTTTGATTCTGGAAGACGGAACCGTGTTTGAAGGAAGGAGTATCGGCTCTGACCGGGAGGTTATCAGCGAAATCGTGTTCAACACGTCCATGACCGGTTATCTGGAGGTACTCACGGACCCTTCCTACGCAGGACAGGCAGTTGTGATGACGTACCCTTTAATCGGCAACTACGGCATCTGCCATGAGGACATGGAGTCTTCAAAACCCTGGCCGGATGGCTACATTGTCAGAGAATTATCTAAAGTTCCCAGTAATTTCCGAAGTGAAGATACAATTCAGCATTTCTTAGTCAAAAACCACATTCCTGGTATCTGCGGTATCGATACAAGAGCCCTCACCAAAATTTTAAGAGAAAAAGGAACTATGAACGGTATGATCACCACCAGAGAATATGAAAATCCAATGGAGCTTTCAGGACGGATAAAGGCGTACAGGGCTGCCGGCTTGGTGGAGAAGACTTCCTGCCGGGAAGCCTATGTGATAGAGCCTGCCGGTGAGGCAGGAAGTAAAGCTAAGCCGTCTCTTAAAAATGTAGCCCTTCTGGATCTGGGAGCCAAGAGAAATATTGCCAGGTCTCTGGCAAAAAGGGGATGCCGGGTTACCGTATATCCATGCCACACGTCTGCAGAGGAAATTTTGGCCTCCCATCCTGATGGAATCATGCTGTCCAACGGACCAGGGGATCCCAAGGAGAATGTGGAGATTATAAAGGAAATCCGAAAGCTGTATGATTCGGACATTCCGATTTTTGCAATCTGCCTGGGACATCAGCTGATGGCTCTTGCCACAGGCGGGGATACATTTAAACTGAAATACGGCCACCGGGGAGGCAACCATCCGGTAAAGGATCTGGAGACCGGACGGGTCTATATTTCCTCCCAGAATCACGGGTATGCGGTGGATGAAAGCAGTCTGGATCCCGGGATTGCGGTTCCTGCATTTGTCAATGTCAATGACGGGACCAATGAAGGATTAAAATATATTGGAAAGAACATTTTCACAGTGCAGTACCACCCGGAGGCCTGTCCCGGGCCCAGGGATTCGGACTACCTGTTTGACAGATTTCTGCAGATGATGGAGGTGAATGGATAATGCCGAGAAATCCTGATATCAAGAAAGTACTTGTACTGGGCTCCGGGCCCATTGTCATCGGCCAGGCGGCGGAGTTTGACTATGCCGGAACCCAGGCCTGCCGTTCCCTGAAGGAAGAGGGAATCGAAGTTGTCCTGTTGAATTCCAATCCGGCCACCATTATGACGGATAAGGATATTGCGGATCATGTGTATATTGAGCCGCTGACAGCGGAGGTGGTGGAGCAGCTGATTCTCAAGGAGAAGCCGGACAGCGTCCTTCCCACCCTGGGGGGCCAGGCAGGGCTTAACCTGGCTATGGAGCTTGAGGAGGCGGGATTTTTAGAGAAGCACCATGTGCGGCTTATCGGAACCACAGCCCGGACCATCAAGAAGGCGGAGGACCGCCTGGAGTTTAAGGAGACCATGGAGAAAATCGGAGAGCCTGTGGCAGCCTCCATGGTGGTGGAAAATGTGGAGGACGGCATCGCATTTACCAATACCATCGGGTATCCGGTGGTGCTGCGTCCTGCCTATACCCTGGGGGGAAGCGGAGGCGGAATCGCCCGGAATCAGGAGCAGCTGGTGGAGATTCTATCCAACGGCTTAAGGCTTTCCCGGGTAGGCCAGGTTCTGGTGGAGCGCTGTATCGCTGGGTGGAAGGAAATCGAATATGAGGTCATGAGAGACAGTGCAGGCAATGTGATTACTGTATGCAATATGGAAAATATTGACCCAGTGGGAGTCCATACGGGAGACAGCATTGTGGTGGCGCCGTCCCAGACCCTGGGGGACAAGGAATATCAGATGCTGCGAAGCTCTGCCCTGAATATTATTACGGAGCTGGGGATCACAGGCGGATGCAATGTCCAGTATGCCCTTCACCCAGAGTCCTTTGAGTACTGTGTCATTGAGGTGAACCCCCGTGTCAGCCGCTCTTCGGCCCTGGCCTCCAAGGCCACCGGATATCCCATTGCCAAGGTGGCGGCGAAGATTGCACTGGGGTATACGCTGGATGAGATAAGAAACGGGGTAACTGCCAAGACCTATGCCAGCTTTGAGCCTATGCTGGATTACTGTGTGGTGAAAATGCCCAGACTGCCTTTTGACAAATTTATCAGTGCCAAAAGGTCTCTGGGGACTCAGATGAAGGCTACAGGCGAGGTAATGAGCATCTGTACCAATTTTGAAGGGGCTCTCATGAAGGCGGTCCGTTCTCTGGAACAGCATGTGGATTGTCTTTTGTCCTATGATTTCTCGGGACTGGATGAGGATCAGCTGATGGAACAGCTTCACAGGGTGGATGACCGGCGGATCTGGGTGATTGCAGAAGCCCTGCGGAGAGGGATTTCCTATGAGACCATCCATGACAGCACGATGATTGATGTCTGGTTTATTCACAAGCTGGACGTGCTGGTGGAGATGGAGGCGGCCCTCAAGACCGGGCCTTTGACCGGGGAGCTTTTAAGAGAGGCCAAGAGGCTTGAATTTCCGGATACGGTGATTTCCAGATTGACGGGGATTCCTCAGAACCAGATTAAGGAAATGCGGAAGAAAGAAGGGATTGAGGCTGCTTACAAGATGGTGGATACCTGTGCGGCGGAGTTTGAGGCCCAGACCCCCTATTATTACTCCTGCTATGGAAGCCAGAATGAGGCCAAGAGGACAAAGGACAAAAAGAAAGTACTGGTCCTTGGTTCCGGCCCTATCCGTATCGGCCAGGGAATCGAATTCGATTTCTGCAGCGTACACAGCACCTGGGCATTTTCCAGGGAGGGCTATGAGACCATTATTATCAACAACAATCCGGAGACGGTCAGCACGGATTTTGACATTGCGGACAAGCTGTATTTTGAACCGTTGACACCGGAGGACGTGGAGAGTATTGTGGATATTGAGAAGCCGGATGGAGCTGTGGTGCAGTTTGGCGGGCAGACAGCCATCAAGCTGACAGAAGCCCTGATGAAGATGGGGGTGCCGATTCTGGGGACAGCGGCAGCGGATGTGGATGCAGCAGAAGACCGGGAATTGTTTGATAAGATTCTGGAGCAGTGCCAGATTCCAAGGCCGGCAGGGCATACGGTGTTTACGGCGGACGAGGCCAAGAGGGCGGCAGGGGAGCTGGGGTATCCGGTTCTGGTACGGCCTTCCTATGTGCTGGGAGGGCAGGGGATGCAGATCTGCATCAATGACCATGACATCGACCAGTTTATGGGCATCATCAACCAGATTGCCCAGGATCACCCTATACTGGTGGACAAATATATTGTGGGAAAAGAGATTGAGGTGGATGCAGTCTGTGACGGCAGGGATATTCTGATTCCCGGCATTATGGAGCATATTGAGCGTACCGGAATTCATTCCGGGGACAGCATCTCCGTGTATCCGGCTCCCAGTATTACGCCTGGGGTGGAGGAAAAGCTGGTAGATTATACAGAGAAGCTGGCTAAGGCCCTCCATGTGAAGGGGATGATCAATATCCAGTTTATCGTGACCGGGGAGGATGTGTACATTATCGAGGTGAATCCCCGTTCTTCCAGGACCGTGCCCTATATCAGCAAGGTCACAGGGATTCCCATCGTGCCTCTGGCCACGCAGGTTATCTGCGGGCATACCATCCGGGAATTAGGTTACCGACCGGGGCTGCAGAAGAAATCAGAGTATATTGCCATAAAAATGCCGGTGTTTTCCTTTGAAAAAATCCGGGGGGCGGATATCAGCCTGGGGCCGGAGATGAAGTCTACAGGGGAGTGTCTGGGGATTGCAAAAACCTTTAATGAGGCCCTTTACAAGGCCTTTGAAGGAGCCGGTGTGAAACTGCCAAGATATAAAAATATGATAATTACGGTTCGGGATGAGGATAAACCGGAGATTGTGGAGGTTGCCAGAAGGTTTCAAAAAACAGGTTACAAAATCTTTGCCACAAAAGGAACGGCAAAGATTCTGAATCAGAATGGGGTGAAGGCATTCCGGGTCAATAAGCTTGAGCAGGAATCGCCGAACCTGCTGGATCTGATTCTGGGACATAAGATCGATCTGGTGATTGACATTCCCCAGCAGGGAGCCGAGAGGAGCCATGACGGGTTTATCATACGGCGCAATGCCATCGAGACAGGAGTCCATGTGCTGACGGCGCTGGATACGGCCAGGGCGCTGGCAGCCAGTCTGGAGAACCGGGCCGGGGAGCTGACGCTGGTGGATATTGCAGGGATTGAATAAATTTATCTGTAAAACTTCTGTACCAGAATAATATATCATGGTATACTTGTAAAAGCGGAACAATAAGAGTAACAGGATAAATACGTGGCAATAAAAGAACTTGACGATGAGATATTATATTTGATACGGATGCTTTTATGGAAAAATTATTGTATTAGCAGGGTATGAAAATAAGGCGGCTTTGCTATCATGTGATGAGGCGTTTTGCCATCATGGAGGAACGGGTCTTATGGGAATGTATTTGAATCCAGGAAACAGTGGGTTTGCGAGAATAAGAAATGATGTATACGTGGATAAAAGCGGTTTGATCAGCCTGATTAACGAGACCATTGATACTCCCAGATGCTTAACCTGTATCAGCAGGCCCCGGCGTTTTGGAAAATCTTTTGCCGCCAAAATGCTGTGCGCATATTATGATAAGACCTGTGATTCCTCGGCTCTGTTTGATGACCTGGAAATTGCCACAGACGAGAAATTCCATGGGACATACGAGAAAAACAGAAACCGATATGATGTGATTTATCTTGACATGACCAACATAATAGGAAAAACCGGCTCCTGTGACGTGGTGTCGTTTATTCAGGAAAGTGTGACAAAAGAGATTTTGGATGCATATCCCGGTCTGAGGGAAGGAAAGGTTTTTGACGAGACTCTGATGAATGCCGCAGAGCTGACAGGCAATAAATTTATCATGATTATAGATGAATGGGACGCTCCTATAAGGGAGATACCGGAGATTCAGAAGCAATACCTTCAGTTTCTGCGGATGCTGTTTAAAGGAAGCGGCACTACGGATAAGATTTTTGCTGCTGTGTATATGACGGGAATTCTTCCCATTAAAAAGGATGGATCCCAGTCGGCAATCTCTGATTTTAAGGAATTTACCGTGATTAAGCCAAGGAAATTCGGCCCTTATGTGGGATTTACGGAGGAGGAAGTGAAAAGGCTCTGCCAGGAGTATCACAGTGATTTCCAGATGATGAAGCAGTGGTATGACGGATATACATTCCGCACAGCAGGGGCAGTGTATAATCCGGGGTCTGTGATTGAGGCGATTCGTAATGATGACTTTGATTCCTATTGGACTCAGACCTCGGCGACGGAAAGCCTGATGGAATATATCAGCCTGGACTTTGACGGGCTGGGGAAAACCGTAGCGGAACTGATCGGCGGTGGGAAAGTGAAGGTGGATACAAAAGGCTTTGCCAATGATTTGGTGACATACCGAAATCAGGATGATGTCCTTACACTTTTGATTCATCTGGGATATCTGGCTTATGATGAGGAGGCGGAGCAGGCCTATATTCCGAATGAAGAGATACGGATGGAATTTGCAAAAGTAATTCGGGAAGTGAAGCGTGATGATACTATCAAAAGGATTCGGGAAAGCGATCAGCTTATTTATGACACGATTCATGGAAATGGGGAGGCTGTAGCCGCACAGATTGAGAAGATTCATGAGGAGGAGGCGCCTCTTCACTACAATAATGAACAGGCTTTACGCAGTGTGGTGAAAAGGGCGTATTTCAGCTACGGCGACGAGTTTGTGATGCTGGAGGAGCTGCCGGCCGGCGTGGGATATGCGGATATTGTGTATCTGCCAAAGAAGGCTTCACGGATGCCGGCATTGGTGATTGAACTGAAATGGAATAAAAGTGCGGAGGGAGCCATTGCGCAGATAAAGGAGCGGAATTATCCCAGGGCGATGGAAGGATATGGCGGTGCTATATTGCTGGTAGGGATAAATTACGACAAGGACGCACCGGCAGGGAAGAGAAGGCATACCTGTGTGATAGAAAAGTATCAGATACGAGGATAAACAGCCGGGGAGCTGACGCTGGTGGATATTGTGGGGATATTGTAGTGCAATCAGTTGTACGGATTGCTGCAGAAAAGATTCTTTTGTGCCGGGCCATCCATCAAGTGCCCCTGAGCGTTAAAACGGGAGCCGTGGCAGGGGCACTCCCAGGTGCGCTCTTCCGGATTCCAGGTCAGCTTGCAGCCCATGTGGGGACAGCGGCGGTCTTTTGCAGTGAGGCCAAGGAGCAGGCCTTTTCCGGATTCGATGGAATGGGCAGCCAGTTCTGCAGCTGAGGCCCTTAGGTGGAAGTGGGCAGGGGTAAACAGGGGCTCGTAGATGGAGGAGTGGCCGCAGATGGAGTTGGTGAGAAGATGGGCGGCGACCATGGAGGTAGTCATTCCCCATTTCTGAAAACCGGTTGCCACATACCAGTGAGGTGTCCGGGGAGAAAATCTTCCGATAAGGGGAAGGTGGTCTAAGGTGATACAGTCCTGGGCAGACCAATGGCCGGAGATTCTGGTATGGGGGTAAAAGCGGCCGGCAGCATGGGCCAGGGATTTATAGGGATGAGGGGACGGCTTGCCGGTGCGGTGGCCGAAGCCTCCTAAAAGAAGGGTGTCTCCAACGGAGCGGAAGGAGAGCCCTTCTTTTTCAATGCCTAAATACATATGTTCAAGCCTGGCAGCGTGGGACAGAGCCAGTATATAGCTGCGCTGCTGATACATTTTCAGAAAGAAAAAGCCTGGAATCAGGGGGAAGGGGTAATGGCATGCGAACACCACATCCCTGGCGGATACATCGCCGTGGGGAGTGGATAAAACCTGATGATTTTTTGCCTGCTTCACCGTCAGAACCGGTGTTTTTTCGTAGATGGTTAAAAGGGAGGAGACGGATTCCAGGAATTTAAGAGGGTGGAACTGGGCCTGATTGGAATAATAGATGGCTCCTTTTACAGGAAAGGGCAGCTCCGTGTCAACGGAAAACTGGGAGTGGATTCCGGATTCCATGGCTGCTTTGGATTCCTGCCGGAGAATATGAGCATCCTTAAGAGAATACAGGCAGGCAGAGCATTTCTTAAAATCGCAGAAGATGGAGCGGGCAGTGATCAGGCGCTGGTATTCCAGGATGGCTTTCTGGTTGGCAGAGGCGTAAAGCCTTGCATGGCGGATACCCATGTATTTTTGGATTTTCTGGTAGATAAGTCCGTGCTGGGATGTGATCTTGGCGGTGGTGCCTTCGGTCTGGCCGCTGCCGATTCGGTCTGCCTCCAGGACGATGACCTGCTTCCCGGCCTGGGAGAGGTAGTAGGCGGTCAGGACTCCGGCCAAACCGGCGCCGATGATAGCCACGTCTGCGGACAGACTGCCTGGAAGGTGGTTGCGGGAAGGGATGGATGTGGACTGGGTCCAGATGGTTTTTGGCGTTGTTTTCAATGTTGTTCACCTCAAAATAGTACGGTTTATGTGCAATGCTGTAGTAGGATGTGCCTGTTGAAGGGATTTTATACATGAGGGGAGGGATTTAGAGACGGGAGGGTGGGACAGAAAAATAGCCGTTTTCGCTGCAGACTGGTTTCAGAGGCAACGGAAACGGCTATTAAATTATAAAATCAGAATTATGAGTTCTTTAATGTATATACTTCACGAATCCTGCGTAAAGCAATAATATCGTCTACATTATAGGTTCTGCATAATCCTTTTAACAGCCTTGTTCGTTTTTGGGGAGATGCATTTTGATAATTATTTATTGATAAGTAATGATAGACATCATCCAGCGGCATTAACAGTGCAGCCGCTACATAATCTGCGGCCTGCTCAACATATGCCTTGTGTTTTCCGTCAGGGCGATCAATGGGGACAGCATCCTCATTGATAATATGTCCGCATTCATGAGCGAACGCAAATGTCTTCTCCTGCTGGCTTAATCCTCTGCGAAAGGTTACAGTCATAATCCCATTTATATCGGGACTTCCCAGATGGGCTTGCCCGGAAATTTGCTCTTCTATATCATTCACACGAATTTTTAATGCCTGGCCGATTACAGAAATATCCTCCCCTGGTTTTAAGTTGTTCTTTAGAAGAAATCGAGATACTTTTTCTTCCGCTTTCTTCATTTGCTCGCTGGTAATATCTTGTTTGACTGCCATGGAAAATTCAGCTTTTATTCTGCCGGAATTTAATATGAATGAAGTAATGAATACAACAAAACACGATATTAATATGATCGTCAGATATAATTCAGGATTCATCCTTCAACACCTCCAATCCCATTGTTTCTGATAGCGTCTTTTAGTGACATATCCTTTAAAAATACAGCAACAGCGTCCCAAATTGCGACAGAACACGTGCCTAAATAGGCCAATAAAATTGCATCAAACCGATAGCCTATTTTATGTATTATCAGAACATAAAAAATAATGTAAAGACAGTAGAGGATTATAATTCCATTAGAAAGAAATATCACGAAAAGCTTTGTATTGCATCTGCACTTTATCCCTCTCTTCCATCGGTTGGCTGCATCATAAATTCCATTCAAGACACTAATCAGGATAGTAACATAACAATACGTTCTTGAAACAATATCTGCTGATTGTACCTTTAAACTAATATATGTTACCATAACCAGAATAACAATATAAAAAATTAAATAGGCTGTCGCATCGCCGAGTTTAAAACTGAATATGTTGCTATTCACAATAAATTATATCTCCATAAGTATACTTTACGCTTATTTTTTGTAAAATTATAACCATTTTTTATAACTAAAGTTTAACATATGTCTCAGAAGCTGTCAACGCGATTTCCCCGCCTTATGGAGCCAGAAAATTTTTACAGCTGGCTCTTTTTTTTATGGTATGAGGAAGGGTTATGGATTCCGGCGTCTCAGGATAATCCCAGAGCAATTCCAGAGAGCGGGCGGCAATCAGGTCAATGGGCTGGGCGATGGTTGTCAGATGCGGCCTGGTCTCCAGAGAAACCTGGCAGTTGTCAAAAGCCAGCAGGGAGATATCGTCTGGAACCGAAAGGCCGTGGTCCGTAATCGAAGCCAGCGCTCCGGCTGCCATGTCATCACTGAAGACAAAAACAGCGGAGATGGGAAGCCGGCGCTCAAACAGCTGATTCATGGCTGAATATCCGTCCTGGACAGAGCTTCCGCCGTATACAATATGTTCATCCGGCAGGGCAAGCCCTGCATCTTCCAAAGCCTTCTTGCAGCCCATGATCCGCTGAAAGCCTGAACTGATGGACTGGGGTTTGGCAGAAATCAGTCCCAGGTTTTTATGTCCCAGACGGATCAGATAATTAGCTCCGTCATATGCAGCTGCCATGTCATCGATGTGTACGGCGGGAAATACATGTTTTAGGGAAAGTGCGCCGCAGACAACGGTATGAAATTGATGTTCATATAACATTTCCTCCAGAGGATCATCCATCGGTTCATCTAAAAGAAGCACTCCCATGGGGGAGATGGCTTTCAGAAGACTTAAACATTTTTTCAGGTCAGGGTCCCTGGAGGGAAGCACCAGCATCTGAAGCGCTGCTTTCCGTGCGGCCTGCTCCAGATAGGCCAAAAGTTCATTAAAAAAACTGTGGCGCCAAATGGGAGTAAAAATGACAAAAGATTCACAGGCCGTCCTGGATCTGCGCATCCTGGCGGCAGGCGTGTAGCCGGTCTGGTCAGCTGTCTGTCTTATCGTTTCTGCGATTGCCGGACTTAATCCCACCCCTCCGTTAAAATAACGGGAAACCGTAGCCGGGCTTACATTACAAAGTTTGGCGAATTCTCGTATTGTCATGGGGTAAATCCTCCGTTAACAAAGTCTCTTTTATTTCTGACGAATTCTTGCTTCTATTTTACCAAAATGTTCCGGGTTTGAAAAGTTCTTTGAAACTTTTTTGAAACAAAATTTATCGGGCTCATAGTAAAAGTTTGCCACATTTCTATTATAAACAAAAATTGAAATAAAATATGTTGTTTCTGAAACAAGTAAGAAAAAATGATTAATTTTATAAAAAATGCAAAAAAAACTTGCATAATTTATAATAACATGATACAATTTCGACATGAAATAAAAAACAAAGCGTGAAACAATCAAAAAACAAGGAGGTGAAACAAAAAGGAATAATCAAGGAACCAGTTAAACATACTAAAAATAAGCAGGAGGTAATTTATGAAACGGTTGAAAAAATGGGGAGCAGCATTATTGGCAGCCGGCATGATTTTAAGTCTGACGGCCTGCAGCCAGCCAAAGGAAGGGACAACGAAAACTCAGCGGGCGGCGGAAAACAAAGAACAGAAAGAAGAGGCAAAGGGACAGAGCCAGGAAACTGCCGTTTCGGCCGGGGAAAAGGTCACCTTGAGTTTGTTCTACTGGGACGCTACCTTTGCAGAGGAGATTGATGAGCTGATTAAGGCCTACAACGCTCAGGAGGGAAATTCCAATGTGACTATAGAGCCGACGCAGCTTCCATGGGCAGAGTACTGGACAAAGCTGGAGACAACTCTGGCCACCGGTGACGATGCGCCGGATATTTTCTGGGTGAACCTGGCTCATCTGGTAGAGTATCTGCCGGCAGGATATATGCTCCCTTTGGAGGACGGGGTGGTAGAACTTGACAAATATTCTGCTACGGCTATGGATCTTCTGAAAGGGGAGGATGGAAAGCATTACGGGGTACCTTTCCTTCTGGATCCCAATGTATTAATCTATAATAAGGCCATGTTTGACCAGGCGGGACTTTCCTATCCGACCAACGAATGGACCTGGGAAGACTTTAGGGAAGCGGCAAAAGCCCTTACAAAGGAGGACAAAAGCCAATATGGCTACTGCTTTCGGACGGATTCGGGACAGGGCTCTATGCATGAGTGGCTGGTCATGGCAGGAAACAATGAGTTTGATTATATAAACAGTGTGCCGCTTTTTGCTCAGGACGATGCGCTGGAAGGATGGTCTTTTGTATATGACATGATGTATCAGGACGGGAGTACGCCTACTGGAGCTCAGATGACAGAGATTCAGGGGGATACCTATTTTCAGTCCGGCCAGGCGGCCATGGTGTTTGGAGCGCCGCCGAGAATTGTAGCCAACGCAGAAGCTCTGGGGGCGGATAACATCGGGGTGTGCATGCTTCCTACAGGAGCCAGAAGAGCCTGCTCCTTCAGCGTATGCAGTATGGCTGGGTATGCAGATACAAAATATGCTTCACAGGTTCAAAGCTTCCTAAAGTTTACGGCCAGTGAAGAAGGCATGACAATTCTGTCCAAGGCAGGCCTGACAGCTCATATGGACTGCTTTGATGTGTACGAGCAGAACCTGGGCATTGATGCAGGTGCAATCAAGGAGTCTCTGGAACAGTCAACCCTGGTTCCGATTCTGTATTCCGTGGGACATAACAGCGAATTCCAGACGGCGTTTAACTCCTGTATCGGGGAGGTGTATCTGACGACGGATTTGGACAAGGAGGGCATCAGGAAGATCGTACAGAGCTATGCGGATCAGTGTACGGCCCTGACACAGTAGCATTCCAGGACAGCAGTTCAAGGGGCATCTGAACTGTAAAGTTTCAGGAAAGGGATTGCCGGGATGCAGGAAGCTGGTATATCGCTGCGCCAGTACCGCCCTGCAGGGCAATCCCTGACGTGTTATGAAAGGTGAGGTGGGGATGAAAGAACATAAAAGAAAAAAGCCTTTTTATCAGACTGACAACTTCTGGGGATATCTTTTTGTGTCCCCGCTGGTTCTTCTGATGCTGATTTTCTCTGTGGGACCAATCTTCTTTTCTTTTTATATGTCTCTGACAGAATGGAAGCTCAGCGGAGCCGGACATTTTATCGGACTGAACAATTTCAGGGAATTGTTCGTGGATGCTACAATCTGGTTGGAGTTAAAGAATTCCATGGTGTATACGTTGTTTAAAGTGCCTATCGGAGTTGCCATATCCCTGATTCTGGCTTATTTTTTAAATCAAAAGGTTCCGTTTAAGGGGCTGTTTCGGGTTATCTATTTCCTTCCTTCTATCACGATGACAGTAGCCATAGGGCTGGTTTGGCGGTACCTGTTTAATTCTCAGTATGGAATCGTCAATGTGATTTTAGGATGGTTCGGCATAACCGGTCCTTTCTGGATGGCGGATCCCCAATATTTTTTTGCAGCCATTATAATAGTAGCTATTTGGCAGGGAATCGGTTATGATATGGTTATACTCCTTGCAGGGCTTCAGAATGTACCGGGAGTTTACTATGAGGCGGCCAGAGTAGAGGGTGCTTCTTACTTCCAGTGTTTTAAAAGCATTACGGTGCCTTTGATTACACCCAGTCTTTTCTTTGTGATTATTATGGAGTTTATGAACAGTCTGAAGGTATTTGACCTGATTTATATTTTTATCAACGCCTCCTTCGGCCCTGTGGAAAAAGCGGCAAGGACCATGGTATATGGAATTTATCAAAAGGCGTTTGTCTATTCCAGAATGGGGTATGCCTCTGCGGAAGCAGTAATCCTGTTTGTCATTATTCTGGGAGTTACCTTGATTCAGTTCTGGGGAGAGAGAAGGTGGGTGCACTATGATTAAAGGCAGAAAGAAAAGGCGGAAGGCAGAAAGCGTGACCCTCTTGGCGTTTACCGTGCTGACAGCCGGATTCGTGGTGATGCTTCTTCCCTTTTTATGGATGGTACTGACTTCATTTAAGACATATGCTGAGGCGGTGAAGATTCCCATTGTATGGTTTCCTGAGAAATTTACACTGGAGAATTATGAATATGTGTTAAACAGCATGAATTTTCTTCTGTACTACAAGAATTCGGTGATTATGGTTGTGGGGGTTATTGCAGGACAGCTTCTGGTATGCTCTCTGGCAGGATACGCCTTCGCCAGGATTCCATTTCGCGGGAAGAATCAGCTGTTTCTGTTTTTGATGGCGGTGCTGATGGTTCCCGGACAGATGACTGTGATTGCCCGTTATCTTCTGATTTATAATCTGAAACTGTCAGATACTTATGCAGGACTGATTCTGCCTCTGATCCCAAGTATTTTCGGAACCTTTCTGCTCCGGCAGTTTTTTATGGGAATACCGGGAGATTTGGAGGAGGCGGCGAAAATCGACGGATGTAATTACTGGGGAATCTACACCAGAATCATGCTTCCCCTTGCGAAAGGAGGCCTGGTAACTTTGTCTATCTTTACATTCAATGCCACGTGGAATGACTTGATGTGGCCTCTGATTATCACCAACACGGAGAAATACCGGGTGCTGTCTGTGGCGGTGGCAGCCATAAAAGGAGCTTATGATACCAAGAATAATCTTCTCATGGCAGCAGGCGTGATGGTGACAATCCCATGTGTGGCGGTATTTGCCATAGGACAGAAGCAGTTTATTGAAGGTGTGGCAGCAACGGGGATAAAAGGATAAAGGGGGAATCTGTGATGACGAGAACACTGATTGACGGACATTATCATCTTGGCAGAACATCGAAAACCACACGTTATGAAAATGTAGAGGATCTGTCTCTGTACAGACAGGAGGCAGGGCTGGAAGCGGTATGCGTCCACAGCATTGTCCAGTGGGAGACCAAGAATCTTCTGCGGAATCCATTGGCCATCCTGGCCAAAATCATGGATCCCGGGAGAATCTATGCCTTTGGCGGCGTTACATATCCCCAGCCGGACAGACAGTGGGAGCCTTTTGACTATTTAGGCCAGGCCGAGAACCTGATTTCCATTGGATTTGATGGGATAAAGATTCTGAATAAGCCTCTTTACAAGGGGGAGTGGAGAATTCCTTATTACCACCGAAATTTTGATGCATTTTTCGGATGGCTGGAGAAAGAGCAGATTCCTGTTATGTTCCACATCGGGGATCCCAAGGAATTCTGGGATATTAACCGGATTCCCAAACGGATATATGATTTCGGCTGGTATTACGGGGAGAAGCTGCCTTCCTATGAAAGCTTTTATGAGGAGACGGAGAAAATACTGGAGAAGTTTCCCGGACTGAATATGACCATTCCTCATTTTTACTTTTTATCGGATGATTTAAAGCGGCTGAAAGTTTTTTTGGACAGGCATCCCAATGTAAAAATCGATATTACGCCGGGAGGGGAGATGTATTTTAATTTCTCCGTCTGCCAGGATGCTGCCAGGGGATTTTTCCTGGAATATCAGGATCGGATCTTGTTTGGAACGGATAATTACGGCGGCAATGAGGACTCCGGCTCCAAGGAAGAGCGTTTGAATGGAATCAAAAAAATTCAGGAAATGAAAGACTTTTTGGAGCAGGAGAAAAGTGTGTTCCAGGGCGTAAGCTTAAGGGGGCTTTCTCTTCCTGAAAGCGCTTTGAACCGAATCTACGGGGACAATTTCATCCGGTGGGCAGGAGAGAGGCCCAAGCCTGTCAGATACACGGAAGCGGAGAAGATGATGAGGGAATACCGGAAACTGGCCGGGGAAAGGCAGGACGGGCAAGAACTTCTTGGGGACTTTGACAGGATCCTGGAGCAGCTGAAGAAAAGGAGAGAGACATGGGAATAAAATTGACGGTAATCGGCGGCGGCGGGGTCCGCTCCATGTTTTTGGCCAGAAGCCTGGTAAACCAGGCTGAAGAGCTGAAGATAGAGAAGATTGTGTTTATGGATAACAATGAGACAAAGCTTGGAATCTTTGGGGAAATGGCCAGACAGACGGCAAAAAGAATCCGCCCGGAGATTGATTTTGAACTGACTGTGGATCCGGTTTTGGCAGTGAAGGATGCAGATTTTGTCATAACCACCATTCGGGCAGGCGAGGATGAGAAACGGGTGGACGACGAGAGGATCGCCCTGTCCTACGGACTGCTGGGGCAGGAGACTACAGGGGCGGCTGGATTTTCCTTTGCCATGCGTTCCGTGCCCCGGCTGGCAGAGTACTGTGAGCTGATCCGGACCTACAGCCGCCCTGGCGTGAAGGTATTTAATTTTACCAACCCGGCAGGTGTGGTGTCCCAGACCCTCAGGGATATGGGGTATGATTTTACCTATGGAATCTGCGATGCGCCAAGCGGGCTGCTGCGAAGCCTTGGACAGCTTTATGGAGTGGGGCCGGAGGATATCCAGGCGGAATGCTACGGGTTAAACCACCTATCCTTTTTTAACAGCATCCGCTTTCGAGGGAAAGAAATGCTGCAGACTCTTATGGAGGATGAGCGTATTTACACGGAAACAGACATGCGTTTTTTTACAAAGGAACTGACAAAAGAGATGGGTTGCCTTCTAAATGAATATCTGTACTATTATTTTTACAGAGAAAAGGCCATAGAAAATATCCAGAAGGCGGAATGTACCCGGGGAGAACTGATTCGGGATGTAAACCGGCATATGATTGAGGAACTGTCCGGGCTGAATCCTGAGACGGATTTTGATAAATGCCTGGCCATCTATGAGCACTGGCATGGATATCGTTCAGAAATGTATATGAAGAATGAGACGGGAATTTCGAGAAAGGAAAAATTCCGTTTTGACATATATGAGAAGGATGACGGAGGCTATGCGGGAGTGGCCTTGAATTACATACGGGCCCTTCAAACCGGAAAACCTGTGGAAATGATTTTATGCGTGCCCAATGAGGGGGCGGTCAAGGGGCTGGAACCGGATGATGTGGTGGAGGTTACCTGTCATGTGTCCTTGGAAGGCTGCGTACCTCACTCTGTGGAGGCGCCGGGAAAGATTCCTTTGGAGCTGTGTAGAAGAGTAAAAGAATATGAGCGGTATGCCTCCCAGGCCATTCGGGAAAAAAGCAGGGCCGCCGCCGTGAAATGCCTGTTTGTGCATCCTCTTGTGAATTCCTGGTCTCTGGCTGAGAAGCTGACAGAGGAGTACATTGCGTCTAATAAAGACTATATTGAAGGGTGGAATTAAGATGGGATTCGTTGCCGGTATGGGTATCATCAACTGCGATTTATTGTACAGCGGGCTGGACGCTATTCCAAATGAGGGAGAGGAAGTATTCTCAAAGAGGTTTGATATACAGCTGGGCGGGGGGAATCCTGCCATCATGGTCAATCTGTCCAGACTGAAGATTCCGGTGCAGATGGTCACCTTTTTGGGAAAGGATCTGTTTTCCAATCATATGCAAATCCTTCTGGAAAGGCAGGGAATCCGGTATACCAATCTGTATGAGGGAGACGGAATGCCACTTAACATTACGTCTGTGGCCGTGACCAAAAGAGACAGAACATTTCTTACGTATATGGGGAGGGTGACTCTGAAGGAGGAAGATGTTGACCAGATTTACCGTCAGTTTACAGGCGCAAAGCTGGTTCGGATGTACTGTGACCTGGAAAATGAAAAGCTTTTACAGATGTATGTGAGACTGAAGGAAGAAGGAAGCATTCTGACCATGGATACAGGGTGGGAAGATGATCTGTCTGTGGAGAAATATAGAAAATATCTGGAACTTGCGGATTATTATACTCCCAATGAGATGGAGGCATTGAAGATTACCGGCACCAGTTCGGTGCCGGAAGCAGCCAGGGTTTTATCCGGATTTTTCGATGAGGTGATAATTAAGCTTGGAAAAAACGGATGCTATTACCAGGGGAAAGGAAAGACCCGGACTTTAAAGCCTCTGGAACACGTGGATGCCGTGGATGCCACTGGAGCCGGAGATGCATTTATGGCCGGATTCATGTACGGACTGTATCATGACTATTCTACGGAAGACTGCATCAGACTGGGAAATGTTATGGGAGGCTACTGCGTACAGGCCGTAGGCTGTCTGACCAGATTCCCTACCGAAGAAGAACTGCTGAAGTATGTGAAGGAGGAACGCTTGTGAAACGAAAGTTTCACAACTGGAATCGTTCCGACGACCTGGCAGGTGCCGCAGAGCGGCGCGTGCCGATTCTATGAGGAGGAACGCTTGTGAAAGATCTTGTGGAATTATTTTGGTTATTTGCGCAGATAGGCGTCTGCACCTTCGGGGGAGGATATGCCATGCTTCCCCTTTTGCAGCGGGAATTGGTGGAAAAAAGAGGATGGGTAGAGGAGGAAGAGCTGATGGATTACTATGCTATCGGCCAATGTACTCCCGGTATTATCGCGATCAACACGGCAACCTTTATCGGATATAAAAGAAAGAGGCTGGCCGGCGGGATCGCGGCTACCCTGGGATTTGTTTTTCCATCCATCGTGATTATTACGTTGATTGCTGCCTTTATGCGGAATTTCGCCTCTTTGAAGATTGTGTCCAGGGCCTTTTCCGGCATCCGTATCTGTGTCTGTGCTCTGATTACGGATGCGGTGTTAAAGCTTTATAAAAAGGCGGTGATTGACAAGCTATCCGCGGGGATTTTTCTGGCGGTGCTTCTTTTATCGTTGTTTACCAAGGTTCCGTCAGCGGTGATTGTCCTGGCAGCAGGTGTATTCGGGTATCTTACTTATAAGAAAGGGGATAAAAGATCATGATGACGGCGGTTAGACTTTATCTGGAATTTTTCTTTACAGGGCTGTTTGCCGTAGGCGGCGGTCTGGCAACCCTTCCTTTTCTGTATGAGATGTCAGCCAGAACAGGGTGGTTTTCCAACCAGGATATCCTGAATCTGATTGCGATTTCTGAATCAACCCCGGGAGCCATTGGAATTAACATGTCTACCTATGCCGGATATGTAACCCTGGGAATTGGCGGCGGAATTCTGGCAACCCTGGCGTTGATTTCCCCCTCGATCATCGTAATCGTGATGATTTCCAAGGTTCTGGAAAAATTTCGGGACTCTAAGGTGGTGAAAGGAATCTTTAAAGGGCTTCGACCGGCTTCCACAGGGCTTATTGCCGCCGCAGGCCTGGGGGTAGCAAAGCTGGCTTTGCTGCATACAGGGGAAGGAATCAGCCTTAATATCTCGGGGATAATATTTGCAGTGATACTTTTCTTATGTATGAAGAAATGGAAAATTCATGTTATCGCTTATATCGGAATAGCGGCAGCTGTTGGGATTATGGTGGGCTTTTGAGTGTTATCTGCTTAATAATTGGTATCGGACAAAAAGTGTCTCTCAGAGAGCCGTATGGTACTCATCAAGTGATTTTTCCAGAATTGCAATGTAATCCGCACCCATGGTTTTTACTTTTTCATCATAAATCTCTATTCGATATTCATCTAAAAAACGTTCGCGGCGGCTTCAAACAAGATTTATTTTGCGTCATATAACCTGGTTTGCCAGACAAGGCTGAAACCTGAAAACCTCTAAAATTATGTAAAATGACTAAACCTGCCTCTTCATGGGAATGATAAAAAAAATACCATGGAGGATCAGGGAATGCAGGAAAGCTTTTACGGCTGGTACATGAAATGCCAGTCCCATACAGGCACGCTGGCGGTGATACCGGCGGTTCATTGTGCAAGACATCAAAAGACATGCTCTGTCCAGCTTATTACGGATGACAGTGCATATACTGCCTGGTTTCCAGGCAAGGCATTCAGCCGCAGAGGAAAAAATATTTCTATTGGTGACAATCATTTTAGCCAAAGGGGCATGGTTCTGTCTGTGGATAAGCCTGGTCTGTCTGTAAAGGGCAGGCTTCAGTTCGGCCCGCTTACGCCGCTGAGGTATGATATTATGGGGCCGTTTGCGCTGGTACCGTTTATGGAATGCCGTCATCATGTATGGAGTATGCGTCACAGGGTTTTGGGGACAGTCTGTGTGAATGGACGAAACTATTCCTTTCAGAATGAAACGGGATACTGGGAGGGGGATTCGGGCAGGTCTTTCCCAAAAGAATATGTGTGGACCCAGTGCCTGTTTCCTCAGGGCTCCCTGATGCTGGCTGTGGCTGAAATTCCTGTGGCAGGTATGCATTTTACCGGGATTATAGGGGCTGTGCTTTGGAAGGGGCGGGAATACAGGCTGGCTACCTATCTGGGAGCGAGACTGGCTGCTGTCAGAAATGGGATTGTGCAGATTGCTCAGAATGACATGAGGCTGGAAGCCCGGCTGCTGAAAAGAGCTGCCCAGCCTCTGAAAGCGCCTGTCACGGGAGACATGACACGGACGATCCATGAAAGTGCAGCGTGTACGGCATATTATCGCTTTCAAAAAGCAGGACAGACACTTTTTGCTTTTGAGAGCCCCCAGGCTTCATTTGAATATGAATATCCCATCATTTCTCCCACAGCTGTCTCATCTTCTCGTCTGCCCATACTACCCGGTTCCGGCCGAAGCGTTTGGCATCATACAGCATGGTATCCGCAATTTTTAAGTAGGAGGCATAGGCGCTTTCTCCATGGGGGATTACGGTGACGCCTCCCACACTGATGGTGACCCACTGGGATACAGACGGGTTGTGGGGGATGGAGAGGTTTTCCACCTCCTGCCGGATCTTTTTTATATGCTGAAATGCTTTGGTTGAACTGTCACCCAGCAAAAACGCCACAAACTCTTCTCCGCCGTACCGGGCAAAAAAATCGGTGCTTCGCTGGAGATAGGAGGACACGGTCTTGGCTATGGTAGCGATAACCTTGTCTCCGGCGGGATGCCCGAAGGTATCGTTGAAGGTTTTGAAATGGTCAATATCAAACATACAGATAGAGAAGGGAAGCTGCAGGCGGGCAGCCTCGCTCCATTTGACAAGGCTGTAATCGTCATGGTGACGCCTGTTGGCAACTCCGGTCAGCTGGTCGGTTTTAGATTGATATTCAACCTGCTTTCGGTAATTGTACAGCTTGATATGGGTAGCAACTCTTGCCTTGACGATCAACGGATTAAACGGCTTCGTAATATAGTCAACAGCACCTAAAGTAAGCCCATAATACTCATTCTTTGTATCAGAAAGGCTGGTAATGAGTATGACAGGGACACTCTGGGTGACGATTTCTTCCTGTAATTTTTTTAAAAGCGTAAAACCATCCATCCCTGGCATAACCACATCCAGCAAAATCAGAGAAAAGCCTCCCACATGTGTGTAACGAAGCCCATCCTCTGCAGTTTGTGCGATGGTTATGTCATAATCGTTATCCAGAATGGATTTTAATTTGGTCGCCTGCACAGAGCTGTCGTCAACTATTAATATTTTTTCCATGTTTCACTCTCCTGATAGTGGGGGAAAATTTCCTTTGCCATATACCAGACCCTTGCATTCACTGTAGAGATAACAGGATTTGGTGCTGGCCGGAGTGTCTGCCTCCCACAAAAATGAATGTTTATATCTATGTATTATACACGCCTGACCTGGTATTGACAATATGTTTTTCAGAAGAAAGTAGACGGGCAGGGAGCGGGAGCTGAGCACAGCAGCGCTTGGCCTGTCAGGTTTTCAGCGTGAAAAGGCCCTCACAAAGCCAAAGCAGGGTGAGGGCCTTTAAATGGAAAAGATTTTATGATTTCACAAACTGCTTATCAAATTCAGGATTGAAGTAGTAGAAATTTTTGGCATCTAATTTTTCTTTTATTTTCTCCATGGCTTCCCCGAATCTCTGAAAATGAACTACTTCCCTTTGGCGCAGAAACTTAAGGGGTGCTAAAACCTCCGGATCATCAATGATGCGGATTAAGTTGTCATAGGTGGTTCTGGCTTTCTGCTCGGCGGCCAGATCCTCGGTCAAATCGGCAATAGCGTCGCCTTTGGACTGGAATTCACAAGCATTAAAAGGAAGACCTGCAGCGGCAGCAGGCCAGAGAGCCGATGTGTGGTCTATATAATAGGCATCAAAACCACTGGTTTTGGCCTGCTGGGCAGTAATATTTTTTGTCAGCTGGCAGATAATGGCACAGATGATCTCCAGGTGTGCCAGCTCTTCCGTACCGATATCAGTTAAAAGCCCTCCTACTTCCTTGCATGGCATAGAGTATCTCTGGGAAAGATAACGCATGGAAGCAGACAATTCACCGTCCGGGCCGCCGAACTGGCTCATAATAAGAGAAGCTGTTTTCGGACAGGGCTTGGTGATGTGAACCGGAAACTGCAGACGTTTTTCATAATTCCACATAAGTTAAGCACCTCCTTTTATGACTGCGGCTTCGTTGGCTGCCAAATCCCACGGGGCAGGACCGTCGCTCCAGGTCCAGTGCTTCTGTCCCGGGTATCTGGTGCAGGTATTTTGGCTTCCGTTGGATTCCAGGCAGATACAGTCTGTAGTCAAAGGCTCAAAATCGTCGGCATATTGTTTTAGCAGCTCTTTTCTCTGGAGCATGTTCTGCTGGTAGAGCTTCATGGCATTCTCATCTAAGGGATGGGTATCCAGAAATAACCGCAGGTCATCCAGGGTGAAGCTGATTTCACCGATCTTTTTTAAAAGCGTGTTTCTGTCAGCCACAGCAATCACCTCCTGTCTTATAGAAGGGAAGATTTAAACAGGGGAATACTGTTCCGCAGGTTAAGGCTTTGCAGGCTTCATAGGGCTGTTCCCAGGCCTGTATGGGGACTGTAACCATGGCAAGAGGCAGTCCGCCGGAAACCGGGGCAGAAGCTGTGGCAGGAGCCGGCCGGCTGTGGCAGGAACATCCGGCATTGGCTTTTGATCCGCTTAAATGACACATATAAGGCACACTCCTTTCTAAAACGACTGAATCAGCAGCAGATCTGTCAGGCAGTCCCGGACAGATACTGGTGCAGATTCGGGAATTGTTGCAATTTTGTCAGCATGTTTCGGAATTAGTATGGACCAAAGGAGAAAAAAATAGATTGGGGGATTGTTGTTAAGACAGCATAGGAATGGAAAAAATTTTGAACCCTGCTTTGCGGGAGATTTGGCCCTCACTGGGGCCAAATCTCCTGCAAGAGGGATCTGGGTACCCCGCAAAAGAAAGGTACATTCGCAGCGAACGTAAAGGTATCTCTAGCGAATGACAGTACCTGCTTTTCCGGCCAGGCTTTCCCTGGCTTTTTCCAGGGAGGTGATAATAGCGCAGCGGCCATTTCCGTGGGTGATAAAGTCTATGGACGCCTCTATTTTGGGAAGCATGGAGGCGAATTCGAACTGTCCCTGGTCCCTGTAAGCCTCTGCCTGGGCAGTGCTCATGGAGAAAATCGGCTTTTCATCCGGGCAGCCGTAATTTAATGTTACATTGTCTACGCTGGTTAAGATCAGCAGCACATCTGCATCCACTTCCTTGGCAAGAAGGCCGGCTGCCAGGTCTTTTTCAATGACGGCGCTGGCCCCTTTCAGACGGCAGCCCTGTTCCATCACCGGAATCCCGCCGCCGCCGCAGGCAATGACAATCTGATCCGCGTCCAGGACAGCTTTGATTACATCGATTTCCACAATGGCTACTGGCCTGGGAGAAGCCACTACCCGGCGAAAACCTTTGCCCGGAACCTCCTCTACATAATTCCCTTTTTCCTCCTCTGCCCTGGCATCTTCTGCATCCATGAACCGTCCCACGGCTTTTAAAGGAGTATAAAAGGCCTCGTCATAGGGGTTTACCATCATCTGGGTCAGGATGGTGGCTGCGGGTTTATAGATCCCCCGGCTCATAAGCTCCGTGCGGATCCCGTTCTGCAAATCGTAGCCGATATAGCCCTGGCTCATGGCAGAGCAGACAGACATAGGGGCGGCGGTATAGCCTTCATGCTGCCTGCCGAATTCATTCATGGCAGTGTGTATCATGCCTACCTGAGGGGCGTTGCTGTGGACGATGGCCACCTGCCAGCCCTCCTGAATAAAATCGGCGATAATTTTTGCCGTTTTGCCTACGGCTACTTTCTGTTCCGGAAGATTTGTTCCTAATGCGCGGTGGCCCAGAGCCATAACCATTCGTTTTTTTGACATAAAAGATACCTCGCTATCGTAAAGTTTGAAATCATTTAACGTATATAATTTCAGTATACTACTGAAAATCAGGAGAGGCAAACATTTTACAATACTTTTTCAGGGCGGTTTTCTTCTTTACCAGCCAGCTGTTTTGTGGTAAGATTAATTGAAAAAAGGGAGGACGCCTGGTGATACAATTAATGTGGGAGCTTCTCTGGCCCGTGGCACTGTATGAGCTTTCAACACAAGGCTGCCGTATGGCTTTAGCGGGATGCAAAAGCCTGACGGTACAGACGGTTTCGGCGGCAATAACTTCCGGAATATTGGTAATATTGTATAGAAGGAATCCATTTCCTTTAAAGAAGAATAGGGAAGAAAAATCGGTTAAAACTTTTAACAGAAGGATTCTGCTTACAGGAGCCCTTCTCTGTATTGCAGGAATCAGCAGCAGCCTTCTGTTTAATAACCTGGTAACCTTAAGCGGGATAAAAAACAGATTTACAGGTTACCAGCAGACGGCAAGGGTGCTGTATTCTCCGCCTCTCTGGCTTCAGATGCTCTCCATGGGAGTGATAATTTCAGGAGCAGAGGAGCTGATTTTCCGCGGGTTTATATATAAAAGCCTGAGAAAGAGATGCTCCTGCCTGGCAGCGATCCTTATTTCTTCCGTGGCTTTCGGATATTATCACGGCACTTTGGTACAGGGAGTGTATGCAGGGGCCATAGGTCTGGTGCTGGCTTTCAGCTATGAGAGATACAGGTCTGTCCTGGCGCCCTGGGTCATCCACGGCAGCGCAAATATAACATCTGTATTGGCAGGAAAATGGATGCGGTTTGAAGGACAAAAACCAGGAATCTCGTTTTTATTAATAACGATAATAAGCGGGCTGTGTCTGTTTTTGACAGTCCGCAGGATGATGATAACGTGTGAAAAGGAGGTATGGCAGTGAAACTGTTGTCAGTAGCCATCCCGTGCTACAATTCTGAGAACTATATGAGGCATTGCATCGATTCTCTCTTGCCTGGAGGGGATGAGGTGGAAATTTTGATCGTGGACGATGGTTCGGCCAAAGACAGGACAGCAGAAATTGCTGATGAATACGAGAAGAATTATCCTGGCATCTGCCGGGCGATCCACCAGGAAAACGGGGGCCACGGCGAGGCTGTGAATGCAGGGCTTCGCAGGGCGCAGGGCATATATTTTAAGGTGGTGGACAGCGATGACTGGGTGGATGAAGAGGCCTATATGGAAGTGTTAAGGACTCTGCGCCGTTTTGTCTACGGCAATCAGACCCTGGATATGCTGGTCTCTAATTTTGTGTATGAAAAGCAGGGCGCCAAGAGAAAGAGAGTGATGAATTACCGGACAGCCCTTCCAAAGGATCAGGTGGTGGGATGGGATGACGTAAAAATGTTTATGCTGGGGCAGTATATCCTGATGCATTCTGTGATCTACCGGACAGAGCTTTTGCATCAGTGCGGGCTGGAGCTGCCAAAGCATACTTTTTATGTGGACAATATTTTTGTATTCCAGCCATTGCCCTATGTCAAGACCATGTATTATCTGGATGTGAATTTCTACCGGTATTTTATCGGCAGAGAGGATCAGTCTGTGAACGAGCAGGTGATGATTGGCCGCATTGACCAGCAGATTCAGGTGACCAAGCTGATGATCGATTATTATAATCAGGGGAAGATGCAGAGCTGGAAGCTGCGTCATTACATGATCCGATATCTGGAAATCATGATGGTGATTTCGTCGATTCTGGCTATCCGATCCGGCACAGACGAGAATATGAAGAAGAAAAAGGAACTGTGGCAGTATGTAAAAAAGAAAAATATGCTGCTGTTTCTCAGGCTGAGATTTGGATTTCTGGGGCAGGGGATGAACCTGCCGGGGAAAAGCGGGCGGCAGGTGTCCATCGCAGGGTATAAGATCAGCCAGAAATTCTTTGGGTTTAACTGAGGGTAAGGAGACGGATTTCAGCAGGCATTTGTCAGCAGCATCCGGATATAGCGGTTCAGCGTCTGGGTATTCTCAAGCAGGGCAGGTGTGTACTCTGCATAGGTTATTTTATCGCGGTACTGTTTTTTTAAGGCAGGTTCCCACAAAGGGGCAGGCTGAGGAAGGAACAGGCCGCTTTTTTTCGTGTAGCAGGTCTGGGCAGTGGCCTTTTTGCGGGCAGCTTTGTCCACATATTCGCCGATGCTTTTGTGGACAGCAGTGTCTTCATAGATTAGGTAGTAGTAGTCTTTATAGTCAGGATAAAAGTATTTTAACGTCCCCTGGTATAGGCAGATGTTCAGATACAGGTAGCAGCCGCCGGCCTCTGCAGAATATAAATCGCTGGTTTGGCGGAAGGGGACAGGAAGCTGGTAAGGGCTTTTTAAGGTCAGGGACAGGACAGGGGAAGCCTCTTTGTGGATGCCGGGCCGGATCGAGGAGAAGGCTAACAGAAAGTCATGTTCCAGAAAATCAGGATAGTTAAGGATGGGGAGAATCAGAGGCATGCCTTCTAAATCTTCCCGGTTGTGGAGCATCAGCATGTCATACAGGGAATCCTCGTGGGTTTTTAAGTAGTCCTCATAGATCTGAATCAGCTCTCCTCCTGAATATGTATCCTCCCGGTTGATGCCGAGAAACCGTTCGATGGATTTCTGCTTCAGATTTTCCAGGTTCAGCAGCTTGCGGTAGGGCCGTATGCGTTTGTACAGGTCAATGCTGGTCACCTGGGAGAAATCCCAGGGCAGGTTAAAGGCGCGGCAGCGTTTCAGGAGATAAGGAATGTCGAAACCGTCGCCGTTGTAATGGATGACCGTGTCAAAGTCCTTCAGGAAATGAAAGAAGGAGGACAGAAGCTGTTCTTCGGAATCAGCAGTGTCGGCAAACCACTGGATCAGATGCCAAAAGCCCTGGCGGTAAAAGGTGCAGCCGATGAGATACAGGCTGGAATAATCTCCGGACAGGCCGGTGGTTTCGATGTCAAAAAACAGAAGCTTTTCTAAGGGACCCAGACGGTCCAGGGGATAGGTGTCAGGGAGGGAAAGGGGTTTCTCTATGGTAATCATGGGGGCTCCTTTTGGGTTTAATGTGCATCATATTATAGCGTAACAAAGGGGGAAAGTCAAATCTGTAGCTCTTGCAAAGGCCCGGGCGGTATGATATGATAGTAACAGTTCAGACAGGCAGGACGGTGAGCCGTCTGAACGGTTAGAACATGAGTAAAGGAAAGAATACGCGGTGATATCTTTTATCAGAGGGCCTTTGGTTGAGAAGGAAGAGGATGTGATTGTGGTGGAGGCGGGATGTGTAGGTTACAATATCCATGTGCCGCTGTCGCTTTTGGAGGAACTGCCGCCTCTGGGAGATGAGGTGCGCATTTATACATACCTGCAGGTGAAGGAAGATTCCATGAGTCTGTATGGGTTTGGGAGCCGGCAGGAGCTGAAGCTGTTTAAACAGCTTTTGGGAGTCAACGGAATCGGGCCCAAGGGGGCCCTGGGGCTTCTGTCTGCCATGAGGCCGGATGATCTTTGCCTGGCAGTCATATCCGGGGATGCAAAAGCCATTGCCAAGGCTCCGGGAATCGGGGTGAAGACGGCTCAGAGGCTTATACTGGATCTGAAGGACAGGATTTCGGTGGAGGATATGCCAGGCTTGCCGGATGACAAAGGAAGGATGGAAGCCGGAAGGGGAAAGGGCAGTTTTGGAGACGGAGCCGGGAAGGAAGCCGTGGATGCGCTGGTGGCTCTGGGGTATTCGGCCATGGAGGCAGCCAAGGCAGTCCGCAAGGTGGAAGTGACAGAGGACATGACTACGGAGGACGTGCTGAAAGCATCGCTCAAGTATCTGGCCTTTTAAGAGGCGGGGCCGCGGCGGCTGCCTCATACGGTCATATGGAGACATAAGCATACAATAGAACAATATAATATAGATGGAATGACTAAAATTTATGGAACGACGGATTATCAATACGGATTTGACAGAGGAAGAAAAAAAGGCAGAGTCCCATTTGAGGCCTCAGGCCCTGGCGGAGTATATCGGCCAGGAGAAACTGAAATCTACCTTGAAAATATATATTGAAGCGGCAAAGAGCAGGGGAGACAGCCTGGATCATGTGCTGTTTTACGGCCCTCCCGGTCTGGGGAAAACCACTTTGTCCGGCATTATTGCCCATGAGATGGGAGTGAATCTAAAAATCACCTCAGGGCCTGCCATTGAAAAACCGGGAGAGATGGCGGCTATTTTGAATAATCTCCAGGAGGGAGATGTCCTGTTTGTGGACGAGATACACAGGCTGAACCGCCAGGTGGAGGAAGTGTTGTATCCGGCTATGGAGGATTTTGCCATTGACATCATGCTGGGGAAGGATTCATCTGCACGGTCGATCCGCCTGGAGCTTCCAAAGTTTACGCTGGTAGGGGCCACTACCAGGGCAGGGCTTTTGACTGCGCCGCTGCGGGACAGGTTCGGTGTGGTACAGAAGCTGGATTTCTATACGCCCCAGGAATTGACGGTTATTATCCTCCGCTCCGCCTCTGTGCTGGGAGTGGAGATTGAAGAGACAGGGGCCATGGAGCTTGCCAGGCGTTCCAGAGGGACGCCTAGACTTGCCAACCGTCTGCTTCGCCGGGTCAGGGACTTTGCCCAGGTAAAGTATCAGGGGATTATCACAAAGGAAGTGGCGGATTTTGCCCTGGATATTCTGGATGTGGACCGTCTGGGACTGGATAACAATGACAGGGCGATTCTGCTTACAATCATACAGAAGTTTTCAGGAGGGCCGGTAGGGCTTGATACTCTTGCGGCGGCTCTGGGAGAAGATGCGGGAACCCTGGAGGATGTGTATGAACCTTATCTTCTGATGAATGGCCTCTTAAACCGCACTCCCCGGGGGCGCATGGCTACGGAGCTGGCGTATCATCATCTGGGACTGCAGCCCAAAGCATAGTGAGAGCAGGGCTGACAGGCAAGCCGATGGGCCAGCCAGGTGGCCGGTCCGCTGGCAGAGAGGCTTAAGGCTGTCTTGGGTTACATTGTCATAAATTTGTTGCAGGGAGAGTATGGCTCATGAATGAGAAACATTATGCGGAAGTATTGATTGACGGGAAGGTATATACATTAGGCGGAATCGAGGAGGCACAGTATCTTCAGCGGGTTGCAGGCTACATAAACGAAAAAACTAATCAGATGAAGCGTCAGGAAGGGTTTATGAAACAGAGCCAGGAGTATCAGGCGGTGATGATTGAACTGAATATTGCGGATGATTATTTTAAAGCGGTGGACAGGGCTGCGGCCAGCGAACGGCGCCGGGATGATATGGAAAAGGAGACTTACAGCCTAAAGCATGAGCTGGTGACGACACAGATGAAGCTGGAGGATGTGGAGGGACAGTTAAAGGAGCTGCAGGGGAAGTATAAGAAGGCGGAGGAGGAGCTTTTAAAAATGAAGGCTCTTCATACTGCGTCTTCCTATGCAGGGAATATGCCAAATAACAGAAAATCTTGACTGAGAGGGTGAACTGGGGTGTTCTGGCAGGCATTGCCGGGCATCCCTGTATTTATTATGGGGCAGTGCATCAGCTTAATAAGGAGGAGATGGAGATGGAATTAAAGGGAGTAGAGCTTCTGGCCCCGGCCGGTTCTTTTGAGAGTATGAAAGCAGCCGTGGCGGCAGGCGCAGATGCCGTGTACATCGGAGGAAGCAGATTTGGCGCGCGGGCATATGCGGACAATCTGGATCAGGACAGAATGCTGGAGGCCATTGATTACGCTCATCTTCATGGAGTTTCTCTCTACATGACGGTGAATACCCTGGTGAAGGAAGGGGAGCTGGAGGGGCTGTATGAATATCTGAACCCCTATTACAGGCAGGGGCTGGACGGGGTGATCGTCCAGGATATGGGGGTGCTGTCCTGTATACGGCAGAGTTTTCCACAGCTTCCTGTCCACGCCAGCACCCAGATGACCATAACCGGGGCGTATGGGGCGGGGATGTTAAAGGAGCTGGGAGTAAAAAGAGTGGTGCCGGCAAGGGAGCTTTCCCTGGAGGAAATAAGGAGGATCCATGAGCAGGTGGATATGGAGATAGAGTGCTTTGTCCACGGAGCCCTGTGCTACTGTTACTCCGGGCAGTGTCTTTTAAGCAGCCTTATCGGCGGCAGAAGCGGAAACCGGGGGCGGTGCGCCCAGCCCTGCCGTCTGCCCTATGATGTGAAACAGGACAAAAGGTCCTGTCTGGGGAAGAATGAGAGATATGTGATGAGCCTGAAGGACCTGTGTGTCCTGGACATTTTGCCGGATCTTTTGGAGGCAGGTATCTATTCCCTGAAGATTGAAGGTCGGATGAAAAGCCCCAGGTATACGGCAGGTGTGGTAAGTGTATACAGAAAGTATGTGGATTTATACAGGCAGCAGGGAAAGGACGGGTACCGGGTAGATCCGGAGGATAAGAAGATACTTCTGGATCTGTTTGACCGGGGAGGACTGACAGAAGGGTATTACAGACAACATAACGGAAAAGATATGGTGGCCTTAAAGGAGAAGCCGGCATTCCGCCAGGGGAACCAGCAGCTGTTTGACTATCTGGATGCAACCTATGTAAATGGAGAAGTGAAGGAGAAGGTTACAGGGAAGCTGACTATGCGGGAAGGGGAGGAGATCCGCCTTTCCCTGACAATGGAGCAAAAGGGGAGAGGCTACAGGGCAGAGGTGAAAGGCCCGGTGGTTCTCACGGCCAAAAACCAGCCTGTCAGTGAGGAAAGCCTGAAAAAACAGATAGGGAAGACGGGAAACACGCCTTTTCAGTTTGAGGCTTTGGAGGTGGAGACAGAAGGAAACGGATTCCTTCCGGTACAGGCGCTGAATGAGCTGAGAAGGAAGGGGCTGGAGAAGCTTAAGGAGGCGGTTCTTGACGGGTATCGGAGAGAGGACGGCTTGGGGGCGGCGGGTTACGCAGAGGATAGAAATAGCCTGGGAGCGGCGGGATACACAGAGTTTGGGGATGACTTGGGGGTGTCTGGATGTGCAGAGTTTGGGGACGGTTCGGGAGCGTCTGGATGTGCGGAGCTTGGAGACGGCCCGGGGGTGTCTGGATGTGCGGAGTTTGGAGACGGTTTGGGGGCATTTGGATGTGCAGAGTTTGGCGATGGTCTGAAGCTTCATGTTCTCCTCTCAGAACCGGATACATTTTCTGCTGCACTGCATCAGAAGGAGGTATGGGAAATCCAGATAGAGTCAGACAGTTTTTCTCCTGATACATGGAAGCAGACGGTACAGGCCTGTCACAGAGAGGGAAAACGCTGTGTGCTGGCTATGCCTGTGATTTTCCGGACGGAGGCGGAGACGTATTTTGACCGTTGGGCTGACAGATGGAAAAGTGCCGGCTTTGACGGATGTTTGATCCGCTCCTGGGAGGAAATCGGATATCTGAAGAAACAAAAGGCAGATATACCCCTGTACGGAGATCACAATCTGTACTGTTTTAATAAAGAAGCGATCCGTATGTTAAGAAAAATGGGGTTTGCACGTCTGACGCTTCCTCTGGAGTTAAACAGCCAGGAGCTTAAGCAGATGGGATGCGGCGGTTTGGAACTGGTTTCTTACGGATACCTTCCTGTCATGACCTCGGCTCAGTGTATCAGGAAAACTACAGGAAATTGTACCCATAAACCAGGAGTTCTGTATATGAAGGACAGAACCGGGAAAGAACTGATGGTAAAGAATCATTGTACATTTTGTTATAACACCATTTATAATCCCAGCCCTCTGTCTTTGCTGGGACAGGAGAAGGCAATCGGGCGCCTGCATCCGGCGGCGCTGCGGCTTCAGTTCGTGCGGGAAACAGGGCAGGAGGTCCGGGAGGTTATCCGGGCTTATGGGGATGCATTTCTCCGGGAAGGGGAATGGGGGGCGAAATGTACACAGGACAGAGAAAAAAGTACAAAAGGGCTGTCAGGAGATTTTACCAGAGGGCACTTTAAAAGAGGAGTAGAATAGAAATTGATAAACTTGTTTGTGGACTGTTCCAGATATTTGATGATTCTGATGATGGCGGTTTACACCTACCTGAATTTCCGGTATTTCAGTGCAGGGGAGGAGCAAAGAAAGGGACTGTGCAGCTGGCAGAACCGGATTATGTTTTTGATGCATTTTCTGGCTTACATGATCATTTATATAAAGACAGAGGATCCCCGGATGGCGGTGTTTTACGGAGCCCAGGTACTATTTTTTATGGCGTATATCCTGCTGTACCGGCTTTTTTACCCGGGCAGCTCCAGGATTCTTGCGAATAATGTGTGTATGCTTTTGTGTGTGGGCTTTATCATTCTCTCCCGGCTTTCTTTTGGAAGGGCGGCGCGCCAGTTTATCATCGTGGCGGTTTCCGGGGCAGCTGCGTGGCTGATTCCCATGATTCTGGGAAGGGTATGGCAGCTGAGCAAGATCCCGTGGGTTTACGGGCTTACAGGGCTGGGGCTTTTGACGGCGGTGTATTTTGTGGGAGATACCAGCTTCGGGGCCCAGCTGTCCATATCGGCGGCAGGTGTGTCTGTCCAGCCGTCGGAGTTTGTGAAAATTTTATTTGTATTGTTTGTGGCGGCTATGTTTTACCGATCCACAGGGTTTAAGCAGGTGCTTGTCACCACTGCGGTGGCTGCCGCCCATGTGCTGATTCTGGTTGCTTCCAAAGACCTGGGAAGCGGTCTTATTTTCTTTGTCACGTATCTGGCCATACTGTTTGCAGCTACCTCCAGCTGGCTTTATCTGGGGGCAGGAGCCTTAAGCGGCTGCGGCGCTGCTGTTGTGGCTTATCGGTTATTTTCCCATGTGCGGGTGCGGGTGTCTGCCTGGAAGAACCCATGGGCGGATATTGACAACACCGGCTATCAGATTACCCAGTCTCTGTTTGCCATCGGAACAGGCGGTTGGCTGGGCATGGGGCTGTATCAGGGAATGCCGGGAAAGATACCGGTGGTGAGCAAGGATTTTGTGTTTGCCGCTATTTCAGAAGAGATGGGGGCTATGTTTGCTGTCTGTGTGCTGCTTATCTGCCTGGGCTGCTTTTTACAGTTTATTATGATTGCCTGTGAGATGGAGGCTGCTTTTTACCGGCTGACAGTCTTCGGGCTTGGGATCATGTATATTACCCAGGTGTTTCTGGCGGTGGGAGGGACGATTAAATTTATCCCTTCCACAGGGGTGACCCTGCCCCTTATCAGCTATGGAGGAAGCTCTGTGGTAAGCACTCTGATTCTGTTTGGGGTGGTTCAGGGGGTGTATGTGCTGAAGCGGGAGGAGGAAGAGTAGATACCTGAGCTTTTCTGCAAAGCAGAGCGCATGGCTGCCGGAGGGTAACTTTCGGATGGTAAATTTCGGGCAGTAATTTTCGGAGGGTAATTTTTGGATGGGAAATTTCGGGCAGTAACTTTTGGACGGTAGCTTTCAGATGGTTGGATGGAAATGAGACGGCAGATAGCGTGGGAAGTGAGGGTATGGGAAAGGAAAAAGAATGAGGCTATTTGAGAAAAAAACATCGAAGAAACAGGATTCGGCAAAGAATTCTGCAAAAAAATCAAATAAAAATATTCTTCGGCTGACCTATATGATAGTGGTACTGTTTGTTGTTATGATAGGATATGAAGGGTATTTTCTGTTTTTCCAGAGGGAGGATGTGATTAACAACACATATAATGCCAGGCTGGACAGCTTTTCTGACCGGGTTGTCAGAGGGAAGATACGCAGCAGCAACGGGACGGTTCTGGCGGAGACCCTGGTGGGAGAGGCTGGGGAGGAAACCAGAAGCTACCCTTACGGCCCTGTTTTTGCCCATGTGGTGGGATATTCTGCCAGAGGGAAGACAGGGCTGGAGGCTGCCGGGAATTTTTATATGCTGCGATCCCACATCAATCTGGTGGAGCGGACGGTGAGAGAGCTTGGGGGAGGAAAGAACCCGGGAGATGACATTTATACCACCCTGGATGTGGAACTGCAGCAGGCGGCATGGGATGCCCTGGGGGACAGAAAAGGGGCCGTGGTGGTGATGGAGCCGGATACAGGAAAGATTCTGGCTATGGTGTCCAAGCCTGGCTATGATCCCAATACATTGAACCAGGACTGGGACTGGATGGTGGAGGATGTGGATAACCAGGCCAGGCTTTTAAACCGTGCCGCCCAGGGGCTGTACCCGCCGGGATCGGTTTTTAAGCTGGTAGCGCTTTTGGAATATATCCGGGAGAATCCCAACGGGTATGAGGATTTCCACTTTGACTGTGATGGGATTTATGAGGAAGGGGAGTATTCGATTCAGTGCTTTAACCAGACGGCCCACGGAAGCATGAATTTAAAGGAGGCCTTTGCCAATTCCTGCAACGGCGCATTTGCCAGCCTGGGCCTGAGGCTTGATAAAGGGCAGACCAGAAAAACAGCGGAGGAGCTTTTGTATAACAGCCAGCTGCCTCTGGCCATTGCCTACAGCAAAAGCTTGTTTCAGCTGAAGGAGGACGGGGATGTGTGGGAAACGCTGCAGACCTATATCGGCCAGGGAAAGACCCAGGTTACACCTATGCACACCGCCATGATCACGGCGGCCATTGCCAACGGCGGGATTCTGATGAAGCCCTATCTTATGGATCATGTGGAGCACGCAGGCGGAGAGACCGTAAGACAGTTTACGCCTCAGATAGAGAAAAACCTGATGACAGCAGAGGAAGCCGCCATATTGACAGATATGATGGCGGCGGTGGTGACAATGGGAACCGGATCGGCAGTGAATACGGAAGGATACACGGTAGCCGGAAAGACCGGATCCGCAGAGTTTGAAAAGGGAAGAGAAACCCATGGATGGTTTACCGGGTTTGCTCCGGCCGATCAGCCGGAGCTGGTGGTCACGGTGATTGTAGAAGAAAGCGGTTCCGGAGGAAAGACGGCCGCGCCGGTGGCGCGGGCGGTGTTTGATGTGTGGTTTGGGAGGGGATTTTAAAGATCAATTAATTTTTCGACCATCAAGAGGGCATAGTCCCTCTTTTTTTCGTCCAGTAAAGCCCAGTGGTGCAGAAGCTGTTTTTGCTGTTCCGTCAGATCCGGGTATTCCCCGGATTCAGAAAAAAATTGTGCCATGGATATTCCAAGGGCATCACAGATCCGCTGAATCGTCTCAAGAGACAATGTGGACTGCTGCCGGGACATTTTAGAAAAAGCAGACTGCGAAATACCAGTGATTTGTGAAAGCCTGTATTTGCTCATATTGTGCTGCCTGCACAGATCATCAATCCGTTCAATAATATTCATTTACCTATAACCTCATTTCTGCAAATAGTGGTTTTTAGTTTCTCGGGTGTAGTTTCTCAGGATTTATCAGATACGGTGATTTTATTGTAGATGGAAAAGAGAGATGTTGTTACCTGTCAATGGGGGAAGTAAAATAGTTTCTATAATAACATATCCAAAAATTTAGAACATTATGAATAAGAAGAACAATAAAAATATGATGAATTATATAAAATTAAATTTATGCCTGTTTTTTGTTCAAATACTTTATATCAATGCTTTCTGCCTAAAAACTATTTTACTTTCTTTATAGAAAGTGATATAATTTATAAATAATAGGTAAAAAAGGAGCTGGATATGTTAAATCTGTCAGAAAGTGAATTGTTGTTATGGGGTGGTATTGCAGCTATGACAATATCCATAGGAATTGGGGCAGTTTGTATGACAGTGTCTTTCATTACAGGCAGAAAGCTTAAGAAAAAGCTTGAGGCGGAATATGGAAAACCCCAGAGATAACACAAAACGAACACAGGAGGATGCTCAATGTCTCAGGTGATTGCAGGTATTTATGAGTTGCACAAGCAGATAGGATCTGGCGGCGGTGGGATTGTATATTTGGGGCGTCATCTCCGGTTAGAGAAAGAAGTTGTGCTTAAGGCGGATAAGCGCAGGTTGAGTACAAGGCCTGAGATGCTAAGGCGGGAAGTGGATATGCTTAAAGGATTAAGCCATATGTATATTCCCCAAGTATATGATTTTGTTCAGGAAAATGGCGTAGTATATACAGTCATGGATTTTATCGGCGGAGAGAGTCTGGACAAAATGCTGGAAAGGGGAGAGATTCCATCCCAGCCTCAGGTAATCCGCTGGGCGTGCCAGCTTCTGGAGGCGCTTAGCTATCTGCACAGCCGTCCGCCCTATGGCATTCTTCATGGAGATATAAAACCAGCTAATATTATGTTGCGTCCCAGTGGTGATATCTGCCTGATTGACTACAATATTGCTCTTGCATTGGGCGAAGATGGGGCGGTAAAGGTAGGATACAGTTTAGGGTACGCTTCACCGGAACACTATGGCATAGAATATAAAAGCGGAAGAGAACGGGGCAAAACCAGATCCGGATCAATTTTTCCATCCGGCAGGCGGGAGAGTACAATTAAGGGAACAAAAGCCAGAAAAACCGTGCTTGTGGGGGAATCCGAAGATAGCTATGAGCAATCTTCCGGAAACAGTATTAGCGGAAAACATCCGATTACCCTGGATGCACGATCGGATATTTACAGTCTTGGAGCAACTCTTTATCATCTGATTTCGGGCCACCATCCGGCCGAGGATGCCCAGAAGGTAAAGCCTTTAGGTCCGGCTGTATGCAGTCCGCAGATTTCTGAGATCATTCAAAAAGCAATGTCGCCGGATGCAGAGATGCGTTATCAGACAGCGGACGAAATGTTAACTGCGTTCAGACAGTTGCATAAACGGGATAAACGAGTTGTTCGGCATAAACGGCATATTGCCATGTGGGCATCTTTGGTATCCGGAATGTTTCTTGCAGGAGGAGCATGTTCCTTTGTGGGATTAAAGCAGATGGAACAGATTCAGGAAGCGTTGGCTTTAGCAGAGTATTCTTCTAACAGTCTGGCAGAAGGAAATGTATCTGAGGCTGTCAGGCTGGCTTTACAGGCCATTCCGGAGGAGAAAGGCATCCTGGAAGCCCCTGTTACAGCGCAGGCGCAAAAGGCATTGACAGATGCTTTGGCAGTTTATGATTTGTCAGAAGGATATAAATCACTGGATGCTGTGGAGTTTCCTTCTGCCCCCTTTGGAATTACGGTCTCTCCGGAAGGAACGTATTTTGCCGTGATATATCCCTATGAAGCGGCAGTATTTAAAATGGAAGACCGTCAAAAGATTATTTCGTTAGCTATTGAGAATTCGGCATTATCGGACGTGATTTTTGTAGATGAAACCCATATTATTTATGCGGGAGATCAGGGGATCACGGCATATGATCTGAATGCACAGAAGGTACTGTGGACAGGTGAGACGGCTACAACGCTGGCCGTGTCGGCAGACGGTACGGTGGCGGCGGCAGTAAACAGAGATGAGGATCATGGATGCATATATCGCATATCTGACGGTAAAAAAATTGCGGAATGCTCTTTTGGGGGCCGGCATATGCAGGTGGCGGCCAACGATACTTTTGCCAATCCGAAAGACGCGGTATTTACCTTAAATAAAGACGGAAGCATGCTGGCTGTCAGCTTTAAAGGAGGAGGGCTTCAAATCTTTGATTTGGAACAGCCGGATGATGATTTGATACTATTTGAGGAGTCTGAGTACGGACATTTTGAAGGCGGATTCTGCGGATCTTACTTTGCTTTTGCGGCAGACGGAAATGCAAAATCCATATTCGGCCTGATTGACACAAAGGAAGCCGTTTATCTGGGAGAATATGAGTCTCCTGACAATATTCTGCTTAAGACAGATGAAAGCGGAATTTATATGGCAAACGGCAATCTTTTAGTCAGCTTTGATTTGGAAACATTTGAAGAGACAGAGCTTGCCTATACGGACGATAAAAAAATCACCGGGTTTTCTATTGGAAATCCCCATATTCTGGTTGCAACCGATACCCCCGGATTCTCTTTTTATGACGGCGGGGCGAATCGGATGTCGTCAGAAAGCAGCAAAGAAAATTGTGATTTCACGGTTTTATCAGGAGATTATGCCATCCTGGGAAATCGAAACGAACCTTCCCTGCGGTTTATGAAACTGGAAAGCCATAGAGACAAGCTTCTTTTATCTTATGACGCCCGCTATGCACATGATGAAGCGCGTATCAGCCATGATAAAAAAACGGCAATGCTTTTTAATAATGAAAGATTCAGACTGTATGACATGGAAGGAAACATTATTTCTGAAGTGGAATTGCCTGATCCGGAGCAGGTTTATGATCAGCAGTTCAGAAAAAGCGACGGAAATTCCTGGCTCGAGGTAATCTGGTATGACGGTACGGTCCGCTGTTACAGCGGGGCGGATGGTTCCGTAATTTCAGAAGAGAAGAAGGATGCCCCGTCAAAAGATTTGAATGAAGAATTTTATACGGATAAATACCGAATCGTTTCTTCTCTTCACGATGCCCCGGTGGTGTACAGCCTTGACAATAACCGGGAGGTGGCAAAACTGGAGAAAGATGCTTATCTCACCTATGTGACCCAGATGGGGGAATACATCATTACGGAGTATGTCAGTACTTCCGGGGAACGATATGGACTGCTTTTGGATGACAGGCTTCAGACACTGGCACGGCTTCCCAGACTGTGTGATATTGCAGACGGAATGCTGGTATTTGACTACGAATCAGGAAACTTAAGACAGTGTCCGCTGTATTCTCTGGAGGAATTGATAACACTGGGAAAGGCCTATGAGGATACATTAGATTCAAAATGAAAAGGGGAAAAAGATGACAACGGTTATAGGCATTGGAATCGGAATCTTTAGTATTGCCGGCATTATTGCAATCATTTTTATGCGGAAAAGAAGAAAGAAAATGCAGGAGGAAAAGTTTCAGGCGACGAAAAAGGTGCGGGAAGATTCTCTGAAGCAGGCGCTGGCAAATAATTTAAATCCCTCAGAGGACAGTATGGCAGCAATACCATACCGTCCCTATAAAGTAGACTATTCCACAGGGGAAAACCAGAATAACGGAGAAAAGCTGCCATTACTGCAGCTGATAGAGAAAAACAAGCTTTCTGAGAAAAAGTATATTTTCCGTGCCAATGAAACCGTGACAATAGGCATACAGTTTGGTTCCGTAGATATCATCAGCAATCCGGAAAACGGAGAAGGATGGTGCGAACTGTTTTTCCAGAAAGATTCTTACTGTATCCGTTCATTAGGCCGGTATAATGTGTCTGTCCAGAGAAACAAAAATACAACCGTTGTTGACAGATACGGAATCCGGTTAAAGTCCAAAGACATTATAAAAATAGAAGATACAACATTTCAGGTTTTCTACATTAAAGGATAGATAGCAGGTTTTATATTATACAAGGAGAAAAGAGAATGAGTATTGTTCTTTCGGTGTACAGTAAAAACGCGTTTAAAGAATTTGTCCTTCCGGCAGTCAATAATACAGAGGTCACGCTGCTTCTGGAACATTATATCTTTCAGATTCGCAGTGATATCCAGCTGAAGCTGGAGGTTCTTGACGGAGAATGGTATTTCCAGGACATGGAGGAACGGATTTATGCCAACAGCAAAGGATACGGCGGAAATTCCCTGGCAGACCAGGATACCTATACACTGGTTTCAAAAAACAAGGAAGAACTGGCTATTATGGTCAGCGTGGTGGAAAGCTCCTTTACTGTCTATGATAAGTTCAGTCTTAAGGGAATAAACAGAGTCTCTGTCGGTGCGGCGGCGGAAAATGCTATTACCTATTCGGCATTTTACGGCGGAGCGCAGATTATTTCGGGAAGACATGCAGAATTATCCAGACAGCAGGAACACTGGGTATTAAATGACCAGAGTGCCAACGGGGTTTTTGTGAATGACGTCCGCGTTCACGGAAGCCGTGTGCTGGAATTTGGAGACAAGATTACTATATGGGGGCTTCGCATGGTCTATCTGGGTGATATGCTGGCCATTCATCAATCGCCGAATCTTAAAATAGATTCTTCTGTACTTAGAAGGTTTGATTTTTCTATCGTAGACCGTTCATCGGAGAATAAAGATACAGTATCAAATGAGAAGCAATATTACCATCGTTCGCCGCGGAATATGGAATCTCTGGAGACGGAAACCATTGAGATAGAGCCGCCGCCGGCCCCTGCGGAAGAGGAAGAAATGCCTCTTATTATGCTGATTGGTCCGTCGCTGACTATGATGCTGCCGATGATGCTGGGAACCGGTATGGCTATTATAAGCAGCCGGATGGGAGGCGCTTCCAGCGGTGCATATATGTATACCGGATTGATCACCGCTTTATTTTCGGGAATATTCGGGGCGTACTGGGCTGTTTCCAACATGAATTATGCCAAGAAAAAGACCCGGCAGAACGAGACCCGCCGCTTTGACGCATACAGCGAATATCTGATGAAATGTTCCGAAGAGGTGAAGGAGAAATATACCCAGAGCATACGGATCTTAAGAGAGAGATACCCTTCTGTGGATCATGTTATGGGAAACGGCGACAGAATATCCGATGAATTATGGGGAAGAAACCGCTCTCATGAGGATTTTCTGTATCACCGTCTGGGCGTGGGAAGCCGACCCTTTCAGATCGGGATTGAAGTGCCAAAGGAGAAATTTCAGCTGATTAATGACAGCCTGGCTGATAAACCCAAGTTTATCAAGGAAAGCTACAAAATCATGCATGATGTGCCGGTGGGAATTGACCTGGAGGAGAACACGCTGATTGGTGTGGTGGGCGGAGAAAGAAAGGCCGGTGCATACCAGGTTGTATACAATTTGGTTGCTCAGCTGGCCACCCAAAACTGTTACACAGATGTGAAGATGGCATTTATCCTTCGGGACGAAAAATACAACGGGCAGGATGCCTGGAGCTTTACAGAGTGGCTTCCCCATGTATGGTCTCAAAACAAAAAAAGCCGTTACGTTTCCCTGGAGGCTTCTCAGGCCGGCGACGTATGCTACGATCTGACCCAGGTACTTCGACAGAGGGCGGAGGAAACATCTGCTCCGGGAGGAGAACATGTGAAATTTAATCCTCATTATGTACTTTTTGTAGAGGATGAGTCCTTGCTGGAAGGGGAGATGATCAATAAGTATATCTATGGCAAAGAAAAGAAGCTGGGGATTACCACCGTATTGATGGCAGAGAAATATTCGGATCTGCCCAATGCCTGTGAATGCATTATACAGAATGATTCAGAATACCAGGGAATCTTCAATGTAAAAAGCGGACGGAATAATGGGGCGCCGGTTAAATTTGATTCCATGAATGCAAAAGCCCTCCGCAAGATTGCAAGGATGCTTGCCAATCTGGAAGTAAATGAGGTGGAGGTAGGCGGCGAAATTCCGGGAGCGGTTACATTTTTTGAAATGTACGGCGTCACAACACTGGAAGAGCTGAATGTACTGGAACGCTGGAAGAAGAACCGTACGTATGACAATATGAAATCTCTGATTGGAATAAAATCCGGCGGGCAGTACTGTTATCTGGATCTGCATGAACGGTACCACGGCCCTCACGGCCTGGTCGCCGGTACGACAGGCTCGGGAAAATCGGAAACCTTACAGACCTATATGCTTTCTTTAGCCCTGAATTTCAGCCCGGATGATATAGGCTTCTTTATCATTGACTACAAAGGCGGAGGGATGGGGAATCTGTTTTCAGGACTGCCTCATATACTGGGACAGATATCCAACCTTTCAGGAAACCAGGTACAGCGTGCCATGGTTTCGATTAAAAGCGAGAACGTACGCCGTCAGAGGATTTTTAATGAGAATGGCGTAAACAATATTAACGCCTATACCAGATTATATAAAAACGGGGAGGCCAAGGAGCCGGTTCCTCATCTGTTTATTATCATCGACGAATTTGCAGAGCTGAAACGGGAAGAACCGGATTTTATGAGAGGCCTTATCAGTGTTGCACAGGTGGGGCGAAGCCTGGGAGTACATCTGATCCTGGCTACCCAGAAGCCCAGCGGAACGGTGGATGACAATATCTGGAGCAACTCCAAGTTCAGGCTTTGTCTGAGAGTACAGGATCGGCAGGACAGTATGGACATGCTTCACAAGCCGGATGCGGCATACCTGACCCAGGCAGGACGGGGATATCTGCAGGTGGGAAATGATGAGCTGTATGAGCAGTTCCAGTCAGGCTGGAGCGGCGCTGTCTACGACGATGAGACCGGAAGCGCCAAACAGGTGATCGCAAAGCTTTTGACCAGTACAGGACGGGCAGGCCTTGTGGGAAATCATATGAAGAGTAAGAGAAAGGCAGCGGCCAAATTGAAATGGATTACTTCTTTATATGAGATTGTAAGCCAGGCAGATGTGGAGGATATTTCGGGATATTATGAATTGCTGGCAAAAGCCGGTATTGATTATCCGAATAATGAATACAATTCCCGGCTGTTACATAATTTTGTGGATTTGTATTATGAGGCATGCAATGCATGTGGAAATGAAAAAACGCGGGATAGAATCTGCGGATATATCATTGAAGTTTCTGAAAACCGCAAGATAAAGCTTCCGGAAATGAAGGAAAAATCCCAGTTGGATGCAGTGGTGGAGTATCTGGCACAGCTGACAAAGACAGCCGGATATCAGAAACAGCAGCCGCTGTGGCTGCCGGTGCTGCCAAAGACTATTCCTCTGAACAGTCTGGACGGGTATGAGGGCCAGATCTATGCAGACGGACAGTGGCCGGCACAGGAGGCGCGCTGGGAATTAAAGGTAATGGTGGGATTGTGCGACGATCCGGTGAATCAGTTCCAGATGCCTATGGTATTGAATTTTGCCCAGGACGGCAATCATGCCGTATGTGGTATCAGCATGAGCGGAAAGAGTACGTTCCTGCAGACCGTTGTCTATTCCCTGATCCAAAGCTACTCTCCGGAATACTTAAATCTTTACATTCTGGATTTCAGCAGCCGGATGATGGAGCCTTTTGAAAACGATGCCCATGTGGGAGGAATTCTCTATGAAAATGATCTGGATACTGTAGGAAAGTTTTTCCATATGCTCCAGTCCATGGTTCAGGAGAGAAAAGAACTGTTCCGAGGCGGAAATTACTATCAATATGTCAGCAAAAACGGGATGGTGTGCCCGGCAGTCGTGGTTGTCATCGATAACATTGCAAATTTCCGTGAAAAGACAGAAGAGCTTTATGATGATCTTCTCCTGCAGATTTCACGGGAATGTACGGCCAATGGAATTTATCTGCTGATCTCCGGAGCCGGTTTTAACACAACGGAAATTTCAAGCAAGCTGAGTGAGAATATCCGGCGGGCCATCTCCCTGGAGATGCAGGATAAATTTGCTTACGGTGATATTCTTCGTACCATGCAGATCACAACACTTCCGGAGCCTGGAGTAGCCGGCCGGGGACTGGTGGAGACAGATGGTTCCGTTCTGGAATTCCAGACCTGTGTCGCTCTGGAGGCTTCCGATGATTACAACCGCGTGGAGCAGATCCAAAGCCGGTGCAAAGCTATGACTGCCTCCTGGAAGGGTAAGCACGCAAAGCCCATTCCCTATATTCCGGAGAAGCCTGTATGGCCTGATTTCCGCAGACTGGAGGAGGTTCAGAAGCAGATCGATGACATGGCTCTTCTGCCTATGGGGTATAATCTGGCTACGGCAGCAGTTACCGGCATCAATCTGAAGCAAACCTATTGTTATATGATATCCGGAAAGAAAGGAACCGGCAAGACCAACCTGCTGCGTATTCTGATGAGGGCAGCGGCAGAAAAAAGAGGCAAGGTTGTTGTGGTCGAGTTTAACGGCGTTGAGCTGAGCGGGGAAGCACAGACCCTTGGAGTGAGATATATTGACAATGAGGATGAATATTTTACCTTTGTGGAAGAGCTTATTCCTGTATTCCAGAAACGGAATGCCCTCCGTTTAAGCTATAAGAGCCAGGCACTGGAGGATGACGAAATATTTACACTGATGAATGAACAGTATGAGCCCTACTTTATTTTCATAGCGGACCTGGTAGATTATACGGAGATTCTTCACAGGAATGAAAATAATTACTGTATTGACGGGGCGATTACCAATTTCCAGGAAAAGGGAAGCATGCTGAACATTTATTTCTTCGCCGCACTGAATCCGGATAAGACCGGCAACGCGGTGGGAGAAACTGTTTATGAGACATTTACCTATTATAAGACAGGTGTTCATCTGGGAGGCTTCGCCGATTCCCTGACTATTATGGAATTCCCGGGACTGGGGTACAAAGAACTGTCCTCCGGCGACAAGCCGGGCTGCGGCTTATTGTCTGCCGATGACAGCGGACAGACGGTTCGTATCGTGACGCCGTTTGCCAGGGGGGAAGCATGATTACGAGTCTGACACTTCTGAAAAAGAAAGGAGAATATGAACCGCTTTTACATACGGTGAGAAAATTTGCCGCACTATATACGGATGAGGCATGGTCATATCCTTTTTTTCAGAGTATTTCTGAGATGGAACACTTCCTGGACACAGAGCCGGTGGTGGATCTGATTAACTGGGATGTAACCATAGAAGGCGCTCTGACATTGCTGGAGAAAATGCGCAGCCAATACCAAAAGGCATATCTGATGATTATTGCAGACATGTCCATATCACCCATGCAGTACCTTAAGCCTGGGATCTCGCCGGGAGCATTGCTTCTGAAACCGGTCAATTCCGCTGATATGGAAAAGGTGGTGAGGGATTTGTTTGAGGTGTTTATAAAACGCATGGACGGGGATCAAACCGATGCTTTTTTGGTGGAGACGCGGGAGGGGAAGCAGTATATTCCCATGGAACAGATTGATTACTTTGAGGCAAAGGAAAAAAAGGTGTTTGTCAGAGTAAAAAGCTGTGAATACGGATTTTATGATACCCTTGATACTCTGGAAAAACAGCTGCCGTCCTGGTTTATCCGGTGTCACAGAAGCTATATTGCCAATATGAAACGAGCCGGAGGCATGACTTTAGCCGATAATACCATCCGGATGATAGACGGTACACAGGTTCCCTTTTCAAGAAGCTACAAAAACGTGCTTAAGGAGTATTTTAAAAATGTGTGAGCGAGCCGTATTTTTGTCACGTCTGGAATTTTCCGTTCTGCTTATGGCCGAAGGAGTAGAAGAGATACGGTGCTTTACACTTCCCGGGGCCAAAGACGTGAATCGGAAAGAAATGATTGAAGCTGTCCATGGGCTGATTCTTAAAGGATTTCTGCAGGTGGAAGACAAGGGGATAAGCCTGTCGCCGGAGCTTGCCTCAATGACTGAGTGCATCAAAGGTTCAACGGCCTGTCTGTTTGTGGAACCTGGAGATCTGTATCAGCCTCAGAGAATTGTGTACATAGGCGGACAGGCTGCTGTTTTGGAAAATGCGGATGATACTAATTCCGGTTTCAGATTGTTTATAAAAGAGCCGGAGAACCTTTGGGCATGGCTGGAGGATACATTTGATCTGCCAAAAACAGATATCATGTCAAAGGCAGAGGCCGGGGAACTGGTACGATTAAACCAGCTGGCAGAGGAAGAGCTGAGGCGGCTGCAGGAATGGGAATATCCAGGAAACGCTGCCGGAATACGTTTTTGGATGGAGCAGCTGGGGGAAGGCTTTGGGGAGACTCCTTTTCTGGGAATCCGTTTTATCCGCAGCTGTGACGGACAGACCTGCAAAGATCTGATTCTGCTCCCAGGCAGCGCCAATATGTGGTTTCTGTGGCGCGGCAGGGAGAAGTTGGAGGTTATGCCAGATTCCATTGAAACGAGGAAGGAAATGGAAACATTATTTTGGAGGGAAGCAGAATGATTATTGTGGATATTGAGGTGCCCTCAATCGAACGGAAATATCAGTTCAGTGTGGAAGAGCAGGTTTCCATCGAGACATTAATTGCCGAGCTGGCGGAGATCATCTGCCAGAAGGAACAATGTACCCTGAAAGGGGATCTATCTGAAATGTGCCTTTGCGCCGGCGAGACCGGACGGATACTGAACCACAGGGAAACTCTTGCCCAGCAGGGCATAGCAAACGCTGACTGGCTTTTGCTGGTCTGATGGCTCGTTGGCCATAACGGTTCAGGGTGCCTGAATGGTTGCCATTCGTCAGATAAACACAGCCGTTTGTCAGGTATTCCTTTAAAATCAGGATACCGTGCTATACTGAGAACGTGTTAAGGAGATGACAGCAGATGCAGGTAGAAGTAAAAGCAAAACCCATGAGCAAGATACCGGATGATATGAATCTGATACAAAAAAGAATAAATACCTGCATGCTGGAGCTGACGCAGGTCAGGCGGGATCTGGAAAACCTGTCCGGCTTGGAGGAACCGATCAGAGACCTAAAGAAGCAGGAAAAAAAGCTGGAGCAGCAGGCGAGATACAGTATGCTTTTCGGGAATACAATCTGCCAGATATGCAGGCAGTACGTAAGTACGGAAAACAATATCATTGATTACAGTGAAAATGTAAGACGAAAGGCACAGCGTGAATCTTTAAGCAGCAGAAATTTAAAGGACTTATATCCTTTATTTAATAAAGTGATTTTCTCAGAAGGGGGCGATTGAATTGGCGGTTAATGAAATTGCGATTAACACTGTGACTCTTTCCAGAGACATAGAGCAGCTGCAAAATTTACTTAACCAGCTTGAGAAGGACAGAAGAAAACTGGCCCAGGAAATCCAGGAATTGAATTCCATGTGGCAGGGGCCATCCAATCAGGCGTTTAATACACAGTTTAAAACCGACTGCACATCATTTGAAAATCTGTGTAAGACGATTCGGGAAATGATTCAGGCCATGGAGCATGCGAGGACAGAATATGAGCTGTGCGATAATAAAGTAAACGGCCTGGTCGGCGCACTCAGAATATAGGAAATTCTGACAGGTGGCGGGTCTGGGCGTATGTCATTACAGATTGGATAAGCTGAGGAGGAGTAAAGATGGCTGAAACAAGTTCAAGAGTCAGTTATTGGTCGACAGATATGATACAGGATGTGAGAAACAGATTTCAGGGTTCAAGCATTTTGGTTGATACGAAAAGAATGGTTGCCAAGGCCAACGTGGTATCGTCGGTTATTTCGGATATGGAGAGAACTTTCAACGAACTGCAGCGGGTGGTCAGCAAAACGACCGGCTATTGGGTAGGAGCAGCCGGTGATCATCATCGGAGAATGTTCAATGATGAAAAAGACGACATTGCATTTATCCTTGTCCGGTTAAAGGAGCATCCGGAGGATCTGAAGCTGATGGCCAATAATTTTGAGACGACAGAGCGCAAACTGACAGAAATGAACCGGCAGCTTCGCAGCGACTATATTTAGGAGGCGGCAGGATGAAAAGCAGATCACAGATTAAAATGAATTTTGCAAAGGCGAGAGCGGATGCAGATAAGATTGACAGAATCGCAGCAACCATGAAGACGCTCTCCAGAAGAAATCTGGAGAATTCCATGAATGAGCTGGCAGCTGCATGGACAGGAAACAATTCCAGGCTGTTTCTGAAAAAGGAAGGACAGCTGCAGCGGGACATTGACCAGACCGTCAGAAGCCTGAATGATATAGCTGCCGATATCAGGAGAATCGCTCAGAGAGTGTATGAAGCCGAGATGCGGGCCTATGAGATTGCGACCCGCAGAAACAGCTGAGAATGGCTGATAAGCTGTATGTAAATTACCAGGGAAACCGGTAGTTACAATATATAAAATAACTTCTCGGAATCTCAATGAATGAGGTTCTAACCGAAAATTGACAACTG
>CAJUEJ010000005.1:165529-186412 GCA_910585435.1 uncultured Hungatella sp. | reverse complement strand
GGGGAAAAACCTATGGGTTTTTCCCCACTGGATAGGGGAATGGTCGCGAAAGATCCGTTTCGAAGTGAGGGACGTTGGATAGGAGAGTTTGCCATATGTGGTGTGTTGTGCATGTGAAGGATGGGGGCGAGGGGAAGGCGGAGGCTTTTGTTGCCGGGGTGCTTCCAGAAAGTCTGTATGTACGGTGTTTCCACTTGATCCGAAGCAGAAGGAAGAAATATCAGGGGGAGTGGCAGACTGTATATGAGGATTTATTCCCTGGGTATGTGTTTATTGATACGGACCAACCGGAGAAGGTGTATAAGGAGCTGAAAAAGACACCGAAACCAAACCTTTTGTTCAGCGATGATGAGTATGTGTCAACGCTGGAGGAGCATGAGACGGAGTTGATGGAGAGGCTTGCGGACAGAAGGGGCAGGATTGGGATATCCAGGGTGAGGATTGGGGTGGATGGGAAGATTTCTTATCTGTCCGGGCCGCTTCTGGGAATGGGGAACAGGGTGAGACGGGTGAATCTTCATAAGAGAATTGCGGAGATCGAAGCCGAAATTATGGGGACAAAGAGAATTTTGTATCTGGGGATTGAGATTGAGGCAGATGACAGAAGAGATGAGCAGAAATGGGTAGATGAGGCAATCCGGACTAATTGGGGATGACGTAATAATATGGATAAGATTTTTGAGGGCAATTTTCAGGTGTAAATAGCAGAGGAGCAGAGGTATGTTCAAAAGAAGAGATGATTTGAAACCGTTCGAGTCCAAGGTGTGGCTAAGCAGTCCCACCATGCACGGAGAAGAACTGAAATATATGACAGAAGCCTACTTAAGTAATTGGATGAGTACGATCGGTGCGAACATCGACGCGGTGGAAAAAATTGCCGCAGAAAAATCTGGCATGAAGTACGCCGTTGGCCTTTCCTGCTGTACCGCCGCGCTCCATCTTTGCTGCAAGCTGGCGGGAGAGAAGCTGTATGGAAAGCCCGCAATTTCCCATGGCGCGCTGGAGGGGAGAAGGGTTTTTTGCTCCGATATGACCTTCGACGCAACCTTGAATCCGGTAGTATATGAAGGCGGCATTCCTGTGTTCATTGACACAGAGATAGATAGCTGGAACATGGATCCGGTGGCGTTGGAGAAAGCATTTCAACTCTATCCGGAGGTTAGGTTGATAGTAGCCGTTGAACTTTACGGCTTTCCGGGACGCATGGGCGAGATTAAGAGGATTTGTGAGAAACACGGCGCGCTGCTAATTGAGGACGCCGCCGAGGCGATAGGCGCGACCATCGACGGCAGACAGTGTGGCAGCTTCGGCGATTACAGCGCGATTAGCTATAACGGTAACAAGATTATCACAGGATCGAGCGGTGGCTGTCTGCTGACGAACAACATTGAGGATGCAAATAGAGCAAGAAAGTGGAGTACTCAGTCCAGAGAGAACGCCCCGTGGTACCTGCACGAGGAAGTTGGCTATAACTACAGAATGTCCAATGTGATTGCCGGCGTCATTCGTGGGCAATATCCGTATCTGGAGGAGCATATAAGGCAGAAAAGAGAGATATACCAGCGATATAAAGAAGGCTTGAAGGATTTGCCGATTAGAATGAATCCGATAACGACCGGCACGGAGCCGAATTACTGGCTGAGTGCGTTGATTATAGATGAAGATGCCATGTGCCCACAGGTGAGAGACGAGAAGAGAGCATTATATAAAAGTGAGGTTGGGAAGAGCTGCCCTACAGAAATTCTGGAAGCGATAGGGAGTATCAATGCGGAAGGACGACCGATATGGCGACCTATGCATATGCAGCCAATGTACAGGATGCATGAGAAGATTGGAAGAGATGGGAGCCTTAGAGCGCGGAGTAATGCATATATTAGAGAGGACGAATGTGTTGATGTTGGGGCAGATGTGTTTGAGCGGGGGTTGTGCTTGCCGTCTGATAATAAGATGAGTGTTGAACAGCAGGATGTAGTGATTGAGATAGTTAAAAGGTGTTTTGAATAAACTGTTTTCACTTTTTAGAGGAGTAGATAGAGAATGTACGGTAAAAGACTACGACAAACATTACGCCTTTTTACGATACCGACCAGTACAAAAAGGACAAAGTATCTGAAGGATAATCATATCTTTGGAGCTATCGGTGAGAACTGCAATGTGATGAACAGGATCGTTCCGCTGTACGCAAAACTTATAAAGCTGGGCAATAATGTGAGACTTGCATCAAAAGTGACCTTTGTAACACATGATGTTACCCATGTAATGTTAAATGCTAATCCCAATCTTCAAGGTAAGAAATTCAACGAAAAAATTGGCTGTATTGAAATACAAGATAATGTGTTTATTGGAGCCGGTTCTACGATTCTATATGGTGTTATGATTGGCTCAAATGTGATTGTAGGGGCAGGAAGTCTTGTCAATAAGGATATACCCCCAAATTCCGTTGCAGGGGGGGTACCGGCAAAGGTTATCAGCACTTTTGATGAATATATAGCGAAACGTAGTGCGGATGAGACTTACCCAATAGAATTGAAACCGGGAAATGAAATTGTTAGCAATGCTACAGCAGCATGGTGCTGGGAGCGGTTCTACAAAGAACATCCTAAATAAACCTGCATGTGCCCGGCAGTTGGCACACCACCGTACATGAAAGTATGGCGGGCACATTGGGCATACCTGAATTGACGCCGCCTTCGGCGGCGGACTTTTAAAGTAATAAACATATCAGCAAATGAGGGATTCGATGATATACGCAAAGTACATAAAAAGAGTGCTTGATTTTTTATTATCAACGATAGCTCTTATCATATTAAGTCCAATCATTCTTCTTTTAACTATGATAGGATCGATAGCTGTAAAGGGCAATCCATTCTTTACGCAAGACCGTCCAGGTCTGAATGAGAAAGTGTTTAAGCTCATAAAGTTTAGAACAATGACGAATGAAAAAGATGAAAATGGCGAATTCCTGCCTGATGATATTCGAATTATTCCTTATGGGCGTTTTCTGAGGAAAACATCTCTTGATGAATTGCCAGAACTGATTAATATTTGGAAAGGCAATATGGCTATAGTAGGACCTCGCCCACTTCTAATAAGATATCTCCCTTATTACACGGATGGGGAAAAGAAAAGACATTCGGTGAGACCAGGGCTTACGGGATTAGCACAAATAAGTGGAAGGAATGTCCTTGCATGGGATTCAAGATTAGCCCTAGATGTTGAATATGTGGAACACATTACTTTCCTTGGCGACTTGAAAATAATCCTGAAGACAGTGGTGAAAGTCATAAAGCGGGAAGATGTTGTGGATGCCGGGAGCTTTGAAATGCAGGATTTAGATAAGGAGAGGAAGTTACTGTCGTGCAAATAATTAGTATTGACCAAGATAATTTTTCTTTGTGGCGTAGTCAGATAGAACTGCTATTCAACAGTTCTGTCAAAATAAATTTTCCGGATTCTGCTATAGATGGCTACTATGGAAAAATCAAGTGTGATGAGGTGAAGGCTTATTTAGAAAATGGAACAGCAATTTTGTTTGCTGCTGTAGAAGAAGAGAAATTGATAGGATGGGTGTGGTGCCATCAGATTCAAAGACTTGACAGAAACAGGCTTCATATAGCGGAGATTGCAGTGGCAGATGATTGTTATCGAAATGGTATTGGGAAAAAGCTGCTTTCTGAGGCTGAGAAGTATGCTATGGTTAATGGATATCAGGAAATAGATCTCCTTGTGACTGCAAGTAATGAAAGTGCAGTCAATTTTTATAAAAATGCATGCTTTGCACCTGAGAGACTTCTCATGAAGAAAACCCTTAAATGGAAAGGGGGTTGTAATGAGGAGGGGCGTAATGCTTAATGTTTATTCAATCAACCAGAAAAATGACTGGGATAACATCGTTAAGAGTTTTCAAAAATACGATATATATTACTTGAGTGGTTATGTAAAAGCATTTGAGTTGCATGGAGATGGGGAGCCACTTCTGCTTTATTATACTTCTGACACTCTCAGAGGAATCAATGTTGTAATGAAGAGGGACATTTCGAATGACGGTTACTTCACTGGGAAAATTCGTGAGGGGAGGTACTACGATATCACAACGCCGTATGGATATGGCGGGTGGTATTTTGAGGGTGCCCAAGATGGAGAAGATACAGCTTGTTTTCAGAATGAGTACTTGGAATGGTGTGCTGATAACAGAATAATAAGCGAGTTTGTACGTTTCCATCCTGTTTTAGAGAATGCTTCCGGAATAAATGATGAAATGTATGAGATGGCCTTTCTTGGGAATACAGTGGCTATTCGGCTCGATTCGAAGGATAAGATATGGGAACGATTCAGTTCAAAAAATCGAGGCCATATCCGAGTAGCGGCAAAAGAGGGAGTTGCAGTCAGAGTAGAAACGACAGAAGAAGCGTTCGATGTGTTCCAGAAGATTTATGAGACTACGATGGATCATGATGATGCTTCGTCCTATTACTATTTTGACAAGCCATTCTATGATAGCATCAGAGATGATTTGAAAGGCAATTATGCACTTTTTACAGCATACTTGGGAGACACAGCCATCGCTTCTTCCATAATGCTTTATGCTGGAAAGCTCATGAACTATCACCTAAGCGGCCAGCTGTTCAAATATCGAAGATATGCTGGGACAAACATGATTTTGTATGAAGCTGCTAAATGGGGCTTTGATCACGGATATGATTGGCTTCATCTCGGAGGTGGTCTTGGCGCGCAGGAAGGGCCGTTATATGATTTCAAGAAAACTTTTTATAAAAAAGGCGAGGATAAGCTGTTTTATGTCGGAAGAAAGATTTTAAATCAGCAGGTTTATGAAGAACTTGTTAGAATGCGAGATGATTTGCCAGAAGGGAATTTCTTCCCCAGGTATAGGGCGTAATAAGCGGGACTTACATAGCGTTTTGTGGCAGAAGGATCGTGTTCTTTATGAACATCGGTTTTGGTTTGATGGAGATTGTGGAAAGGAGAGGAGCAGAAAATGGAAGAAAATGAAAGCTATGGCTTAGAGCATATCCAATCTGTTCTTTTACAAGCGGCTTTAAAATTCGATGAAATATGCAGAACTAATGGCATCAGTTATTCATTGCATGGTGGTACGCTTCTGGGAGCTGAAAGAAATCACAAATTTATTCCATGGGATGATGATGTTGATGTATCGATGAAACGTTCTGAATATGAGAAATTTTTGCTTGCAGCAAAATCTCTTCCATCAGAGTTTGAGTTAGATGATAGAACCATGTGGTTACCGCGGCTGGTAATGCGGACAAAGGATGACACTGTATGTGTTGATATACTTGTATGGGATTACATTTCATCTAAGAAACCTGCTCAAATAGCAAAGATTACGCTATTGCGTTTCTTTCAGGGAATGATGAAGACATATACTGAGTATGAAAGATTTGGTTTCTTTCATAAATGTCTTTTGCTTCTTACTCATATAATCGGAAAGATAGTTCCGCAAAGAATAAAGCTCAAACAGTTTAACTATCTTTGTGAACATTCGTTTAATGGAGATAAGAAATGTATCCATAGGTCCAATGATGCTTTTGTTGGTGTTAGCTATATCTTCGATGCGGATTATATGGATGGATATGAGGACATTCAATTCGAGGGGCATTCATTCATGGTTAATAAAAGGTATCATGAATTTCTGGAACGAAATTATGGACCAGACTATATGATACCACCGCCAAAGGAAAAACGGATACCCGAACACGAGAAATTCAGAAAGGACTTATAAAGTCTATGAACTACGGATTAATCCTCGCTGGTGGCGTAGGGCAAAGAATGAGAAGAACAGGCATGCCCAAACAGTTCCTTGAGGTGTTTGGAAAACCGATTATCATTTATACCTTACAGAAGTTCGAATACTGTGAGGACATCGATGCGGTCGTTATCGCATGTCATTCCTCATGGAAAGATTATATGGAATCAATGCTACAGAGATATGGCATCAAAAAGGTTAAAGCAGTGATTTCCGGCGGAAAAGACCGACAGGATAGCGTACTAAAAGGGCTAAAATTTATTCAGGCCAATGGTGCTTCAGACGAGGACATTATAGTAATCCATGATGGTGTACGCCCACTGATTCAGGAAAATATACTGAGCGAGAACATACGTGTGGCTAAGAAGTATGGCAATGCGATGACGGTCAGGCCGGTTATAGAATCTGTGGTCATAACAGATCAGGATGAGGTCAGCTTTGAGGATTTCAAGAAGCGTGCGGATACATATAGCTTGACTGCTCCACAATCATTTAAGCTAGGTGTTCTGACTCAGGCGTATAGGGATATCGAAGGGAAAGAGACGCCAATACCCCTTTTGGATTCAGCTCTTGTATTTACCTATCTGGGGAAAAAGGTTCACATCATTAAAGAAAACAATAACAACATCAAGGTAACTACGCCGGAGGATTATTATATCCTTAAAGCCATGCTTGAGCTTGAAGAGAACCGATATGTATTCGGCATAAATTGAGGAGAATTTCAAATGGAAAAAAGAGATTTGGATATCATCACAAACAGTGCGGTTAATTGGAGGATGTATCTTAATTGTACAGTGCTGGTTACTGGCGCAACAGGACGCTTAGGAAGATACATTCTTGAGACTCTCGCGGATGTGGATCTGAAATATAACTTGAATATGCGAATTCTTGGTCTGGCTCGTAGCGAGGAGAAAGCAAGAGCAGTCTTTGATAACTTATTGGAGCTTCCTAATGTAGAGTTTCTTTATCAGGATTTAAACGCGGAAATAGACTACGATGGAAAGATTGATTATATTTTCCACACCGCCGGACCTGCTGCACCGAAGGATTACGACACCCCAGTTGAGACTCTTTGGGCACATGTAAATGGAACACATAATGTTATGGAGTGTGCAAGAACACATAAGACGAAAAGAGTGTTCTATATTTCCACAGTTGAGATTTATGGTGAGTGGGAGGACGATAAGCACATCAAGGAGTCTGATATGGGCATTATGTGTCATCTGAATTCGAGGGCATGTTATCCAGAGGCAAAAAGGCTCTGCGAAACGATGCTGGCTACTTACAAGCAGGAGTTTGGTATTTCTTTCTGCGGAGTTCGACTTTGCCACACGCTGGGGCCTGGGGTATCTCTCACAGATGGCAGGGGCTTTGCAGAGTTCATGGACTGTGTGTTGAAAAATGAGGATATTGTCTTGCATTCAGATGGCGGGGCAATGAGAACCTATACCTATGTAGCAGACGCTGTAAACGCAATGTTCCTGATCATGGATAAGGGGAAAGATATGCTTTACAACGTTGCCAACGAGGACAATCTGATCAGCATCCGGGATCTTGCCGAGGTGCTGGTGACACTGCTTCCCGACAGGACCTGCAAAGTCAGATTTGCTCCCGAAGCTGCCAAACTTCAATACTTGCCCTTTAAGCTTGCGATTCTGGACACGAGCAAGGTCAGGGATCTTGGCTGGAAGCCAGTGACCCATATAAAAACCATGTTTAAGTGGACGATGGAGTCGTTTTTATGATGGACAAAGAGCAGCCTGCTGTAGCTGTGGTGATGAGAACACATACAGTTCCATCGTTGCGTGTGATGTTTAAGAGGATGATTCAAGTGATGGAGCCCAGGGGGGAAAATTAATATGGACGGTAAGCCTTTGATAACAGTTATAGTCCCGGTGTATAAGGTTGAGGAGTATCTGGAGAAATGTGTTAAATCCGTACAGAATCAGACATATACGAATCTTGAAATCATTCTTGTGGATGACGGCTCACCAGACGGCTCTGGCAGGATATGCGATACATTGGCCAAGACAGACCCACGCATAAGAGTGATTCATCAAAAGAATATGGGTCTGAGCGGGGCAAGGAATTCTGCGCTGGATATCATGCAGGGTGATGCGGTTACTTTCGTTGACAGTGACGATACGGTTGCTCCTGACATGATTGAGAACCTTCTGAAGGACATGGAAGAGTATGACGCAGATATTGTGGAATGCCAGTTTTACAATGTGTTCAACAACAGGATAGATGTTCAGGGCTATCTCAAGGAAACAAAAGCATATAACACAGAGCAGGCTTTATTGATTGATTTGTCTTGTCGGGGTGGTTCTGTTGCGGCATGTGCAAAATTATACCGCAGACATATTTTTGCAAAACACCGCTTTGAAGTGGGAAGAATTGGGGAGGATACCATTGCTATCATTGGAAGCCTAAGGCAGGCAAACAGGATTGTGATAGACCATAGGCCTATGTATTACTGGTATCATCGAAATAACAGCATTACGACAAGTAAGTTTTCAGAAAGGACGTTGGATTCGATTTATGGACATCAAAGAAATCTTGAAATCGTTGAAAGGGAATTTCCTGGCGCATTGCCCGGCGCATTATTCCGATATGACTGGAGTTATCTATGGGTGCTGGACAGAATCTTATTGGATGAACAGTGGAGGGAAAACAAGTATCTGAAAAGTGTTGTACGGCATATACTGAAGCACTTCTTCCGGATTATCAAATGCCCCTACTTTACCAGGAACCGTAAGATAGGGGCTGCGCTGGCGTGGGTTTCACCTGGTATGTACCGTAAAATAGTTGTACGAATATGGAACAGAAAGTGGAAATAATATGAATCGAGCAAACACAAGGAAGGCATATGTTTCGGAAAGAATCTGCGGAAATCAAAGACGGATATTTTCCCCAAGTGAACTGATATTTTATCTGGCCTTAATGATGGATATAGCATTTTCTGTGTTTTATCCGGTATATACGGCTTTGCACGATTATTATACCTACATTATTTGGATAATAATTATATTGATGTTAGCTTGTGGAAAAATACTGAGGTACAGCGGGCTAAAAATACTTGGATTGGTTGCATTCATTGGGATGAATATCGCCGCAATCCTGGTGAATGGATCTGGTGTTGGTGTTATTATTTTTTTTATATGGCCATTGTGCATCATATATATGTTCAAAAACCTCCATCTTCCTGACTCATATATAGGCAGGATAAATGTCTTGATGATGGCAGGATGGATATTGGCAATCATAGGCTCTTTAAGATATACAGACGCATACTTCGAAGCCCTTGAGAAAAATATGTATATAGAGGCAATCAACCCGAATACCATAGCCATCATTATTGTGACCACTTGCCTGTTTCTTGGACTTTACATTGATAGCAAGACTAAATCGAAATTTCAAAAAATACTTGTGTATCTGCTCAGCTTTACAGCGTTGTATTGGACCAGGTCGAGGACTTCTCTGATTGCGTTCCTTGCTATCTTAATGGTGGAGCTGATTCTGAAGAAAAAAGTCGAGAAATCAAAGAAATGGGCACTGCTGCTTGTTGCGATCATAATCGCTGCAGGAATCATCTTCCCGTTTATCTATGTTGGTTTGTATACGAGTGGGGTTGTTACATACGATACCCAGTTCCTTGGAAAAAGACTGTTTACGGGACGTCAGTATATTTGGATAAATTTATGGAATTACTTACAGAACAACTATGGTGCGTTCATCTGGGGTGTCGGGTACAATACAGAATTGTATTCAAGGGGGTCTTTTAACCTCCATAACGCCTACCTGATGATTTTTGCCCAGTATGGGCTTCCTACGCTGCTGGTGTATTTGGCTTATATTTTTCATTCAACGGCAAGTATGTATGGGAAGTCTGGACGGATTTCGGACTTACAGTTTAAATGCTACCAGACTCTGCTTTATGTTTTGATTGTAGGCTTTGGAGAGACAGTACTTACCTATATGCCAAATCTGATTTTTATCGCTATGGCAATAGGTATAGGCTGTCGTGAGCGGTTGGAGGTAGCATATAGATGATTCCAAAAGTAATTCATTACTGCTGGTTTGGCGGCAATGAAAAAAGTGAGATGATAAAGCACTGCAAGGAGAGCTGGAGGAAGTTCTGTCCGGACTATGAGATCATGGAGTGGAACGAATCTAATTATGATGTCACGAAACAGCAGTTTATGAAAAAGGCGTATGAAGCGAGAAAATGGGCGTTTGTCGCTGATTATGCACGGGTGGATATCCTGTACCAATATGGTGGTATTTACCTGGACACTGATGTTGAGCTGGTTTCCAGCCTGGATCCATTCTTGAAATATGATTTTTATGCCGGATTTGAAAGTGTATCATTCGTAAACTTTGGTATTGGCTTTGGCTCGGTCGAAGGCCACCCAGTGCTAAAGGACATACTGGATTATTATAACGGGCTTGAATTCCCGGATAATGACTTCTGGCTATCAATGGTTTCCTGCCCGAGAATTCAGACCGATGCGCTGAAGAAGCGGGGGATGATTTGTAACAATGAAAACCAGGTAGTGGATGGGTGCAATATCTTCAGCACAGAGTACTTCTGCCCGACGTCCTTCAGAACGGGAGAAACAAAAATCACGGAAAACACAGTGAGTATCCATCACTTTGACATGTCGTGGAATTCAAAGGGTTCGATAAACGCAAAAATAACAGAATGGAAACTGGTAAAAAAATTTGGCCCTAAATGGGGGAAAAGGTTATCCTCCATTGTTACCTTTCCAGGCAAATTTTATAGGAATGCGAAAGATGGGACGCTTATAGATTACGTCCGGTTTCTGCTTAGGAGGAAACATTAGTGAAGTCACGGTACAAACAATTTTTCTTCACTTTAATTGGATATTTTGCGGGGAATGTATTCACTAAGCTGATTTCATTCATTCTCTTGCCCTTATACACAAAGATTATTGAACCGGAGATTTATGGGACATTTGGCGTCATCACAACCATTGTCCAGTTGGTTGTCCCGATGGTGTGTATGTGCATCTGGATGTCGGTTTTTCGTTATTCCGCAGAAGCCGAAACAGAACAGGAAAGATATGAAGTCATTTCTACGGGCCTTCCAGTTATGTGGATTTCCTCTGGATTGCTTGCGGCAGTGCTATTGGCTATCAATATTTTTTGGGACTTGGGGAATCCATACCTTGTCTGTTTTTATGCTATTGCCAACGGCTTTCAATATTTTTATGGCTATATTGCCCGGAGTATGAAAGATAACAGGACATTCATAATATCAGGGTGTATCAATAGTACCATCAACCTATTATTGAACTGGATCGGGATTGTATATCTGCATCATGGAATCGAGACACTCTATTATTCCTATATCATCGGAACCCTTGCCCAGGTATTAATTATCGAAATTAAGTTCCGTGTGCTGAGCCACTTTCGTGCGGGATACGTGCAAAAGGCACGGTTACAGATACTTTTTAAATTTGGAGGTCCTCTTGCGCTAAATTCAATCATGCAGTGGCTCTTAACTGGACTCACCCAGATTATGATAGCCCAGATGCTGGGAATGTATTACAACGGTCTTTTTTCTGTAGCAGTGAAGTTTGCTACATTGATTTCCCTGATTGCAAGCATTTTTGAGTATGCATGGCTTGAATTGGCTTATGATCTGGCGAAAAACAACAATAGCGCAGGGTATTATCGAAGGGTCATTAATATGCTGTTTGGTGTACTTGTATTTGGGTCATCCATTCTTATGCTCGCAATTAAGATATTGTTTCCATACTTTATTGCTCCGGCATACAATGGGGCACTTGAGGTCATCCCATACATTGTCATATACGCCAGTGCAAATTCTTTAGCAAGTTTTTTTGCAACTATATATATGTCATATAAAGATGTTAAGACAATCACAGTTTCTTCGCTGATTGCAGGTGCGTCTAACTTGTTGCTGATACTTGTTTTAATTCCGGCATGGAGTTTTCATGGAGCGATGATTTCTTTAACTGCGGCCTGTGTGCTTATGATGTTAATCAGAGGGATTATTCTGAAAAAGAAATACCAGATAGGAATAGACGGATTGACAGCCGTTTGGGTCTTATTGATTCTGGCAGCTGCAGCAGTATTTTACCTATCTGAAAGTGCACTTGGAGATATCGGTGGCATCCTGGTTTGCATGGTTCTGTTTGCATTCGCAGCAAGAAGAATGTTCTTCACTTATATGCGGCCAAAGAAATTTGCCGTTGAAAAGACGAATCGAGGAAACGTATGAATCCGGTAGTAGCATTGTATAAAAAACTGAAAATCAAATTGTTCAATAAACGCAATGGGACTAAAATCAAATCCTTATATGCGAATTTGAAGGCGGAATATGGGAAAAATGTTCGAATTGATGAGGGCACATATATTTCGCAGGATGTCACAATAGGTGACCACTCCTATGTAAACGCCAACAGCAGACTTCAGCATTGTGATGTTGGTAAATATTGCTCAATTTCCTCTAATGTGAACATTAATCCCTATAATCATAACATGCGGGGACTTACAACCCATCCTATTGGAGATGTTGACAGAGAAATAAAACGAGTTGTGATTGGCAACGATGTATTGATCAGCTTAAACGTGGTAATTTTGGAAGGTGTACACATTGGAGATGGTGCGGTGATAGGGGCTGGCGCTGTTGTGACCCATGACGTAGGTGCCTTTGAGGTCTTTGGGGGGGTACCAGCGAAATTCATACACTACCGTGTGCCGGATAAAAAGAAACGAGAAGCGTTGGCTAAGATGAAATGGTGGGACGCGGATGATGAAATACGCGGCAGATATATCCATAGATTTCGATGCTGCCTGGATGGGATCGATGGGACGAAGGAATAGGGAGGTCTATTGACTATGTATATAACAGTTTTTACTCCCACATATAATCGAGATAAATATATAACTAATTTATTTGATTCTCTTTACAAGCAAACCGTTCTTCCTTGCGAATGGATTATAGTTGATCAGGGAAATGACAGAACTGGGGAATTGGTAAAAGGTTTTATTGCAAAAGCAAGTTTTCCAGTAATCTATAAAAAACTTTACGGAGAACGGGGCATTAGCAGGGCATTCAATATGATGCTGGGCATCGCAAAAGGAGGTCTTGTGATGAAAGTTGATGATGACGACATCCTGTCTCCTGATGCGATTGAGACTGTATTAAAGATGGAATCAACGATAACGGACAAAGAAAAATATGCTGGTGTCGGTGGACTCAGACAATATCCGGACGGACGGGTTATTGGTGGGGAATGGTCACACGAAACAGAGTGGTTTGACTGTACGAATTTGGAACGCGAGAAGAATGGCCTTTCCGGAGATAAAGCAGAAGCCTACTACTTGAATGTACTGCGGGAATACGGTCCTATGCCAACGGTAGCAGGGGAATATTATACATGGGAAGGCGTTTTATGGGATCGGATCGCACACGCGGGAAAAATGATTCGATGGTTTAACAGGAAAATATACTGTACAGAGTATCTGCCAGGCGGAGCCACCGATACGCGGATGGAGGCGAGAAAGAATAACTTTTACACCTACACAATCATGATTTCTGAAAGGATGGGATATTTAGAAATACCGCTTGCTTCCAGATTGAAGCAATGCTGCAGATATTTCGAATTGGCAAGAGAAAAAAAGATTCCATACAGAAAAGTGGAACAATACTTCGTTAAGTGTAAAAGAATTGCGGTTCTTAGCTACATTGGAAGTATGATAACAAAGTATATTCCGCAAAAGAATCCAAAATACAGAAGCTAACAGGAAAGGCAAATACTATATGAAGATTATTACTTGTGCAAGCTATGGGGCATCAGGCTCAAGCGCATTAACGGATTTGGTTGCTGAATATTCAAATGTACAGAGGATGACTGATTCAGAATTCCGGTTTCTGCACGATCCTGATGGCATATCGGATCTGGAATTCCAATTGGTTGAGTGCCATAACCGGCACAATGCAGGAAGAGCTTTAAAACGGTTTTGGAGGCAAGCTCAATTTTACGGTGGAAATCGAATTCACAGGAGATATGAGAAGTTCTTTGACGGGAAATACCTTGAACTTACAAAGCAGTATGTGGATGATCTGACGGATTTCGTATGCACTGGATGGTGGGACTTCGATCTCTTTGATAAAGGAGATAAAAGGAACTTCTATATATACAGGAAAAGACTTGAGGATCGGATATTAAGAGCCATACCATTCACTCACAGAAGGGTGCTCGATAGAGAAATCATGTATTTTTCCCATCCGTCAGAAGAACAGTTTCTTAACGCTACCAGGAAATATGTCCATACTCTTCTGGAGGCTGCAAATTTAGATGGGAAAGAATACATTGAGGTCGACCAGATTATTGCTTCACAGAATATTGACCGCTATTTGCGTTACTTTTCTGATCCGATTGAGGTTTTTGTCATTGATAGGGATCCACGGGATATTTATTTGTTGGAGAAGATATACTATCCGATTAAATATGGAAGTTTCAACAATGACTCCGTTGAAGTGTTTTGTAAGAAATTTAGATATATAAGAGAAAGCGGCGATCCAAGGAAATCATTATCCAGGCATATTCATTTCCTTCAGTTTGAAGATTTCCTCTTTGACTATGAAAAAGTTGTAGGCGAGGTGGAGGAAGCAACCGGTCTGAAGGCGGAAAATCATGTGGATAAATTCAAGTATCTTAATCCTATGCATTCAATTAATAATGTGCAGACCTGGCTTGAGCAGCCGGATTTAGCAAAAGATATTGGCTATATTGAAAAGGAATTAAGCGAGTATCTATATCCATTTGAAAAACATTCAAAAGAAAAAATTGTCGGTATTACGGTTACAGACAAGCAAAAGTTTTAGAGGGAGAACCGAATATGATTTTTAGGCTGACGCTGCTTATGAGGAAGACAGAGGAGACGAAGTTTCATGAATTTCAGGGAGTTTTGGAAGGGGTAAGTGCTGAGGATTGATTGGGATACAATGTACTTTGGGGCTGCCAGGAAATTAATCATTCCCCGACAGCCCCCCTTCATCATGCTCCCTACACAAAATCCTCCCTCATAGGCGTGAAAAAGTCCACCAGGATTCCGGCTTCCAGGCATACACAGCCGTGGACGATATCGTTTTGCTTCAACAACGTATCCCCGGCCTTCACCTCTTTGGTCACGTCTCCGATGGTAAAGCGGAAACGGCCGCTGGCCACATAGGTGATCTGGGTATGGGGGTGATGATGCATGGCCCCTATGGCTCCGGTCTCAAATACATTCTCCACGCACATCAGCTCGTCGCAGTATGCCAGGACGTTGCGCACCACACCGGGGCCGGCGGGAGCGCCTTCTACGGTATCATGAAAACACCAGTTGTTTCCTTTTCTTTCCTCCATATCATTTCTCCTTTTCTCTACAGTTCTTAAGCTTCTGCCTAAAAAATATTTCGCCGTAATTTGCCAAAACATAAGAAAGCCGGGACAACTTCCACAGCCTGTTTATCCCCAGGCGTCCCTTAAGGCTTTACAGACTGCTGCACAAATTCTCTGGGGGATACGCCGGTTATCTTCTTAAACACCTTGCTGAAATAGAAGGCGCTTTCAAAGCCAAGGCGATCCGCCACCTCATATACCTTCATATCCTGCTCCAGCAGCATGGTTTTAGCCCGGCTTACCTTTACCTGGCTGATGTATTCGGAAAATCCCACACCGCAGGTCTTTTTAAACACTGCGCTTAAGTAGTTGGGGCTTAAGCCAAAAAGAGCGGATATTTCGTTTAAGGTCATCCGCTCATCGGTGTGATCCAGAATATACTTCTGGACATTGGAAATAATATGCTCCTTGTAAGTAACCCTTCTGTTCTTAAAGATATCGCAGAGTCCGTCCCGTAAGCGGGTCATCCACTCGGCCACCTGCTCCACATTGCCCATACGGTAGATAGAGCGGTAATTATCCCCGTCGTCGGAGAAAATCTCCGTAAGGATCTCCTCGCCGGAGGGCAGAAGGGACAGAGTCAGGTACAGAATATTGCAGGCTCCGTCGATGGCCTGAAGATAGCGCAGAGGGTTGGAGCGGAACAGTTCGATAATCTGTGTCAGGGTATCGTACAGGATCCCGGAATCAAATTCCTCAAAGGCTTTGGTCAGATCATTTTTAAACAAGGTAATATTGAAGGAATTCTTCACATCCTCCGGCTTTACCTGGTTATAGTCCCGGAAAGGCTGTTCGGAAGAGGCGGTGGTAAAGGCAACCCTGGCATCCTGATAGGAATCGCATATTTTTAAGGGGGAGTCCGCCACAGAACCGATGCCTGCCAGAAGGCGGACATTAAAATAATTGTGAACCATGGCGGAGGCATTGGACAGGGCTTCCGTCATTTTTCCATACTCCGCCCTACTGACAGCAGGAAAATGGAAAATGACGGAAAAATGCTTTAAATCCAGGGATACCACCTGGCAGGGAAGATACCGTTTTAATATATCCTTTACCATCTGCATGGTGCTGCTGTACAGATTCATCCGCTTTTCATGGGGCATCTCCCGCCGGGATTCCTCCAGAATCTGGCAGTGAGCCACAGCGTAATAGGGATCCGAGTCATGGTGGTGTAGACGCCTGGCTGTCGATGGAGATGCCGTAGGAACCGCCGAACTGGTGCCGGATCCGCTGGTTCACATTGGCGATGCCTACCTGACGGAAAAAGTCAGCGCTCTTTTTCGCAGGCTTCTGCTCCAGAACCTTCTCGATGGCTTCCCGGGACATGCCCACCCCGTTGTCAGTGATGGAAATCCTTAAATCCTTTTTGCCCTCCCCTGTATCGGTCCATGCTTTTACCAGGATTTTCCCTGTGGAGCCTTTAGGCTCGATGCCGTGGAACAGGGCGTTTTCCACGATGGGCTGCAGGGAAAAACGGTGGATCAGGCATTGATACAGCTCCTGAGACTCAATCTCATATTCAATGGTGATGCCGCCGCCATAACGATACTGCTGAATTAGAAAATAATCCTTTACCAGGGCCAGCTCCTCCTCCAGGGTAATCATGGAGGAAGAACCTTTGGACACCTGCCTTAAAAGCCGTGCCAGGGCAGTGGTCATCTCGGCAATGCCGGGAGAACCCTGGATGGTAGCCATCCAATTGATGGAGTTCAGGGTGTTATAAAGAAAATGGGGATTGATCTGGCTCTGGAGAATCTGATATTCCAGATCTTTTTTCTCTTTTTCGTCGTCGATCCGTTTTTCCATCAGATTAACCACGTCAAAGGCAAGCCGGTCGATACCCTTTCCGATATCGCCCAGCTCATGCTCCCATTCGATAGACGTATCCCTGGTGAAATCGCCGTGGGCAATTTTATCGATTTTTTTCTGGATCCTGGCTACAGGCTGGTTGATGGTACGGCTTAAAGACAGGACCATAAACATCCCCAGAGACAGAATAACAACACAGATGGCGGCGATGAGCAGCAGGTAAATCTGTCTCTGCTTTATCAGCTGCTGCCTGGACAGAATCTGGTGAAGATACCAGCCGTCCTGTCCCAGAGAGTGGGTGATGAGAGTTTCTGTCCTTCTGTACCAGGGTGCCGGCATCCACACCCGGTACCTTTTCCTGGGAGAGTATGGTAAAATCCGGAGGAATCTCCTCAAAATGTTCTCCCTGAATCCGATAAAACTTTTCTCCCATGGTGAAGTATAACCGGCTGTCGTCAGGCAGCGGAAAAGACTTCAGATAGTCGGTGATAACGGTGGTGGAGACAGATACATAGACCCAGCCGATGGCTTTGGTGCCGTATGTATTGTAAACAGGGCGCACAATGGGAATAACCGGAGCCTCCTGAAAGTTACGGTAGAAGGGATCATTGATAATGCCTGTCCACAGAATCTCCGGGCTTGCCAGAAGCGTTTTAAATATCTCTGAATCGGCCAGAGAAGCCACCGTATAGGAATGGGTATCTCCGGCCCCGGACAGTACCTGAAGATAGTTGGAGGCGGAACTGGTAGATACAATGGCCCTGGAAATATGCCGGTTGGTATTGCGGTACTCCTCCTTCAGGCGATCCGAGGAGCTTAGGGCAATGCTGCGCAGTGTCTTGTCATCCTTTGATACAATGGCTAAGGGGGCCTTGCCGTGAAAGGTTTCCAGGTATTTAAGAATATCATTGCTGGTAGTGCACCATCTGCTGAAATAGATAATATCCTTCATGTCAGATGCCACATTGTTGCCTACCAGCTGGAGGCCAAACTCCACGGACTGGATCTGATTGCGCCTTAACAGGGACTGAAACACGAAAAACAGACCCCTACGGTGATCAGTGTGATGAGAAGCGTAGTGCCTATGGTGATAGCGATAATTTTTCCTTTTATAGTGTGTGTGAAAGATTTTACGTTCATATGGAAAGTATGATACATTATCACAAAATTGTCAATACAAGTGTAGAAATACAAAAATCCTGCTTTGCAAAAAATAAGGGGCAGCTGTAAAAATTACAGGAATATGATAAAAAATTACATGGTATTCCCAATATATAAAAACAGAAGCGGTAAATAGTAAAGCTTTTGTGAAATTTTTTCCATGTTCTCCCAGGCGTAATTAAGCTATACTGGATGCATGACAAAGCTTTGCGTCACCATTATTTAAGGAGGGAATCGGAATGAAAAAAAGATTACTTGGTTTGACTTTGGCAGGCTGCATGACAGCCATGAGCCTGGCAGGCTGCGGAGGCGGAAGTTCCGGCGGAGGCGAGACCACCACGGCAGCTGCCTCACAGGCACCGGAGACTACGGCGGCAGCCGGAGGCGCAGAGACAACGGCCGCTCCGGCACAGGCTGCAGAGGGAGACACCGTACTGAAATGGGCTGTGTGGGACATCTCGTCAACCGTGTATTATCAGCCCCTGATCGATGCCTTTGAGGCAGCCAATCCGGGCGTGAAGATTGAGATGGTAGATTTAGGCTCTACAGACTACCAGACAGTGCTTGCCACAGAACTGACAGGAAGCGGCTCTGACTTTGATATTGCCACCATAAAGGATGTGCCTGGCTATACCACGCTGGTAAACAAGGGCGTTCTGGAGCCTCTGGATGATTATATTGCAAAGGACGGTGTGGATTTATCTCAATACGGCGGAATCACGGATCAGGTAACCGTAGACGGAAAACTGTATGAACTGCCTTTCAGAAGCGATTTCTGGGTACTGTTCTACAACAAGGACGTATTTGATAAAGCGGGCGTGGCCTACCCTGGCAATGATATGACATTTGAGCAATATGACCAGCTGGCAAGAAGCGTTACCAACACCACACCGGGAGAAGAGGTATACGGCGCTCACTACCATACCTGGAGATCTGCGGTTCAGCTGTTTGGTATCCTGGACGGCAAGCACTCCATCGTGGACGGGGATTATGAATTTTTAAAACCATATTATGAAATGATAGTGGCTCAGCAGGAAGACGGCGTATGTCAGGATTATGCAACCCTTAAGACTTCCAGCCTTCACTATTCCGGTGCATTTGCACAGGGCAACGTTGCTATGATGAACATGGGCTCCTGGTTTATTCCCACACTCATCGAAAAGATCAAGACCGGAGAGTATGGCGAGGAAGTTGCCAACTGGGGAATTGTAAAATATCCTCACGCAGAGGGTGTAGAGCCTGGCTCCACACTGGCTACGATCACCTGCCTGTCTGTTCCAACGGCTGCGCCTCACAAGGATCTGGCATGGGAGTTTGTAAAATTTGTGTGCGGACCTGACGGCGCAGAGGTTGTTGCCAACACCGGTACGATCCCTGCAATCACCACAGATGCTGTGGTAGAGGCTATTTCCGGTCTGGAAGGGTTCCCCACGGATGATGCCAGCGCAGAGGCTCTTAAGACGGCCAACACCTATCTGGAGATGCCGGTTCATGAGAAAAGCTCTGAGATTGAGACTGTGCTGAACGAGGCTCATGACAATATCATGACAGAAGGGGTCACCATCGACGAAGGAATTGCGGAGATGACAGAAGGCGTAAAAGCCGTTTTAGGGCAGTAATCTGCAAAACAAGGAAAGTGTCGCTGACAATGTTTATGGACGGGCTGTTTTCAGGCCCGTCCAATTTTAAAGCCTGCACTCCCGGAGTCTTTTGAAGGAAAACTATTTTCCAAAGGCAGACGCAGCAGATTTTAATGGAAAATCATTTTCCAAAGGCAGGCGCAGAAGATTTTGACGGAAAACCATTTTCCAAAGGCAGGCGCAGGAGATTTTGAAGGAAAATCATTTTCCAAGGGCAGGTGCAGGAGAGATTCTGAGAGTGATGAAAGAAAAGGAGGTTAAGGGAAGGTATGAAAAAGAAAGACAAGACGAAGCGGGCAAGAACCGGAGAGAGGTTTGACCGGCAGACCAAAAGGGATATGGTGGCATATTCGTTTATTGCCCCTAACTTTATCGGATTCTGTGTGTTTACCCTGGTTCCCATGATCTTTGCGTTTGTCCTGGCATTTGCAGAGTGGGACGGCAATAATGCCATAAAGTTCGTGGCTTTTAACAATTTTATTCAGGCATTTAAAAATGACCGTTTTCTTGCGTCCTTAAAGAACACGGTAATCTATTGTGTCGCTACGGTTCCGCTCACGTTAATCTGCTCTCTGGGGCTGGCCATCATCCTGAACCAGAAAGTGAAGGGGAGAAATTTTTTCAGAACCGTAAGCTTCTTCCCTTATGTAGCGTCTCTGGTGGCTGTGGCGGCCGTGTGGAATATGCTGTTCAGCCCGCAGAAAAGCGGCCCGGTAAACATGATTTTGTATAACCTGGGAGTGGCGGCCAAAAGTCTTCCCAAATGGTCGGCGGATAAGGACTGGGTCATGTTTACAGTGGTTCTGTTCAGCGTCTGGAAAAATATGGGGTATTACATGGTAATCTATCTGGCAGGCCTTCAGGGAATCAACGGAGAGCTTTATGAGGCAGGCAGCCTGGACGGAGCCAATACCTGGCAGAAATTTTTATACATTACCTGGCCCCAGCTGCAGCCAACCACCTTTTTTGTCACCATCATGCTGACCATCAACTGCTTCAAGGTCTATGATGTGGTGTACATGCTGGCAGGAGGCTCCAACGGCGTGCT
>CAJUEJ010000005.1:43605-165519 GCA_910585435.1 uncultured Hungatella sp. | reverse complement strand
CGCCATTGTTCTGGTATATCATATCTATGAGGAGGCTTTCCGCAACTGGAATCTGGGATACGCCAGCGCGGTGGCCATGGTATTGTTCCTGATGGTTCTGGCCGTGACTCTGATTCAGTTCAGAGGCGAGAAAAAATACGCCAACTAGGAGGGTGAGAGATGAAGGTACAAAGTAAAAGCTATAAATTCTGGCGCATAATACTGTATGTGGTGCTGATTGCCCTGGCAGCTCTGATGCTGGTTCCCTTTGCATGGATGCTTTCCGCATCTTTGAAGCTGGATAAAGACGTATTTATTTTCCCGATTCAGTGGATCCCTGAGAATCCCAGATGGCAGAACTACATAGACATCTGGACGAAAATCCCGCTGATGACCTTTGTGCTGAACACGACGAAGCTGACGATTATTGTTACCTGTCTTCAGCTTCTGACCAGCAGCTTTGCGGCCTATGCATTTGCAAAGCTGGATTTCAGGCATAAAAATCTTCTGTTTATGACCTATATTTCCACTATTGCCATGCCCTGGCAGGTGTATATGGTTCCCCAGTTTATCATGATGAGAGGCATGGGGATGAATGACTCCCACATGGCCATCATCTGTCTCCAGGCCTTTTCCGCCTTCGGCGTGTTTATGATGCGGCAGTTCTATCAGGAGATTCCCGACGAGCTGTGCGAGGCGGCCAGAATCGACGGGATGAGCGAATATAAGATCTATGCCAGGATCATGCTGCCTCTGTCAAAGCCGGCGTTGTCTACCCTGACGATCTTCACCTTTGTGGCAACCTGGAATGACTTTTTGGGGCCGATGATTTATCTGAAGACAGAGTCGAAAAAGACTTTGCAGATCGGACTGAGAATGTTCATCAGCCAGTATTCCTCTGAGTATGGGCTGATCATGGCAGCCTCCGTGCTGTCCCTGATCCCGGTTCTTGTCGTATTCTTGTCCCTGCAGAAGTATTTTGTAGAAGGGATTGCGGCTACGGGAGTGAAGGGCTGATATTGTAAATATCCTGTAAGTTTGTCGGGGATAGTCAAACAGTATGGATTCCAGACAGTGCATGATTTTTACAAGGCCTTTGCAGCAAAGACCATTTTTATACTATTGACAAATGGAGGCAGAAAGGTGTATACTTGAAAAAGTTAGAAATAACTAACATATAAACGAATTCCATTGTAAGATAGCAGGAAGTAAAAGGAGTGTGCTTTACTTGAAGATCGCAGTAAGGATAAAGGAAATGGCCTGTGGTATATGCAAGGCGCATATGCAGGGGGTGATGTGATGCAGGCTTTTCAGGGTATTATGATACCGTTTCTGGGGACGGCGCTGGGCTCTGCCTGTGTGCTGCTCATGAAAGATAAGCTGAACCCAATGGTGCAGAGGGCACTGACCGGGTTTGCGGCAGGGGTTATGGTGGCGGCTTCCATATGGAGCCTGCTGATCCCTGCCATGGAGCAGTCACAGTCCATGGGACAGTGGGCGTTTGCGCCGGCAGTGCTGGGCTTCTGGCTTGGCATCCTTTTTTTGCTGGCTCTGGATCGGATAGTGCCTCATCTGCATATGAACAGCAGCAAGGCGGAGGGGCCGGAAAGCCGCCTGCAGAAGCAGGTATTGCTGGTGCTGGCGGTGACGCTCCATAATCTGCCGGAAGGGATGGCTGTAGGTGTGGTTTATGCCGGATGGCTGTCCGGAGATACCGGGATCACTGCCATGGGTGCGCTGGCCCTTTCCCTTGGGATCGCCATACAGAATTTCCCGGAGGGCGCTATCATCTCCATGCCTCTGCGGGCAGAGGGAGTCAGCAGGAGGAAGGCTTTTCTTTACGGCACGCTTTCCGGCGCAGTGGAGCCGGTGGGTGCGGCGCTGACCATACTTGCGGCAGGCTTTGTCATTCCCCTTCTGCCCTATCTTTTGAGCTTTGCAGCGGGAGCCATGGTCTATGTGGTAGTGGAGGAGCTGATTCCGGAGATGTCGGAAGGAAAGCATTCCAACGTAGGGACGCTTCTGTTTGCGGCAGGCTTCACGGTCATGATGGCGCTGGATGTGGCCCTGGGCTAAGCAGATTTTATGAGATGCAGCTGCAGGTTCTTAAGGAGCTGCAGAAGGCTTTGACAGAGACATTTGACGTTTTAGTGTGCAAGCACAGGATGGCAGCAAAACAATCTGACAAAGACAGAAAGGACGGGAACAGACAAATGCTAAAGGTATACGGTGCGGATATCTGCCGGGATTGTATGGCGATGAAAAAGATTTTCGCGGATAAGGAGGTAGAATATGAATATATGGATTTCATATTGAATACGGCCAATATGCGTGAATTTTTTGCCATACGGGATCATGCGGCCATCTATGAGGATGTGCGGAACAGGGAAGGGGGAGGAATCGGGATTCCTCTGTTTGTGAAAGGGGACAGAATGTCCTTTGATATCAATGAGGCGCTGAGGTGGGAGGGGAAGGAGCCTGTGGAGGCGTCGGAGTATGAACAGATAGCAGAGCGGATGGGGGAGTTTATAAAACTTCAGAGAGTATAGAGCTTTATGTACTCCGAAGGCGCCAGCTGCAAAGGCAGGGGACAGAGGCGATGGGGCAGGATAGAGCTCGAGAGCAGGTTTTTAAGAAGGGATTGCATAAAAATAAGCTGCACCTCTCCCAAAAGGAGAAGCTGCAGCTTGTTTTTAACAGTTAAAACAGTTAATGATGTCCTCTGTGGGAATGGCATCCTCCGCCGGAATGGTGACCGCCGGCGCCGTAGCTTCCGTAACCGGAAGAGGAGCTGGCATGGGTATGTGCCTCGCAGGTATGGCATCCGTTCACAGAGCAATAGTGGGTATGGGCTCCTTCCATCAGGCATCCCTCCACCGGACAGCTGTGAGTATGGGCCCCTTCCACCAGGCATCCCTCCACCGGGCAGCTGTGGGTATGGGTTCCTTCCATCAGGCATCCCTCCACCGGACAGCCGTGGGTATGGGCTCTTTCAATATGACATCCCTCTGCCAGGCATGCATGGGTGTGGACTCCTTCCACCAGGCATCCTTCTACCGGACAGCTGTGGGTATGGACCCCTTCAATCTGGCAGTCCTTTACAGAACAGGTATGGGTGTGGGCTCCCACTATCTGGCATCCGCTTACGGGACAGGAACCAGATGCGGTTACTGCTGCTGCAGCACTGATTGGGCAGGACAGCATGGCAGCTATGGTGAACGCAGTCAGAAATTTTAATTTCATAATTATCACAACTCCTTTATCAAGCATGACTCTTGGTCTTTATTCTATGCACTGAGTATAGCACATGTTTCCGGAGAAAGAAAGATTATTTTTTGAGAAAAAATGGCGATATATGAGAAAAAGTTACTGTTCAAAAGGAAACAAGTAAACACAAAACAAGGAGAGTACAAATGAATTTTTTGGAGGAGAGGATTCAGAAGGACGGAATTGTAAAGGAGGGCAATGTTTTAAAGGTGGATTCCTTCCTGAACCATCAGATGGATGTGGCGCTGCTGGAGCAGATGGGAGAAGAATTCAAACGGCGGTTTGAGGGCGTTAAGGTGGACAAGATTCTGACCATTGAAGCCTCCGGAATCGCCATCGCCTGTATGGCGGCAAGATATTTTCAGGTTCCCGTGGTTTTTGCAAAAAAGGCAAAAAGCATTAATATAGACGGGGAGGTGTATGTGGCGGAGGTGGAATCCTTTACCCACAAGTGCAAAAATCAGGTGATTGTCTCTAAAAAATTCCTGCAGCCGGGAGAACACATCCTGATTATCGACGATTTCCTGGCCAATGGATGCGCTCTTCAGGGACTGATTTCCATCGTGGCCCAGGCAGAGGCAGTTGTGGAGGGAATCGGCATTGCCATCGAAAAGGGCTTCCAGAACGGTGGAAGAACTGTCCGGAATCTGGGATACCGCCTGGAATCCCTGGCGATCGTGGAAGATATGGATGCCTCCACAGGGAAGATTGTATTCCGGCAGCAGTAAGGAACTGGCTCAAAATACAGACAGGAAAACCGCCGCAGGAGAGGAAAGCGGCGGTTTTCCTGTTTTCGGAAATCACAAAAAGCTTTCTGGAATATGCCTGTTGTAAGGAGGGGATAAAAGCATGATCAATGCGGACGTTATCCAGCACCAGATTGTAAAAGACATAAGGCTGTATTTTAATACGCTGCATTACCGCACCCTGCATTTCCATAAAGATATGGAGATCCTCTGGGCATTGGACGGAGGATTTGAAATATTGATTGACAATAAGCAGAAGACGGTGGAGGAAGGGAAAATCCTGCTGCTGAACGTGGGGCAGCTCCACGAGATAAAGGCTGCCTCAAAGGGATGTACCATGCTGGCGGTGCATCTCTCCCCCAATCTTGTTGCAAAAGAAGTGCCTGCACTGGAGCATATCCGCTTTGAAGAATCTTTTCTGCACACCCTTCCAGAAGAAACCTATAAAGGGATAAAAACCCTTTTGCTTGAAACCATGTGGCAGTATCTGAAAAAGCCTCAGTATTATGAGCTGTACTGCACAAATAACATGCGGATGTTTGTCTATTTTCTGCTCACCGGCCTTCCCTACCATGTGCTGACAGAAAAGGAAAGCCTGGTGCAGGAAAAGCACAATGAACGGCTGCAGAGCCTGGTACGTTTTGTGGAACAGAATTATATGTATAATATCCGCCTGTCAGACTTTGCCCGGCAGGAGGGACGATCTCTGAACCGGATGTCCCATTTTATAAAAAGCACAATGGGGCAGAGCTTCAGGGAGTATGTGGATTTAGTCAGGTTCAATGCAGCATTCACCATGATGGTAACCGGACAGTATAAGATGCTGGATATCTGTATGGAGTGCGGTTTTTCTGACTATAAATATTTTTCAAAAGCCTTTTTAAGCCGCACGGGGCTGACGCCTGAGATGTATTATAAGCAGTTAAGCAGGAATGCAGGAGATGAAACTGCGGCTGAGCATAATATTTATTCCCAGGAGCGGTTCTACACACCGGAACAGAGCATAGGGCTGTGTGAAAAATTCAGGGAGAAATATATAAAATGACAAAAACGTCTAATGGAAACAGCAATATTATCAAGGAAATAATATAAGAGAAATGTATAATAAGAGTAAGATCAACAAATAAAAAATGTTTCCGGAAGCATAATGATGTTGAACGACAATTCCCAAGTACATTACCGCGGGGAGGAGGCTTTACAGCCTAAACCACGCCCATGACATGGCAGGCTGCTAAAAAGGGCAGCGCGCCGATTCAAATACCAGGAGGTAGGATGATGAAAAGAAAGCTTACAGGGATAAGTTTGGCCATTATGATGATAATTTCTGCTGTTGCCGGATGTGGCTCTTCATCAGGCAGCCAGGAGGATAAAGGGGAGGCCAGTGCGCCTTCCAGCCAGCAGGCATCTGTAAATGAGAATAAGGAGACAGCCCAGGCAGCCAGCGGGCAGGAGGCGGCCGGCGACCGGGTAAATCTGGTTCTCTGGTTCGGACTCAGCGGCCAGGCAGGAGAGATCGTCCAGCAGGCGATACAGAATTACAATGATTCCCAGGATAAGGTGTATGTGGAGGTTCAGTATCAGGGATCCTATGAGGAATCGCTGAACAAATTGAAGACAGCAATGCGCACAAAGGCAGGGCCGGATCTGGTGCAGATCTACGAGGCCGGGACAAGGACCATGATTGACAGCGGATTCGTGATCCCCATGCAGACCATTATCGATGCATACGGTATCGACATATCCGGGCTGGAGGAAAATCTTCTTAATTATTATGTGGTGGACGGCAAGCTTTATTCCATGCCGCTGAACACGTCTGTGCCGGTGTGCTATTATAACAAGACAGTCCTCTCCCAAATCGGCTATGAGGACGGCCCCAAAAGCTGGGATGATATTGGAGATATTTCCCAGAAGGTCATAGATCAGGGGCTGGCAGAATCGGGAATCGCCCTCTGCTCCAATCTGGCATGGTGCTTTGAACAGCCTATGGTGCAGCAGCGCTACCCAATGGTTGACAATGACAACGGCCGGGCAGGGAGAGCCACCAGGTCAACCCTGGCAGACGGAACCCTGGCGGTGGACATCGCCGCAAAATTCCAGGAATTTGTGACTAAGGGCTACACAGCCAATGTAGGTTTTACGGTGGAAGACAACAGGGCCGCATTCTGGTCGGGGAACGCTGTGATTATGATGGATTCCTCCGGATCCATCCGGGCGTCTCTGGAGGCTATTGACGGCGCCTACGAGCTGGGTGTATGCGAATTTCCGGGACTTACAAAAGACGCCCCCAACGGCGGGGTTACTCTGGGCGGAGCTTCCATCTATGTCTGCGACAACGGCAAGGGAGACGCCAAAAATGAGGCGATTGCGGATTTCATGAAGTATCTGATTGATCCGGAGACACAGGGCTTTATTTTTGCCAATACAGGATACTTCCCCATCACAAGCGCCGCCCTGGAACAGGAAGCGGTAAAAGAAACCATGAAGGAATATCCCCAGTACCAGGTGGTGATTGATACGGTACACAATTCTCCCAATATGGGATTCGGCGCACTGTACGCAAGCCTGGTAGACGGCCGCGCCATTTATGTAGACTATCTGGAAAAAATGTTTCTAGGAGAGGTAACCCCAAAAGAGTGTATTGAGAGATCGGTCCAGGAGATTGATACACTGATCGAGGAATACAACGAAATTAATTAAGGGGAAGCATCTATGAAGAACAGTATAGTGAAAAAAATAGAACCCTATCTGTATCTGCTGCCGGTATTCGTTCTGTTTGGGATGTTTGTGTTCTATCCTCTGGTGCGCACGGTGGTTATGAGCGTTTCTTCTGTCAATACTATGGGGGAGATTGTAAAGTTTGCAGGAATAAAAAATTTTCAGCGGCTGTTTTTGTCACAAGAGTTTTGGAGGAATCTGAAAACCACTTTTACATTTGCCGTGATTCTGGTTCCCTTTCAGCTGTTCATCGGCTTATTGATGGCTTTGCTTGCCGATAACCGCAAGAGGAAATCTGGCACCATCCGGGTTATCTTTGCACTTCCCATGTCGATTTCCTATGCCTGCGGATCCATGATCTGGATGCTGATGTTCAACGCCAATACCGGCATTATCAATTATCTCCTTGGCAGGCAGATCAGCTGGACAGGCAGCAGGGGCAGTGCCATGGTCATGATACTTGTGACCACCTGCTGGCTGACAGCCGGCATGAATTTTATCTATACCCTGTCCGGGCTTCAATCTGTGCCGGATGAATTGTACGAATGCTCCAGGCTGGAAGGATCCAATTACTGGCAGACTGTAAGGTATATCACCCTGCCCCTTGTGACTCCCACCATGTTTTTCCTGCTGATTATCAATACCATCAACGCGTTTCAGATTTTTACCCAGGTGAAGATGATGACAGAAGGCGGGCCGGGAGGCGGCACCACGGTTTTGGCGTATTCCATCTATGAATCGGCATTTATCAGCAACCGCTGGGGAAATGCCTGTGCACAGTCTCTTGTATTTTTTGTGATACTGCTGATCATGTCCGCCATCCAGTTCCGTGTGGAGAAGAAAGGAGTCTTTTATCAATGAGACCGGATACCCGTATTGGAAAAATCTTATTTTTAATCCTTCAGACAGGGATCGCGCTGATTATTATTTTTCCGATTCTATATGCCCTTGATATCAGCTTCCTGCCTTTGTCCCAGATATTTGGAAAGCCTTTGGATCTGTTTCCCCACAAGATAGATTTTTCCTATTATATCAGGGCCTTCCAGGTAGCTCCCCTTTTCAGATATCTGATGAATACCACGGTCATCGCGGTAAGTATTACGGCCGGGCAGCTGATACTGGCCTGTGTGACGGCCTTTGCGTTCACACACTTTGATTTTAAGGGAAAGAAGCTGCTTTTTATGCTGATTTTGGCCACTATGATGATACCAGGGGAATCCATTGTCCTTTCCAATTACCTTACCATGGGCGATCTGGGGCTTTTGGATACGTATATTGCCATGATACTGCCGTCGCTGGCATCCGCCATGTCTATTTTCTTTATGCGCCAGGCTTTTTTGCAAATGCCAAAGGACATCTATGAGATGGCAACCCTGGACGGGTGCGGGAACCTGCGTTTCCTGTTTACCATGCTGATCCCTCTGTCAAAAGGGGCCATGAGCGCCGTGGGTATCTATACCTTTATCAATGCCTGGAATGCCTATATGTGGCCTCTTCTTGTGACAAACACAGACAGGATGCGTACGGTTCAGATTGGAATCGGGATGCTGCTCAATGCAGAGTCAGCGGAATACAATATGATGATGGCAGGCGTTATTGTAGTGATGCTTCCCACAGTACTGATTTTTGTACTGGGACAAAAATATATTCTATCAGGAATGCTGGTAGGAGCAGTAAAAGGCTGAGAGGAGAAGAGAAGATGGAGCTGACATTTTTAGGGACTGCAGCGGCAGAACAATATCCGGGGCTGTGGTGTACCTGTGAATATTGCAGGAAGGCGAGAAGGCTGGGAGGGAAAAACATCCGCCGCACCAGCTCGGTGCATTTTGCAGGGGACTGCCTTATTGATTTTCCGCCGGAAGAGTTTTCCCAGGCAGAGAAATACGGAATCGATCTGATGTCTTCCAGATTGTTGCTGGTGACACATTCCCATGAGGATCATTTTTATCCTCAGCTGCTGTACTGGCGGTACCGGCCAAAGGAGGCAGAGAACCTGTCTGAAAGGCAGCGGTTTGAGAGAGGCTACAGCCGTCAGCAGGATCTGCCTGTGCTTCATATTTACGGAAATGAGTGTGTGTATCAGGAGATGATGGGGCTGTTTAAAAGACAGGGTCAGCTTAATGACTTAAAAGAGTTTGCAGTTGAATTTACGGTTCCGAAACTGTATAATGAGTATGAGTGCAACGGTGTCAGGTTTATACCTATGGAGGCTTCCCATATGGATCAGGGAGACAAAAAGGGGATTATCTATATCATCGAGGCACAGGGGAAGACATTCCTCTATGCCTGCGATTCAGGCCCCTATTGCCAGAAGACGGCAGACTGTATTGCCGCACACAGATTCGATGCTGTGATTATGGAACAGACATTCGGGTATGCCAAAAAAGGGGAATACCACATGGACTGGGATCACGGCATGGAAACCCTGGAATTTTTCCGGGAGGCTAAGATATGGAAAAGTGAGCCCCGGGTCTATTGGACCCACATGAGCCCTCACAGAACCCCGCCTCATGAGGATCTGGAGGAATTGCTGAAGGGGACGGCTGTGACACCGGCATATGATGGAATGAAAATAGAGCTGTAAACGGAGGATGAAATGACTGCCAATTATCACACCCATACGTGGCGCTGCAAACACGCTGTAGGGACAGAACAGGAGTACATAGAAAATGCCATTGCCCAGGCTTAAAAATCCTGGGATTTTCGGATCACACGCCTATGCCCTATCCGGACGGATATGTGAGCAATGTAAAGATGGGGCTGAATCAGCTGGAGGAATACGTAGATACAGTGCTGGGGCTGAGGGAGAAGTATAAGGATGACATCCGGATCTGCCTTGGCCTGGAGGTGGAATATTATCCGGCATATTTTGAAGAGCTGCTGGAAATAACCGGTCAGTATCCAATCGAATATTTTCTTCTGGGACAGCACTTTCTGGGAAATGAGATCCATGATTTCTACAGCGGGACGCCTACCAGTGATGAGAGGCAGCTGGAGCGGTATTGCAGCCAGGCGCAGGAGGCGCTGGAAACAGGATGCTTCACCTACTTTGCCCATCCGGATCTTCTAAACTTTACAGGGGACAGGGCCGTGTATGAGCGGTGGATGGGAAAGCTGTGCCGTTTGGCCAAAAAGCTTCAGATCCCCCTGGAAATCAATTTCCTGGGGATTATGGACAAAAGGAATTATCCCAATGAGGATTTCTGGAAAATCGCAGGGGAGACAGGGAATCAGGTTGTCTTTGGCTGTGATGCCCATCAGCCGGAGACAGTCTGGAATCCCAGGGCCCAGGCCGTTGCAGAGGGGATAGCAGAGAAATATCATCTGACGGTTCTGGACAGAGTGCCTTTTCGCGCACCTCATAGGGAAAAAAAGATGCCTGGGTGAGGGCAGATGAAGATTATAGAAACTTGAAATAGGAACAGATGTTAAAAGAGAATTCCTGTAAACAGGCTTAGGTGTTATCTAAATAACATTAGGCGGTTTACAGGGATTTTTTATATTTTTGAAATGTTTTTGTTATTATTTCTTAAATATTTCGAAATAAAAGTTAAAATAAGATAATTTGATAAAAATAGCAGATTTGTAAGAAATTTGTTAATGTTTGTCAGAAAAACGTCGATAATACTAATGTATTGGTAAGGTCTTACAAGGAAATTTCTGGTATAATCAGTTTCATACAATATGTTTACTATTTTTTTGAGAAAGGGGCAGATATTTATATGAAAATTTTTAAAATTATAAGACAAGTTCTCATCCTGGCAATGGTAGCAGTTATCTGCTCCGGGTTTTCTATTGTATGGAAGGGATACAACATATATCTGGATGCGGTGGAGGCAGTCAGCCTGGAGGAGAAGGCGGCATCGATTCAGACAAAGGAGAATTATACGGAGTATGAACAGCTGCCCCAGGTTTATGTGGAGGCAGTGATATCCGTGGAGGATAAGCGGTTCTTCCGGCATATAGGGCTGGATCCCATCGCCATCAGCCGGGCAGTGCTTCATGATCTCCAGGCAGGCGCCTATGTGGAGGGCGGAAGCACCATCACCCAGCAGCTGGCGAAGAACATGTATTTCAGTCAGGAAAAGCAGCTGACCAGGAAGGTGGCAGAGGTTTTTGTGGCCTTGGATCTGGAGAAGACTTTCAGCAAGGAAGAGATATTTGAGCTGTATGTGAACAGTATTTATTTTGGAGACGGGTATTATGATGTGTGCAGCGCCAGCGTGGGGTATTTTGGGAAAGAGCCTGGGGATATGACGGAGTATGAGAGCACGCTGCTGGCAGGGATTCCCAATGCACCCTCCAGATATGCGCCTACTAAGAATCCGGAGCTGGCGGCCAGGAGGCAGATGCAGGTATTGAGGCGTATGGAGGCCTGCGGATATTTTTCAGAGGAAGAGGCGGAGACTGTGGAGGAAACGGTGGAAGCACAGCTGATGCTGATTCATTGAGACAGGATATTTTAAGGATATACAGGAATAAAGGGTGAAGAAAAGCCAGAGGGGAGGATTGCTCCCCTTTGGCTTTTTGACAGCCGGCTATTTATTTTTTTATCTACCTTTGATATAATACCAACACATTTAACAAAACGGGAGGAATGACAGAATGAAAAAGAAAAAGTGGCATGTGCTGATCCGTGCACTGCTTGTCTGGCTTATGGCAGGGATGCTGTCCGGGTGTATAGTGAGAATCGATCTGGAGCCGGGCGGGCAGGAGCGGCAGATATCTGAGAAGCAGATACAGGCGGATGTATCCGGCGGGGCCGGAAGCGGCACAGGGCAGGCAGGGCGGCCTGAGGCAGATGTATCCGGCGGGGCCGGAGACGGCACAGGGCGGTCGGAGGCAGATGTATCTGGCCTGGAAGGGACGGAAGGGTCTGAGGCAGATATATCTGGCCTGGAAGGGACGGAAAAGCTGGAGGCAGATGTATCGGGTCTGAAAGGGACGGAAAAGCCGGAGGCAGGTATTTCTGCTGCTGCGGAGCCAGGGACGTTTGAGACTGGGATATCCGATACAGACGGTTTCAAGGCAGCTGCGCCGGATGAACCGGATGGGGAGCAGATTGACCGGGACGGTTTATACACGGACAAGGATCAGGTGGCATTATACATTCATCTCTACGGACAGCTTCCAGGCAACTACATCACCAAAAGCGAGGCGGAAAAGCTGGGATGGGATTCCGGCAAGGGAAATTTAGAGGAGGTGGCTCCAGGTAAAAGCATAGGCGGCGGCAGATTCGGCAACCGGGAGGAGCTTTTACCGAAGAAAAAAGGGCGGAGCTACTATGAATGCGATATCGATTACGACGGGGGATACCGGGGAGCAAAAAGAATCGTGTACAGTGACGACGGCCTTATCTATTATACGGAAGACCATTATAAAACATTTGAACTTTTATATACCAGTGAAGGGAAGGCAGAATGAGAAAAGTAGTGTTGAATTTTGACGGTATGAATTCTAAGGAGGAGATTCAGGAATATCTGGCAGAACAGATGGAATTCCCCTTTTATTATGGAAAGAATCTGGATGCCCTCTACGACTGCCTGACGGATATCAGTGAACCTGTGGCGGTTGCGTGCCATATGCCAGAGGAGGAAAAAGACAGTTATATGGAGGCTTACCTGGATAAGCTATACGGGACCTTCCGGGATGCGGAGGCAGATAACGGGAATTTGGCGGTGTTTTTCGGACATCTGCTGTATTGACCTGCGGCCTGGCGGTTACATACAGTCCCCCCCCTATGTCCTGGGCTTCGTGGCACCACCATGAAGGAAAGGGGTTACTGTGCTCCCCCTCCGGGGGATGCACACGGAATGCAAAAAAATGCATTCCGGCGCTGTACGGTCAGCTGATATGCTAATCAGAGAAGCGTAATCCCATGTTCCGCGCAGGCCCTGCGCATTTCTCTCGGCCAGATGCTGGCCTGAACCTCACCGATATGGGCACGGTTCAGCAAAAGCATGCACAGCCGGGACTGGCCGATGCCGCCGCCTATAGTATAAGGAAGCTGGCCGTTCAACAGCATCTGATGGTAGGGAAGGCTTCTGCGCTCTTCGCACCCTGCCTTTTTAAGCTGTTCCTCCAGGGATATCTCATCCACACGGATTCCCATACTGGAGATCTCCAGGGCACAGTTCAGGTTCTCGAACCAGAACAGGATATCCCCGTTTAACTGCCAGTCATCGTAGTCCGGCGCCCGGCCGTCGTGAGGCTTTTGGTCAGTCAGCTTATCGCCGATTTTCATCAGGAAGACGCAGCCGTATTCTCTGGTGATCAGATTCTCTCTTTCCTTGGGAGTCTTGTCAGGATACCGGTCTAAAAGCTCCTGGGAGGTGATAAACACAATGTCCTCCGGAAGATGCTTTACCGCGTCAGGATATTTGTACCAGACCTCATGCTCCATGTGTTTGATGATCTTGAAAATATTGCGGACTGTGGTTTCCAGTGTCTCCCTGTTTCGCTGTTCTCTGGTGATGACCCGCTCCCAATCCCACTGGTCTACATAGCAGGAGTGGAGATTGTCAGGCTCCTCATCCCTGCGGATAGCGTTCATGTTGGTGTAGAGGCCCTCGCCGGGTTTGAAGCCGTACTCTTTTAAAGCCATGCGCTTCCACTTGGCCAGAGAATGGACTACCTCAATGGTTTCACCAGGATTGCAGGCCATGTCAAAGGAGACAGGACGCTCCACGCCGTTTAAATTATCATTGAGGCCGCTGCTTTTCTCTACAAAAAGTGGTGCGGAAATTCTTTCCAGGTTCATTTCCCGTCCGAATTCCTTCTGGAATGTATCGCGGATGTATTTGATAGCTTCCTGGGTCTGACGGACGGTCAGGTGGGGATCATAATCCCGGGGAAAAATTAAATTCATACTGGGTATCCTCCGTTTTTTATAAATCCTATTAGAACGATACCACCAATTATAACTTTCCTGTTACAAATCTGCAACAATTTTCTTTACATGATTCGCCGAAAGCATTATAATATGTGTGGGGTACAAAGAATAGGCAAAACCTTTCAGAAGGAGGTCTGCAGAATGTTAAAAAAGCATACGGTTATTGCCATTAACCGATTATATGGCAGCGGTGGAAGGATTATGGGGAAAAGGATGTCTGAGGAATTTGGCATTCCCTTTTATGATGAGGAGATCCTGACGATGGCTTCGGAAGCAAGCGCTATCGGGGAGCAATTTTTCCGTTTGAATGATGAGAAGGCCGGAAATAACCTGTTTTTCCGGGCTTTGGGAGGGCTTCACACCAGTCTGGAGGAGCCGTCCGTAGATGATGATATTACATCGCCGGAGAATCTGTTCCGGTTTCAGGCAAAGATTATCCGCCAGGTGGCCGGGGAAGGCTCCTGCATCATTATGGGACGCTGTGCCAACCATGTGCTGGAGGCAGCAGGGGCAGAGAACCTGGTTAAGCTTTTCGTATACTCGGATCTCACTACCTGTGTCCGGAGAGTGCAGGAGGTGGACGGTGTGGACTCCAGGGAGGCCCTTCGGCGGGTGAACCGTATCAGCAAGCAGCGCCGGGATTATTACAAATATTATACCGGCAAAGAGTGGGAGGACATGGCCAACTATGATCTTCCTGTCAATACCACAGCTCTGGAGATAGATCAGGCAGTGGAACTGGTTAAAAAGTACCTGGAATTAAAGGAAGTATTGTGATAAAAAGCAGTTCAGGACATATCAGCTAAAAGGAGAGACACAGGAGTACACAGATGTTTGATAAAGAAGATTACCAGGCCCTGCTGGACAGAGCAAGGAAAAAGAGAAACCAGCATCCCTACACCATGTATGTGGTATTTGCTGCGGCAGTCATTTTGGTGGTTCTGCTGATTATCGGTGTCGGCGCTTTGGCAAAGCGGCGGTTGTCAGAAGGGGCGGCGGCTACAGAGCCTCAGCAGCAGATGCAGGAGACAACCGGGTTAACCCTGGACCCGGAGGCAGAGAGCAGGGCCGAAGAGGAATCCTTAAGAGCCCAGGAGGAGTCCAGGCAGGCGATGGAACTGGCAGAGAAGCAGGCTGTGGTGGATTCTTATGGAAATATAGGATTTGTGCAGGTGTCCGGTTATCTGAATGTCCGCAGAAGCCCAGACCCTTCTGGAGATATTATCGGAAAGATGCAGGAGAATACGGTCTGTGAGATTCTGGGACAGGAGGGGGACTGGTACCATATCAGCTCCGGCGGCGTGGACGGATATATTGCCAGCCAGTATGTGGTCACCGGAGAGGAGGCCAGGCAGCTGGCGCTGGGGGAGGTAAAGCTCCGGGCCATTGTCACGGCAAACAATTTAAATATCCGCAGCGCTCCAGAGATAGATCCGTCCAATATTGTGGCCCAGGCTTTGGAGGCAGAGCGGTATGAGGTCATCGACCAGGTTGACGGATGGATCCAGATCCCCAGCGGATACATTTCCGCTGATTACGCGGAGGTGAAGCTGGCGTTAAATGAGGCCAGGAAGATGGACTTAAAAGCCATGGCCATCAACCAGTATAATAATATTCTCATATCCAAGGTTCAGAGCTACCTGAATATCCGCAGCTCGCCAAAGGATGAGGGGAACAGCAACATTATCGGAAAGCTGCCCGGCAAGGCGGCGGGAGAGATCCTGGAGACAGAGGACGGATGGTACAAGATCCGTTCCGGCAATATCACCGGCTATGTGACGGCGGATCCCCAGTATACAGCCACAGGGCAGGAAGCTGTGGATCTGGCTATGGATTCGGCTTCCCTTATGGCTATTGTCAATACAGAGCGGCTGAATGTGCGGATGGAGCCTAATACAGATTCCAAGATATGGACCCAGATTTCCAAGGAGGAGCGGTACTCGGTTGTCCAGCAGATGGACGGCTGGGTGCAGATCGAGCTGGATACGGGAGACGAGGATGAGAACGGCAGCGACGGCGCCTACATCTCTACCAGCGATAATCTGGTGGAGGTTCGCTATGCGCTGGCAGAGGCCATCAAGTTCTCGCCCATGGAAGAGCTGGCCAATCAGCAGGCTTCCCAGAGAAGCAAGATTGTCAACTATGCCCTTCAGTTTGTGGGAAACCGCTACGTGTGGGGCGGAACCAGCTTGACCAACGGTGCGGACTGCTCTGGCTTTACCCAGTCTGTGCTTAAGCATTTCGGAATCAGCATTCCCAGAGTGTCCAGGGATCAGGCAAAGACCGGAAAGAGTATTAATTCCAGCCAGATGCGCCCCGGAGATCTGATTTTCTATACCAACAGCAGTGGAACTGTCAACCATGTGGCTATGTACATCGGAAACGGGCAGGTGGTACATGCTGCCAGCACAAAGAGTGGAATCAAGATATCTTCCTGGAATTACAGGACGCCGGCAAAGATCCGCAATGTCATTGACTGACAGGGCATGGGCAGTGCTGATCCATAGGCCTGAACTTATAACGGACAAAAAAGGAGAACGAAAAAGTGGATTATCGAGTGCTTGATTTTGGGGCGAAGGCTGACGGCGTGACCGACGATGCCGCAGCGATTCAGAAGGCTATTGATGCCTGCAGCCAGGCTGGAGGCGGCCGCGTGATTTTAGAAGGGGGAAAATTATTTTATTCCAGCTCTATTATCCTGAAGGAATATGTGGATCTTCACCTGGAGAGAGGAGCCGTGCTGAAGGCTCACTCTGACATAGACACATATTTCCGTCCCAATGCGGGACAGCGGGACGACGGCGTGGATCGGGTGGGAACACCTGTGACGCTGAAGCCTTCCTATGCATTTATCTATGCAAAGGATGCGGATCATATCGCCATCTCCGGCCCTGGGGCTGTGGACGGCAATGCGTACGCATTTGTAAAGCAGGTAAGCCCTTACTATGTGACAGGGGATTTTTATCCCAGGCCTACCCTGGTGTATGTGGAACACTGCAGCCACATTTCTTTCACGGATGTTGTCCTGAGGAATGCGCCCTTCTGGACCCTTCATCCTGCCGGATGTGACGATGTGCTGATTTCCCAGATACGGATTTTAAATGATCTGAATGTGGCTAATTCTGACGGGATTGACCCGGATCACTCCACTAATGTGCGGATCCTGGGATGCCATATTACGTGTGCCGACGATTGTATTTGCCTGAAAAGCTCCTCCGGCAATATGGAGTACGGTCCTACCAGAAACGTGGTGGTTTCCGGGTGTACCCTGGTGTCTACCTCGGCGGCTTTAAAGATCGGGACAGAGGGAACCGGGGATTTTGAAAATGTGGTGGTGGATAACTGTGTCATCAGCAACACCAACCGGGGTATTTCCATCCAGATCCGGGACGGCGGCAATGTAAAGAATGTATCCTTCTCCAACATTATCATTGATACGAGACGGTTTGCAGATTGCTGGTGGGGATGCGCGGAGCCTATTACTATTTCCACCCATGACAGGGATGAGAATACCAGGTCAGGGCATATATCCGGAATACGTTTCAGCAATATTACCTGTGATTCGGAAAACGGCGTATTTCTGTCAGGAAGCGACGGAAATCATATTGAGGACGTACTGTTTGAGAAAGTCTCTGTGACGGTGCGTGCAAAGAGCAAGTGGCCGAAAGGCATGTACGATCTCCGTCCGGGATACGGGCAGAAGATCGAGGAGATCAAGTCCGCCGGCTTCTATATGAGAAGGGCGGATGACGTGGTTCTCAGAAACTGCCGGGTGAAATTTGAAGGGGAGGATATGTCTTCCTTCGGGGAGGCTCTTTATGCCCAGGACTGCAAAAATCTTTCCATGGAAGGATTTTCGGGAAAAGCCGCTCAGCCGGGGTTTGAGGATATCAGGATCGTATAGTATCTGCTGCTTGTGCTGCGATTGACGGGATTAAAATAGGGCGGCGCCGGCAGGTATGAATATAAAAATCAAGAAAAGAGGAAAGCATACTATGTTTAACAAGGAGAAAGTGAAGCTGGGAATTGCGCCGATTGCGTGGACAAACGACGACATGCCGGATCTGGGAAAGGAGAATACGTTTGAGCAGTGTGTCAGCGAGATGGCGCTGGCAGGATTTACCGGCTCTGAGGTGGGAAATAAATATCCCAAGGATCCAGAGGTTCTTAAGAAGGCTTTGGAGTTAAGAGGCGTGGAGATCTGCAATCAGTGGTTTTCTTCCTTCCTGATTACGAAACCGTTTGAGGAGGTTGAGAAAGAATTCCGGGCACAGTGTGAGTTTTTAAAGGCTATGGGTTCTAAAATCATCGGTGCTTCCGAGCAGAGCCACAGTGTGCAGGGGCAGTTGGACACTCCTATTTTCGGACATAAATATGTGATGAATGACGACGAGTGGAAGACCTTCTGCGACGGGTTAAACCGGCTGGGAAAGATCGCGAAGGAAGAGTATGGCATCAGCCTGACCTTCCATCACCATATGGGAACTGTAGTACAGTTTGCCGATGAGGTGGATCGCATGCTGGACAACACGGATCCGGCGTATGTAAGCCTTCTGTTTGACACAGGGCATTTCCGCTACTGCGGCGAAGACCCGCTGGCTATGGTAAAGAAGTATATAGGCAGAATCAAGCATGTACACTTAAAGGATATCCGCCCGGATGTGGTTGAGAAGGTGAAGGCAGAGAATTTAAGCTTTTTAGACGGCGTGCGGATGGGGACATTTACCATTCCGGGAGACGGATGTATTGATTTTGATCCGATTTTCAAGGTTCTGGAAGAGAATAAGTATGAAGGCTATATGCTGGTAGAGGCGGAGCAGGATCCTGCCAAGGCCAATCCGTTAGAGTATGCGATCCGTGCCAGAAAATATATTGCGGAAAAGACAGGGCTGTAAAAATTTAAATTTTACATATAAAGGAGATTAACATTTATGATTAAGGTAGGAATCATCGGAGCAGGAAGAATCGGCAAGGTGCATGTACAGAGCATCTGCACCCAGGTACCGGACGCAAAAGTGAAAATGCTGGCGGATCCGTTTTTGACAGATGAGACAGCCGCATGGGCAAAGGACATGGGAGTTTCACAGGTAACCAAGGATTACAAGGAGATTCTGGCTGATCCGGAGATTGATGCGGTACTTATCTGCTCTTCCACAGATACCCACTCCCCGATTTCCGTAGAGGCTATCAAGGCTGGCAAGCATGTGTTCTGTGAGAAGCCTATTGACCATGATATCGACAAGATTCAGGAGGTTATCGATGCGTTGAAGGACAGCAAGGTAAAATACCAGGTTGGCTTTAACCGCAGGTTTGACCACAACTTTGAGGCTGTGAGAGATGCTGTTGCAGCCGGGAAAGTAGGGGATATCCATGTGATCAAGGTGACTTCCAGGGATCCGGAGCCGCCGTCTGCAGAGTATGTAAAGGTTTCCGGCGGTATGTTCCTGGATATGACGATTCATGATTTTGATATGGTTCGTTTCCTGGCCGGGTGCAATGCCACCGAGGTTTACACAGAGGCAGCTGTTCTGGTGGATCCGGCTATCGGAGAGGCCGGGGATGTGGATACGGCAGTGATTACGCTGAAGATGGAAAACGGCGCTATTGCAGTGATCGACAATTCCAGAAAGGCTGTTTACGGGTATGATCAGAGGGCAGAAGTGTTTGGGTCCAAAGGTATGGTTGCTACCGGGAATGATACGGCTTCGGCTGCGGTAATCAGCAATGAGAGCGGAGTGACCGGGGAGGTTCCGCTGCATTTCTTCCTGGAAAGATATATGGCTGCTTATGCTAAGGAAGTGAAGTGCTTTATCGATGCGATTGTGAATGATACGGATACTCCTCTGGGAGTTATGGATGGGTTGGAGCCAGTGCTGATGGGGCTGGCTGCCAAGAAGTCTATGGAGGAGCATCGGCCGGTTAAGATTTCTGAGGTTCGGTAAGAGATGATGAGGGGAGCCGCTTTGCGGGAGGAATTTATCAAATTCTTCTTGCAGGGCGGCTTTTTTTGGAGCTGTGTGTTGGCGGGCAGATGCCGGGAACATCGGTGAGTGAATTCAATGTAGTCTGATGGGAATTTTGGCAGGGAGGTTTGCCTGGATATAATCGTATCAGTACATGAGAGATGATTTGACGAATGGGGAAGGCAGGTTGTTTGGTAATGGGTATTTTTGAAAGGGCATGTACGGAGGACATGATATAATCGGGTTGCACATGGAGAGGATGTGTGTTATGATAAAAGCACGCATAATGAGTGTGCTATTTGGGTTATGTAAGGGATGAATGATGTTGAGGTGTGTATAGAAGAGTGAGGATAATAAAAGCAAAGGGATATAGGATACAGGATTTGAGGGGAGTGGATGTATGGCAGTGACGATACAGCAGATTGCGGAGTTGGCGGGGGTGTCCAGGGGGACTGTGGACAGGGCGCTGAATCACCGGGGGAGGATTGCTCCGGAGGTGGAGGAACGGGTGTGGAAGATCGCGGATGAGATGGGGTATGTGGTGAAGGGGAGAAAGAGGGCGAAGGCTCTGGTTAAGATTGGGGTGGTGACTCAGCTGGCCAGGGCTTCTTTTATGATGGAGATTAACAGGGGGATAAAAAAGGCCAGGGAGGAGCTGGCAGAACGAGGGGTGGAGGTCCTTGTAAGGGAAGTTCTGTCTGTGGATGCGGGAGAGCAGCTGAAGGCTATGGAGGAGCTGGTGGAGGAAGGGATTGACGGGCTGGCGGTGATGCCGGTGGAATCGGAGGCTATCCGTATGCGAATCAATGAGCTGGCGGAGGAAGGGGGGATTCCGGTGGTGACCTTTAATTCTGACATTGTGGGGATTAAGAGAAGCTGTTTTGTGGGGATGGATAATAAAAAGAGCGGCAGGGTCGCGGCAGGGCTTCTGGGAATGTTAACCAGGGGGAAGGGAAAGATTCTGATCATTACCGGGTCTTTTGGGAATCCTGTGAATAATTTCCGGGTGGACGGGTTTGTGGAGGAATTGAAGAGGACGTATCCGGAGCTGGAGATTGCAGGGGTGCAGGGGAGCTTTGACGAGACGGAGGAGGTACAGCGTATTATTGAGAACACGATGATGGCTGTGTCGGGTATCAGCGGAATCCTGGTGGTGTCGGGAGGACAGGCCGGGGTGGGGAAGGCGTTTGAGACGTTGAAGCTGGATCGGAGGCCCTATGTGGTGATTTATGACCAGACTCCGAAAAATGAGCGGGCCCTCAGAGAGGATACGGTGGACTTTCTGATTGATCAGAACGGGTATGTCCAGGGGTACCGCCCGCCTAATATTCTGGCGGATATGATTTTGAAGGGGAAAAGGCCGAAGGAAGAGTATTGGTACACGGATATTAAGATTATGACAAAATATGTCCTTCCGTAATTTTGGTTATTTTTTAGAGTATTTTTTGAAAAAACCGCTGGACTAATGACATATTTTGTGAGAAAATAATAGACAAGTATGATGTGATAAATTTAACAATACCAACAAAATACTTCACACTTATTACTTAATTGAAAGGAGTTTTACAATGATTTATTCACATGAAGTAGAAACAATGTGCCCGGTAGCGCAGGGTGTGCATCATGGTGCAGCTCCGATTCCGGAAGAAGCAAAATGGGTGCAGGCAAAAGAAGTAAAGGATATTTCCGGTTTTACTCATGGTATTGGCTGGTGTGCTCCTCAGCAGGGTGCATGTAAGCTTTCTCTGAATGTAAAAGAAGGAATTATTCAGGAAGCCTTGGTTGAGACCATCGGATGCTCCGGTATGACTCATTCCGCAGCTATGGCAGCAGAGATTCTTCCGGGCCTGACTGTTATGGAAGCGCTGAACACGGACCTGGTATGTGATGCAATCAATACTGCTATGAGAGAACTGTTCTTACAGATCGTTTACGGCCGTTCACAGTCCGCATTTTCTGAGGATGGTCTGCCTGTAGGTGCAGGTCTTGAGGATTTGGGAAAAGGCTTACGTTCTCAGGTTGGCACGATGTATGGAACTCTGAAGAAAGGTCCTCGTTATCTGGAGATGGCAGAGGGTTATGTAACAGGTATCGCTTTGGATGCAGATGATCAGATTATCGGCTATCAGTTCGTATCCCTTGGAAAGATGACGGATTTCATCAAGAAAGGCGACGACCCCAACACTGCCTGGGAGAAGGCAAAAGGTCAGTATGGCCGCGTAGCAGACGCAGTAAAGATTATCGACCCACGTAAAGAATAAAGCAAAATTTTATGCGAAGCAGAAAATTTTGCGCCATAATTTTTGTGTCATAACCAGAATTTTTGAGGAGGAATTACATATCATGGCATTATTTGAATCTTATGAGAGACGTATTGATAATATCAATAGCGTATTGAATAGTTATGGCATCGCTTCTCTGGAAGAGGCTGAGAAGATTACGAAAGATGCCGGCCTTGATGTATACAACATGATCAAAGGCATTCAGCCCATCTGCTTTGAGAATGCATGCTGGGCTTACACTGTAGGTGCAGCTATTGCAATCAAGAAAGGCTGCAGAAAAGCAGCGGACGCTGCGGCAGCCATCGGAGAAGGGCTTCAGTCTTTCTGTATCCCTGGTTCTGTTGCAGATACCCGTAAGGTAGGTTTGGGACATGGCAACTTAGGCAAGATGCTTCTGGAAGAGGAGACCGAGTGCTTTGCTTTCCTGGCAGGCCATGAGTCTTTTGCTGCGGCAGAGGGTGCTATCGGTATTGCTGAGAAGGCTAACAAGGTTCGTCAGAAACCTCTCCGTGTCATTTTAAACGGTCTTGGAAAAGATGCGGCACAGATTATCTCCCGTATCAATGGATTTACCTTTGTGGAGACAGAGTATGATCCCTATACCAACGAAGTAAAGGAAGTTTCCCGCAAGTCTTACTCTGAGGGACTTCGTGCCAAGGTAAACTGCTACGGCGCCAACAGCGTTCCGGAAGGTGTTGCCATCATGTGGAAGGAGAATGTGGATGTCTCCATCACCGGCAATTCCACCAACCCAACCCGTTTCCAGCATCCGGTAGCCGGCACTTACAAGAAAGAGCGCCAGGAGGCAGGCAAGAAGTACTTCTCCGTAGCATCCGGCGGCGGTACCGGACGTACCCTGCATCCGGACAACATGGCAGCAGGACCAGCTTCCTATGGTATGACAGATACTTTAGGACGTATGCACTCTGACGCACAGTTCGCAGGTTCATCTTCCGTTCCTGCTCACGTAGAGATGATGGGCCTCATCGGCGCAGGTAACAACCCGATGGTTGGTATGACTGTGGCTGTGGCTGTCTCTGTTGAGGAAGCAGCGCAGGCTGGGAAGTTCTAAAAAATAACGTAAAATCAAGGGCTTTCGTTGATGTGAGAAGTCAGCGGAAGCCTTTAATTTTGCCATGTAGCGCACACGTAGCACACAAGTAGCACACATGAGGTAGCACACAAAATAAGAAAGAACAAACATTCGATAAAATGGTAATAGTTATTGCAATCATATGGGACATATGATACAATTATTTCACAAGGCACAAGCAGGATAAAACAGAGCATTACAATATATTAGACTAAACTAAACTATATTACATTGCCATTCTGCCATTTAGGTAGAAAAAATCCTACGGAAACTATGAACTTAGAAAGTTCAATTGGAGGTAAATGTATATGGTCAACAATTATTCTTTAGAAACAAGAGAATGCAAAGCACGGAGAAAAGGTCAGAAGGCCGGTTATTGTGTAAGTAAAGGATTTCAGCATTATCATAATGGTAGTATTGTGACTAACTGGAACGGTGAAAGACTTACCGGTTTTGATGTTACAGATATGGCTACCGGATATTCAGTATGGGGTTGCTATGATGCGAATCGCGATCACCTCTGGACAATTGATGATGTTGAGGAATTTCTAAAGATTGTTTATGAAAAGGTTGGGATGAAGTATTAATCCTATGCTCTAATGAATAGAAAATCCTGTGTAAGTGCATAAAAGGCCGTTACCCAAGGTAGGAGGGGACGGCTCTTTTCATGCTATTTTGTGATTTTCTTTATCTCATCCTGAAGTTGCTCCATAGTTCTGTGAGTATAAACCTTTTCTGTAATATCTCGTTCGGTATGACCTACAATCAATTTCAAGATATGTTCGTCCACATGACAGGCCTTTGCTTTCGTGATAAATGTATGCCGGGTTTCGTGAGGACGGTGTTTCATTTTTAATCGGGTCATGACTTTCTCAAAACGTTTGCGGTATTTATCATAGGTCATATAAGTCCCCTGCTGCCCGTTGACATCATTAAAGAGGTATTCAGATTTTAAACTATTAGCTTCATTCATACGGTTTTCAATTAACGGCTTTATTAAAGGGTGTATCGGCACAAGCCTGTTTTTCCCAGCATCAGTTTTCATACCACCTTTCATAGTGTCCATACTGAGATCAATATCAGCGATTTTAAGTGTGGCTAATTCCTGTGGCCGCCAGCCGGAATAGATACCTATGATAACCATATCAGTAAATGGTATTGTATCAATGGCATCCCATAAACTGAGGATTTCTTCTTGTGAAAATGGAATGACTTCTTTTTGATTATATCTTTTGATGGGATTTCCACTAACAAACATTAAAGAAGCATAGTCTTTATCACATATTTCATGGGACAAGGCAAAACGGTACATCATGTTGAAGAGTGATTTGATTCGTGCTTTTGTACTGTCACCTACCTGGGCGTTTAAGACAGTACCTTCCAGATGTTCCACTTTTATGTCACGCATACGCATTTGATAAAGGCCATTACAATAAGCATATGCCGCCGTGATGGTTCTTATGCTGGATGCATTAGATAATGTTGGGAAATAAGTCTGGCTCCATTTCTCATAGACTTCTTCAAAAGTTATGGAATCTGTCTCTATATTGTATGGGTTTTCATTATAATTGGATAGGGCAATCATGGCTTCTTCACGGGTAGGATAATATCCGATTGTGAAGCGTACCTGTTTGCTTTTTCCAGTAACGGTGTCATATATCCATTTGTCAGTTTTGACAGCCCGGAATGGTTTGCGTCGTTTGCCGGGCAGTTTATATATAGTACCGAAGCCGTTAGGCAGTTTTGTGGGCCGGCCATTTTTTACACGGGGCTTTGGGCTGGATGGCGTGTTCATTGGGTATCCGCACTGGGGACAGGATACAGCCTTGTCAGATACATCATGGTTACATTCGGGGCAACTTATGAGGGACATTTAGTCACTTCCTTTCTGCAGTGAATCCGAACTTATTAGGCTAATATCTAATAATTTTGCAATCTCCTTGTAATTTTTTAATATATCCTCAGAACTAAATTTCCTAACAATATTATAAGTGGAATATTCAGGCAATGTTTTTAAATATGCATCTATTACTTTAAGTAACGCTTCTGTAATATCATCATCATTATCTTCATGCTTAAAATAATATTTTTGAATCATATTAAACATTTCTTCCAATTCGGCTCTTCCTTTTGCGTATTTCATTAGTCCTTCATTTTCTTTATACATGTCTTCTAAAATTTCAGAGAGAGTATCAGTAGCTGTAAATTTGAAAGCCATTTTCTTTTTGGAATCTGTAAAAGGAAAGAAATCATCCGTTGGGAAGGTGTTATCTTCCATTTTAATTTCAATATTATGACAGTGGGCATATTGATACATGGCGTCTAATAAACGAGGAAAATTTTTGTGTGTTAATAGTCTGTTTAATACATATGTATCACACGCATTAAGATTTGTTGAATCAATCATATCAGATGCTTTTTCATTTAAACCGGATAAATCATGTATGCGTTGTGATTTAATCTTTTTAAAGTCTTGATCTCCAAGCAAATAAGCCACATCTACATCAAAAATGCACGACAATTTTACTAATGTATCCATATTAGGAAAATGACCTTTTGTTCTGGCCCAACTTTTTACTGTATCTTCTGCGTAACCAACTTTACCTGCCAAACCTTCATAAGTGAGATATTTGTTTTTGCATAAATCCTTAAAGCGATTTCTAAAAATATCATGTTTTTGTTCATATGAAGTGTCGTTAGGTGTATTATATATACTCTTATTCATTATTATCTCCATATAATAGAATACATAGTGTACGATACAAACCCTATTTTATCATGTATGATAGAAGTAGTCAATAAGAGATTTAAAAAGAAAAAGACGGGAAAGGAGAGTTACAAAATGGCAAAAGGAAACTTGGGGATAGAAGAAACTGCAGTTGCATTAGGCCTGGACAAGCAGACTCTGAGGATTCTTATACAACAGGGTGTTGTAGATTATGGGAGGGCATATAAACTTCCAGGGAGTAAACGATGGTCTTATCTAATCAGTCCAAAGAAGTTTTATGAGGAGACCGGTGTAGCACTTGGGGGATATGAGCCAGATGCGGTTGTTCGCCATTAAAAGCTGGTGAAAAATGAAAGAAGATTTTGAAGAAATCAGAATGCAGATTTGTATCGAAGATGTTGCGCGGCGTTTATTGGGAGAACCGGTCAGGGGAATGTTTCGATTTCCAGGAGAGAGAACTCCGTCAATTAAAATCTATCCAGAAACCGGTTCGTTTTACGATTTTGGACGTGGAACTGGTGGCGACGCTGTTAAATTGTGGGTGCATGTCCGGTGTTGCGATTCATGGACAGCGTTGAAAGAAATCAGAGCTCTTTATGGAATTGAAGACACGCCTGATAGGGAAAACATCCGCTCCCGGATTAAACAGCAGGAAAGGAAACAAGAGGCCGCCGAACAAAAGAAGAAAGAACAACAATTGGAGTGGCAAAACGAAGTTGATTTTTGGAAAAAGGTTTCCAGTGATTTTGGGCATTTAATTCAGAAATTAGAGCCATTTTCTGATGGATGGTGTCTTAGCATCAATAAGAAACAGATTGCAGAATATCGGCTAGGTTTACTATGTGGAATTTATAATTGAAAGTAGGTGGGATTTTGGATGATTCATTTAAAATACAATTCCATTTACTAGACGGAAAAGGAAGGCCATGTGGGGTTTTTGATGATGCAATACTGAAATACGTGAAACAAAACTACAATCTTTTTTTCTTGGCCGGAACGCCATATTTTTATGAGAATGGAGTATTTAAAGCTGACTTTTCCGGCGCAAGATTAAAGACACTGATTAAGAGTATGATATTTTCACGTCTAATCAAGTCTACCACAATCACAAGGGTTTTTCAACTATTTGTAATGGATTATGATCTTGAAAAATCGTACGCGGAGGTAAATCGATTTCCTAAGCACTGGATTCCTTTTAAAAACTGTTTGGTAGATGGAATAACTGGAGAACAACATGAGCATAAGCCAGAATACTATTGTATAAATCAGATTCCATGGGAATATGCGCCTGATAATGAATGTTCTGGAGAGGTGACAGAAAAATTTTTTAGTGATTCGATGTCAAAAGAGGATAGAAAAACTATCTTGCAATTTTTAGGACTCTGTATGACGAGATGCAATTTCCAGAAATTTATTATTCTAAAGGGCAGCAGGGGAACGGGTAAAAGTGTCGTTGTGAGGTTATTTGAGAATGTGATTGGACAGGGGAATTTTAGCAATGTGCCACTCCAAAAATTGGAGGAAAAGTTCTATTCGATTCAGTTATTGGGGAGGCTTGTTAATTTATGTGCCGATTTAAACGGTAATCCCCTCAAGACAGTAAACACGATTAAGTTAATCACTGGAGGCGACAGTTTAAGCGATTCCTATAAAGGGAAGGATATCATAACTTTCGTTCCTTATGCAAGATTATTATTTTCATGTAATACGGTTCCAATTTCTTTGGATGAAAAAAGTAACGCACTGTTTGAAAGAATAATCTTAGTCGAGATGGACAACAAGCCAGAGACGCCGGATCGGCAGCTTGAAGAAAAGTTATTGCTTGAAATTCCATATCTCATACAGCAGGCATTAAAAGAATTACAGGATTTATTTTCGAATAACAGTTTATTTGAAAGCGCACGAAGCCGAGAATTAGTTGCTGAGCTATACGCCGATTCAGATAGCGCTCAAGCGTTTCTGCAGGAATGTATGGTGAAGGATGCGGAAAAGTCAGTTAAGACAACAGAACTACTGGAAAAATATAAAAGTTACTGTGAAGAAACTGAGAGGGAACCATTAAGCAGGACACGGTTTTATGCAAATTTGAAGAATAAGGGATTTGGTAAGAAAACCGTGCATGGAGATGAATATTTTACTGGTTTGGGATTTAAGGAGCAAGAATTTATATGTATTGACGAACAACAAGAGTTACCATTTGTTTGAGCCTAATGGGTGGAAAAAGTGTAAAATAATTTTTATTCATTTTATATATACGTATTATTTTTTTCCTACATATGATGATTTAAAAAAATATTCCACCTATTCCACCCTTATCAGGCCAAAATTGAAGGGATGTGACAGTTTGGATTTTAACAATCAATATAGAAATCTCTGGGCCATAGCCTGGAATTTTCATAAGCAACACTATCCGGTAACAGGAACCGACGAATACTGGGATACGGTGGTTGATGATTTCGGCAAGCTGTACCGGGAAAACCAGGACAAGCCGGGATTTGAGTTGCTGAAGGCTTTGTTGATGGCGGGATTTGAGGAATTGGAAAGGATTGGTGGATGCTATGGGAGATATGCCCAGGTGGGAAAAGCTGCTGAAGGATGTGCGGGAAGGGAAGTATAAGAAGTTTGTGAGAGGAATAGAAAAGGCAAGCTGTGCGAATAAATTGGACATTATAAAAAGTGGAAAGGAAATGATTGGAAATGGCGAGAAAAAACAATTTTCCGACAGGGGAGCTTGAATCACTCCCAAAAGAATACACTGGAGAGGTGGTTGAAAGCCTAATGGAGTTGTATCGAAAAGGGAAACCCAAAACGGATGAAGAAACTGAAAGACGGATTGATGAATATTTTGAATTGTGTGACAAAGCATCAATTCGGCCCGGAATTGAATCTATGAGGTTATCGCTAGGCGGAATAAGTAGGCAGACTTTATTAAATTGGGAAAATGGGATTGGATGTTCTGAAAAACGCCAGGAACTTATTGTAAAGGCTAAAAGTTTTGTTGTGGCATTCCTTGAACAACTTATGCTAAATAACAAAATATTTCCGGGAAGTGGCATATTTTTTCTGAAAAATTGGGCGAATTATAAAGATAATGTGGAAATATCTACATCAGAAAACAGTTCCGTCGCACAATTAAGCAGGGAAGAGATATCTGCTAGATTTGCGGCATATCAAGAAGAGCCGGAGCCGTTGCAATTGGATGATTAATAACTTTGGTGTCATAACTTTTAAGTATTGACACCGATTTGTAGATGTAGTAAAATCAAGGCATAGAGTGGTGTCATAACTTAGTGTCATAAATGAAAGGGGATTTTACTATGATTTACGGATATGCGAGGGTGTCAACGAAGGGACAAGCAAAAGATGGAAATAGCCTTGAAGCCCAGGAGAAGCTGTTGAAAGAGAATGGTGCGGAAGTTATTTTCTGTGATGCATTTACGGGAACCAAGGCACATAGGCCGGAGTTGGACAGACTAATGGCTGAATTGGAATCTGGAGATAAATTGATTGTTACAAAGCTTGATAGAATGGCTAGAAGCGTATCACAAGGCATTGATTTAGTACAAACATTGCTTGATAAAGGTGTGATTGTTCATATATTGAACATGGGGCTTATGGATAATACCCCAACAGGTAGATTAATACGAAACATCATGCTTGCTTTTGCTGAATTTGAACGTGATATGATTGTTGAGAGGACGCAGGAAGGTAAGGCGATAGCGCGGAAGAAGCCGGATTTTAAAGAGGGGCGGCCTCCGAAGCATGGAAGAAAGCAGATACAGCACGCCTTAAGTCTATTAGAGAGTCATTCGTACAAGGAAGTAGAGGCGCTAACAGGCATCAGTAAATCAACTCTTATTAGGGCAAAGAAGAAGGCTGAATTGGGGTGACAAATGCCCCGGGCAGGGGTCTAGCCGAGTCCAATTTTGGGCCGAGGTTACCTGCTCGAAAACTTTTGGAAAGAAAAAAATCTCAAATAGAAAAAAGAATAAAAAAGGAGACGATTTATTATGAGCAATGTAAAAATATCCTCGCCTTATAAGGTGAGAAATTGGAAGTTAAACATAGTTCAGAACAGTCCAGCAAGCATTGTCGGAAAATGAACGGTATCTAGGCATTTAAAATCCTTGATGTGACAGACGCAGGAATTATTATAAGGCTTCCCCAGGCATTTGGGGAAAACAAAACAACGGAACTTCCATTGACCGATAAAACGAGAACGGATTGTGAAGTCGGAAAATATGTTGAGAAAGAAAGGAGAATTTTGATGAATGCGATAGAAAGAAAAGCCGCAGAAGGCGAAAAGAAACATCAGGAAATGATGAAGACAAATCCAGTATATGCGTCGCTTTACGAACATGCACAAAAAAGAGCATCTGAAGAAAAGCGGAGAACTGAGATTTTAAACGGTTTTGGGCCATCTGGCTATATTCCACCAAAGGGCGAAGAGAAGCCAAGGGAATTGACTGATGAAGAGTTGCAAATCCAATCAGTTTTAGAAAATTATTAAAAAGGAGACTAATAGGATGGATAGATTTGAAAAGGTTTTGGAAATTGAAAAAAAGTATAGAAGAAATGCGGATAGAATTTTTGAGAAATATAGAAAAGAAGAAACGGAAGCACGGAAACGGCTATCGCCAGAATCGTTCCAAAGCGAGTTTGTTCTGGGAAGATGGGTATCTTACGCAGGAAGCTTCCGTTCTGAAACAGACATTACTGTAAGAAGAGTAAACGAAATCTTTCAGGAACTTAGAGATGAGCTCAAAGCATGGATGATTAAACCAGTTGAACCGGGAGTCTTAGAAGTTTTACGCTGTATTAGAGAGTTTGGTATTCGTCTTAGTCTTCAAGAATTAAAAGTCATTGAGCCGGAAATCAACAATTCATATCTGGGTAAGAAAGTGTTTTTATCGATTGCAAAGGATAACGGATTTAGCACGAAGTGCATTAATATTGATGAATTGCTTAGTACTCTTGATACAGCGCAAAGCATAATTGAATCGCGAATTTATTCATACGCTGGGAAAGGTGGAAATGAAGGGTTCCCTGGGCGAGATTTGATTGAGCATAAAATAATTAATGGGGTTGACATGGGAGAATATTCGTTGCCGGAGTTGGCAATGGCTTCTGTTGAGCCTCGAAGTAATGATTTGGATTATGTGAAGAAATTATTTGAGAAGGCAAAAGCTCCAATAAGCTATGTTTTATCAGAAAAAGAGGCAGAAGACATTGCGAAAAAACTCGACCCACTTATTGACCGCTGGGGAGACATAAATACAAAAGGTGCGGACAAAGTTCGCGAAGAAATACCAGATATCGTTTCGCGTCTGGATTCCATGCCTGATGATTATGAGCATAAAGAAGCATTTAAAAAATATTTTCTGCTAAATTATGCAGGTGCAAAAAGTCAGCCTGAAATTAATAGTGCAAAAGAATCTGAAAGTATTATAGAGGAGTCTTCATCATTGGAGCAGGCAAAGGAGTATGCTGACCGGCGTGGTACAGTAAATATGGATATTTTAAATCAATTTTGATTGTGCTTTAAAAGCCTGTAGGCGGCTTCAGATGATTTTATGGAAAAGAGTATGCCTTATCCATTTGAGGCCGCTTAACGGGCAAATAAATGAATCTGGGAGGTGGTGTAGTTGCTTGAAATACCGGAAGAAATAAAAAAGCTGTTTAGAGATGATAACACTAAACAACTAACACAAAAAAAGTTTAAACTGACTTTTTGGGATGATAAAATCGAACCCCTGTATCCATATGAAACATTGTGGCCGGCAGAAGACTTATTCCCTACAGAACATGAAGGCCAACCATGGCTTGTGATTGAGAATGACAGGATTGAAACAGAGTCCCTTACAATTACGGAATCTTTATCGGAATCAGAAGACCTGGAATTCGGTTCCTGTGAATCTGCTATTTTTGAAATTATTGTAGCAGATGTACCGCAGGACGTAACCGGAAGAGAGTTTACCTTGACCGTGGAAATTGGTGGCTATGAAATGGCTATGGGGATTTATACAGTAGAATCGTTTGTGCGGCAGGCAGATCGGAGAAAGCGCAAGATTACAGCGTATGACCGTATGCGCTGGTTTGATATGGATGTGGCTGTCTGGTACAATGATTTGAATTTTCCTATGTCCTTAAAGACATTCCGGAATTCTTTATGTAGTTATGTCGGGATCCAGCAGAAGCAGCAAGACCTTCTTTTTGATACTTTGCAGATTACGAAAACGATAGAGCCACAGCAGATTTCCGGACGTGATGTCCTTAAGGCAATATGCCAGATTAATGGAGTTTTTGGACATGTAGATAAAACGGGCCAGTTGACATATGTCCATTTGCAGCAAACCGGTTTATATCCGTCAGAAGATTTATTCCCCTCGGAAGACCTGTATCCGTCAGAATTCGGCGCAGATGGGAATCCGTTTGAAACTGTTAGTACATATAAAAGTCTTACTTATGAGGACTATGTTGTAGATGGAATCAGCGGTGTAACTGTCAGGCAGGAAGAAGGCGATATAGGAGCGAATGTGGGTGATGGTGACAACCCATATGTGGTAGAGGGAAATTTCCTTGTCTATGGAAAATCGGCTGTTGAATTACTCACAATAGCTACTAATATATTGGATTATATTTCTGGAAGGGTTTATCGTCCGTCCAATTTAGATTGTAATGGTATGCCATGGGTTGAAGTTGGCGACGGAATGCGGATTATTACCAGAGACGATATTGTAGAAACTTTTGTAATGAAGCGGGTTACAAGTGGATGCCAATCCATGAGAGACAGTATTGAATCCACTGGTTCTCCCAAAAGAGAAGAAGTATTCGGAATCAATAAACAGATAATTCAGCTTGAAGGGAAAACTGCTGTAATTATCAAAAATGTTGAGGAAGTATCTGTCCGTTTGGAGGATTTAAAGGCCCAGGAAGAGGCGCATTTTGAAATAACGACAAAAGCTATTACGGCAGAAGTAAAAAGAGCGAAAGAAGCCGAAGCTTCTCTGAAAGTTGAAGCAGATAGAATAAGTCTTGAAGTGACAAACTTTAAGAAAGATACGAATGCCAGGTTTGAACTTACAGATGAAGCAATTAAGACAAAGGTAACAAAGGGAACAGTATCCTCTGAAATATCGCAGGAGGCCGGAAAAATAACCTTATCTGCAAACCGATTAATTGTTAATTCTACAAATTTTAAACTGGACGGAAATGGTAATGCAGAGTTCTCTGGAAAGGTTACTGGTGGAAGTATTAATATTAACAATACATTTACGGTTGATTCTAGTGGAAACACGAATATATCCGGAAACCATTTTTCCTGGCAGGCCACAAATTCATCCATGACAAAGGATGGGACGTTAAGCTGCAATAATATCAAGGCCACAAACGGAACATTTTCAGGTGATATATCTGGTAGCAATATTACCGGTGGAACAATAAAAGGAACATCCATTGATGGTGGAGATACTATAAGATTTAAGGCACGGCCCGGATACATACAACTTGGACATTTTCATGTTGATGATGAATATGAGCGACACATATTACAATCCGATAATGAAGTTACTGGCATGGCTTATGATGCTTCTGGAAAAGAACTTTATTTATGGGCCGGGTATGGAAAGGCTGACAATGGGAGTGCAATATTTGCTGTTAACGATTATAAAGAGGTTCATGTAAATGGAAAGCTGATTGTTAATGACACTGATATATTAGCAAAAATAAAGGAATTGCATGGCGGTTCTGTATGCAGTTGTGATGGAGACGATGGCGGCGGTACTTGCCCGGAAGATGATGAGGGCATATGGTCGTGTGGGCCAGCAATTTCAGAATAGAAAAAAGGAGGTATTGATTAATGGATTACGATAATAGAAAAAATGATGAAATAAATAAAAAAGATGTGAGTAAAAGGAAAAATCAAAAAATGGGTGGTAAAGTTTTAAAGATTGGTGAAAAGGACTACATATTGGAATATGGCCAGGAGGCACTTTTTGACACGGAGTGTTTGAAAGTTCTCACGGAATTTTTTGGCGATGTCGGTGAGGCGGAAAGTAATAATGACATGAAATCGATGATAATGCAGCTCGCAAACATTCCGAAAATTACTTTGACATTATTTTATGCTGCTTTAATAGAACATCATGGAATGAATGGAGATAAAACGGTCCCTGATAAAGAAACAGCAAAGCGCTTGATAATGCAATATATTTCTGAAAATAAAAAAGGAAAAAAGAATTTTGCAACTATTATGGGCTTATGCATGGCGCGAATGCAAGAAGACGGTTTTCTGAAAGTAATTGGCCTCGATGGACTTCTTGAAGGAGAAAGTCCTCAAATTATAACAAAAGAAATAGAAAAATAGAAAACAAAAAACCGGCTCTGTAGACAAATGCAGAGCCGCTAACCTTAAAAAGATTGGAGGTGGAATTTATGGCAGAAAATGTAATCGACACTTTAAGCTTGGAAATTGAATCATCAACACATGGAGCGGAAGAAGCAATAGATAAGCTCGCTAATTCTTTGAAAAAGCTTCAAAACCGAACAGCCGGATTACAAAATATAAGGCTGGGCGGATTGACTGGACAACTGAAACAATTCTCTGCAGCAGTCCGGGGTCTTGATACAGGAAAGCTAAGTGATTTTTCTGTAACGTTGAAAAATTTTAGCGATTCAATTAAATCATTTTCTGGAATCGGGAAACAGATTGGGCCAGCTATAAAAAATCTTGAAGCACTATCAAAATTTGATTTCTCTAAGTTGCTGAAAATAAATGGAGACTTTTCCGGAATGGAAAGTCTTGCATCCGGAATACAACGTTTTTCAGAAGCAGTTCCGGGATTTGCTTCAATCAGTCCAAAAGAAATTAATCGTGTTGTAACAGCGTTCCAAAAGCTGGAAACAATAAACCTGAATCAGATGGCGGCCGGCTTGCAGTCTCTTAACGGAGTTGATACTTCTGTACTTACAAATTTGGGAGAAGCATTCCGGAATTTTTCTGCAACTATTTCGGGTTCAAATAAGATTCCTGCTGCTGTAGGAAAGATATTTACTTCTATCGCACAGTTGACATCCTCTGCCGGCAATATTCCTCTTGTAACGGCTGGACTTTCTGATATTGGAAATAAAATAAAAGAGTTTATATCAGTTATGGCTTCAGCCCCAACGGTTCAACCTGGTACCGTTGCCCTGGTTTCTGCCTTATCAGGTATTGCCAGTTCTGGCAAAAAGGCGCAGGTTGCTGCAGTATCGCTCCCTGAAATCACGAAAGGTGTCGAAGGCTTTATGGCTGCTATGGAAAAGATACCTGCCATTAACAGTGGAACCATTAAAGCAGTTCAAGCCCTGGCACAATTAACAGCTGCCGGAGGGAGGGCCGGTTCAGCAGCGCAAAGTCTTCAAAGGAAAATAACTGGACTATCATCTTCCATGGGAGGATTAAGGGCAGGAACAAAAGGTGCTGCAAGTGGTCTGGGAGGATTTACTAAACAAATCTTTTCTGTACTTGGCATTACTGGTGGGTTATATTCCTTTGTACGTGGGATAAAGGCATCTATAACGGCGGCTAGTGACTTAGTTGAAACCCAGAATGTCGCAGAAGTTGGTTTCGGCCCCTTGATTGGTAAGTTGGAAGAATTCGCCAAGACTTCAATCAGTTCATTTGGTATGAGTGAAGTGGCAGCAAAGCGAACAGCAGGAACTTTCGCTGCTATGGGAAAAAGTCTTGGCATAATCCCAGAACAGGCAACCGACATGGCTATTGAACTTACAAAGTTGTCAGCGGATATGGCATCATTCTGGAACGTCAGCCAGGATGTTGCACGAAACGCTTTGACATCTACGTTTACCGGAGAAACAGAAGCGCTAAAACGTTTTTCCGTCGTTTTGACCGAAGCAAACCTTCAGCAATTTGCTTATGCAAACGGAATTAATAAAAGTATCCGGAATATGACTCAGGCCGAAAAAGTACAGCTTCGATACAACTATATCATGAGTGCGACATCACATATTATGGGGGATTTTGCCAGGACAGCTGGAGGTTCCTGGGCGAATCAGATTCGCATCCTTTCCGAGCAGTTCAGGCAGCTTGCTGGTGTAGTTGGCGGTGTCTTGATGGCTGCTTTTTTGCCCGTAATAAAAATTATAAATACAGTTATTGGAAAGATTGTTCAGCTTGCCACTGTGCTTTCTAATTTCCTTGGAAAGCTGTTCGGATTTCAGAAAGCCACTTCCGGAACCGGTGCTGGGATGTCGGAAATTGCGACGGCTACCGGAGCCTTAGCGGATAATGCGGAATCGGCAGCTGGGGGAATCTCTGATATTGGCGGTGCTACTAAGAAAAGCGGTAAGGAGTTAAATAAGTACATTGCCGCCTGGCACGAGGTCAATTCCATGTCAAGCAATGATTCAGGAGATACAGGAGGCGGTGGAGCAGGCGGCGGTGGTATTTCTATACCTGACATGGCTTTGCCCCAAAAATATGACTTAACAATAACAGCAGAAGACAAGATAAGCCCAATATTGGACGGTATCAAGAAAAGATTCATACAGTTAAAAGACCTTTTTCTTAAAGGGTTCAAAATCGGCCTTGGCGATACCTCCGTATTTAGCTCTATAACGGACAGTCTTGGCAGCATAAAGGATAATCTGATTGAAATATTTACGGATGGAAAAGTTGTATCATCTTTCAATGAGATGATAGACACGCTGACGTATAACGCCGGCATAAAAGTGGGAAGTTTCCTTTCGATTGGAGCCAGTATTGTTGACAATATTCTGGGCGGAGTATCTCTTTATCTGGATGAAGCTAAGGAGAGAATTGGGCAGTGGTTAATTAACATGTTTGATATTACAGCCCAGACAGATACCATTAAAGCAAAGTTTATGCTTGCTTTAGCAAATATCTTTTCGGTATTTCGTTCAGATGAAGCCAAGGAACTTACAGCAAGTATCATTCAACTTTTTTCTGAAACGTTTATAAATGTCTCGGAATTAGCGGCAAAGCTGGGACGTGATGTTTTAAACTTTTTTCTTGCTCCTATCACTGAAAATGCTGACGGATTCAGAGAAGCATTGCAAAACACCTTATCGCCAATATCAGAAATAATTGGAACCATCGCTGATTCCTTTACAGTTCTGTGGGAAAAAGTTCAATCGGTTTATGATGAACATGTTAAACCCTTGATCGATTCGTTTACTTCTGGAATTAGCGAAATTGTTGAAACATTATTGGATTGTTACAACACATACATGGCACCAACATTAGATCGGATAGCTGAAAAGTTTTCTGAAGTTTATGAAGGAAGTATCCATCCGCTTATCGATAATTTTATTGGATATTTCGGTGACATGGCTGACTTGATAAAGACTGTATTAGAGAATATTTTTAAACCCGCGATTAATTGGATTGCAGAAAATATTATGCCTGTCGTGGCTCCGGTTTTAGAGGCTTTTGTAAACCGTTTTCTGGATTCGTTTAAACAAGTAGCAGACGGATTCAATGGTTTTATAACGGCGGCAAGAGGCGTTATAAATTTTATTAGTGGAGCTTTCAAAGGTGATTGGGAAAAAGCCTGGCAAGGCATTCAAGGTGTCTTCAAGGGGATTTGGGACGCACTACCGGACTATGTTAAGGGCCCTATCCGTTCTATTATTGGTTTTGTAAATAAAATGATAGGAGCTATCGAAAGCGGAATAAATTATATTGCGAATGCTTTGAATGGACTTAGCTTTGATGTGCCAGACTGGGTTCCGGGAATTGGTGGCGAAACATTCGGATTTAGCATTAATACGGTTTCACTTCCTAGGATTCCCAAGCTTGCAAAAGGCGGCATTGTAAAACGTGCGACAACTATCATAGCTGGTGAGGATGGTGCGGAGGCGATAGTCCCTATTGAAAAAAACAATCAATGGATGAATGTTCTATCAAGCCGTATTGCAGACAAACTTTCAAAATTTGATGGGCTAGAATTGGATTATACAGTACCCTAAATAGATAGCTATGTTTCAGAACGAAGTAATTTTGACATGTCGCGGATGCAGTCTGATTTACAGATGGCACTTGATGCAAAGGCAGCACAGGAGGCTTTTGAAATGAGGCAGCTACAGGAAAGCGTAGAACGGAATACCCAGATTTTACAGAAGATTTTAGACAAAGGAATAATATTGGATGACAATGAATTTGAGAATCGCTATAAGCGTGCAGCTGTGAGATATGGGAGACGGACTAATGCAGAATTAGGTCTTTATCGATAATGATAAAATCTTATGTCTGGTTTAAGATTGATTTACAGTCCTAAGCCAGACATAGGGCGAAATAAGGTGGAGGAATATGTTTTGTGTAATTCAGCAAGTAGAGATTAAGAAAGTTAATCGTGGAGAGGCGAAAAGGATTGAAGTATATGAATCTTCTTTTAGTATAAATGGAGAAAATCGTACGTATTATAAATACCGTTACAGTGATGAACGTTTTGAGAGACCTGTTAAGAAGGCATTTAAAATTAGCATCCATGAAAGCTATCGGGAACAAAGGAAGGTTAAAAAACGACAAACGGTAATCTGTACGGTTGGATATTATAGTATAATTGATTGGGGCAGTTGGATTGGCGATTATGTCATAGGAGGCCTTGGCAGTAAGGCAGAGATTCTGGGGATTACGGAAGAAGAATTAACAGAAATGATTTATAAAAAATTTCAGCCTATCGCAGATCAGGTGATTGCAGAATTTGAAAAGACAGAGGAATGTAAAGCCAGAAAGCAGCACAGGGAGATACTTAACCAGCACAATAAAAGAATAGATGATTTTAAGGAAAAGTATGATGAGGGTTCAGATGAATATGACCGCTGTTATGATGTGTTCGGTGAATTGAGAAATCCGGAATATCTGAAAAAGATTGAGGAAAATTTTAAGGCAAGAAAAGAATATGAACGCAGGAGCCGGGAGCAAAGCAGTAGTTACTATGAAGAATTTTATAGTAACCACTGGGGACATGGCAGTAGTAGTTACTGCGGTACTTTTTCTAGTAACCATAGTAAGGCTGACAAAGCTATGTTGAAGAAGTTCTACCGCACTTTATCTAAGGCATATCATCCAGATAGCAATCCTGATAAGAACACAAGTGAGGAAATGAAGATGCTGAACAATCTGAAAAATGAATGGGGGCTGTAGTTACCGGAAAATAAAAGGAAGTAACTACAAAAATATTAGAAATAAGTTGTCCAGGTATGCCGGTTGTGCTATAATTCCTGTAGGAAACAACCGTGTTACAAGGTGGTAAGCCTCCCTACACTTGCAAAAGAGGGGAGGTGGTGCGGATGGAGATGTTCACATTTGAGGATATGATCCTGTTTGCAACATTTTTAATCACACTGCTTGCCTACATAGATAGGAACAACAAGCGAAAATAAACAAGCCTACCTTGTAATCTTGGCGGATGCAGGTAGGCTTATAGTCTATAGCGGAGGCTAACCACTTTGTGGGCGGTTGTTTTCCTATGTCTAATATAGCATATCTAGCGATAAGGTTCAAGCGTTTTTTGTAACGGATATTTTGAAAATTATGGTTGAATTTTGTATATTGAATTTTTGGCGTGCATATGCAATAATGCTAGTAGGCAAAAAGATATGACAGTTTCATGTAAACAAAGAACGAATCCCCAGGCCGTAGTAGCGTACAGTCTGGGGATTTTTTAATTCTGCTATTTAACCGTTGACAAATAATTATAAAATAATTATAATTTAATTATGAAATATATAAACTTCGAATGGGACGAACATAAAAATCGAATCAATAAGGCCAAACACGGGATTGATTTTGAAGAGGCGGAAACGGTATTTTATGATGATGATGCAATTATATTTGATGACCCGGAGCACTCTATGGAGGAAGAGAGGTTCCTAATAATTGGCATTACCAAGTATGAAAATCTATGCATTGTGAGTCATTGCTACCGTGACGATGATAATATTATCAGAATCATTTCAGCAAGGAAGGCAACGAAAAGCGAAACAAGGACGTATAACAGATATGCAGGAGGTGGAATCAATGAGAGAGGAATATGACATTGAAAGTTTGAATCCCAGGAAGAATCCTTATTCTAAGAGACTGAAAAGGCAGATAACAATAAACATTGACAGTGATACGGTGGATTTCTTCAAGGAACAGAGCGAGGAATCCGGCATACCATATCAGACATTAATTAATTTGTACTTGTCGGACTGTGCAAGGCATAGGAAACAGTTGCAGATGTCTTGGAAATAGAGATTGTAGGTAAAAAAGGTCTTTTCCCCACATATGGAGAAAGGGCTTTTTAATTTTTTGAAAATAGGGGTTGACTTTTGCACGGGCAAATGTTAATATTATGTACGGGCGAAAGTGGGGTGATGGAATGAGCCCAAAAACAGGAAGGCCAACTACCAATAAAAAAACCGAACGTTTAGAAATCCGTCTTACTCCTGATGAATTAGAAGTGATGGAAGAATGTGCAAAAATTCTTAAAATGAGTAAGACGGATGTGATAAATAAAGGTATAAAATTGGTAAAAGGCGAAATTGATAAGGAAAAATAAGAGCAACTGACGCCCTCGACAAGTGACAGTTACTCTTATCCAGCACACGCCAAAAAGCGGTACGTAAATATTGTACACTGCGTACCTTTGTTTGGCAACCCTAAAAATTGTCGAATGGAGGTATTTTTATTTAGAGAAAACAAACTGAACATTGAAAAACATATATCGAAAGGGTGAAACTTAATGGAATTCAAAAGCGCAAATATGCCTATACAAGTAGCAGCAGAGGCCTTAAAGATGGACCCTCAAAGTGTCCGGGTAATGTTGCAGTTAGGTATCGTAACCTGGGGAGTTGCATTTAAAATGCCAGGGAGTAGAAGGTACAGCTACCTGATTTCGCCTAAGTCTTTCTATGAGGCTACCGGATTTTTGTGGGAGGGCAGGTGAGTATTGATTGAACTACATCAGCGAGATAAACGGATTTGAACGGTGGCTCGAAACCCATCAGTTGCCCACACTGGCCCAGCTTCTCTGGTACAAGCTATTGTATTTGAGCAGCCGGGCCGGGTGGCCTGAATGGACACAAGTAGAGAACCGCCGATTGATGGTGTCTCTGCAGATAGCAAGAGAAGCATCCCTGACAGAGAACAGGGAACGGCTTGTGAATGCAGGGTTGATTGAGTATCAGAAGGGGAAGAAGGGATTTCCCGGAAGATACCGCATTATCTCATTTGAAAGAAATACTACAAAATATGCTTACAATTTGTATGCGCAAAACGGAGCAGAAGAAGAAAATACTTACAAAATGAAAGTACAAACCGTTACCAATAGCGTAAGGAATCCCGTAGTATATCCCGTAGTACAAACCGTAGACATAATAAAAGATAAAAAGAAAAACAAAAATAAAAATAAATTTCTCTCCCCTAGGACAGTCGAAGAGAGAGAAGGAGATAGAGTAGACTATGATGCGTTGGCGCTGGGGAAAGTACGGGAAAGGCTGAATCAATCGGCCACATTATGAGAGGAGGCATAGAGGGGATGAAGGAAACAACCATAATCCGCATCAGGAGAGGGACGGGACCGGCAAGGTATTGTGCTTGTGATGACAAGGGAAATCCGATAATGGGATTTGCCAAGTTATCTGATATCCGCAAACGCTGGAACTATGAGATTAAACTAGGGCTTGTTAAATTGGTTAGGGAGCTGGACAAGGAGCCTGATAAGGAGACAATAAGTAGCACTATAAAGTGTCTCAACGAAATTTTAAAAACATACGCAGGAAAGGGGAAATAAACCATGCAGAAGATGATATGTATTCCGATTGAGCAATATGAGCTGATGCTAAAAAGTTATGATGATGTTGTTAACGAATTGGAGGAAATGAAAAAGGCCCTTGCAGAAGTCAGCACTTCTAAAAGGCAAGAGACACTATCAACCCAACTGGGGCTAGATGGGAATTATAATATATCCTTGGCCCCCTTGTAAAAAGAGGAGTGTGACAGATGATAAAAGATATACTTAAGACCCTGAAGGCCTTGGCAAGTAAGCGGAGGGAGCTTTCGCTGATTGAGGTCAGAAAGTATGATTCTGATTATGAACAGGCTATGGGCAAGGCTGTGGAGCTAAGAGACAAATATGAGGAAATGGGACTGAAGCCGGAAGATAAGGAAATCATAGAGGCCTTATTGGATTCTTTGGATGAAGTGGAAATTGCCCAGGTTAATCTGACTTATTTGGCCGGTTTGGCAGATTGCCTACTGATTCTGGATAGGCTAGAATTATTTCAATTATGAAAACGAAAGGGAAATAAATATGAACAATGAAAACAAGATACAAGAACAATTTTTAGCTACGGATATGATCGGCAGCCTTGGAATGCAGTGTGAACGCTTCATGAAGGTTATCAGGTACATACTGATTTTTGCCGGCTTTGCGATACTATGTCTTTCAGTGACAAATTATCGCTATTCCCAGGCAAACGAACGGAATAACCAGCGCTGGATTGAATATCTGTCACAGTATGATTTTGTGGCCCAGGAAGGGGAAGGATACAACTATTTTAATTCTGATATTGGAGGAGACGTAATTAACGGACAGGAGGATACGGAATGAGTCTTGACTATTATCTGAATAATATTAGTGACAATCTATACAGATATCTTGTCGAAACGGAATGCACAATGATTTCTCTTTCTAAGAAATGTAATCTCTCGGTTAAGTCTTTAGAGCATGTTATTTATCGTAATAGGGGCGGTGTTAATTTTGATACTTTAGTTAAGATTTCCCATGGGATTGAGATGCCAATTTCGGTCTTGATTGGAGAAGAGAAGAGGCAGAAACAATGGATTACCAGAAAGCAATAATTGAAATGATTCAGAGAATAGAAGACAAGGCACTTTTGATAAAGGTTTACGCATTTCTTAAAGCATGGCTGGAGGGATGAAAATGTTAAATGTACAGGTACCAAGGGACAGGAAGAAATTAGAGAAGCAGATAAAGGCCCTGGAATGCCTTTTAAGCCAGGATACAGACGAGGTTAGTAAAAATATACACAGACAGGCCTTAGAGTCCTGTAAACAAGCTTTAAATAATTGCTGAAGGCACATAAAAGATAAAGCAGAAGAATTAACCGTAAGGCAGTGTATGGCTTTCATATTCTGCCTTTTTCTGCTATAATATGAAAAAGGGAAATCCTGCTGCTGAAAACAAAGATTTCCCCTTATCAGATACCTACCTAATATTATAGTGAAAGGGTGGGTATATTTCAATGACAAATGAACAAATTGTTGAAGAAATCAGGAACGGTGTTTCTGTAACGGCTAATATGGAACGCTTATACATGGACAATCTGCCTTTGATAAAAAAGTTCATAAAACCATATACAAGCCATGAGCCTGAGGAAGATTTACTGCAGGAGGCATTTTTCGGATTGTTAGAAGCGATTAAGCATTATGAAACTTCTGAAAATGTTTTATTTATGACTTATGCCGGGTATTGGATAAAGCAGCAGGTGCAGCGGTATATTCAGAATTGTGGCTCTGTTATGAGGATATCTAATAATTACATACAGAGAATAAACCGTTACAAGAAAAGCGTTCAGGAATATCAGCAGATTTATGGCAGAACTCCAACAGATAAAGACATGGCAGATTTTATGGGGATTACCGTTGATGAAATACAGAGAATCCGGCTTTATGCGGCAGATATTCAGAGCATTGATGCGCCAATACAGGACATAGAGGATTTATGCCTTTCTGACACAATAAAAAGCGATTTTAATCTTGAAAACGCTGCAATAGATAAAACATATGAGGAATATCAGAAAAAGGAATTATGGGGAATTGTAGAGCGTTATACAAGTAACGGGCAGCAGGACATAATCAAACAGCACTTTTATGAAGGAAAGACAATTGCTGAAATAGCTAGGGAATCAGGCAGAGGCTTTCAGGCAGTCTGGGCACAGAAAGGGGCAGGGCTGCGTAAGCTGCGGATCGGCAGGGCAGGCAGAGAGATCAGGGAAAAACTGGAAGTATTGGAGTCCGGTGCCTATAGAACAGGGGTAAATCAGTTTAGGCGACATGATTATACATCTGTAGTTGAGCATATAGCAATGCGTAAAGCGGAGATAGAAGAGGAATATCAACAGTCTTTAAAAAAAGCATTTGTCAGAGATTGGATAGGAAAATAACCATAAGTTGAGCGGTTGAAAATGGTTAAAAAGACGTAGCGGTAACACGCAAGTAGCACACAAAGTTCTGCTAAATCCGTATAAAATCAATACTGGCTGTCTCTGTTGAGGAAGCAGCGCAGGCTGGGAAGTTCTAAACATATCTTGTGAATTGAAAATGCCAAAAGGCTTGAAAGTACCGTAATCTCAGGGGTTGCGGTACTTTTTTCATGCCCAGAAGAGAAAAAGAAAATTGGCTGTGGAAAGTCCTGGGATGTGGGAAAATTTTGTGAGTAGGCTACGGGTAGGTAACATGGTACAGGTAACAGGATTTCGTAGGAGAACAACACAAACAAAGCTGCAGCCACAAATGTTTACCGTTAGAGGGAAGCAATTTCAGATTAGGCAGTATAGCCCCAATTATGAGGGTGTAAAAAATTCTGTGTCTGTGGGAATTTAAGTTTCCCTGATAAGAGTTCGATATGTAAGATTTTGCTGTGGATTTTTTGAATTTCCTGTTGTTGAATGGCGTCAAAAACGGAAGTCGTTTTTTAGTATTCATATTCTCTCCTTGACATCCGTACCCCAAAATGCTATTGTTTATTTGCGAATATAAATAACAAATATTCGCAAATAAAATCGTAAGGAGAAAGAAAAAGCATATGCCATCAAAACCTGTTCTTTCAGACGCCGATAAAAAGGCAATCCGAAAAAGGCTGGGGGAACTGTGCGAGGAGTGCTGGATCGCACAGGGGTACAAAAAGACCAGCATCAAAAATCTGTGTGATAAAGCGGGCATATCCATTGGCACATTCTACACGCTTTACCCCACAAAGGAAGATTTATTTTCGGAAACTATCGAAAGTATAGAAAAGAGATTAACCGAAAAAGTCCTTGACATCAACAGGATCAGGCAGACCAAAGAGGGCTTTGCCCAATCTATGAAAGAGCTTTTTCGGGAGTATGACAGCAAACCATTTTTGTATAATGTCAACACGCCGGATTTTCAATCTTTTGTGACAAAACTCCCGGAGGAAACGATTCAAAGAATCAAATTTGATAGTTTTAAATTTTTCAATCAAGCTGTCAAGGCCGCAAATCTCACTTTGAAAATGGAGCCGTCCCAGGCCTATGGGATTTTGGGTGCTCTTTTGTCGACCATTAACGCAAAAGAAAACCTTGCAATTACTTGTGATTATTTCACTGTGTTTGACTGTATGGCGGATATTCTTGTAAACAGTATCTTTGAGTAAAGGAGATTTCATGGAGACATTTGAGTACAAAACTTTCGCCATAGACTGTAAGGACATGTTACATTCCTGGGACACGCTGACTACCCGATTAAACCGCTGGGGCCAAGAGGGCTGGGAACTGGTTTCATCGGGAATATCATTGAAAGCTCTGTTTTCTACCAGCATTTAAGCGCCCGCGAAAATCTGGAACTACATTGTGGTTACATGGGCATTTCATTGGGCTACTGGTTGCAAATTACCGCGGATTTGTCGGCTGCTCTGCTGGGTCTGTTCCCGCTCTACATTGGAATGATAAAAAAGTCCACGATTGCAACCTTTGTTTCCTCGTTTGTAATCGCCGCTATTGTTTCCAATTCCCGATTTTATCCCGGTTCCTGGCGCAGAAACGATGCAACTCATATCCATTGTTTCGCTGATTGTCGGTATCTGCTTTACGGTCGCGGGGGTGCTTTTCCTGTTCTTGAACAAACGAAAAGGGAAAGAGAAAAATACGCTCCCATGGATTTTCATTTGTGTCGGTGTATTGCTCATAGCCAATCATGGCATACAACTAACCTTTTAGGAGAAAAAACAATGATAAAAGAAGTCAATCGTGCTTGTGGAAAGATGAATGAAAAACTGGGGATTTCTGTCCCGCTCCCAAATCCCAAAAAGAAAACACTGAAAGTAACCTCTGTGTGCAATTTAGTTGTCGGTGCTGGTCTGGTGACAGCGGGCGTTATGTGCTCGTCCAAGTGGTACGCTATACTGGGTGGTATCGGCATTATTAGCAGTGTTGTACTCCGGCAAGAAGGAGCAGCAGCGGGAAGGCTGTGAATGAGCGGACGGCCATGTAGGTTACGGCGGTCTATTCCTGTGTGCGGATTCTGGTGGAGGCTGTGCGGCAGATGGTTTTGGGGTTGCGGGAGATGTTTAATTATAATGACGGACGCAGGAAGAAATTCTTTTGTGTGGCAGTTTTCAAAAAAGTAAGGTGTTGAAGGGGATAAAGCGGCACCGGTGAAGGATATGTTTTTAAGGGGGGAATGTGTCGTTTCCATATAAAGGAGTTTTAGAAGAAATAGCGGGTGTTTTTTCGCGAGGGCCTTGTATAATGGAATGATGAAAATGGGAGGGTGCTGGTTCATGAAGATGCCAAAAGAGAAGATTGACCTTATGCTGTTTGCCCCCTGCGGGATGAACTGTCTGGTCTGCTATAAGCATTGTTATCACAAAAAGCCTTGCAGTGGCTGCCGGAACAGTGATAAAGGGAAACCGGAACACTGCCGTAAGTGCAGGATTAAGGACTGTATCGGGGACAAGGGGCTGGTATATTGTTATGAATGTCCGGAGCATCCCTGTAGGCTGCTCATGAATCTTGAAAAGAGTTATAAGAAAAGGTATCAGGTAAGTCCGGTGGAGAACAGTGAGTTTGTAAGCCGGTATGGGATAGAGCAGTTTATGGCGGGGCAGAAGGAAAAATATATTTGTCCGATATGCGGCGGTGTTATCTCTGTTCATGACAGGGAATGCAGTGAGTGCCAGAAAAAGGTTTAGGGTGAAGGTGGAGGGCTGTGGCTTATCAGATTTTCATTGCAGTGAAAAATAAGTAGAACATTGAAAAAATATAATATATTTATTAGATATATTAATAAATATGACAAATATTTGAAAAAATATCAGGGATATTTATGAATAATTAATAAAAAAATCACAAACTTTAGAGAAAAATAATAAGAACCTGGCCCAAAAAGAGTCAGAAAAGAATAAGGATTTATAGCCTATACGTCCGGGAAACCCCTGTAGAAGAGAGTTTACTCCACATAACAGGGAGTCCCTTTCCGGCAGGTATAAAGATATGTAAGGTTAAAAAGAATACTTGGTTTGTGGAATATTTAACAAACCCTGGAAGCCGGTATTTTCCTGTAAATCCAGAAAACTGCGGGGAGAGTTTTATTTTTCTAATTGAGAAGAATTCTGTTTTATGATATACTTTTTAAGATAAATGACAGCAAGGGAGTAATTTGCTTAAACGCTATTTAGAAAACGTATAGAAAGAGGGTTGGTTAGATGGGATTGGCTACATTTACAGGCGGCATTCATCCATATGAGGGAAAAGAATTGTCCGAAAATCAGCCGATTGAAGTCCTGATGCCAAAGGGAGAGCTGGTATATCCGCTGTCCCAGCATATCGGAGCGCCTGCAAAACCCCTGGTAAAAAAAGGAGACCAGGTGTTGGTGGGGCAGAGAATCGGGGAGGCCGGAGGGTTTGTTTCCGCCCACGTGATTTCTTCTGTGTCCGGTACGGTAAAAGGGATCGAGAAGCGTCTGGTGGCAAACGGCGCTATGGTTGACAGTATTATTGTGGAGAATGACAATGAGTACAAAACCATACCGGGGCTTGGGGAGGACAGGGATGTATCGTCTCTGTCAAAGCAGGATATTCTGGATATTGTAAAGGAAGCTGGCATCGTAGGCTTAGGCGGCGCAGGATTCCCTACCCATGTGAAGCTGGCGCCCAAGGAACCGAATAAGATTGAGTATGTCATTGTCAACGGTGCGGAGTGCGAGCCATATCTGACTTCTGACTACCGGGTACTTATGGAAGAGCCGGAGTCTGTGGTAGAAGGCCTGAAGGTGATGCTTCGGTTATTTGACAATGCAAAAGGAATTATCGGCATCGAGAATAATAAGCCGGAAGCCATCAAAAAGATGGAAGAGCTGGTAAGGGACGAGCCAAAGATTGAGGTCCGCACGCTTCTTACCAAATACCCCCAGGGCGGTGAGCGTACCCTTATATACGCTACCACCGGAAGGAAGATCAATTCTTCCATGCTCCCTGCGGACGTAGGATGTGTGGTAGATAACGTAGATACGGTGGCTGCCATTTACCGTGCAGTATGCAAACAGACGCCTCTTATAAGAAAGATTATCACCGTAACCGGCGACGCCATAGCCAGTCCAAAGAATTTCAGTGTCCGTCTGGGAACCAACTACCAGGAACTGGTTGAAGCGGCAGGCGGATTTAAGACAGAGCCGGAGAAAGTGATTTCCGGAGGCCCTATGATGGGACAGGCTTTATTCGATCTGTCCATTCCGGTATCCAAGACTTCCTCTGCACTGACCTGCCTGACCAGAGATCAGGTGGCGGAGCTGGAGCCAACTGCGTGTATCCGCTGCGGGCGCTGTGTAACCGTGTGTCCCGGAAGAGTGGTGCCTCAGAAGATTATGAAGGCGGCAGAGCGGCATGACCTGGATGCGTTTGTGAAGCTGAATGGTATGGAGTGCTGTGAGTGCGGCTGCTGTGCCTATATCTGTCCGGCCAGAAGACCCCTGACTCAGGCATTTAAAGAGATGCGCAAGGCCGTGATGGCCAGCCGCAAGAAAGCGTAGGAGGCGGATTATGGGTAAATTGTTTAATGTATCATCCTCACCTCATGCAAGAAGCAATGTGCTGACCCAAAACCTGATGGGAGACGTGGTTATCGCGATGATTCCTGCAGCGGTGTTCGGTGTGTATCAATTTGGATTAAAGGCGCTGCTTGTCATTTTAGTGACAGTGGCAAGCTGTGTATTAAGTGAATATGTTTATGAAAGCCTGCTTGGCAAGCCAATCACCATTATGGACGGAAGCGCCCTGGTGACTGGTATGATTCTGGCGCTGAACATGCCGCCGGAGATTCCTCTCTGGATTCCCTACCTGGGCGGTGTCTTTGCCATTATCGTGGTAAAGCAGCTGTACGGCGGCCTGGGACAGAACTTTATGAACCCGGCTTTGGCAGCCAGATGTTTCCTTCTGATTTCCTTTGCCAACCAGATGTCCACATTTAAGCTGGACGGGGTATCCGGAGCCACCCCCCTTTCCGTACTGAAAAACGGCGGTTCCGTGGATGTGGCAGCCATGTTCGTGGGAAAAATTCCCGGAACCATCGGGGAAGTGTCTGTGATTGCCCTGCTTATCGGTGCGGCTTACCTTCTGATTAAAAAGGTAATCAGCTGGAAGATACCTGTGGTTTATCTGGCTACCTTTGCAGTGTTTGTATTTATATTCGGACAGCACAACCTGGGCTATGTATTGGCTCATTTGTGCGGCGGCGGCCTGATCTTCGGCGCATTTTTCATGGCGACAGATTACGTAACCAGCCCTATTACCCCCAGGGGACAGATTGTGTTCGGCGTAGTGTTAGGCCTGCTTACCGGATTGTTCCGTATTTTCGGCGGTTCGGCAGAGGGTGTGTCCTATGCCATTATCATCAGCAACCTTCTGGTGCCTCTGATTGAAAAAGTCACCTATCCCGTTGCGTTTGGAAAGGAGGGCAAGAAGGCATGAGCAAAGGCGGATTTATGAAAGATGCCCTGATTCTGTTTGCCATCACTTTGATTGCAGGCGCATGTCTGGGCGGAGTTTATGAGATTACAAAGGGCCCTATTGAGGCAGCCAACTTAGCAGCCAAGGAGGAGGCTTTCCGCACGGTTCTGGCAGATGCCGCTTCCTTTAAGCTGGATGATTATACCAGTGCTTTGGAAAAGGCAAACACAGATGCAGCCGGCCTGGGTTTCGGCAATGTGTCCGTAGATGAATGTGCAACCGGTTTAGACAGTTCCGGCGCTGCCTTCGGCTATGTGGTAACCACTACCTCCAAGGACGGCTACGGCGGTGACATCACCGTTTCCGTGGGAATCACGGCGGAAGGGGAAGTAAAAGGAATCGAATTCCTGGCCCTTGCCGAGACGGCAGGCCTTGGCATGAATGCGGCCCAGCCGGAGTGGAAGGCTCAGTATGCCGACAAGGCCGTAGAGCAGTTTACAGTAACAAAATCCGGTGCATCGTCTGACGAAGAGATAGACGCCATCAGCGGTGCCACCATTACATCCAACGCAGTGACAGGTGCGGTCAACCTGGCCTTATACTTTGTCAACAACTGCGTGGAACAGTAGGAGGTGGGATGATGAATAAATGTGTAGAGCGTCTTCATAATGGCATTATCAAAGAAAACCCGACCTTCGTCCTGATGCTGGGCATGTGTCCGACTCTGGCAACCACCACCACGGCTGTGAACGGCCTTGGTATGGGCCTGACTACCACGGCGGTGTTGATTTTCTCTAACCTTATTATCTCTTCTTTGCGGAAGATTATACCTGACAGAGTGCGTATTCCGGCCTATATCGTAATCGTGGCTTCCCTGGTTACCATCGTGCAGCTGCTGTTACAGGCCTTTATCCCCAGCTTAAACGAGTCTTTAGGAATCTTTATTCCGCTGATCGTGGTAAACTGTATCATTCTTGGCCGTGCGGAAGCCTATGCCGCCAAAAACGGCCCTGCAGAGTCTGCCTTTGACGGAATCGGCATGGGTCTGGGCTTCACCGTAGGCTTAACCAGCATTGCCATCTTCCGCGAGCTTTTAGGCGCCGGGACCGTGTTCGGTTTCCAGATAATTCCGGAAGCCTACAAGATCAGCATCTTCGGCCTGGCTCCCGGAGCGTTCTTTGTGCTGGCCGGCCTGACTGCATGGCAGAATCTTGTGAAGATGCCGTCTGCCACCAACGGAAATCAGCCGGAATCCGTTCTGGCCTGCGGCGGCAACTGTATGAACTGTACCGGATCTGCCTGCATGGCAAACCATGCCACACTGGAGACCAGACGTCTTCAGGCGGAAGAGGATGCCCTGGCAGCAAAGAAAGCAGAGCTGGCAGCCAAACAGAAGGAACTGAGTGCAAAACTGGATAAGAAAGAAAATTAAGGAGGAGCGGGAACATGAAAGAATTAATTTTAGTAGTCGTCAGCGCTGCCCTGGTTAATAACATTATCTTAAGCCAGTTCCAGGGCCTCTGCCCGTTCCTGGGCGTATCAAAAAAGACCGATACTGCGGCAGGTATGGGTGTGGCCGTTATCTTCGTCATCACCCTGGCGTCCTTCGTCACCAGCCTTATCTATAAATTTGTCCTGACCCCCATGAATATTACCTATCTGCAGACCATCGCATTTATCCTGGTAATCGCGGCTCTGGTACAGTTTGTAGAGATGTTTTTGAAAAAGAGCATGCCCTCCCTCTATCAGGCACTGGGCGTATTTCTGCCGTTAATCACCACCAACTGTGCCGTGCTGGGTGCCGCGTTAACCAACGTGCAGAAGGGCTATGGTATTCTCTTAAGTATTTTCAACGGCATCGGAACAGCAGTAGGATTTACCATTGCCATTGTGCTTTTGGCAAGTATCCGCGAGAGCATTGAAGATAATGACATTCCAAACAGCTTTAAGGGATCCCCGATTGTCCTGATTACCTCCGGTTTGATGGCGATTGCATTTATGGGATTCGCCGGGCTTATATAAGGAAGGGGGCAGCAAAATATGATGAGTACGCTTTTGGCAGCCGGTGTCATCGGCGCTATCGGTATTATTATCGGTGTGCTCCTTGGGATTGCCAGCGAGAAGTTTAAAGTAGAAGTAGATGAGAGAGAGATTTTAGTCCGGGCGGAGCTGCCCGGCAACAACTGCGGCGGCTGCGGCTTCCCGGGCTGTGACGGCCTGGCCAACGCCATCGCTGCCAGAACCGCTCCGGTTAACGCCTGCCCCGTAGGCGGCGCTGCCGTGGCCGACAAGATCGCTGCCATCATGGGCGTGGAAAGCGGCAGCGCAGTAAAGAAGGTAGCCTTCGTCAAATGTAAAGGAACCTGCGACAAGACCAGAGTCCAGTACAATTACTTCGGTATGGACGACTGCCAGAAAGTAGCCGTAGTCCCAGGAGCCGGAGAGAAGGCCTGCACCTACGGCTGTATGGGATACGGATCCTGCGTAAAAGCCTGCGCCTTCGACGCCATTCATGTGGTAGACGGCGTAGCCATAGTAGACAAAGAAAAATGCGTAGCCTGCGGCAAATGCGTGGCTGCATGTCCAAACCACCTGATCGAACTGGTTCCATATGATGCACAGCATCTGGTTCAGTGTTCTTCTCATGACAAGGGCAAAGACGTAAAAGCCAAATGCGACAACGGCTGCATCGGCTGCACCCTGTGCACAAAACAGTGCGAGTTCGACGCCATCCACATGGACAATAACCTGGCGGTCATTGATTATGAGAAGTGTACCAACTGCGGCAAATGCGCCGCCAAGTGCCCCGTAAAAGTAATCAAGTAGCACAAAGCATACAAGAACCAAAACATAACACTCTATATCAATACAAACAAACTATCAATAAATTCAAACGGTGAGAACCCACTTTTTGCTTTGCGGGTTTCTCACCGTTTTTAGGATTTATGAAGTTTTTTGCTTTTTACGCCCTTCCCACAGCGCTGGCAGCAACCAGCTCCGGAAAGAGTTGTCCCCCGGTTTCCATTTGCAGGAGACCGGGGGACAACTCTTTCCGGAGCGTCCCTCCTGCGCTCCCCCCACCCAATTTAAGGAAAACGTAATACTACGTAAGACTATTCCCCCTTGTTTTTTACCCACAATCAGCTATAATAACTCCACATAAGACAACTTCAGGAGGACAAAACCACATGGAAAAGAAAAAACAACTCCAGAAAAGCCTGCCATGGTTCTTGCTGGTACTGATCCTGTTCTTCATATGCTTTGCCATGGACGACGCGCTGGCTGCTGAGACACCCCCCATGGGCCCTGGCATTCAGATCCCGGCCCCCACAGAAACCGGCAGCCTTTCCTGTACCATTGACGGAGACAACATAATCATCCAGGGAACCGTAGCCGGAGATCGTTCTGATCCGGCATATTATGATAATTACCTGTATCTCTTCCAGCTGGACTCTCATGAAGACGGAATCGGAGACAGAACGGATTATACTGCCTGGATCAACCGGGGCGACCCGGTTTCATTTGTGCTGCCTCTGGGCTTCGGGACAGAAGAGGACAGGCTTTTTTCCAGCTTTGTACTGGCAGTGTTTGACGGAACCTCCTATCATGCCATTTCCAACCTGGCCTATATATCCAACCCGGAAGCCATAGCCCTCAACCGGAATCCCTATCAGGAGCCTTTCTCCAAAAAAGGACTGACCCTGGATGGGGATATGCTGTCGGATGCCATGGCACTGGGAGTGGCCAATATTTCTGTCAGCATGACATTTGAACAGCTGCTGGGAGAAGGGATTGATTTCACGTATAAGGGAAAAACCTATCATTTTAACAAAGAAACCATAGAATCCTTTGACGAAAATGTGTCTGCCTGTACCCGAAACAACATAAATGTCACGGCTGTTCTTGTAAACGGCTGGAACGATGCTGTGCCTGCCCTTATGCCTTCAGGAATTCAGAGGGTCGGCGGAGCAAACTACTATATGTTCAACGCCTCCACAAAAGAAGGGGCGGAGACTTTGGAGGCGATCGTATCCTTCCTGGCCCTTCGCTACTCCGGGATGGATGGGACAAAAGGAAAAATATCTAATTGGATTATCGGCAATGAGATCAACAACCAGGTCTGGAACTATGCCGGCCCCAAGGATATAACAACCTATGTGCAGGAATTTATAAAGGGTTTCCGCATCTGTTATACAGCTATTAAAAGCGTCAACAGCAATGACCATATCTTTTTCTCCACGGATTTCTATTGGAAGGAGACCAATCCCACGCTGCTTAATTATGCAGCCAGAGATGTGATCGATCTGTTTGCCCAGATGTCCAGGGAAGGCGGAGATATGGACTGGGGGCTTGCCTATCATCCATATCCGGATCCCATGACCGAGCCGGAATTCTGGGATGACGGGGAGGTGGGAGAGAATGGAATCTGCCGGGTCACAGACAGTGTGGATTCCTACATTGTCAATTTCAAAAATCTTCACGTGCTGACCGATTATTTTAAACGTCAGGAGCTGTTAAAGAAAGACGGAGGGATAAGGCACATTATCCTTTCGGAGCAGGGGTTTTCCTCCCAAAGCCCTGAAAGAGGAGATGTGGAGCAGATTCAGGCGGCGGCCCTTGCATACGCATACTATATTGCTGACAGCAATCCGTATATTGACTCCTTCCTTCTCCACCGCCAGGTAGATAATGTCAGTGAGACCAACATCAATATAGCTGTAGGGCTTTGGAGATGCGATATGAGTACGCCTGGTGTGGTAAATGCCACAGGCAAGAAGAAAGCATGGGAAGTTTACAGGGATATTGACAAGAAAAAGTCCTTGGAGACAGTCAGGTTTGCAAAAGGGATTATAGGAATCGGAAAATGGTCGGATGTGATTCCTGGTTTTAAGTGGAAGGCATATGAATAAGAATGCAGGGATGGGCTAGCCTCATCCCTGTTCCTGTATGACGCTAAAGCATGCCCGTATACCAGGCTGAAAAGCCGCCTATCCTCTCTTGGCGGAAAACAGATAATGGGGCATGTCCACACCTCTGTAATGCTTGATCCATGTATCATCGCTTTTTGTCATCCCGTTTCGGAGAGCCACATTCTGTGAGGCAGTATTTGTATCCCGTATGATGGAACATACCTGGCAGGCATGCAGCTCTGTGAAAGCATATTCCATACATGCTTTTGCAGCCTCTGTGGCAAAGCCTTTATGCCAGTAGTCACGCTGTAGCAGATATCCTACTTCCATAACTTCTGAATCTTTCCATGGCTGAAGCGTGATGCCGCACTGGCCGATCATCGCATCAGTCTCCTTCAGGACAACGGCCCACAGGCCGAACCCGTAAGTGCGGTACCTGTCCAGCTGCCTGTCCAGCCAATTTTGTGTCTCCTCTTTGTTAAAGGCGCCGTTATAGGCATACATGGTTTCTTCATCCATAAGAATCTTGCACAGTGCCGGAAGATCCCCCTGATTCATTTCCCGCAGGTATAACCGCTTTGTCTGTAATATGATGCTGTTTTTCATCTTGGCAGGCTCCTGAAAAATAGTCCCCCCTGTTCGCGGAGGGCATTGTAACATCATATACAAAATATCATATAGAGTCAATACCTGTCCCCTTATTTTCTGGAAATCCTGGAGATGCTTCCTGTGGAAGCCGGGAAAAAGGCGTTTTTTACTACCAATCTGTTATGAGTATCCATATTGCATAAGGTGGCATTGATTTAGCTGAAAATAGAGATTGAAGTACAGGCAGTAATGTGTTAAAATGATCTTCAGAGTCTACAGAATAAATAAAGGGAGTGGGAACATATGACACAGAAAGAGAAGGGATATGTAGGATTGGGAGTGATGCTGGTTTTGGCGGCAGGTACGGTTTTGGGATCCGAACCCTTATATAAAGCGATCGACAGTATTGCGGCAGGAAGTGTAAGCTATGAGGCGGGAACCTATACGGGAACTGCCCAGGGATTCGGCGGTACGGTGACCGCCACGGTGACCGTGACCGGTTCAGGGATTGAGTCCGTGGAGTTAAAGGGGGACAGTGAGACGCCGGAGATTGGCGGAGCGGCTCTGGAGAAGCTGGGACCGGCATTTGTGGAGGCAGGAACTTCCAGAGTGGATGCTGTGGCAGGTGCCACTATTTCCAGCAACGCGGCTATGGAGGCAGTGGGACAGGCACTGGATCAGGCTTCCGGAAAGATCGATGTGATTCCGGCCGCAGAAACAGAGGCGGCCAAAGAAACAGAGAAAGCCGAGGAGACTGAGGAGACAGAGAAAGCTGAGGAAGCAGCAAAAGACGTAAGCTATGTGCCGGGAACCTATACGGGAAGTGCCCAGGGATTCGGCGGTACAGTGACTGCGACGGTGACCGTAACCGATGCAGGCATTGAGTCTGTGGAATTGAAAGGGGACGATGAGACGCCGGAGATTGGCGGAGCGGCTCTGGAGAAATTGGGATCAGCATTTGTGGAGGCAGGAACTGCCAAGGTGGATGCTGTGGCAGGTGCTACCATTTCCAGTGACGCAGCCATAGAGGCAGTGGGCCAGGCGCTTAAGGAGGCTTTGGGAGAGGCTGATGCAAAGGCAGATACCCAGAAGGAAGCCCAGGCTGCCCCGGCCGATGTGTCTTACAAGGCAGGGACCTATGAAGGCTCAGGCAAGGGATTCGGCGGAGATGTGAAGGCTGTGGTGACCATTACAGATGCAGGAATTGAATCTGTGGAACTGACAGGAGATGATGAGACACCGGAATTAGGCGGAGCGGCTCTTGAGAAGCTTCAGGATATGTTTGTAAGCGCTCAGTCTGCAGACATAGACGGTGTTTCCGGCTGTACGCTTACCAGCGACGGAGCCATAGAGGCAGTGCAGGCTGCTTTGGCTCAGGCGCAGTAAGCCAGGGCTTTTCCGGACGGTTGTAAAAAAGGGTGTTGTCGTATAGCCAACCCCTTTTTTGACTTTAGGAAAGCTGATTTATCTGAGAGAGTGTAAAAAGGGAACCGTCTCGGGGCTGTGCGAAGACGATACATAGTATGTGAGGTGAGCAGGATTTATGAATTCAGGGAAAGCAGCAGCCAGGTGGGTGGCAACCTATGGAATGCTAATCGGATTGGCATGTATCTTCAGCTATGTGGAGGCTATTGTTCCTGTCCCAATTCCCATTCCCGGGGTGAAGCTGGGGCTGGCGAATCTGGTGGCCATCGTAGGACTGTATACCATAGGCGTAAGGGGGACAGTGGCAGTGTCTCTGGTTCGTATTGTTTTCGTTGGGTTTACATTTGGCAATGCTTCCAGCATGATCTACAGTATGGCGGGGGGGATAGTCAGTCTGACTCTTATGATTTTATTCCGGAAGCTGAACTGGTTTAGCCAGATTGGAGTCAGCATTATTGGCGGAATCGGACACAACATCGGCCAGCTGACCATGGCGGCCCTCATCACCCAGACAGCCGGTGTTTTTTATTACCTGCCGTTTTTGATGGTGGCGGGCGTGGTGGCAGGAGCACTCATAGGGCTTTTAGGCGGACTGGTGACAGAGAGGGTCAGAAAGATTATAAAAAAAGTGTGATAAAAATTTTGTAAGAGAAGGCGAGGAGAAAAGGTATGATTTATCAGGCAATCAAAAATTTGGTACAGTACGGTCTTGACACAGGGCTGATCACAGAGGAAGACAGAATCTATGCCACCAACCAGATCTTAGATGTGTTAAAGATGGATGAATATGAGGAGCCTCGGGAAGCAGATGAGCCGGTTTTGCTGGAGGATGTGCTTAAGGAGCTGCTGGATTATGCGTGTGAAAACGGCGTGGTGCCTGAGGACAGCATTACCTACCGGGACTTGTTCGATACAAGGCTGATGAACTGTCTGATGCCCCGGCCCAGCCAGGTTATAAAGGAATTCTGGGCCCACTATGAGAATTCCCCGGCGGAGGCGACGGAATATTTTTATAAATTAAGCCAGGATTCTGACTATATCCGCCGGTACCGGGTGTGCAAGGACATGAAATGGACAGCAGAGACGAAATACGGGGATCTGGATATCACGGTAAACTTATCAAAGCCGGAGAAGGATCCTAAGGCCATCGCTGCGGCCAAGCTGGCAAAGCAAAGCGGCTACCCCAAATGCCTTCTGTGTATGGAAAACGTAGGCTATGCAGGCCGTACCAATCATCCGGCCAGAAACAACCACAGGATTATACCTATTACAGTGAATGACAGCCAGTGGGGGTTCCAGTATTCTCCTTATGTGTATTATAACGAACACTGTATCGTCTTTAACGGACAGCATGTGCCTATGAAGATCGAGAGGAACACCTTCGTAAAGCTGTTTGATTTTGTAAAGCTGTTTCCTCACTATTTCCTTGGTTCCAACGCAGATCTGCCTATTGTGGGCGGCTCTATTTTAAGCCATGATCATTTTCAGGGCGGCCATTATACCTTTGCCATGGCAAAAGCAGGTATGGAGCGGAAGTTTGTGAAGAAGGGCTTTGAGGACGTGGAGGCAGGGATTGTCCGCTGGCCTATGTCTGTGCTTCGCTTAAGAGGAAAAGATTCCCAAAGGCTGATTGATCTGGGGGCAGAGGTGCTGGATGCATGGAGAGGATATACCGACGAAGACGCGTTTATTTTTGCCGAGACAGACGGTGAGCCTCACAATACCATTACCCCTATTGCCAGAAAGAACGGGGAGTATTTTGAGCTGGATCTGGTTTTAAGAAATAATATTACCACGGAGGAATTCCCTCTGGGCGTATACCATCCCCACCAGGAGCTGCATCATATTAAGAAGGAGAACATCGGCCTGATTGAGGTCATGGGACTGGCTGTGCTGCCTTCCAGGCTGAAAGAAGAGCTGACCCTTCTGGGAGAGTACATAACACAAGGAAAAGACATAGGATTAAACCAGTCCATCGCCAAGCATAAAGAATGGGCAGAGGGATTCCTGCCTGGGTATGACAGTGTTACACCGGAAAATGTGCAGGATATTCTGAAGCGGGAAGTAGGCCTGGTGTTTGAGAAGGTTTTGGAGGATGCAGGAGTCTACAAATGTACAGAAGAGGGCAGGGCAGCTTTCGGGAAATTCCTGAGACATGTGGGATTTGACAGGACAGAGTAAAACAGAACCGCCATAACAGCCAATCCAGCTGCTATGGCGGTATTTTATGGGATTATGCACTGCGCCTCAATGTAAAAGCCCTTCTGGGACGCACATTGCCTCGTTCTCCTGCAAATTGATGCCCGTAAATCACAGGATATAATCCGTAGGCCATCAGCATGCTGCCCATCACATCCACCACGGAGTGCTGTTTTAAAACTACGGTGGACAGGCAGATGGAAAACGCCAGTATAAAAGATACCATTCGTACGCTGTGGCAATTTTTAAAATGTTCGCTTTTCATGACAGACACATGGACCACGATGGAATTAAATACATGGACACTTGGAAAAATATTGGTGGAGGTGTCTGCCTGATGAAGCTTCCATACCATCCAGGAGAAAATATTTTTCTCAGGATCTACCACCGGCCGCAGGTCTGTACCGTTGTGAAAAACCGTGCAGATAATCAGGCTCAGGGTCATGCCTGTAAATAAGTAGGAACATAAGCGGTAATAATCCTGCCGATCCTTAAAAAAGAAAAACAGGATAGCGGCGCTTACATATAAAAACCATAAAAAATATGGGATGATAAAATATTCGCTGAAAGGAATCAAATCATCTAGCTTTGTATGAAGAATGTAATAATCCCGGGTTACATTCTTCTCCAGGTATAAGAACCATGGAAGATAGATAAAACCGTAAAGCAGAATCCATGCATGCTTATACCGCTTGAATAACTGTTTCATAAAACACCTCTGAAATTTCTGAACAAATGGGAGCAACTTTTTTGGTAACTTTTCGGATTATAGCACACTCCGGGACAGACAGCAAGGGGTTTTAGAGAATGTTAAGAAAATTTATGAATTCATTCCAAAATCATGGATAATCCAATATCTGGCCCTTCACAAAGTATATGAAAACCAAGAAAAAAATATGATTTTTTTAGGCAGCAATTTACCGACAGAAGTATTTTTTGCTTGCAACATGGGATTTTTATGTTAAAATGATTCAGAAGAAAGGAAAATGTGTGATAGAAAGAGGATCTGTGGGTGAAAAAGATACAATCATTTGGCAGGATTTTTTTGATTTCAGGGATTTTGGGTTTATGCTTTGCCCTGGCAGGATGCGGCTCTGAAAGGGAGCCGGAGCTTTCCAGGTATGACGCCCAGTTTTTTCAGCTGTTTGACACAGTCACCAGTATCATAGGGTATACAAAAGATCAGGAAACCTTCACGGCTTATGCCCAGGAGCTTTATGATGAGCTGGAGATTTACCATCAGCTCTATGATATATATGAGGAGTATCCTGGTGTTTCCAATATAAAAACCATCAATGACAACGCGGGAATTCAGCCGGTGCAGGTGGATGAGAAGATTATTGACATGCTGGAAGAGGCGGTGGAGATGTACGAGAAGACAGACGGCCGGATCAATATCGCCATGGGCAGTGTGCTCTCAGTCTGGCACCGGTATCGGGAGGCAGGAACCAGTGATCCGGATCAGGCGATGCTCCCGCCGGAGGAGGAGCTGAGGGAAGCCGCAAAACATATGGATATCACCAGGATGATAATCGACAGGGAACATTCCACAGTCTATCTGGAGGATCCGGACATGAGCCTGGATGTGGGATCTGTGGGAAAAGGCTATGCTGTGGAGATGGTGTGCAGGAAGCTTAAAGAGGACGGGCTTAAGAATGCCCTGATCAGCGTAGGCGGCAACGTAAGGTCTATCGGGGATAAGACCAACGGGAATATGTGGACCGTAGGCATCCAGAATCCGGATCTGGGCAGCAGCCAGACGTATCTCCACCGGCTGGAAATCAGGGACATGTCTCTGGTAACCAGCGGCGTCTATCAGAGATTTTACATGGTAAATGGGAAGCAGTACCACCACATTATCCATCCGGATTTGCTGATGCCCTGGGATATGTATGCATCCGTATCCATATTGTGCCAGGATTCGGGATTGGCAGACTGCCTGTCCACGGCTGTGTTTAACATGGAGCCAGAAGAGGGAATGAAGTTTATAGAGGCTTTAGAGGGTGTGGAGGCTATGTGGATCTATCCGGACGGGACAGAAAGCTACAGCTCAGGCTTTAAAAAATACATGACAGGAGATTAGTGTACCGGTGCATCTGTCTGGCGATGCACATGCCGGTACGCAGGAAAGACATTATGAAAAAAATGTACAGCAATCTGATGCTTGGCCTGGCAGCGCTTATCTGGGGCGTTGCCTTTGTGGCTCAGAGTGTAGGTATGGACTATGTGGGCCCTTTTACCTTCAATGCAATGCGGTTTTTATTAGGAGGGATAGTGCTGATTCCCTGTGTCCTGGTTTTGGGTAAGGGAAACAGGGAAAAGGGGCACAGGACAGAGGAAAATGGGCAGGCACGGCGCAGAACCGGAGTCATAGGCGGAATCTGCTGCGGAACCGCCCTGTTTGCAGGCAGCTCTTTGCAGCAGCTGGGGATTATGTATACCACCGTGGGGAAAGCAGGCTTTATCACGGCTCTCTACATTGTCATTGTGCCTGTTCTGGGGATTTTTGTGAAAAAAAAGGCAGGGTGGAACGTATGGATCAGTGTATTGGTTGCCACGGTGGGCATGTATCTGCTTTGCATGACAGAAGGCTTCCGCATAGGGAAAGGGGATGCTTACCTGTTCCTGTGCGCAGTCGCCTTTTCCTTCCATATTTTGGTCATTGACTATTTTTCTCCCAGGGCGGACGGGGTTTTTATTTCCTGTATCCAGTTTTTTACGGCAGGAATCCTGGCTCTGGCAGTTATGGTTTTCACAGAACAGCCGTCCCTTGCTTCCATAGGGGCTGCGTGGCTGCCGATTGTATATGCCGGTGTTATGTCCAGCGGAGTGGGATATACACTTCAGGTGGTAGGGCAGAAGAATACAGACCCGGCTGTGGCAGCTCTGATTTTAAGCCTTGAGTCTGCATTTTCTCTGCTTGCCGGCTGGGTGATTCTGGGCCAGAGGCTGTCTTCCAAAGAACTGTTTGGCTGTGTGCTGGTGTTTGGCGCCATACTTCTGGCTCAGATTCCGGTGAAAGAAGCCTCACCCTCCCTTCCCGGAGTACCAGCAGGTAAAGATAAGGGAGAAGGAAAACAGTAGAATCCCGCTGACAATATTGGGGGCAGTGAAAAACTGACGTGGTATCTCTAAAAGGATGGCGATGGGAGAGGACAAAACCAATCCCAGGATTGCGCAGTATGTAACGGAACCAAAATGGGTCATCAGTGTGTCGATCAGCCTGGCACAGAGAAAAAAGCCTGTGAGGATTCCCAGACCAAAGGGCAGCAGGATTAAAAATTCCGCCCAGGCGGAGGAAAAGTTAAGAAGGGCCATGCTCTTAAAAAAATGGTTGACGGATGTGAGAAGGGGCTGGTAGTATCCTATCATCATCAACAGCATAGAGCCGCTGATGCCGGGAATGATCATAGTGGCGGCTCCCAGGATCCCTAAGGGGAACAGCTTTAAACCGCAGGAAAGAGAGGGCGTCAGGCTGACCGGCTGGGAACCGGAAGGATCTGCCCCGGAAAGGATTGTGACGAGAAGAAAGGCGGCGAGGCACACACCGATGCAGGTGGTGGTACTTCCTGTCTTTACGGCACGGGAAAAGACAGAAGGAACCCCGCCCAGAATCAGCCCCATAAATATAAGGCTGGTCTGTAAGGGATAGTGGGCAAACAGATACTCGATGGTAAAAGAAAGGCCGATGACACCGCACAACGCCCCGATGATATAGGGCAGCAGTGTCTGAAGGCTTTTTTTCGGATGTTTGGGAAAATCTGTGAGGGCGTGAATAATCTGGCCGTAAATTCCCATGGAAACAGCCAGCGCACTGCCGCTGACTCCCGGCAGTATGTTGGCCACTCCCACAAGAACACCTTTGAATAGATCGGAAAAAGAAAGCATGGGCAATCCTTAATCACAAAAAGATTTGTTTCAAGTATATGACAAAGGGGGCTTTGCCTATGCCCGTCAGGCTATAAGTCCAGCTTTAAATCCCCGTCTTTAATCCAGTTCATTTTCCGCAAAATCTCTCCCAGTATCCAGGTTAACAGGGCAGGCAGTACAAAACAGACCAGAAGAATCCCCAGCCACATATTGGCGCTGCCGTCCATGGCCGTGTAGACCCCGATAGGCCCCACCAGCCCGCAGGTGCCCATGCCAGAGCCGGCAGGAATATTTTCCAGGTGAAAGACCATGGTGGCCAGGGGGCCTGTGACCATGGAGGCCAGTGTGGGCGGGATCCAGATCCTGGGATTTTTTACAATATTGCCCATCTGAAGCATGGAGGTTCCAAGACCCTGGGCCAGAAGGCCGCCGGGCCCGTTTTCACGGAAGCTTAAGACGGCAAAGCCTACCATCTGGGCACAGCAGCCGGCAGTGGCTGCTCCTCCGGCCAATCCGTCCAGGCTCAGCATGATGCAGATGGCGGCGCTGCTGATGGGAAGGGTCAGGGCGATGCCTATGAGAGCCGATACCAGGATTCCCATGAAAAAGGGCTGCAGCTGGGTGGCATTTTTCACCAGGTTGCCGAAGGCCGTCATGAAGGCGGAGACTCCGGGGCCTGCAAACTGAGCCGTCAGGACACCGGATATGATGGTGACGCCGGGAGTGACCAGAATGTCTACCCGTGTTTCCTTGGAGACGATTTTTCCCAGCTCTGCGGCAACGATGGAGGATACCAGGGCTCCCACAGGGCCTCCCAGGGCATTGCCTGCGATTCCCACAGTGGCGGCGGAGAACAGCACCAGCTGAGGGCTTTTTAGTGCATAGGCGATGGAGACGCCCAGGGCAGCCCCTGTGGCGTTTTTGGCATATTCAGATATGGTATTAAAAATCTGGATATTGGTCTTTTCTCCCAGAGTACCGAAGATGGTTCCGATGAGAAGGGAGGCAAACAGGCCGAAGGCCATGGCCCCCATTGCGTCGATGAGATAGGTTTTGGCGGTGATATGTACACCCTTTCGTTTGAGAAATGCTTTGATGCCGGTTTGGTTCATGTGAGAATCTCCTTTCTGGTGACAACGTATTTTCTGCCCTCAGCAGACAAGCAGTCCGCCTACAGGCAGGATTTGGGGATATACACACATTTGACTTCCCAAGGTCAAAGCAGTTTAGATGGTTAAGATTATAGCGTGTGCATAAAATATTTACAAGACATTGATAAATAATTGACAAACACAGGGGGATATGGTATAGAGAAGACAGTAACTATTGTATGTAAGCAGAAAGGTGAGAACAGAATGGAAACTTACGATCCGGGAAAGATGGAGAGACGGGATGAAGCAGTAAAAAAATTAAAAAGAGCAAGAAAAATGGCGGGAATCATGGTGGCAGTTATTATTGCGGCTGTGCTTGGATTTGATTCTTTCTATAATATCCAGGAACAGGAGCAGGCGGTGCTGACAACCTTCGGCATAGCCAAGAATGTAAGCGAGCCGGGGCTGCATTTTAAAATTCCTCTGATTCAGCGGGTGCAGAAGGTAAACACCACCATTCAGGGATTTTCCATCGGGTATGATCTGGAAAATAATGAGAGCCAGGAAGGCGATTCCCTGATGATTACCAAGGATTATAACTTTGTCAATGTTGACTTTTTCATCGAATACAAGGTGGCGGATCCGGTGAAGGCGGTGTACGCCTCCAAGGAGCCTGTCCTGGTGCTGGAGAATATCAGCAAAAGCTGTATCCGCAGCGTCATTGGAAGCTATGATGTGGATGAGGTTCTGACTACAGGGAAAAATGAGATCCAGTCCAAAATCAGGGATATGATTGTAGCACAGTTGGAGAAGCATGACATAGGGCTTCAGGTGACCCAGGTGACGATCCAGGATTCGGAGCCGCCTACAGAAGCTGTCATGGAGGCATTTAAGGCAGTGGAAACTGCCAAGCAGGGCAAAGAGACCGCAATCAACAATGCCAACAAATACCGCAATGAGAAGCTGCCGGAGGCCACAGCGGAGATTGACAAAATCATGCAGGAGGCAGAGGCCCAGAAGACAAGAAGAATCAACGAGGCCAATGCCGAGGTGGCAAAGTTTAACGCCATGTATGAGGAATACAGAAAAAATCCTCAGATGACCAAGGAGCGCATGTTTTATGAGGCTATGGAGGATGTGCTTCCCAGGCTTAAGGTGATCATCGACGGGACGGATAAGACCAGTACCCTTCTGCCTCTTGACAGCTTTATGGCGTCGGGAAATGCTGGGGGCCAGGAGGAAAGCAGCTTAGGCAGCCAGGAGAATTTAAACGGCAACGAATGACGCGGCCAGGCCGGCGGGGCAGCCTGAAGCTGTAACCATGCGGAGACTGTTAATTTAAGAAAGGAACGGATACAATTATGAAGAAAGCCATAGGAAAAAGCATTGCAGTTTTTCTGGGAATACTGGTGCTTGTGGGAATCGGCAATTCACTGGTAGTTACGCAGGAAAATGAGTATAAACTAATAAGGGAATTCGGAAGGGTAAACCGGGTGGTAACCCAGGCCGGGATTTCATTTAAAATACCCTTTATACAGAGTGCGGACACTCTTCCCAAAGAGATTCTTCTCTATGATCTGGCAGCGTCGGATGTGATTACCATGGATAAGAAAACCATGCTGACAGACAGTTATGTTTTGTGGAAGATTACGGATCCCTTAAAATTTGCCCAGACATTGAATTCCTCTATCCCCAATGCGGAGCGGAGAATCGACACGACGGTATACAACTCCATAAAAAATGTAATCAGCAGCCTGAGCCAGAATGATGTGATTAGCGGGAGAGACGGAGAGCTGTCGGAAGCTATCATGGCAAATATCGGAGGCGCCATGGAGCAATACGGGATCCAGATTTTATCTGTGGAGACAAAGCGTCTGGATTTGCCTGCAGACAACAAGGAGGCTGTATATGAAAGGATGATTTCCGAACGTGACAAGATTGCTGCCACCTACACAGCGGAAGGGCAGTCAGAAGCCAAGGTCATCCAGAATACGACGGACCGGGAGATCGCCATCAATATTTCCAATGCCCAGGCGGAGGCGGCCGCTATTACCGCAGAGGGAGAGGCAGAATATATGAGAATCCTGGCGGAGGCGTACAGTACGCCGGAGAGAACGGAGTTTTACGCATTTACCAGGGCACTGGATGCGGCCCGGGCATCTCTGACAGGGAAAAACAACACGCTGATTCTTCCTGCGGATTCGCCGATTGCCAGTATTTTTATGGGGAGATAGGGCAGAAGCTTTAAAAAAGATCTGTTGTTGCAAAATGGAGAAAAAGTGATTACAATAGACAGAAGGAAGGGGGAGGAGCAGCAAAGCCCCGACAGCCAGGGCGCTTTGCCGGACAGAATGTGGCCGGCGCCCTGGATTTTGTAAGAATGGAGAACCATATGAAAATCAGAGATATTTTGGGACAGGGAAAGCCTACCCTGTCATTTGAAGTCTTCCCACCCAAGACAGTGGAGAATTATGAATCTGTGGAGAAGGCGGCCAGGGAGATAGCAGGGCTTCGGCCGGCCTTTATGAGTGTTACATACGGGGCAGGAGGCGGTACCAGCCGGTATACGGTGGACATTGCGGATACGCTGAACAATCAGTATCAGGTTCCGACTCTGGCCCATCTGACCTGTGTGTCGTCCACCAGGGAGCATGTCTGCCATGTTCTGGAAGAATTAAAGGAGAGGAAGATTGAAAATGTCCTGGCTCTCAGAGGGGATATTCCCAAGGACGGGGCGGTGGCAAAAGACTATCGGTATGCTTCCCAGCTGATTTATGAGATTCGGCAAAAAGGCGATTTCTGTATCGGGGCGGCCTGCTATCCGGAAGGCCATGTGGAGTCTGCCAACAAGACAGAGGATATTACCCATCTGAAGGAAAAGGTAGAGGCAGGATGCGATTTTGTGACCACGCAGATGTTTTTTGACAATAATATCCTGTATAATTATCTGTACCGCATCCGGGAGAGGGGGATCACGGTTCCGGTGGTGGCAGGAATCATGCCGGTCACCAATGTATCCCAGATAAAGAGAATATGCCAGATGTCGGGAACCTACCTGCCGTCCCGGTTTAAAGCCATTGTAGACCGGTTTGGCGACAATCCGGCGGCTATGAAGCAGGCAGGGATCGCCTACGCCACGGAGCAGATTATCGATTTGATTGCCAATGGGGTCAATGGGATCCATATTTACTCTATGAATAAGCCGGATGTGGCAAAGAGAATCCAGGACAGCCTGTCAGAGATTTTATAGAAACAGGGAAAGGGAGGAGCCTGTCATGAACGTGAAGGAGACGCTTAGGTACCTGGGGTACCATGGGCAGGAGGCGGATGCTCAGGTTCTTGCACTGGTGGAGCAGTGCTGGAGAGAACTGGAAGGGGCAGTATCTCCCAGGTCTGTTTACCGTGAATATGCATTAAGCTTCTTTGAAGAAGATGGAATTGACGTATATGGGTTTCAGACCCGCAGCAGGGCTCTCAGAAAGAACCTGGACGGCTGCAGGGCAGTGGTACTGTTTGCTGCTACCCTGGGAACTGGTGTTGACATGCTGTTGAACCGGTATAAGCGGATTTCCATGAGCAGGGCTGTGGTCCTGCAGGCTGCGGCAGCCGCTATGCTGGAGGATTACTGTGATGAGGTGAACGAAGAGATCCGGAAAGAGTATGAGGAAAAGGGAGAATATCCCAGGCCCCGGTTCAGCCCGGGTTACGGAGATTTTTCCCTGGACTGCCAGCCGGCCTTTCTTGAGTGCCTGGAGGCAGGAAAGCGAATCGGGATCACACTGACAGACAGCCTTTTGATGATGCCTTCCAAATCTGTGACGGCTGTTATAGGAATCAGCGAAAAGCCGGCAGGATGCGGCGGCTATGGGTGCCAGGGGTGTGAGAAAAGGGATTGTGTGTACAGGGAAATGTAGGAGGAGGCTGTGTGTATGTCAGGGATGCCCCATGCATGATGCAGGAGATCATGGATGGGGTGTTTTTGTGGAGATATTTATGAGGAGGCAGCCATGCTCTGTCAGAAGCCGGCCCATTGCGTCAACATTAGGTTCAACATGGCGACAGCGTGCGTTTCTCATTGCTTTTCCCTATTAAACCTTGTATAATAAAAGGAATCGTTATTCAATGACAACCATAGAAAAAGGAGATATCACTGTGAAAAAAATATTAGATTGTATCGCAGCGGAACTGGCTCCCTGCTTTGAGGCCTGCGGGTATGACAGAGCTTATGCCAAAGTCACGCTGTCCAACCGGCCGGATCTGTGCGAATACCAGTGCAACGGCGCCATGGCGGCAGCCAAGGCTTATAAAAAGAAACCCATTGACATTGCCGGGGAGGTGGTGGAAAAGCTGTCCGGCAATCCTGTGTTTTCAGAAATCAGTGCAGTCATGCCAGGGTTTATCAACATCCGCCTGGACGATGGGTATCTGGCAGAATATTTAAGGGGAATGGAGGCAGAAAAAAAGCTTGGGGTGGAGGAGACAGGCGCCGGCCAGACTATTGTCGTAGATTACGGCGGAGCCAATGTAGCCAAGCCTCTTCACGTAGGCCATCTCCGTTCGGCTATCATCGGCGAGAGCATAAAAAGAATCGGCCGTTTCCTGGGGTACAACATGGTGGGAGATGTGCATCTGGGGGACTGGGGCCTGCAGATGGGGCTGATTATCGAGGAGCTGAGGGATCGGAAGCCGGAGCTTCCATATTTTGACGGGACGGTCAGGGACACATATCCTGAGGAGGCTCCATTTACCATAGGTGAGCTGGAGGATATATATCCTGCGGCCAGCAAAAAGTCAAAGGAAGATGAAGCCTTTAAAAACAGGGCCCAGGAGGCCACCTTTAAGCTGCAGAGCGGATATGCCCCCTTCCGCGCCATCTGGAAACACATTATGGATGTGTCTCTGGCAGACCTTAAGAAGAATTACGGAAATCTGGGGGTTACCTTTGATCTGTGGAAGGGGGAGAGCGACGCCCAGCCCTACATCCCGGGACTGATACAGGATTTGCAGGACAAGGGACTTGCCTATGAGAGCGAAGGGGCCCTGGTGGTGGATATCGGGGAGGAAACAGACTCCAAAGAGCTGCCGCCCTGTATTATCCGCAAATCTGACGGGGCTGCCCTGTATGCCACCTCTGATCTGGGAACTATCATTGAGCGTGAGAAGGAGCTTTCTCCTTCCAAATATATTTATATCACGGACAAGCGGCAGGAGCTTCATTTTATTCAGGTATTCCGGGTGGCCAAGAAGGCCGGATATGTGAAAGCAGATACGGACATGGTACATCTGATGTTCGGAACCATGAACGGCAAGGATGGGAAGCCTTTTAAGACCAGGGAAGGCGGTATCATGCGTCTGGAGGATCTGATTGCGGAGATCAATGAAGCTGTGTATGCCAGGATCATGGAGAACCGCACTGTGTCTGAGGAGGAGGCTAAAAAGACAGCAGGAGTAATCGGCCTCGCTGCCCTGAAATACGGGGATCTGTCCAACCAGGCCTCCAAGGACTATATTTTTGACATGGAGAGATTCATTTCCTTTGAGGGAAATACAGGGCCCTATATTCTCTATACCATTGTCCGGATTAAGTCTATTTTGTCCAAATATCAGGAGATGACAGGAAAGAGCCTGGAGGATGAGAAAGAAGGGGAGATTCTGCCTGCGTCCTCTGATGGGGAAAAAGCGCTGATGCTTCAGCTGACAAAATATAATGAGGTTATAGAGGCCTGCTTTGGGGAGACTGCACCTCATAAGATTTGCCAGTTTATCTATGAATTGTCGGATGTATTTAATAAATTTTATAACAGCGTCATGATCCTGAAGGAAGAAGATGCCCGGCGTCAGGGCAGTTACATCAGGCTGATTTCCCTGACAAAAAAGGTATTGGAAACCTGCATCGATCTGCTGGGCTTTGAGGCACCTGAAAGAATGTAAAGGAAGATAACAGTATCCTATGAAAATAGTCCGGATGCAGACAAAGACCTTTTGGAAAGGTGAGCTTGGAATCGACGGTATGGTGGAAGATGAGGGAGTGTCTTATACCGTAAGATTGGAAGTAAAAGGCAAGTTTATAAACAGTTATTCCTGTTCCTGCATGAAGGGAAACTCATACAGACAGATGTGCCCCCACGGGCAGGCCTTGTATCAATATTTTGAGGAGAAAAGGGAGGAGGAGGATACCCGTCCGGTATCTACCTCCTCGGAGGCGAGGGCCATGATCCGGGAGTATACCAACCGGGAGGTGGCAGCCATCCTCAGCCAGGAGACAGAGGAACCGGTGGATCTGGGCTTTCGGCTGCTGATAAGCAGGCAGGAGCCAAGGGCTGAGTTTTTCGTGGGCAGGGAACGGCAGTATGTGCTGAAGGATTTGGGGGCATTTGCCAGGGCGGTGGAGCAGGGCGCCTATGTGGAGTATGGAAAAGGACTGGCCTTCCATCATAATCTGGAAGTATTTTCAGAAAGCACCAGGCCTCTGGTACTGCTTCTTCTGGAGATTATGGGCACCTGCCAGGATTTCATGAGACAGTTCGGGAAAAGCACCTTCGGGGAAAAGCCTGCCATCCGGGAGCTGAATTTAAGCAGGGGAAACAGAGACCGCTTTTTTCAGCTGATGGAGGGCAAAAGGCTGGAGGTCCGGGATGCCCAGGGAGGAAAGCGGGATCTAAAGGTATGGAGAAAGAACCCGGAGATTCCCGTGTATGTAAGGAAGGCGGGGAAGAACGGACTAAAGATATGGATCGATAAAAAGATTTACAGTTTTATGGGGGAAAAGTATCTGTATGTGGCGGATCAGGCGTATCTGTATCAGTGCGATCGGCCTTTCAGCCATGATCTCCAGGTGCTTTTTGAGCAGATGACCCAGGGCAGCAATGCGCCTTATGAGGTGACGGTAGGAGAAAAGGATGTTCCCCTGTTTTATGAGAGGGTTTTAAAGAAGATAGAGGCCTACGGGATTTTAGATGTGAAGGATATAGAGCTGGAGGCTTTAAAACCTGTGGAGCTGAAGGCTGAGTTCAGATTTGAAAGCCCTGGTGCCGGGGAAATCCGCATGTATCCTGTGCTTAGCTATGGCGAGTATGCATTCTGTCCCACAGAGGACGAGCATGTGCCCAAAACCATCTGCCGGGATGTGCCGGGAGAATTCAGAATCAGCCAGGTGATCACCAAATATTTTAAACACCGGGATGAAGAGGGGCAGAGCCTGGTGATCCGGGAAGATGAGGAGGCGGTTTTCCGGCTTTTGTCAGAGGGAATAGAGGAATTTGAAAAGCTGGGAAATGTATATCTGTCAGAGGATATGAATCTTCGCCTCCTGCCGCCGCCCAAGGTGTCTGTAGGTGTCCGCACTTCGGGGAACTGGCTGGAACTGACCATGGATCTGGGAGAACTGACCGGCGCTGATTTAGCCAAGGTTCTGGATGCATACAGGCAGAAGAAGCCTTATTACCGTCTGAAATCCGGTGAGTTTTTAAAGCTGGGGGAAAATGGGCTTCTGACGGTGGCCAGGATGATAGACGGCCTGGCGGTTTCCAGGGGGGAGCTGCAGAAGGGAAGTATAAAAATTCCCAGATACAGGGCGCTTTATCTGGACAGCATGTACCGGGAATATGGGGACATCCGTTTAAACGGGGATACGGATTACAAGGCGGTTATCCGGGGAATGAAATCCGTGGAAGACAGCGATTTTGAGATACCCGGCCCATTTTCCCAGATTCTCAGGGAATACCAGAAAACAGGGTTTCAGTGGCTGAAAACCCTGGATGCATGGGGATTTTGCGGAATACTGGCTGACGGGATGGGGCTGGGCAAGACTGTCCAGATCATCAGTATTTTGTATGATGAGTCTTTGAAGGAGAAGCAGAGCACTTCCCTGATTCTGTGTCCTGCCTCTCTGGTGTACAACTGGGAGCTGGAGCTTAAACGGTTCGCACCGTCCCTTCAGGTTTTGGTGGTTACCGGCAGTGCAAAAGACCGGGAGGAGAAGCTTGCACACATGGAGGGGTACCATGTGGTGATAACCTCCTATGATCTTCTGAAACGGGATATCCATTTTTATGAGAACATGGAATTTCGTTTTCAGGTTATTGATGAGGCTCAGTATATCAAGAATCCTCTGACACAGAATGCCAGGGCGGTAAAAATGGTCCGTGCAGTTACCAGGTTCGCTTTGACAGGAACCCCTGTGGAGAACCGTTTAAGCGAGCTGTGGAGTATTTTTGATTATTTAATGCCTGGTTTCCTCCACACATATCAGAAATTTAAGAAGATCTATGAGATTCCCATTGTGAAAGAGGGGGACAGGGAGGCTTTGGACAGGCTGAGAAGAATCACAGGCCCCTTCATTCTGCGGAGGCTAAAGTCTCAGGTATTAAAAGAGCTTCCAAAGAAGCTGGAGACCGTGGTCTATTCTAAAATGGAAGAAAAGCAGCAGCAGCTTTACACGGCAGGGGTGTGGAAGCTTAAGGAGAGCCTGACCGGCGACAATAAGATCCAGATATTGTCTGCCCTTACCAGGCTGCGGCAGGTATGCTGTGATCCCAGACTGGTTTACGAAAATTATAAGGCCGGTTCTGCCAAGCTGGAGACATGTATGGATCTGGTACTGTCCGGCGTAAGCGAAGGCCATAAGATTCTTCTGTTCTCCCAGTTCACTTCCATGCTGGAGCTGATAGGAGCCAGGCTTCGGAAAGAAGAAATCCTGTTTTACTGTCTCACAGGGGAAAACTCCAAAGAGGAGCGGCTGAAGATGATCCAGGCGTTTCAGAGAGATGAAGTGCCGGTATTTCTGATCTCCCTGAAGGCAGGGGGGACAGGCGTGAACCTGACGGCGGCAGACATGGTGATCCACTACGATCCCTGGTGGAATGTGGCAGCGCAGGATCAGGCCACGGACAGGGCCCACCGGATCGGGCAGGACAAACAGGTGACAGTGTTTAAGCTGATTACAAAAGATACGATAGAGGAGAACATACTGAAGCTGCAGGCTTCCAAACAGGCTCTGGCTGAACAGGTGGTGACAGAAGGGATGGTTTCCCTGGGGAGCCTGAGCAGGGAGCAGCTGCTGGAGCTTTTATAGGGGATTTGCGGGATTTAAGGAGGCAAAGGGTATGGAATTTCGGCATGAGATGGTTATACCTAATGATGACCTGCCTTTTAAGATGTTTATTTTTGAGGGGAAGGACGGGAATTACAAGGTGGGGAAGCACTGGCACCAGTCGGTGGAAATATTTCTGGTAACCGAAGGCGCCATTGATTTTTATGTAAATTCCCAGTATTTCCCACTGAAGGAAAAGGAGTTTGTCATTGTCAATTCCAATGAGATTCACTCCATTGACTGTCCGGAGCCTAACAATACCATTGTCCTTCAGATTCCGGTAAATTTATTTGACAGCTATAAAGGGGAGGCGCCCTACATCAGCTTTGGAGCCCGGGGGGAGAAGGAGAATCAGGCGCTTATGGGGCTGGTGGAGGAGATGTACCAGGTGTATGAGGCCAGGGAATACGGGTATGAGTGGAAGGTGAAAAGCCTGTTTTATGAGCTGATGTATCTGTTGCTTACGATTTTTAAGGAACAGGGCATGGATGAGACTGTGATAAAGCAGAAAAGGCATCTGGACAAGCTGTCCAATGTAACCAGGTATATGAAGGAGCACTACAAGGAGGAATTAAGCCTTTGTGAGGTGGCGGATCATTTTGGGTTTTCACCTGCCTATCTGTCCAGAATCTTTCAGAAATACGGGGAGGTTAATTACCGGACTTACCTTTTAAATCTGCGGGTGGAATATGCGGTGCAGGAGCTTGTGAATACGGATCACGGGATCGGGGAGATTGCCGTAAACCATGGATTTCCTGACAGCAGGGCATTTGCCAAAGCCTTTAAAAAAAGATACGGGTGTCTTCCAAGCAGTTACAGAAAAAACAACAGAAATGTAAAAAGACAAGAAAGTGCTATTACTTAGACAAATAAAAGCATGTTTTTTATCTGGCATTTATGGTATAATGCCCATAGACATTATACCAGCGCTGATTTGCCGTCCGACGAAGGAGGACAGTTTCCCAGGCAAATCATGTGCATCCCACGGAGTGAGCATGCCCAGAGGACATGGTATGATAAAGGTACTGGAAATGTTGCAGAAGGTAACGTGTTTAAAAAACAGGAGGTGTTGCAGAGAATGAATTATTTAGTTGGAATTGACGTGGGAACGTCGGCGACGAAGACGGTGCTGTTTGACGAGAAGGGGAATGTGGTGTCCTCTGTTTCTCAGGAGTACCCTCTTTATCAGCCTCACAACGGATGGGCCCAGCAGAAGCCGGAGGACTGGCGGGATGCGGTGTTAAAGACACTGAAGGAGGTTGTGGCAGAGTCAGGAGTATCCGGGGAGGATGTGAAAGGAATCGGTATCTCCGGACAGATGCACGGACTGGTGATGCTTGACGAGGCAGGAGAGGTGATTCGTCCGTCTATTATCTGGTGCGACCAGAGGACAGGGGCAGAGGTGGAGGATATGCTTTCCATTATGCCAAGGGAGAGATGGATCGAGATTACGGCTAATCCTCCGTTAACCGGATGGACTGCGGCAAAGATTCTGTGGGTTCGCAAGAATGAGCCGGAGAATTACAAAAGATGCCGCCATATTCTGCTGCCGAAGGACTATATCCGTTACATATTGACAGGTGAGTTTGCCACGGAGGTGTCGGATGCCAGCGGCATGCAGCTTCTGGATGTGGCGGGCCGGTGCTGGTCGGAGGAGGTTCTTGAAAAGCTTGACATTCCCGGGGAGTGGCTTGGGAAAATGTATGAGTCCTGTGAGGTGACGGGGCAGCTTCTGCCTGACATAGCCAAGGCTACGGGGCTGACTACGGATACTAAGGTAGTGGGCGGCGCTGGGGACAATGCGGCAGCTGCTGTGGGAACCGGCGTGGTGAAGGACGGAACTGCATTTACTACCATCGGAAGCTCGGGGGTTGTGTTCGCACACAGCAGCCAGATAACCATTGATCCTAAGGGGAGAGTCCACACCTGCTGCTGTGCCGTGCCGGGTGCATGGCATGTGATGGGAGTGACCCAGGGGGCCGGATTGTCTTTAAAATGGTTTAAGGATAATTTCTGTCAGGATTATGTGGATGAGGCTGAGAAGGCCGGGGTGGATGTGTATGATCTGATTAACCGGGATATTGAGAAGATTCCGGTGGGAAGCGACCGGCTGGTTTATCTTCCTTATCTGATGGGGGAGAGGACTCCCCATCTGGATCCGGACTGCAGAGGGGTATTTTTCGGGTTGTCGGCTATACATACCAAGGCCCATCTTTTGAGGGCGGTGATGGAAGGCGTGTCTTATTCTCTGGCGGACTGCAATGACATTCTTAAGGAGATGGGAGTACAGGTGGATCAGATGATGGCCTGCGGCGGCGGCGGAAAGAGCCCTATATGGAGGCAGATGCTGTCGGATCTGTATGACTGCCAGGTGAAGACAGTGCATCAATCGGAAGGACCGGCGCTGGGAGTTGCGATTCTGGCCGGCGTGGGATGCGGGATTTATGAGAGTGTGGAGAAGGCTTGTGAGAGCTTGATCTCTGTGAATAAGTGCAGTGAGCCGGCGGGAGAGAATGTGAAGAAGTATTATGGGTATCATCAGCTTTATAAGAGGCTGTATGGGAATCTGAAGGAGAGTTATAAGGAATTGGCGGCGCTGTAATGAGGGGGGATTTCGGGAGGTCCGCTTCGGAGCGATTATGAAATTTCTTCCGACACGCTCTCGCTCAGGTTTTCACGCAGTGGTACTAAGCGCCCGAAGGACGTGCGCTAAGTGCCAGCGTGAAAAATGGTCTACAGAAATTTAATAATCGCTCCGAAGCTGTGTTGTCGATAGTCTGACATATAAGGGGCGGACCTTCTTCAACACCTGTCTGGCAGTGAACATTATAATTTCATGATACCAGGGTCAAAAGGTCAAAAATCCGATGCAAGCTTGCTTGCAAGAGGATTTTTGGCCTTGGGACCCGCCAAAAACATGAAAAAGTAGCCCGATTAGGGCGGATTTTGAATGTTTTTGAGGATTGCGGGTTGCCGGGCACCAGTGATGCCCGTTTGGCAACGACCGAAGCGGAGCGTAGACACAAAGTGCGGAGCAATCCGGTATCAAAGGGGTCAAAAGACCTTTTGACCCCAACATCATTTCATACAGTAAGAACAGGAGGGGATATAAGTTGAACATTAAGAAAGTGACAGATCCTGAGTTTAAAGCTTACGGCAAGGTGGTAAGGGGATATGACTGCAGAGAACTGCTGGAGGCCATGGAGAAGACGCCTCTTCCGGAGGACGTGATCTATGTGGCGTCTGTGAAGGAGCTGGAGGAGCTTCCGGTGGCAAAGCAGATGGAGAAAAACCTGTACGGGCAGATGCCCATTCAGGTGGGGTACTGCAATGGGCACAATAAGAAGCTGAATGCATTGGAGTATCACAGGAATTCGGAGATTAACGTGGCGGTGACGGATCTGGTGCTGCTCATAGGAAAGCAGCAGGATATTAAAGAGGACGATACCTATGACACTGGTCTGGTGGAGGCTTTTCTGGTTCCAAAGGGAACGGTGATTGAGGTGTATGCTACCACCCTGCACTATGCACCCTGCCATGTAGAGGATGGGGGATTTAGGTGCGTGGTGGTTCTTCCTAAGGATACCAACACGGATATGGATCCGGTGGAGGAGATTTTCCCGGAGGATAAGCTGTTGTTCGCGAAGAATAAATGGCTTATCGGACATGAAGAGGGCGGTCTGCCTGAGAATGCGTGGATTGGCCTGAAGGGTGAGAATGTAAGTATTTAGGGAATTAGTGCAACAATGTACCAGTAAACAGAGTGTTCAAATAAAAAATGGAGGATATGTAACATGAACAATTTACCGGTTGTAAAATTGGGAATCGTGGCAGTCAGCAGAGACTGTTTCCCGGAAAGCCTGTCTGTCAACAGAAGAAAAGCATTGGTTGATGCCTATGCAAAGAAGTATGACAAGGCCAATATTTATGAGTGCCCCATCTGTATCGTGGAAAGTGAAATCCATATGGTACAGGCTCTGGAGGACATCAAGGCGGCGGGGTGCAACGCGCTGGCTGTTTACCTTGGAAACTTTGGTCCGGAGATTTCGGAGACGCTGCTGGCCAAGCATTTTGACGGCCCGGTGATGTTTATCGCAGCGGCTGAGGAGAGCGGGGACAGCTTAACTCAGGGAAGAGGCGACGCTTACTGCGGTATGCTGAATGCCAGCTACAATTTAAAGCTTCGCAATGTAAAGGCTTATATTCCGGAGTATCCGGTGGGAACGGCCCAGGAGTGCGCGGATATGATCGAAGAGTTCCTTCCGATTGCAAGGGCTTTGATAGGGCTTTCTCAGTTAAAGATCATTACCTTTGGGCCGAGACCGTTAAACTTCTTAGCCTGCAATGCGCCTATTAAGCAGCTGTACAACCTGGGGGTTGAGGTTGAGGAGAACTCTGAGCTGGATCTGTTTGACGCGTTTAATAAGCATGCCGGGGATCCCAGAATCCCGGATGTGGTGAAGGATATGGAGGCGGAGCTTGGGAAAGGCAACTTAAAGCCGGAGATTCTGCCCAAGCTGGCCCAGTATGAGATTACCCTTCTTGACTGGATTGAAGCACACAAGGGGTATCGGAAGTATGTGGCTATCGCCGGAAAGTGCTGGCCTGCATTCCAGACTCAGTTTGGATTCGTGCCATGCTATGTAAACAGCCGTCTGACAGGCATGGGAATCCCGGTTTCCTGTGAGGTGGATATCTACGGCGCGTTAAGCGAGTTTATCGGAACCTGCGTAAGCCAGGATGCAGTGACGCTTCTGGATATCAACAACACGGTTCCGGATGATATGTATGATTCGGATATTAAGGCATCCTATGAGTATGCGCATCAGGAGACTTTTATGGGCTTCCATTGCGGCAATACCAACTCCAAGAAGCTGTCTTCCTGTTCTATGAAGTATCAGATGATTATGGCAAGATCTCTTCCGGAAGAGGTGACCCAGGGGACTCTGGAGGGAGATATTATCCCGGGAGATATCACCTTCTTCCGTCTGCAGAGTACAGCAGACAACCAGCTAAAGGCTTATGTGGCTGAAGGCGAGGTGCTTCCGGTGGCTACCCGTTCCTTTGGCGGCGTAGGTATCTTCGCCATTCCGGAGATGGGCAGGTTCTACCGCCATGTGCTGCTTGAGAAGGGCTATCCCCATCACGGAGCAGTGGCATTCGGACACTTTGGCAAGGCATTGTTTGAGGTATTTAAGTATCTTGGAGTAGAGGATATCGGATTTAACCAGCCCAAGGGAATGCTGTATCCGACCGAGAATCCATTTGCAAGATAAGAGGAACATGATTTGAAAGCGGCAGCTGGTTTGCTGCCGCAGACCAGATGTACTCTGGGAGGTTCTTCCTGTGTTTCCTGCTCCTGCCTTGTGGGCTGATTTTCAGGGAGACTCTGAGAGTATATACTTGAAAAAAGGAGATTTTTATACATGAAAACATTGCAAGAATCTGCGGTGAATGCAATCCGTGTACTTTCTGCCGACGGGATTCAGAAAGCAAAATCCGGCCATCCGGGGCTTCCTTTAGGTGCAGCGTCAGCAGCGTATGAACTGTGGGCAAATCATATGAACCACAACCCGGCAGATCCGGATTGGCCTGACCGCGACCGGTTTGTGCTGTCCGGCGGACATGGTTCTATGCTTTTGTATTCTCTGCTGCATTTGTTTGGATATGGGGATCTGTCCAAAGAAGATTTAAGCCAGTTCCGTCAGTTTGGCTCCATGACTCCCGGGCATCCGGAATACCGCCATACGGCAGGCGTGGAGGCGACCACAGGCCCTCTGGGACAGGGTATGGCTATGGCAGTAGGTATGGCTATGGCGGAGGCCCATCTGGCGGCTGTGTTTAATAAAGAGAATTATCCGGTGGTTGACCATTTTACCTACGTATTAGGCGGCGACGGCTGTATGATGGAGGGGATTTCATCGGAGGCATTTTCACTGGCAGGGACTTTGGGACTGGGAAAACTGATTGTGCTGTATGATTCCAATTCCATTTCCATTGAGGGAAGTACGGATATTGCATTTACGGAAAATGTACAGAAGAGGATGGAGGCATTTGGGTTCCAGACCATTACGGTGGAGGACGGTAATGACCTTCCGGCTATCGGAGCCGCCATTGAGGAGGCCAGGGCGGATTTAACCAGGCCAAGCTTTATTACCATAAAGACCCAGATAGGCTATGGCTGTCCGGCAAAGCAGGGCAAAGCCAGCGCCCACGGCGAGCCTCTGGGTGAGGAAAATATAAAGGCCATGAAGGAATTTTTAGAGTGGCCGTCCCAGGAGCCTTTCTATGTGCCTCAGGAGGTCTATGACCATTACAGAGAGCTGGCGGCAGAGAGAGCGGAGGCGGAGGCTGTCTGGAAGACCATGTTTGCCGCATACTGCCAGGAATATCCGGAGATGGAAACGCTTTGGAATCAGTATCATGACCCCAAAGCTGCCCAGTGTCTGTGGGAGGATGAGGAGTTCTGGAAGCAGTCTGAGAAGCCGGAGGCAACCAGAAATCTTTCCGGAAAGACCCTTAACTACATGAAGGATAAGCTGCCTAACTTATTTGGCGGGTCTGCCGATCTGGCTCCGTCCAACAAGACCAACATGGCGGGGGCCGGGGATTTTTCAAAGGCTGCTCCGGAGGGAAGGAATCTTCATTTCGGCGTGCGGGAACAGGCCATGTCAGCTATCGGAAACGGACTGATGCTTCACGGCGGTTTGAAGGCATATGTGGCTACGTTCTTCGTGTTCAGCGATTACACCAAGCCTATGGCAAGGCTTTCTGCACTGATGAAGCTTCCTCTTACCTTTGTGTTTACTCATGACAGCATCGGTGTAGGGGAGGACGGGCCTACCCATGAGCCTATTGAGCAGATGGCTATGCTTCGCGCTCTGCCTAATTTCCATGTGTTCCGTCCCTGCGACGCGGTGGAGACAGCGGCGGCCTGGTACAGCGCGATGACCTCGGAAGATGCGCCTACGGCACTTGTACTTACCAGACAGAATCTGGCTCCTATGGCAGGAAGCAGCAGGGAGGCCTTGAAGGGCGGCTATATTATAGATGACTGCGAGGGAACGCCTGAGGTGATTCTCATTGCCAGCGGTTCTGAGGTGGAGCTGGCTGTGAAGTCCAAGGAAGCTCTGGCGGCAGAGGGCATGAAGGTACGTGTGGTGTCTATGCCGTGTATGGATCTGTTTGAGGAGCAGAGCGAGGAGTATAAGGAGTCTGTTCTTCCTAAGGCAGTGAGAAAGCGTGTGGCTGTGGAGGCCCTCAGCGATTTCGGATGGGGCAGGTATGTAGGCCTGGACGGCGCATGTGTGACCATGAAGGGCTTTGGGGCCAGCGGACCTTATGCAAAGCTGTTTGAGCATTTTGGATTTACGGTTGAGCATGTGGTTGAGGTGGTGAAGGGACTGTAGGCGCGAAAGGTCCGCCCGGAGAGAGCATGATATTGTTTTCTCCCGGGCACGCTCGCGCTTTGGTGAACACTTGGCGAGGTTTTTTCGAGCCTAGTGTGAACACATACCCAGAGGGTGACGTGAAGAGCGTAACAGTACATAAGGCGCTAGAAGACAGCGCCTAAGTACCGATGGTCTTCAAGTACCCTGGAGAAAACAACATCATTCCCTCTCCAGGCTGCGTTACCTCAGAGCGTTAGTATGACATTGGTATCCGGAAGGTTATGTATTAGAAAATACGAGGTGAAGAACAATGAGATTTTTTATTGATACGGCAAATGTAGATGAGATCAGAGAAGCTAATGAGATGGGGATTATCTGCGGGGTTACCACAAATCCGTCTCTGATTGCAAAAGAGGGAAGAGATTTTAATCAGGTGATCGCGGAGATTGCTTCGATTGTGGACGGGCCTATCAGCGGCGAGGTGAAGGCAACGACTACGGATGCGGAAACGATGATAAAGGAAGCCAGAGAGATCGCTAAGATTCATCCCAATATGGTTGTGAAGATTCCTATGACCAGTGAAGGGCTGAAGGCAGTGAAGGTGGTGACGGCAGAGGGAATCAAGACCAACGTGACGCTGGTGTTTACATCTGCACAGGCACTTCTGGCAGCAAGAGCAGGGGCTACCTATGTTTCTCCATTCTTAGGCAGACTGGATGATATCTCTATGCCGGGAATTGATTTGATTGAGGATATTTCTGAGATCTTTGCAATGCATGATATTGATACACAGATTATTGCGGCAAGCGTACGTCATGCCATTCATGTGATTGACTGTGCAAAGGCAGGAGCGGATATTGCCACGGTTCCTTACAAGGTGCTGATGCAGATGACGAAGCATCCGCTGACGGATCAGGGAATCGAGAAGTTTAAGAAGGATTATATTGCAGTGTTTGGAGAGTAAGAAGCTGGTCAGAAAAATGGGGCGGATTAAATGGTTCTATCGGGGCATTTAATCTGCCTTTTTTCTGTCTTTTGCTGCCTTTTTCATAATTGATGGTTGGAATTAAGGCTGTATAATGTTATACTGATTGTGAGAAATTCAGGAAAGGGGGCTGGTCAGATGTTCCAGGCGGTTTTGGGCGGGATTATTGTTATCATTCTGGGGCTTGTCTATTGTATAAAACCTGTTTGGATTTGGAGAATAACGGAGCGGTGGAAATCGTATTATGCAGACGAGCCGTCGGATTTTTATCTGCTTGTTACAAGGATTGTGGGAGGATTTTTTGTTTTATTTGGAATTGTTATGATTATTTTGATGTTTGTATTGAAGTGATGATGTTTCCCTGAGGTTTGCGGGGAAAGGGAAAGCACAGGAAACGCTGGGAAGGAGAGGAAGCAAAAGATGGATTACAACAAGTTGGCTCTTGAGATGCATGAGAAGAATAAGGGGAAGATTCAGGTTGTCTCTAAGGTGTCTGTAAAGAACAGGGATGATTTAAGCACTGCCTATACCCCGGGGGTGGCAGAGCCCTGCCGGAAGATTCGGGATAATAAGGAAGAGGTGTACCGCTATACGGCAAAGGGAAATCTGGTGGCAGTGGTGTCTGACGGGACGGCGGTCTTAGGCCTTGGAGATATCGGGCCGGAGGCGGCTATGCCTGTGATGGAGGGGAAATCTATTTTGTTTAAGGAATTTGCAGGGATTGATGCGTTTCCCATCTGTCTGGATACCAAGGATACGGAAGAGATTATAGAGACGGTAAAGCGGCTGGCCCCTACCTTCGGCGGAATCAATCTGGAGGATATCTCGGCTCCCCGGTGCTTTGAGATTGAGAGGCGGCTGAAGGAGGAACTGGATATACCGGTGTTCCACGACGATCAGCATGGCACGGCCATTGTGGTCTGTGCCGGGCTGGTAGGGGCTCTCAGGCTGGTGGGAAAGGAGATGGGGCAGATAAAGGCTGTGATCAACGGAGCCGGCTCTGCTGGGATCTCCATCTGCCGTCTGATGCAGGAGATTGGAGTCGGGGATGTGGTTCTGGTGGATAAAATGGGGATTCTGGCTGTGGGGGAGGAGTGGATGAATCCAGCCCAGGCTCAGATGGCCCAGTGCACCAACAGGGAAGGGCTTCACGGAACCCTGGCAGATGCCATGAAGGGGAGAGACGTGTTTATCGGTGTGTCTGCACCGGGGGTGGTGACCGCAGAGATGGTAAGCACCATGGCAGAGGATGCCATAGTATTTGCTATGGCCAATCCGACACCGGAGATTATGCCGGATGAGGCAAAACGGGGCGGTGCCAGAGTGGTTGCCACAGGCCGTTCTGATTTCCCCAATCAGATCAATAATGTGCTGGTATTTCCCGGAATCTTCCGGGGGGCACTGGATGCCAGGGCAAGGGATATTACGGAGGAGATGAAGATTGCTGCCGTGTATGCCATCGCAGGAATTATCCCAGAGGAGGAACTGACGGAGGAATATATTATTCCCGGGGCCTTTGACGAGAGGGTGGCTAAGGCTGTGGCCGATGCCGTGGCGAAGAAGGCTGTGGAGACTGGGGTATCCAAGCTAGTACATCATTGCATTAATTCCTAAGTAATAGTACTCGCTCTCTACGCCAGGAGCACTATTACTCAGTTATTAATGCAATGATGTACTAGGTGTATAAACAATGCTTACATATATTGAATTATGACACCGTGTCAAATAGCATTGTATAGAAAGCAGGCGATTACACATGCAGGACGGATTGGAAATTACCAAGGCAGCCATAGATGATTTCGCGAAAATACAAAGAAGAATGATATTGGCGAAGAAAGAACAGGCTGTAGAAACATATGCGGATCTTAAGGAAGAGTATTTATCTTTAAAAGCATTATTGACAGTAGCGGGGGTAAACCTTACGGAACTGGATAAGATAAAGGAGTAATTGTTCGCGGACAATGTTATTTAGCTAACACTTGACATTTCGAGATAACATAGCCCGACGAGAGAATGATATTTTTTTCTCCAGGGTACTTGAAGACCGCTGGTACTTAGGCGCTGTCTTTTAGCGCCTTATGTACCGTTGCGTTGCTAAGTGCCAGTGGCACTTGTTCAGCAACGACCGAAGCGGAGCGTAGACCTTCACGTAGCGCGAGCGTGCCCAGGAGAAAAAATATCATTCTCTCGTCGGGCGAACTTTTCACGATTTCCCAAACAGGAACGGCAATATATTTGGCAGAGAGAATGAAAGAGATGTAAAACCTGGGTTTCAGACTTTACATCTCTTTTATGTATCCATTTATATAAGTATCCTGCTGTCCGAGTTTAACTGGGCTTTCATCCTCTGTAATTCACCTTCAAGAATATTAACGCGGATTGCAATGATTTCTCTTTCGTTTTCTACTTTTAAGGCCTCGTGAAGCCTGCGGCTCAAATCAAGATGGCCTTCGGCGATGATCTTAATATTGCGGTTTGTTACATTTTCAAGTGTCAGCTCAATCTCAGACACCCGCTGCTTTAATTCCGCCACATCCCCTTTTATCATCTGCATATCGTCATTCAGCATTTGTACTTCCTGTTTCAGGGTCTGTACGTCATCGCCCAGAACCTGTACTTTATCTTTGAGAACTTGTACATCGCCTTTTAAGACCTGTACCTCATCTTTCAGGATATGTACCTCATCTTTCAGGATATGTACCTCGTCCTTCAGGACATGTACCTCCTCTTTCAGCATTTGTACATCGCTTTTCAGCATTTTTGTGTCGTTTTTCAACTCCTGCAGATCTTCCTTGATTGGTTGAAGCATCGGTTGAAACAAATCAGCTATTGCTATCAGATCTTCTTTTGTCAGAGACACGGCATCACACTCCTTTCTGGTAGTAGAAACTGCACGGTTGTAGGAATAAGTATATCATAACTGAAAGGGGAAGTCTATGAAAAATTCAGAATGAATTTGGCGGTGGCTCTTCACGATTCCCCCAGCTGCATTTGACTTGAAATCCAGGAAAGAGAATTGAAAAAAACTGTCATCTATAGTAAAATCAATAGTAGAAAAGTGCCACAGGCTTTTTACTGTAAGTATAAAAAACTGTTAAAATATCACAAAATTTACACACTAAGGAGGTATGTCTTATGAATCAATGTTACGGATGCAGCACCTGTAAAAGTGCGGATAAGCCATTGGAAGAGTATATAGCAAAGCTTCCCATGGAGACATCCCACCACCGGGTGGAGGGCCAGAGCACCAAGTGCGCCTTCGGGCTCCAGGGCGTCTGCTGCCGACTGTGCTCCAACGGACCCTGCCGCATCACCCCGGAGGCGCCCAGAGGCATCTGCGGGGCCAACGCGGACACCATTGTAACCAGGAACCTTCTGCGCGCCGTGGCGTCTGGTTCCGGCTGTTATATCCATGTGGTGGAGAATACGGCTCTCAACGTGAGAAACACAGCCAGGACAAAGGGGGAGATAAAGGGAGTAAACACCTTAAACCGCCTGGCTTCCCTCTTCGGCATCCAGGAGGAGGATGTCCATAGACGGGCGGAGGCTGTGGCAGATGCGGTATTAAAGGATCTGTATCTGCCGGAATATGAGAAGATGGAGCTGACGAAAAAGCTGGCCTACGGGCCCCGCTATGAAACGTGGGAGCAGCTGGGGATCCTTCCCGGCGGAGCAAAATCCGAGGTCTTCCACGGCGTTGTAAAATGTTCCACCAACCTGAATTCAGATCCGGTGAACATGCTTCTTGACTGCTTAAAGCTGGGAATCTCCACAGGAATCTACGGCCTGGTGTTAACCAATCTTCTGAATGATGTGGTACTTGGGGAACCGGAGATCCGCATGGCTCCCGTAGGGCTTCGGGTCATCGATCCGGATTACATAAATATTATGATTACCGGTCACCAGCATTCTATGTTTACGTTCCTGCAGAACCGCCTCACAGATGAGGACGTGAAGGAAAAGGCAGAGAAGGCAGGAGCCAAAGGCTTCAAACTGGTGGGCTGTACCTGTGTGGGCCAGGATCTGCAGCTTCGGGGCGCCCATTACACAGAGATTTTCGACGGCCATGCAGGCAACAACTATACCAGTGAGGCGATTCTTGCCACCGGCGGTATCGACGCGGTGATTTCTGAGTTTAACTGTACCCTGCCGGGAATCGAGCCTATCTGCGATCTGTTAAAGATAAAGCAGATCTGCATCGACAATGTGGCAAAGAAGGCCAATGCAGAGCTGAAGGAGTTTGATTTTGAGAACCGTCCGGCTGTGACAGAGGAGATCATCGATGAGGTGATAGAAGCATACAGGGACAGAAGGGGCAGTGTGAACATGAACCTGTTTCGGGATCACGGCAACGACAACACCCTTACCGGTGTCAGCGAGGTGTCTCTGAAAAATTTCCTGGGCGGAACATGGCAGCCGCTTATCGATCTTATTGTATCCGGAGACATCAAGGGCGTTGCAGGCGTGGTAGGCTGCTCCAACTTAACAGCCGGCGGCCATGACGTCCTGACCGTGGATCTGGTAAAGGAATTGATTGCCAGGGATATTATGGTGCTGACAGCCGGATGCTCCTCAGGCGGTATCGAAAACTGCGGCCTGATGACCCCGGAGGCAGCCAGGTATGCAGGGCCTAAGCTGCGGGCTGTCTGTGAGAAGCTGGGGATTCCGCCTGTCTTAAACTTCGGTCCCTGTCTGGCTATCGGACGTCTGGAGATTGTGGCTACAGAGCTGGCAGAGGCGCTTCATGTGGATCTGCCTCAGCTTCCTCTGGTTCTTTCTGCCGCACAGTGGCTGGAAGAGCAGGCGCTGGCGGATGGCTGCTACGGCCTGGCTCTGGGACTTCCCCTTCACCTGGGACTTCCGCCCTTTGTCACAGGCAGCAAGGTGGCCGTGCAGGTGCTGACAGAAGATATGAAGACCTTGACCGGCGGCCAGGTGATAATCAACGGAGACGCCAGGGAATCCGCCGATATTCTGGAAAAGATTATTCTTGAGAAGCGCCAGGGACTTCACATATAGAAAGGGGTGGTGAAGATGAAACGCATCATGATAGATGAAAAGAAATGTGATGGCTGTAAGAACTGCTCCGCTGCCTGTATGCAGGCCCACAGGAAGGAACCGGGAACCATCTATGATCTGGATCTGACAGACCCGGCCAATGAATCCCGCAATTTCATTTTAAAAGACAGCCAGGGAAACTATAAGCCTCTGTTCTGCCGCCACTGCGATGACCCGGAATGCGTAAAGTCCTGTATGAGCGGAGCGCTTTTAAAGGATCCGGAAAGCGGCCATGTATTTTATGATGAAACCCGGTGCGGATCCTGTTTCATGTGTGTGATGAACTGCCCCTTCGGTGTATTAAAACCGGACACGGTAACCCAGAGCAAGGTGATAAAATGCGATTTCTGTGTAAATGCCGGGGGAGAACCGTCCTGCGTAAGTGCCTGTCCAAAAAAAGCAATCTGCGTAGAGGAGGTGTAAGGGATGAAATATGTGATTATCGGCGCAGGTGTGGCAGGAATTGAGGCTGCCAAAACCATAAGAAACCAGGATCCAGAAGGCCAGATCCTTGTGATTTCCAGAGACACTTACGTTCATTCCCGGTGCATGCTCCACAAATTTATTTCCGGTGAGAGAGATGAAAAAGGACTGGATTTTACAGAAAAAGATTTCTTTAAGCGATACAATGTCACCTGGTTAAAGGGCGTGGAGGCGGAGGCAATCTGTCCGCAGGAGAAAGAAATCCTTCTAAGCAATAAAGAAAAAGTTTCCTATGACAGGCTTCTCATAGCCGCAGGCGCCGACAGCTTCATTCCCCCTGTGGGAGAGCTTAGGAAGGCATCCAATGTGTACGGCCTTCGGAATCTTTCCGATGCCCAGGCCATTGTGCAGGAGGCAAACGATGCCCGGCATGTGCTGGTGATAGGCTCCGGACTGGTGGGCCTGGATGCAGCCTATGGGCTTTTGGAGCTGGGCAAGAAGCTGACTGTGGTGGAGATGGCGGACCGGATCCTTCCGGTACAGCTGGATGCCCATGCTGCCGGAGAGTACCAGAAGCGGTTTGAAGAGGCAGGCGTCCGGTTTGTGCTGGAGAGAAAAGCGTCCGGGGCTGTGTGTGAAGAGGACGGCAGGATCCATAAAGTGACGCTGGACAACGGGGAAGAGATCCCCTGCGATCTCATGGTGATTGCGGCAGGTGTCCGTCCTGCGCTGGCCTGCCTGGATGGAAGCGGCATTGCATGTGACCGGGGGATCACAGTAGATTCCCATATGAAGACCTCTGTGCCGGACATATTTGCCGCCGGAGACATCACCGGACGGTCCGGAATCTGGCCCAATGCGGCAGATCAGGGAAGAGTGGCAGGAAGAAATATGTGCGGGCTGGACTGTGAATACACAGACACCTATGCCATAAAAAACACCATCAACTTTTTCGGGCTGGTAACCCTCTGTGTGGGAAGAATCCTGGAGGGCGAGGGGGACGTGGTCCGCATCCGGGAGGACAGAAAACAGTATAAACGGATCCTTTTAAAAGACGGAAAGGTGGAAGGAATCCTGTTCCAGGGAAACATCGCCAACGCCGGAATCTGGCAGTATCTGATTAAAAACCGGATCGATGTAAGCGGGATTGGGAAGGATATTTTCGATGTCAGCTTTGCAGACTTCTACGGTGTGGGTGAGAGAGGGAAGTATGAGTGGGTGACAAAGTAAACCTGCATGCGTCCGGCTGCTGACACACTGCCATACATAAAAGCCCAGTGCATCTGACAAAAAATCATCTGACAAAATCAGGCACAAAGAGACTCTGAGGGTACATAATAGAAAGGAAGGCATCCCTTCGCCGCCGCAGACGAAGGGATGCCTTCCCCTTTTGTATGATAGATTCCGGGAATCTTCTTCCATGGGCGCTTTAGGCTCTGATTTTGCAGCTGGTATTCAGGCGCCGGAAAAGTACCGGTTATCCGAAAAGCTTTGCCGCCGCTGCCATCCGTTCTATCACATGTACACCGAAAGGACATCGGGTCTCACAGCCGCCACACTGGATACAGGCATCCCCGCGGGCTGACAGGCCTTCATAATGGGCCCGGACTGTGGGAGGAACCGTATCCTGCATCTGTGCAAGATCATACAGCTTATTTACCATAGCGATATCGATTCCGGAAGGACAGGGAGCGCAGTGGCCGCAGTAGGTACACTGGCCGGAATAGGCGTGGCGTGGCGCATGGGCCAGGACTGTGGCGTAATCCTTTTCCTCCTGGGAGGCTGTCTCATAGGCAACGGCTGCGTCTACGTGTGCAGGTGTGTCAAAGCCTGCCATAACACTGGCTACCGCCGGGCGGGTCAGGGCATAATGGAGACACTGAACCGGTGTAAGAGCCACACCGAAGGGCGAAGTTTCAGCGTTAAACAGCCTTCCGCCGGCATACCCTTTCATCACGGTGATTCCCACACCCTGCTGTTCACAGATACGGTACAGCTCTTCCCTCTCAGGGGTGATTCCGTCCGCCGTTACCTCATATTCATCCTTAAAATAATCGTCAATATTTTCACTGGCCGGAAGCATGTCAAAGGCAGGATTGACGGAGAACAGAATCATCTCTACCACACCGCTTAAGGCCGCCAGCTTTGCCACATCCGGGTTGTGGGTGCTCATGCCGATGTGGCGGATGGTTCCCTTTTCCTTCAGCCCTTTTACATACTCGATAAATTCTCCCTCCATAATTTTGGCAAATTCCGCCGTCTCATCTACAAAATGAATCATTCCCAGGTCTATGTAATCCGTACACATCCGGGTCAGAAGATCTTTAAATGCAGCGTCAACCTTCTCTAAGTCCCGGGTGCGCACATACTGGCCGTTCTGCCAGGTAGAGCCGATGTGGCCCTGGATGATCCATTTATCCCGCCGGCCCTTTAAAGCCGCGCCGATGTTGGAGCGCACGTTCGGCTCTGACATCCAGCAGTCCAAAATATTGATTCCGGCCTCTGCACAGCAGTCAATAACCTTTTTCACCTCCTCTGTGTTGTGGCGTTCCAGCCATTCTCCTCCAAGGCCGATCTCGCTTACCATTAATCCGGTTCGTCCAAGCTCTCTGTACTTCATGGCGTACTCCTTTCTCCAGGTGGTTTGAATGTTTTCTGATTTGTATTATACATAAACCAGCAGAAACGATCAATGGTATGTTTGGGCCTTGACAATCTTTAAAAATTGTCGTAGAATCAGGCTACAGTTGAGGAATAACCCATATAAACTGAAAAGTCAACCGGCTGAGAAAAGGACTATTAAGCTGACATACATATACAGAGAGGAGACCGCCTGCTGAAAGGTTTCCATGTCCCTGAAAGCCCAACCTGCCTTGGAGCCCCGTATGAAAATGCGGCGTATATCCGGCGTTAACGGAGAAAAAAGAGAAGCGTATGAGGTTTTGGCAGAGATGGCCAGAAGCTCTGCGGTTAATCAGGGTGGTACCGCCGAATAAGATTGTCATTTGGTCCCTTGTCATAAAGGCAGGGATTTAAATGGCTTTTTTATTTCCACAGGCAGCAAGCCCCCGGGAAAATAGGAGGATTATCATGGCAAGCGACAAGAAACTGGTAGAGGCAGTCACATCCATGGATGTGGATTTTGCCCAGTGGTACACAGACGTAGTAAAAAAAGCAGAACTGTGTGATTATGCAAGCGTAAAAGGCTGTATGGTGATTAAGCCGGCCGGATACGCGCTGTGGGAAAATATCCAGAAGGAGCTGGATAAATGGTTCAAGGAAACCGGCGTGGAAAATGTATACATGCCTATGTTTATTCCCGAAGGCCTTCTTCAGAAAGAGAAAGACCACGTAGAAGGATTTGCCCCGGAGGTTGCCTGGGTGACCCACGGCGGCCTGGAGCCGCTGCAGGAGAGATTGTGTGTCAGGCCTACATCCGAGACATTATTCTGTGATTTTTATGCAAATGACATTCACTCTTACAGAGATCTGCCCAGACTCTACAATCAGTGGTGTTCCGTAGTCCGCTGGGAGAAGACCACCAGGCCCTTCCTCCGCTCCAGAGAATTTTTGTGGCAGGAAGGCCACACGGCTCACGCCACCGCAGAGGAAGCCCAGGAGCGGACAGAGCAGATGTTGAATCTGTATGCGGATTTCTGTGAAAAAGTCCTGGCGATCCCTGTGATCCGGGGCCGCAAGACCGACAAAGAGAAATTTGCAGGTGCAGAAGCCACCTATACCATCGAAGCCCTGATGCACGACGGAAAAGCCCTTCAAAGCGGCACCAGCCACAATTTCGGCGACGGGTTCGCCAAAGCCTTTGGCATCCAGTTTGCAGATAAAGACAATACTTTAAAATACGTACATCAGACCTCCTGGGGTATGAGCACCCGCATCATTGGCGCTATCATCATGGTACACGGCGACGACAACGGCCTGGTCCTGCCGCCGAAGATTGCTCCCACACAGGTGATGATTGTGCCGATTCAGCAGAAGAAGGAAGGGATCCTTAATAAGGCCTATGAGCTGAAAAGCCGTCTGTCTGCTGCAGGCTTCCGCGTAAAGGCAGACGACTCTGACAAGAGCCCGGGCTGGAAGTTCAGCGAGTGTGAGATGAGAGGGATTCCGCTGCGTGTGGAGATCGGCCCCAAGGATCTGGAGAACAATCAGGCAGTGCTGGTGCGCAGAGACACCCACGAGAAGACAGCCGTGGCGCTGGATCAGCTGGAGGCCCAGACAGAGAGAATGCTTGAGACCATCCAGAGAGACATGTTTGAGCGGGCAAAAGTACACCGGGATACCCATACCTATGAGGCAGTGGATTACGATTCCTTTGTGAAAGTAATCAATGAGAAGCCAGGGTTTGTGAAGGCTATGTGGTGCGGCTGCAGGGAGTGCGAGGATAAAATCAAAGAAGACACCGGTGCAACCTCACGGTGCATGCCGTTTAAGCAGGAACAGCTGGCTGATACCTGCGTGTGCTGTGGAAAGCCGGCAGCTAAGATGGTATACTGGGGACGGGCTTATTAAAGCTGTTTTTGGCGGACAGGGGCTGCCTGGAGAGAGGGTTTTATTGGTTTCTCCCGGGGAAAGGCATGTACTCTTGGAATCTCTCTTGCACCTGCCTTTGTAGCTGATTTTCAGGAACAAAGAGACTCCGGGAGTACACAGGTTAGATAAGGCGGAGGACAGATAATATGATGATACGGATGCCAAAAGAGGCACAGGAGATTCTGGAAAAATTAAATGCTCATGGCTACGAAGCCTATATCGTAGGAGGCTGCGTCAGAGACTCCCTTCTGGAAAAAGAGCCGGAAGACTGGGACATCACCACTTCTGCAAAGCCGGAAGAGGTAAAGTCTGTTTTCGGCCGGACCATTGACACCGGAATCCAGCACGGAACCGTCACCATCATGCGGGGCAAAACAGGCTATGAGGTAACCACCTACCGAATCGACGGGGAGTACGAGGACGGCAGGCACCCCAAAACCGTAGAATTCACCTCCAATCTGAAAGAAGACTTAAAACGCCGTGACTTTACCATCAATGCCATGGCTTACAGCCCCAGGGAGGGGCTGATCGACATCTTCGGCGGAGTCAGGGACTTACAGGCAGGAACCATCCGCTGTGTGGGAACAGCCGCAGACCGCTTCACCGAAGATGCCCTCCGGATACTGAGGGCGATCCGCTTCTGTGCCCAGCTGGGATTTAAAATTGAGGAGAACACCTGGCATTCCATAAAAGCCATAGGCCCTAACCTGGCCAGAGTCAGCAAAGAGCGGGTGCAGGCCGAGCTTACCAAGCTCCTTGTATCTTCCCACCCGGATTATATAAAAATGGTCTTCTCATGCAGCCTGGAATCCTGCATTTCCCCTGGCTTTGCCAGACTCATACCAGATAAAATTTTCATAAATCCCAAGCTGCCTCCCCTCAAATACCTGCGCTGGGCCTCCCTTTTAAAAGATCAGTCTCCCCAGGAAGCTGCCCAGATACTAAAAGAGCTGAAAATGGACAATGACACCATGGATAAAGTAAAGCTTCTGGTAAAAATGTGCCCTCTCCCCATAGGCCTGACCCCCGCACAAATCCGCAGAGCCATGAGCCAGATGCCAGATGAACTGTTTGACAGCCTGCTGCTTCTCAAACGCTCACTGATAACCTGCCAGGAGACTGCTGCAGAGTCAGAAAATATTCAAACCGCAGATACGATTCCGGACAAGACGCTTTCCCCGCTTCAGGAGCTTGACCAAATCCAGCGCACAGTTCGGGAGATCCGCCTCCGGGGCGACTGCACCAACCTGAAAATGCTTGCCGTCACCGGAAACGATTTAATCACCCATGGCATGAAACCAGGAAAACAATTAGGCGAAACCCTGAAAAACCTTCTGAACCTGGTCTTAGAACACCCTGAACTAAACCAAAAAGAAACTCTCCTCACAATACTAAAACAGGAAAGAGGTGGTGCGCAATGAGCGATATAATGGAATTTGGGAGCAGAGATGAATTTAGAAAATGGCTCTATGATAACTGCCTTTCAAGTGCCGGTATTTGGGTTTTGTTTGGCAAGGCTGGCGGACCGAAAACAATAAAGGCGAATGAAGCGCTGGAGGAAGCACTCTGCTTTGGATGGATTGACGGCCAGATGGAGAAAATTGACGACAAAACCTATAAAAAGTATTTTTCGATGCGCAGGGAGAAAAGCAAGTGGTCAGACAAAAACAAGGAATTAGTCAAAAAGCTTGAAGCGCAGGGGCGTATGACGGATTTTGGCAGAAAGAAAATAGAGGATGCCAAAAAGAACGGCCAATGGGATGCAGTAAATCCGCTGGCGGTTATTACAGAAGAGCAGATTGCACAGCTTTCTGCAATATTGGAAAGCTATGAGCCAGCCTACACAAATTTTCAGGCGATGTCTTTCTCTGTGAAGAAAACTTATACACGGGCGTTCTTTGATGCAAAGACGGACGCAGGACGGGAAAAGCGGATTGCGTGGATGGTGGATAGGCTTAATAAAAATTTAAAACCTATGTAACCGGTGCATGTGCTTATCTTCCTGTCCCTCTTTCAAAAATTCATTTCCTCCCCTATATTTGTCATAGTTCCCCCGCCCCCCACATACTTTAGAAGTAGTCAGGGGCTGCCAGGAAACCCCCTATCTGTTTTCCGGCAATCCCTTATGAAAAGGCAGCTTGGAGGGGTGGATGTGAACGATAAATATATGGAAGCTTTGGCGCAATACAACCTGACAACAGGCAGTGTACGCAAAGGCCGGAGCGGCTGGATCTGTGAGACCAGCATAGGAACCGTACTTTTAAAGGAATACCGGGGCACACTGAAACGCCTGGAATTTGAAAACCAGGTTCTGGGACAGGTAAGCAGAGAAAATCTTGTCCATGTTGACGATTACATACGTACCGCAGCAGGAGAACTGATCTCCCTGGGTGAAGACGGAACCAGATACATACTGAAGCACTGGTTCACAGATCCGGAATGCAACTTAAAAGACTGCCACGAGATTCTCGAAGCTGTAAAGCAAATTGCCAGGCTCCACAAAAGTCTTTGCCAGATTCCCAGGCAGGAAGAATGGAACTTAGGCTCCATCGTACTGGAATCCCTGGAAAAAGAGATGGAGCGCCACAACCAGGAGCTGAAACGGGCCAGAAATTACATAAGAAACAAGAAGAAAAAGACAGAGTTCGAGCGCTGTATGACAAACAGCTACGATATGTTCTACCAACAGGCCAGAGAGGCCCGGGAGGGGATGGCGGCCCTGGGACAAGACGGACAGACTGTTCTCCACCTGTGCCACGGAAACCTGGATCACCACCATATCCTTTTAGGAGACGGCTACGCGGCCCTCATTGAATTTAACAAAATGCACTTAGGGATTCAGATGACGGATCTGTATCACTTTATGCGAAAAGTCATGGAAAAACATGAATGGGACCAAAAGCTGGGAGAACAGATGCTTTCCTCCTATGACAAGGTCCTGCCCTTAAAGCCCCGGGACAGACAATACCTGTACTATCTGTTCCTCTATCCGGAAAAATACTGGAAACAGGTAAACTTCTATTACAATGCCAGAAAGACCTGGATCCCTGCCCGGAACATGGAAAAAATACAGACCCTGGAGGCACAGACAGATGCCAGGAAGAAATTTTTGGCAATTCTCCGGTAAACAACCTTCCTTTTTCTGCTGTTTTGAGGTATAATAGACGAAAATAATGTAACTGCCGTGACGATGGTTAGCAGTTATAAAGCAAAAAGGAAGGGAGTTTTTACACCATGAAAGACTATAAAAAAATCTATGAAGAGTGGCTGAGCAATCCATATTTCGATGAAGCTACCAAGGCAGAGCTGCGTGCCATCGCAGACGACGACAATGAGATCAAAGAGCGCTTCTATATGGATTTGGAATTCGGTACGGCCGGCCTTCGCGGTATCATCGGAGCAGGCATCAACCGTATGAATATCTATGTTGTCCGCAGAGCCACCCAGGGCCTGGCCAATTACATAATCAAACAGGGCGGCGCCTCCAAAGGCGTAGCCATCGCCTATGATTCCCGCCGCATGTCTCCGGAATTTGCAGATGAAGCCGCAAGAACCCTGGCTGCCAACGGAATCATGGCATATAAATTCGAGTCTCTCCGCCCCACCCCGGAGTTATCCTTTGCAGTGCGGGAGTTAGGCTGTATCGCAGGTATCAATGTGACTGCCAGCCATAACCCGCCGGAGTACAACGGATACAAGGTATACTGGGAGGACGGCGCTCAGTTTACGCCTCCTCATGACAAGGGAGTCACCGAAGAGGTTCTGGCTATTGAGGATCTGTCTTCCGTAAAGACCATGACCGCATCCGACGCCAAGGCAGCAGGGCTTTATAAGGTCATCGGCGCCGAGATTGACGACAAGTACATTGCCAATGTAAAAGCACAGGTAGTGAATCAGGATGCTATCAACAAGATGCAGGAGGATATTACCATTGTATACACCCCTCTTCACGGCACAGGCAATATTCCGGTGAGAAGAGTGCTGAATGAAATCGGCTTTAAACATGTACATGTTGTGCCTGAGCAGGAGCTGCCTGACGGAGAATTCCCCACCGTAAGCTATCCAAACCCGGAGGCGGAAGAGGCGTTTACCTTAGGCCTGGGAATGGCGAAAAAGCTGGATGCAGATCTGGTGCTGGCTACGGATCCGGACGCAGACCGTCTGGGCGTCTATGTAAAAGACAGCAAATCCGGCAGCTACATCCCCCTTACCGGCAACATGTCCGGCTCCCTTCTGTGCGAGTATGTGTTAAGCCAGAAAGCAGCCAAGAATCAGATCCCTGAGGACGGCGAGGTGGTGAAGTCCATCGTGACCACCAACCTGGTAGATGCTGTGGCAGATGCATACGGCTGTAAGCTGGTAGAATGCCTGACAGGCTTTAAGTGGATTGGCCAGCAGATTTTAAAAGAAGAGAACACCAAAAAAGGCCACTATATGTTCGGCCTGGAGGAGAGCTACGGCTGCCTCATCGGAACCTATGCCCGCGATAAGGACGCGGTGTCTGCCAGCGTAGCCCTGTGCGAGGCTGCCGCCTACTATAAGACCAAGAATATGACTCTGTGGGATGCTATGGTTGCCATGTATGACAAATACGGATATTACAAGGACGCAGTAAAATCCATCGGCTTAAAGGGAATTGAAGGCCTGGCAAAGATCCAGAACATTATGGAGACCCTGCGTGCCAATACCCCCAAGGAGGTAGGCGGATATAAGGTAGTATCAGCCAGAGACTACAAGCTGGATACCATCAAAGACATGGCTACCGGGGAAGTAAAGCCTACCGGCCTGCCGGCATCCAACGTTCTGTACTATGACATGAACGACGGCGCCTGGATGTGTGTAAGACCTTCCGGAACAGAGCCGAAGATCAAGTTCTATTATGGCGTGAAGGGAACCTCTCTGGAGGATGCGGAAAGAAAATCCAAGGTGTTCGGCGAAGCTGTACAGGCTATGGTTGACTCCATGCTGTAAGATATGTATGTTCGTATACCATTGCTAATTCCTTAGTAAACCTGCATGCGCCTGACAGCAAATGTGCCACCACACATGAAAGCCTGGCGGGCGCACTGGGCATACCTGAATTGAAACCGCCTAATCGGCGGCGGATTTTCAATGTAAACCTGCATGCGTCCGGCACTTTTGGTGCTGTCAGGGCAAATGGACTTCGGGAATGCAGGAAGCTTTGAAAGAGGCAAAAAGATAGAAGAGTCAGGATTCCTGACTCTTTTTCTGTCATGGGGATCCAGAGCTCGGCTGTTTCAGGAAATGAAAAATTCCGGCGGCAGGCGGACAATCCGGCGGATACCCAGGCTGGCTTTCCACAGCAGGACATCTGTGAAGTACTTTTGGAAGTGCCGGACAGGGAAATGGATCCGGCGGCTGCGAATTGAAGGAGAATACAAAATGAAACATCTGCTTCAGGTATATGTAAGGCCTTATCTGAACCGTATTGTGCTGGGGCTGATCATAAAATTTACAGGAACCATCATGGATCTGTTTCTGCCCTGGATACTGGCCTATATGATTGACACGGTCATACCGGAGAAAAATAAGGAGCAGCTTGCGCTGTGGGGGCTGCTTATGCTGGGGTGTTCTTTTCTGGCTCTGGCAGGCAACATCAGCGCCAACAGGCGGGCGGCCAAGGTGTCGGGAGAGATCGTGGAAGAGCTGCGCCATGATCTGTTTGAAAAGATTATGTACCTTCCGGGAACCCAGATCGATCACCTGACAAAATCAGCGCTGATATCCAGGCTCACCAGTGACTCCTACAATGTACATAACATGCTGAGCCGGATCCAGCGTCTGGGCGTGCGTGCGCCGATTCTGCTTTTAGGCGGGATTGTGATGACAATGACCCTGGATCTTGCCCTGGCATCTGTCCTTTTATGCCTGCTGCCTGTTCTGGGCGTGATTATCTGGTATGTGACCTCCAAAGGCATGCCCGAATATACCAGGACTCAGGAAGCGCTGGACGGGTTTGTGCGTCTTGTGAGAGAAGACATTGCAGGAATCCGTGTCATAAAGGCTCTCTCCAAGACAGAATATGAGGAGAAACGGTTTGATTATTGGAACCGTCAGCTGGTAGAGAGGGAGCGGAAGGCAGGAATGATAATGACAGTGCTGAACCCTGCCATGAACCTGATCCTGAACCTGGGTCTGGTGCTTGTCATCATCCTGGGCGCATACAGGGTGCATACAGGGACCGGCGAGGTGGGGACCATACTTGCGTTCCTGACGTATTTTACCATTATTCTCACCGCCATGCTTTCCATCTCCAAAATGTTTACCATTTACTCTAAGGGCCAGGCCTCTGCGGAGAGAATTACACAGATCCTGAAGACAGAGGACGAAAGGCAGCTGGAGGAAAAGAGGCTGGCAGACTGGGCCGGGGAAGAAAAAGAACCGCCGGCTTTAGATGAAGGGGACATGGAGGCATACGTCCTTGCCCACAATGTAAGCTTCTCCTACCATCCGGGAAAGCCGGTTCTTAAGAATATTTCCTTTTCCCTGAAAAAAGGAGAGACATTAGGGATCATCGGCGAGACAGGGGCAGGCAAGTCCACCATCGTTTCCCTCCTTCTGGGCTTTTATGCACCGGACTCCGGGCGGATACTGCTGGGAGGAGAGGACATAAAGGGCCAGAGCTTCGGCCGGCTGAGACAGAGGGCAGGGGTGGTGTTCCAGAACGACACCTTGTTTGAGGGGACTATCTATGACAACATCGATCTGGGACGGGGCCTTGGAAAAGAACAGATAGACAAGGCAATCCGGGCAGCCCAGGCAGAAGAGTTTGTGGGGGAAAAGGGAGGCCAGACCCAGGGGCTTTTAAATATCCGGGGAGCCAACTTAAGCGGAGGCCAGAAGCAGAGGATCCTCATCGCCAGGGCTCTGGCTGCCCAGCCGGACATCCTGATTCTGGACGATTCCTCCAGCGCCCTGGATTATCAGACGGATATGAGGCTTCGGGAGGCCATCCGGAAAGAATACAAAAACGTCACCTGTATTCTCATCGCCCAACGGATCAGCTCCGTCCGTTTTGCAGATCACATCCTGGTGCTGGAGGAGGGGCAGGCTTTAGGCTACGGAACCCACGAGGAGCTGATGGCCGGATGCAAGGTTTACCGGGAGCTTTACCAGATACAGACCGGCCGGGAGGATACGGATGATCTGCCTTTACAATCAGCCCGGGCGAAGGAAGAGAAAGGAGCCGGCCTATTATGAGACAGCAGGGGAAACAGGAAAAGCCTGTGGATAAAAAAAAGACGCTTTTCAGGCTGGGCGCCTATCTTGCCAGGCACTGGTTCGTCCTTTTGGCGGCGGTTGCCATGAGCCTTACAGGAAATCTTCTGGCGCTTACAGGGCCTCTATTATCCGGCAGGGCAGTGGATGCCATACAGCCAGAGTCCGGGCTGGTGGATTTTCAGAAGGTTTTTTACTATGCCAGATGGATGGTGATCTGCTACATCTGTTCTGCACTGTTAACCTATCTTCTCCAGGCCATGATGATAAATTTAAGCAGGAAAGTGGTTTATCAGATGAGAAAGGACGTGTTCTCCCGCCTTTTAAGCCTGCCTGCCGGGTATTTTGATACCAGGCAGACCGGTGATATCCTGAGCCGGATTTCCTATGACATTGACACCATAAGCACGTCCTTGCAAAACGATGTGATCCAGCTGATGACCACCATAGTGACTGTCACAGGATCCTTTGGCATGATGCTTTTCGTGTCCAGGCAGCTGGTTATAGTATTTTTCTTTACAGTGCCTTTGTCCTTTTGCATCACCCGTTTTATTGTAACCAGAACCAGGCCTTTATTCCGCAGACGCTCCCAGGCTCTCGGAAAGCTTAACGGCTACGGGGAGGAACAGGTGACCGGGCAGAAAAGCTTAAAGGCGTATCACCAGGAGAAGAACCGGCAGAAAGGCTTTGACGGATTTAACCATGACGCTGTGGAACAATATTACCGTTCGGAATATTATTCCAGCTGTACCGGCCCTCTGGTAAACTTTGTAAACAATCTGTCTCTCACGCTGATCAGCGTGACAGGGGCTTTTCTGTTTATGAGCGGAAGAATGACGGTAGGGCAGATTTCCTCCTTTGTGCTGTATTCCAGAAAATTTTCCGGCCCTATCAATGAGGCCGCCAATATATTAAGCGAGCTGCAGTCAGCCCTGGCAGCTGCGGAAAGGATATTTGCCATCCTGGACGAGGAGCCGGAGAAGGAGGATGGGCGGGGAGCTATGGAATTAAAGACCGCCAAAGGGGCGGTGGAGCTTCAGAATGTAACCTTTGGGTATGAGCCGGGAAAGGAGATTATCCGGGGGCTGTCTCTGAAAGCCAAGCCCGGAAGCCTGGTGGCCATCGTAGGCCCTACCGGTGCGGGAAAAACTACCCTGATCAATCTTCTCATGCGGTTTTATGATGTAGATTCCGGACAGATACTGGTAGATGCAAGGAGAAATGAAGACTGGACCAGGGACAGCCTGCGCAGGGCGTATGCCATGGTGCTGCAGGACACGTGGCTGTTTACCGGAACGGTCTATGAGAACCTGTCCTACGGAAACCCGGCTATCACCCGCCAGATGGCAGAGGAGGCTGCCAGGGCGGCCAGGATCCATTCCTTTATAAACAGGCTTCCCGACGGATATGACACGGTGCTGAACGAGGAGGGAACCAATCTTTCCAAGGGACAGAAGCAGCTCCTTACCATCACCAGGGCAATGCTTTTAGACGCCTCAATGCTGATACTGGACGAGGCCACCTCCAATGTAGACACAAGGACGGAGCGTCGGATTCAGAAGGCTATGGGGAAGCTGATGGAAGGAAAGACCTGCTTTGTCATCGCCCACAGGCTCTCCACCATCCAGAATGCGGATCTGATACTGGTGGTAAATCACGGAGAGGTGGTGGAGCAGGGAACCCACAGCCAGCTGATGGAAAAGGGAGGCTTCTACCGGCAGATGTATGAGGCACAGTTTCAATAAAAAATGTACTCTCGGAATCTCTTTTGCACCTGTTTTTGTGGCGGAAAATCAGCCACAAAGAGACTCCGAGAGTGCATAAAACAGGAGGAATCAAAAATGTTTGAACATGCGTGGAAAGAATATTGCAGAGTAACCCAGGGAAAGGGGATCAAGAATCTTTTACTGAGCCAAAACGGAAGTGTCATTGCACAGCTCCACTATGATGATGAATGTCTGCGGAATGTGTATTCGGTGACAAAAAGCTTTACGTCTACGGCGGTGGGAATTGCGCGAAAGGAAGGCTTTTTATCCCTTGAGGAAAACATTACGGACTGCTTTCCAGAGGAGATTCCCCAGGAACCGTCCGAGTATCTGAAACATCTGAAGGTGAAGCATCTGCTGTCCATGACTATGGGGCAGGACAAAGCGTATCTGATGAGTGACTCCCGATCCAGGATGCAGGACAGGGACTGGATACGCTATGTGTTAAGCAGGCCGTTTACAGATGAGCCGGGAACGAAATTCTGCTATACCAACGGAGGTCCTTATCTTCTGGGAATCCTGACGGCCAGACGTGTGGGCAAAGACCTGGCCTCCTACCTGTACGAGAAAATCTTCGAACCCATGGGTTTCCCCTTCCCGTCCTGGGAGGTAGATCCTCAGAGAAATTATTTCGGTTCAAGCGGCTTTATGGCGACGACAGAGCATCTTCTGAGATTCGGCAGCCTGTACTTAAATCATGGAAACTGGCAGGGAAAGCAGCTGGTGCCGGAAGAATGGGTGGAGGAAGTAAAAAAACCATTTCTGAAACCGGAGTCCAATGAAAAAGACGGATATGGATATGGTTTCTGGACAGGGCCATATAACACATACCGGGCAGACGGAAAATACGGCCAGTATTCTGTCATAATGGAGGAGAAGCAGGCTGTTCTGGCAGTCACCGCTGACTGCCAGAATCCGGGGGAGGAGCTGCTTTTGCCGTTTTGGGAGATGGTGTATCCGGAGCTGTAGGCAAAGGAAAAAGGAATTCATTGATTTTTCTTTGGCAGTCGTATATAATACAAGTAGGGAAATCCCTACTTTCCATATTTCAGGAGGTGAAAGATATGTTAGCAAACGCTTTTGTTGACAACGCAAAGGTCATGGCCAAAGGGCAGGTCACAATCCCAAAAGATGTCCGTGAAGTGCTTGGCGTGGCAAGCGGGGATCGTATTTCTTTTATTGTGGAGGGCGGCACTGTCCGTATCGTCAATTCGGCTGTCTATGCAATGCAGATGCTCCAGGGGGAAATGGCAGGCGAAGGGGAAGCGTCCGGTCTTGCATCTGACGATGATGTCATGGCCCTTGTAAAAGAATTGAGAAATGAGGACGAAAACGCATGAGGGTTCTGATTGATACGAATGTCCTCATATCTGCGGCATTGAGTGCCAACAGCGTTCCCTATCAGGCTTATGTAAAGGCAGCCTCTTATCCTAACCACGGATTGATCTGTGAGCAAAATGTAGACGAAATGAAACGGATATTCAACAAAAAATTCCCCAAACGTCTGGCGGCATTGGATAAGTTTCTTTCAATGGCCTTACTGACACTGGAATTCGTCCCCATCCCAACAGACGAAAATATATCGGAATCACAGGTCAGGGATGCAGATGACCGTCCCATTTTAAGAGCGGCAATTGGGGCAAAGGCAGATATCCTGCTCACTGGTGACAAAGATTTTCTGGAATCAGGTTTAAAGAATCCAAAGATCATGACACCGGCTGAATTTCTCGATATGGATTAAAAACAGCTATACAAAATAAAGAAAAAGCCAAATCGGGAGAAATAATTCACCTGGTTTATTATCAATACCACCTTGTATGAAAAATGCTCTAAATGTGTCCTTCACTAACCATGAGAAAATCTTGTGATTAAGAAGTCATTTAGAGCATGTATCATCTTTAGCAAGCAGGATAAAAATGTAAAGATAGATTATTTAAATAAGGAAATAGTCAAGCTGTAGGAAATGATATTTATGAATTATGCAGGCTGTAGCTCCTTTCGTTTTTACAGCTGCAAACTGTCCCGCAGCTCCTTGAGCGCCTCGGCGAATCTGCTGGAAGAGGAGGTCGGGTTGCCGGTCAAAAGCCTCTTTCTGTAGGAGGACATGTGGGAGGCAAGACTCTGGCGGTGTTCCTTCAGCAGGCGGAGGCGGTCAGTAAGGGCAGCCTCCCTCTGCTCGTATTCCTGAGCTTTCTGGGCGGCCAGGGCGGATACATACTGTGAAAGCTCCATGGCCTTCTGGGAGACCTCTCCGTGAAACTGTCCGGCCATGGAAACAGCGTCCGACATAAATCCGGCGGCCCTGGAAGCGGCCTCTTCCTGAAGCCCGGCCACTCGGACGGAAGCGTCCGTCTTTAATCCGGATATCCTGGCCTGCGCATCGGTTCTTATTTCTGCAACTCTCAGCACTGCGTCTGTTTTCAGCTCTGCCATTCTGGCCTGTGCATCGGTTTTCAGATCTGCTGCCGATTCCCTGATTTCCGCCACCTTTAATGCAGCCTCCTCCTTAAGAAGGGCAAGCTGCACCTGCATTTCCTCTGCCTCTGCTTTCAGCTTTGTCATAGCCTCCAGGGCCCGGCCAAGATCCAGGGCCTCTTTGGTTGACTTGACGGAGTCTGCGGCAAACAGGATGCTGACAATAACCAGAAAAACAAATTCAGCCACAGGGCTTAAGCCCAGTACAAAATCAGCGATAGGGCGGTGAATCAGCTCTGTCATAAATATGGTGAGAAACCCCCAGGCAATGGAAGAGCTGAGGCAGATATACCCGTGTAAATTAAAACGCTGGTTGCTGTAATCCCAGTACTTCATTTTAAATAACCGCTCCATCACATACCCGGTAACATATTCCAGAATCGTGGCGGCAATTACTCCGAATAGATAGACCAAAAACAGGTTATCCTTTACAGGAAGGGACACCCACAGCATCATCACAGCCCCTGTGCCGTACAGAGGCAGCATGGGAAGCCGCAGAAACCCCCGGTTTACAAAATGGCGTTCCTTAAGAGAAACGTATGTGGACTCAAAGATCCAGCCGAAAAAACAATACAGATAAAAAAAGGTAATCCAATGGTACCATGGATACGTATACATGATGCCTTCCTCCTGGTAAATATGTACCGGCGCCCAAACTGCGGCGTCGCCTTACTCCTATCATACTCAGTTTAGTTTGGCATTTCAACAACTTTTTATTCTTATGAACCGGAATGAACCGGGAGAAGCTGACGTTTAAAAACCTGACGAACTGTCAGACAGACAAAAAAGGAAATAAAAAACGACCCTGTCCAGACAAGGCCGCTTTTATAGGGAATGGTAGGTATATTTAGGAAATTATCTAAAGGGGGGCCTGCTAAGGTTTGACCCTTAGCAGGTATGAGTATGAAAAAGCTTTGTGATTTCAAGTGGTTAACTTGAAACAAAGGCCCGTTACCCTTTCGGATAACGTACTTATACTATACCCAATAATTGTGACGAAAATGTGTACGTGTAATAAAATAATCATAAAAAAAATAAAATAAAAAAAAACCTTTAAAAACCCCTGGAGATTGTATATAATAATAAAGATAATATGAGACAATATGGATGAGATGGCAAATCATTCCATAAGCACAATATAGAAAACCCCATGAGACAGGAGGAGTAAAGAAGTATGGTAATGTCCAATGACATCGGAATCGATCTGGGAACCGCCAGTATTTTAGTATATATTAAAGGGAAAGGAGTCGTGCTGAAGGAACCGTCTGTGGTAGCCATCGACAGGGACTCCAGCAAGATTATGGCTATCGGGGAGGAGGCACGCCTGATGATAGGACGAACCCCGGGCAACATCGTGGCAGTCAGGCCCCTGCGCCAGGGCGTGATCTCTGACTACACGGTGACGGAAAAGATGCTTAAATATTTCATCACCAAGGCTGTAGGCAAGAAGACTCTGAGAAAGCCGCGGATCAGCGTATGCATCCCCAGCGGCGCCACGGAAGTGGAGCGGAAGGCGGTGGAGGATGCCACCTACCAGGCAGGCGCCAGGGATGTGTCCATTATCGAGGAGCCGGTGGCTGCAGCCATCGGGGCAGGGATTGATATTGCCAAGGCCTGCGGCAACATGATCGTGGATATCGGAGGGGGCACGGCGGACATTGCCGTGATTTCTCTGGGCGGTACGGTGGTCAGCACTTCCATCAAGGTGGCAGGGGATGATTTTGACGAAGCCCTGGTCCGTTACATGAGAAAAAAACACAATCTTTTAATCGGAGAGAGGACTGCTGAGGAGATAAAGATCAATATCGGGGCGGCGTACAGAAGGCCGGAGGTCCTGACTATGGAGGTAAGGGGAAGGAACCTGGTGACAGGGCTTCCCAAAACCATTGTGGTTACGTCGGACGAGACTCTGGAGGCTCTGCGGGAGCCGGCTATGCAGATTGTGGACGCGGTACACAATGTGCTTGAGAGGACGCCTCCGGAGCTGGCGGCAGATATTTTTGACAGAGGGATCGTTCTCACCGGCGGCGGCTCTCTGCTCAGCGGCCTGGATGCCCTTATCGAGGAGAAGACAGGGATCAGCACCATGATCGCAGAGGATCCTCTGACGGCAGTGGCTATCGGCACCGGCAAATATATTGAGTTCAGCCACGGAGATAACAGCAAGAGAGAATTTTAGGGTCTATGGCAACCATAACAGGCTTTGTTGAAAAAATTAAATTCCGAAATGAAGAGAACGGATATTCCGTGTTAAGCGTGTCTTCGGAAAATGAAGAGTATGTGCTGGTGGGAACCTTCCACTATATAAGCGAAGGCGAGATGATTGAGGCCACGGGAACCATGACAGAACACCCTGTCTATGGAGAACAGATGACAGTGGATTCCTATCAGGTCAAGAGTCCCGAAGACACTGCGGCCATGGAACGATATCTTGGCTCCGGCGCCATCAAAGGCGTGGGGGCCGCTTTGGCTGCCCGGATTGTCCGCAGATTCAAGGCAGATACCTTCCGCATCATTGAGGAGGAGCCGGAGAGGCTGGCGGAGGTAAAGGGAATCAGTGAAAAGATGGCTATGGCTATCTCCGATCAGATGGAAGAAAAAAAGGACATGCGCCAGGCTATGATATTTTTACAGGGATACGGCATTTCCATGAACCTGGCGGCAAAGATCTATCAGGCGTACGGCCCCCGGATGTACGGCATCATAAAAGAAAATCCTTACCGGCTGGCAGACGATATTCCGGGAGTGGGATTTAAGATGGCGGACGAGATTGCCCAGAGGGTGGGGATCTTTGCGGATTCTGATTATCGGATCAAGGCAGGGATTCTGTATACGCTTTTGCAGGCCTCCGGGCAGGGGCATACATATCTTCCCAGGGAGGAGCTGTTTCATCAGGCAGCAGAGCTTCTGAAGGTGCCGGAAGAATCTATGGACAAGCATCTGATGGACATGCAGATGGATAAAAGGCTGGTGGTGAAGAGGCAGCCTGAAGCCTGGCACAGCCCCGGGGGAGAAGCTGGGGAGGGAAGGAAGCTGACGCAAAGGCCTGCCTGGGAGGCAGAAGCGGAAGGAGAGAGAGGCTTACGCCCTGATTCCCAGAGGGAGACACAGTGGGATCAGACACCGGCTGCGGCTCAGAGGCAGATTGTCTATGCTTCCGCCTACTATTATATGGAGCTGAACACTGCCAGGATGCTTCACGATCTGAATATCAGGGATTCAATACCGAAGGAGAATATAGAAAAGCGGCTGGAGCAGATCCAGAAGCAGGAAAATATAGAGTTAGATCCCCTTCAGGCCCAGGCTGTGGCAGAGGCGGTAAACAGCGGCCTTCTTATTATCACCGGAGGCCCTGGTACGGGAAAGACCACAACCATCAATACTATTATCCGGTATTTTGAGGAAGAGGAGATGGAGATCCTTCTGGCCGCACCTACCGGCCGGGCAGCCAAGCGGATGACGGAGGCCACAGGGTATGAGGCGAAAACCATACACCGCCTTCTGGAGTTAAACGGTGTGCCGGGGGAAGGGGATACCTCCAGGATGCGGTTTGAGCGGAATGAGGAGAATCCTCTGGACGCGGATATCATCATTATCGATGAGATGTCCATGGTGGATATCCAGCTGATGCAGTCTCTTTTAAAGGCGGTAAATGTGGGGACCCGCCTGATTTTGGTGGGGGATGTAAACCAGCTTCCTTCCGTGGGGCCGGGCAATGTGCTGAAGGATATGATTACTTCGGACTGTTTTAATGTGGTGAGGCTGACCCACATTTTCCGTCAGGCGGCGGAGAGTGATATTATTGTCAATGCCCACAGAATCCATGCGGGGGAACCGGTGAACCTGGCAAAGAGAAGCAGGGATTTCCTGTTTATACGCAGGGAGAACCCAGATGCCATTATCAGCGCTTCCATCACATTGATGACGGAAAAGCTGCCGGGGTATATCGGCGCCCATCCCCTTGATATCCAGATTATGACGCCTATGCGCAAAGGGGCTCTGGGAGTGGAGCGGCTGAATTCTATTTTCCAGTCTTTCTTAAATCCGCCGGATGAGAAGAAGCCGGAGAAGGATCACGGAGGCGTTATTTTCCGTCTGGGGGACAAGGTGATGCAGATTAAAAATAATTACCAGATGGAGTGGGAGGTGCGCAATAAGTACGGGGTGCCTCTGGATTCCGGGGTGGGGATTTTTAACGGGGATATGGGAATTATTAAGGAAATGAATGTGTTTGCAGAGAACCTGACAGTGGAGTTTGACGACGGGAAGCTGGTGGAGTACACGTTTAAGCAGCTGGAGGAGCTGGAGCTGTCTTATGCCATTACCATACATAAATCCCAGGGAAGCGAGTATCCGGCGGTGATTATCCCCCTTTACAGCGGGCCTCAGATGCTGATGACCAGGAATCTGATCTATACGGCGGTTACCAGGGCCAGGAAATGTGTGTGCCTGGTGGGGGTGCCAGAGACGTTTTTGGGGATGGCGGCTAATCAGATGGAGCAGAAGCGGTATTCCGGGCTCAGGGAGAGGATTTGTGAGATTTATGAGGGGCATGTATAAGAAAATATTATATAGAAAGGGTGAATGAAGATAAGGATAAAACAAGTGGCACGGAGGGCGGCAGGGCTTGGGGTAAATATTGTATTTCCCCGGCGCTGCCCGGTGTGTGGGGAGATTGTGGTCCCCTTTGGAGAGCTTATCTGCCCTGGGTGTGCAGGGAGGCTGTCTCTGATCCGCCAGCCTGTGTGTAAGAAGTGCGGAAAAGAGGTGGAGAGTGACAGGGTGGAATATTGTTTTGACTGTACCAGGCATAGGCATGGGTTTGAGAGGAATCTGGCCCTGTTAAATTATGATGAGACGGCCAGCCGGTCTATGGCGGCGATCAAGTATCAAAACAGGAGAGAATATCTGGATTTTTATGGGCAGGCTGTCTGCCTTAAGTATGGAAAGATTATAAAACGTTTTCATCCGGACGGGGTGGTTCCTGTCCCGGTTCATTCTTCGAGAAAGAAAATCAGAGGCTTTAATCAGGCCGAAATTCTGGCAAAGCATATCAGCACAAATCTGGAAATCCCAATGTATCCTGATGCTTTAAAAAGAATAAAAAAGACAGCGCCTCAGAAGGAGCTGAATCCTGCGGAACGTCTGCGCAATTTAAAGGAGGCCTTTGTGCCGGGGCAGCTGCCAGGTGAAGTCAGGACGGTTCTTCTGGTAGATGATATTTATACTACGGGAAGTACGCTGGAGGCCTGTACCGGTGTGTTGAAGAGTATGGGAGTGTGCCAGGTATATGGGGTGACTGTCTGTGTGGGGGCTATGGCGTGATATTCAGAATGTGATCGGAGAGAAGCAAGAACAGGCTCTCTCTCCATCTTTATAATAACATGAAAACAGGTGAAATACAAGACTGTTAATTGGTTTCACAACGTGTTATACTCATTTCTCCAAATAGGAAAAGTGGGGAGGAATGTGGCGTGGGCAGGGATTGGATGATGCTGCTGCAGCAAAATCAGCTGGCGAAGGTGATGAAAACCAATGAGGAGACAGAGCGGTTCGGGCTTGCTTTGACGGAGCAGGATGCCAGGCTGATCCTTAAGGAACGGAACAATGTCCTGGCGGAACAAAGGAGGGTGGAGTTTGGAGAAGGCATTGCGGCGAAAATCATTTATGAGTTCTGCGATTCGGATTATATAGACCAGAATCATTATGTGGACACAATTATCCGTCTGCAGGAGATTTTCTATCTGTATAAGAATGAGATGCAGGATGAGATTACGGACGACGAGCTTCTTCATCTGATGAAGGAACAATTCGAGCAGCTCTGTTTTGGGGATTTGGATTATCTGGAGGGCACATGCCTTGCGCAGTTTTCTCAGGCGGTGCGGGCTGGCTATGACGGGTACAAGGGGTCTAACGGATACGGGGAATATTCCAAATTTGACGACAGGAAACGATGGGATTATGAGCTGTATCTGGAAGCTTTGAAGGATCTTTGCTGGAGGTGATGGCTGTGAGATACGAGATGGAAGAACTGGTGCCGGTTGTGGGGAAGCTGGCAGAAGCGTATACTGCCGGGGAAAGCACGTCGGTGACGTATGAGAAGGCAGAGCAGCTGATGGGGGCTGTCCTGTATGCAATAGAGGAGCTGGAGCGGTCTGGGCATGCTTCTGTGATTCCGAAGGAAGGGATACAGGCCCGGAAGGCGTATGAGATGGGGAGGAGATTGGTTGAGGAGAAGGTAAGGGCGGCATTGGATTTATACAATAAGCTTCTGCCTGTATTTTCCCATTATGGAAATCAATGCCTGTATGATACCTTTGTCCGCGGCCTGCCTGTCTTTTTTCAGAGGTATGATACACGGTTTGAGCCGCAGAACAGTATCCTGATCCTGGATTATCCGGTATTAAAGGATATTTCCGGAGATACAGGAATCGATCAGATCTATGAATTTATCCGGTGTGTTGGCTGGGAACAGAAGTTTTTAAGAATATTTCCTGAGAGGGCTGTGATGCAGATGCTGTGGTCGTACAACAGGGATTTTAGGGGGACAGGGGGGAATGTATGTGAGGGCGTTCTTTGGTTTGCAGCCGGGCACATGCTGGCGGGGAAGCCGTTTGCAGAGATGGATCTGGGGGAGCAGGATGCCAGGCGGATACAGGAAGCCCTTAAGCAGATGGAAAAGACGGACAGGGAACGGCTGCTGCGAAGAGGGATTGAGGCGTTGATTGGGAGGGATTCTGAGAACGATGAGGAAATGACAGAGTATCTTTGCGGGGCGGCATGGCACACATAATCATTCCTGCTGGCGGCTGTGTACTGGATCATTTCCGTTTTCAGCCGCTTTAAGGTAAGCCGGATATGCTCCTGCTTACCTGCCGGCAAGGGCTGTCGGGACTGTCAACGGCGGGTGGAGCCGGTTCATCTTGGCCGTTGACTGTTCTGGTTGGCTTTGCTACCCGGTGATTTGTGCCATGAGTTCTCTAAACTCTGCACAGTCACGAACAAATGCGTATTCTTCTTTGGCAGCTAATTCGTCACAAAGTGTATCTGCCAGTTTACTTGAGAAAAACGCAGATCCACTGTTTTTTGCATTGTGGTATAGCCGGCAATCCTGGGGGTTCCACTTTTTTTTCATAGCCGGCAGCATTTTTTTGAGAATCGATATACTTTCATCTTTGTTTTTCTTTTCTATTGCAAGCAGCAAATGGGCATTGTAACCCATCCACTCCGGGAAACAAAATTCACGGGTAATGGTTTCATACTTATCCGCGAAAAATTCTGCATTGTCACTACAATTTTCAAGCAAGGCTATTTCAATCATGTTTAGTAAGGCGGTCTGTATATCTGTGACGGCTTTATGCACTCGGTGTTCCCATATATTTTCTGCGTCCTTATATTTTTTTTGCTGCTGATAAAGAACCGCAAGCTGTCCTTCTTTATCTATCGAGGAAGATGGCAGTGCCTTTATTAACTCCTCGGCTTTTGAAAACTCCTCTCTGTTTCGTGCATAGGAAATCAACATATTGACTGCACTCTCTCTTATTTCTGAAACTTCACTTGCAGATAAACGCTTATAATATGTTTCAAATATTTCCCTGTAATGCCCTGGCTCGGATACGTTATAAAGAAATAATGCACCCTCTAAGTAAAGAATGACAGAATGTATCAATTTGTCACAAGTGGGGTATTCATGTATCTTATCCATTGCCTTTTGAAAAGCTGCTTCATAATTCTGTTCTTGCACTGTCTTATCAACTTCCTTAACAAAGCTTTCAATCTCAATGTCTGTCAAATCATCGTTGAAAGACATCAGTGTATTCAAATCAGTTTTTAACAAGCGGGCTAAAGCGGGCAGAAGGGTTACATCAGGATATGTGCTGCCTTTCTCCCATTTGTTTACAGCCGGTGCGGATACACCTAAAAACTCTGCAAGCTGTTCTTGGGTTAATGACAGCTCTTTCCGTTTCTTGCGGATAATCTGATTGATTTTCATGGCAAAACCTCCGTGGTGTCTATGCCCTTATAATAGCAGAAGGGGCCCTGAGGGACAATAGAGTTATTGTTAAATATAGATTGAAAAAATTAACTGAAAGTTAAAAATGGAATCGCAGATTGCTGTCTTTCAACTCCTTTTGCGTCACTTGCCATATCAATGTAAAAAATCTGAGAAATCCGGAAAAAAAGATTGACGTATCCTATCTCATATGGTATAGTAATGGAGCGAATGGAAGATATAGGTCTTTTTTTTATGCTCAAATTTCTTTTTGGCATAAGATGGGGACCTGCAAAGCACAACAGCGAAATTTTAAGTGGAGGTGGAAGTCGTGCGCACAAGAATTACACTGGCATGTACGGAATGCAAACAACGTAATTACAACATGACGAAGGACAAGAAGGCCCATCCTGACAGAATGGAAACGAAGAAGTACTGCAGGTTCTGCAAAAAGCATACCATGCACAAGGAAACAAAGTAATCAGGTTTAGTAAAGGACGTGAATTTATGGGAGAGACAGCGGGCAAGGAAAAGACTGCAAAGAAGAAAAGCTTTTACAAAGGCTTAAAGGCCGAGTTCAACAAAATCATCTGGCCTAATAGGGAGACCGTGGGCAAGCAGACGATAGCAGTCGTCGCATGCTCCATTGCTCTGGGCTTAATTATTGCGCTCCTGGACCTGGTTATCAAATTTGGTCTTAGTTTCATTCTGTAACAGGAAAGTACACGGATGTGTACGCAGGTCAGCAGCCCGGGGCTGGTGACAGGATATAATAAGGGCAAAGGTGAATCGTATGGCAGAAGCAAACTGGTATGTGGTCCATACCTATTCAGGCTATGAGAACAAAGTAAAAGTCGATATTGAGAAAACCATTGAAAACAGAAATCTCCAGGACCAGATCTTGGAAGTATCAGTTCCCATGCAGGCTGTGGTGGAGATTAAAAATGGAGTGGAAAAAGCGGCAGACAAGAAGATGTTTCCAGGTTATGTGCTGATTCATATGATCATGAACGACGATACTTGGTATGTGGTGCGCAACACCCGTGGCGTTACCGGCTTCGTAGGTCCGGGCTCCAAACCGGTTCCTCTGACAGAGGCGGAGATGGAAGGGCTTGGATTTACGGTCCAGGATGTAGTCGTAGGCTTTGAACTGGGAGATACCGTAGTTGTGACTTCCGGTGCATGGAAGGATACCGTTGGTGCCATCAAGTCCATCAACGAAGGGAAAAAGACCATCACCATCAATGTCGAGATGTTCGGCCGTGAGACACCGGTTGAACTGGCATTCACTGAAGTGAAAAAAATGTAACAAAAGCCTGCGGCAGAGAAGGCGTAAAGCAGGGTAAGAAGGATACAAAAGCTGCCGCGGCGGAAGGAACAAGTGGGAGGGACATCCCCCGACATTACCACAATATTTAGGAGGTGCCTAATTATGGCAAAGAAAGTAACAGGTTATATTAAATTGCAGATTCCGGCAGGAAAGGCTACACCAGCACCGCCAGTAGGTCCGGCACTTGGACAGCACGGCGTGAATATCGTACAGTTTACCAAGGAATTCAATGCAAGAACCGCTGACCAGGGCGATCTGATCATTCCTGTAGTCATTACCGTGTATGCAGACAGAAGCTTCAGCTTCGTAACCAAGACTCCGCCGGCAGCCGTACTGTTGAAGAAGGCGTGCAAGATCAAATCCGGCTCCGCCACACCTAACAAGACAAAGGTGGCTTCAATCTCAAAAGCAGAGCTTCAGAAGATTGCAGAGCTTAAGATGCCTGATTTGAATGCAGCAAGCGTAGAGGCAGCCATGAGCATGATCGCCGGCACTGCCAGAAGCATGGGCATTACAGTTGAAGAGTAATTCTTCATCATACAGAGGCTTTTGTAATTATACACAAAACCGTGGGAGGGCTATCCCCGACAATACCACTAGGAGGTTATAAAAATGAAAAGAGGAAAAAGATACGTAGAGGCTGCTAAATTAGTAGACCGCAGTAATCTTTATGATGTAGCAGACGCCATTGCACTGGTAAAGAAAGCGGCTGTTGCGAAATTCGATGAGACCGTAGAAGTCCATCTGAGAACAGGCTGTGACGGACGTCACGCAGATCAGCAGGTTCGTGGTGCAGTTGTTCTGCCTCACGGAACAGGTAAAACTGTGAGAATTCTGGTTTTCGCAAAGGGAGCAAAAATAGATGAGGCCCAGGCAGCCGGCGCAGATTTCGTTGGCGGCGAGGAGCTGATCCCGAAGATTCAGAATGAAGGCTGGCTGGATTTTGACGTAGTTGTTGCCACTCCTGACATGATGGGCGTTGTTGGACGTCTGGGCCGTGTACTTGGACCGAAAGGCTTGATGCCCAACCCCAAGGCAGGTACCGTAACCATGGATGTTACCAAGGCCATCAACGATATCAAAGCCGGTAAGATCGAATACAGACTTGATAAGACCAATATTATCCACGTGCCAGTAGGAAAAGTTTCTTTCACAGAAGAACAGTTGGCGGACAACTTCCAGACGCTTATGGATGCCATCATTAAAGCAAAACCAAGTACCTTAAAGGGTGCTTATATCAAGAGCGCTACCATCACTTCCACCATGGGACCTGGCGTGAAGCTGAATGTAGGCAAGATTATCGGTTAAAAATTAAGCGATACTTGATATTTGTTTTTACTTTCTTGTTGACAACACAGATAGATTATGATATTGTAATTGGGTATTAAGTGCCGAAGACAGCAGGTGCCGCAAGGCATAAGTTAAAACGCCTGCCGAGGATACGAAGAGGATTCACTTTCGTGATAGGTGTGCCTCTCTGTCTTTGGACAGAGAGGCTTTCATTTTTCTATAGGAAAATGCGACAGAACCCCTGTATCTGAGAATCGGACTATATGAAGTTAAAAAAGGAGGCAGATCATTCATGGCAAAAGTTGAATTAAAGCAGCCTGTGGTTGCTGAGATTTCTGAACTTCTTGACGGTGCGGCAACTGCTGTTGTTGTTGATTACCGCGGCCTGACTGTAGAGCAGGATACACAACTGCGCAAACAGTTGAGAGAAGCAGGAATTACTTACAAAGTATACAAAAACACCATGATTCGTTTTGCAACGAAGGGAACTCCGTTCGAGGCCCTGGACGTAAATCTGGAAGGACCTACGGCACTGGCCGTTTCCAAGACAGATGCAACCGCTCCGGCAAGAATTCTGGCAGAGTTCGCCAAGACTGCAAACAAACTGGAGTTTAAAGGCGGTGTTGTAGAGGGAACCTACTACGATGCAAAAGGCATGCAGGTAATCGCTACAATCCCATCCAGAGAAGTACTTCTGGGCAAATTGCTTGGCAGCATCCAGTCACCGATTACCAATCTGGCACGTGTGCTGAATCAGATCGCTGAGAATAAGGCTGAAGCATGAGCTTCTTAACGAACACGACCAAAGGGAGATGTGAGTTTAGAAGGTCAGCCGTTCGACGACCAAAGGGAGTCGAACTTCCTTAACACCAAGCAGCGAAACGCGCCCACACAGGACGCAGTATCAAAAATCAAAGAATAATAAAACTATACGGAGGTATATTATAATGGCAAAGTTAACAACCGCTGAGTTTATCGAAGCTATCAAAGAGTTATCTGTTTTAGAGTTAAACGAGTTAGTAAAGGCATGCGAGGAAGAGTTTGGCGTATCCGCAGCAGCTGGTGTTGTTGTAGCAGCAGCAGGCCCTGCAGCAGAGGTTGAGGAGAAGACCGAGTTTGATGTTGAGTTAACCGAGGTTGGTCCTAACAAGGTTAAAGTTATCAAGGTTGTCCGTGAAGCTACCGGCTTAGGCTTAAAGGAAGCAAAAGACGTAGTAGACAGCGCTCCGAAGGTAGTGAAGGCCGGCGTTTCCAAGGAAGAGGCAGAAGACATGAAGACCAAGCTGGAAGCAGAAGGCGCAAAGGTTACATTAAAGTAATTTCCCTTATAAATGATTACCAATCCCGAAGTTCACAGATGAGCTTCGGGATTTTTATATTACCGAAAAAAACTCTTGCATAATGTTAATCAATATGATATGATTTTGATATCATAAAGAATGCAAAGGAGAATTATAGTATGGAAGAGAAAATCATAAGCGGAAAGAAAAATGGTATGTTTGTACTGCTGGCTGTTCTTTTGGCCTACGCTGCCGCCGTCGCGCTGCTGGTTGTTTCCTCAGTCAGCATAGAACGGCAGGGAGGTTCCCTGTTCACTACAGCAGGGATGACGGTGAGTATTGCATTTATCAGTCTTGGCTGGATCCTTCTTATGGGGCTTAAGGTGTTAAGGCCCCAGGAGGCGCTGGTTTTGACGCTGTTTGGACAGTATGTAGGCACCTTGAAGGAGAACGGATTTTATTTTGTCAATCCTTTCTGTGTCGGTCTCAATCCTGCCTCTCAGACAAAGCTGAGTCAAAGCGGGGACGTGTCGGATGCCGGGGGAACAGTGGTTATGGCAAACGGCGGCCAGCATGTCAGGGCACAGGGGGAGAGTGTAAGTAAGAAGCTGTCTCTGAAAATTATGACTCTGAATAACAGCAGACAGAAGATTAATGACTGCCTGGGAAATCCCATTGAGATCGGCATTGCGGTAACCTGGAGAATCGTAGATACGGCCAAGGCTGTGTTTAATGTAAATAATTATAAGGAATTCCTGTCCCTGCAGTGTGACAGCGCCCTGCGGCAGGTGGTTCGGATTTATCCCTATGACGTGGCCCCCAATGTGGATACCACCGGGGACGGGGTGGCAGACGAGGGAAGCCTCCGGGGCTCCAGTGAGATAGTAGCCATCCGGATCCGGGATGAGATTCAGAAACGGGTGGAAGAGGCCGGAATCCAGATTGTGGAAGCCAGGATTACCTATCTGGCCTATGCGCCGGAGATTGCGGCGGTTATGCTGCAGCGCCAGCAGGCCTCAGCCATTATCGATGCCCGCAAGATGATTGTGGACGGCGCGGTAGGCATGGTGGAGATGGCCCTGGAGCGCCTGGACGAGAAGGCAGTGGTGCAGCTGGATGAGGAGCGCAAGGCTGCCATGGTATCCAACCTTATGGTGGTGCTGTGCGGAAACCACGACGCCCAGCCTATCGTCAACTCAGGGAGCCTGTATTGATATGGCAGATGATAAGAAGCAGGTGCCCCTGCGGTTGTCCAAGAAGCTTTATGATGCTATTGCCGCCTGGGCGGAGGACGATTTCCGCTCTGTCAACGGGCAGATTGAGTATCTGCTGACAGAGTGCGTCCGGCAGCGCAAGAAGAACGGAAAATATGTTCCGGAGGAGCTGGACGTGCCTCCGGAGCTGGATATATGAAACTGGATATATGAAAGAGAAAAAATTGCTTTTTTCCCGGGAATGCGGTATGCTTAGAGCAAAAAGACCAGTCAGGCTGACGCATTGGTATACAAAGGGGGAAGGCTAAATGAACCAGAGCAATCAGGTGGAGATCCGTTTGCGGGATGCAAAACCGAATATGACCAGGACAGAGCGGATGGTGTGTGAGTATGTGGAACGCCGTTTGAGCGACATACCAGCCTTGTCGATTAAACAGCTGGCGAAAAAAAGCGGAACCAGCGAGGCTTCGGTTTTGCGTTTTTGCAAGACCTTGGGGTACCGGGGATACAGGGATTTTATTCTAAGTCTTTCAAGTGCGCTGGGAAGCCTTGACGAGAAGGCGGAAGAGAAAAAATATACAGACATCCGTCCAGGGGACACACTGGAAACGATTATTGAAAATGTTTCTTTTAATAATACATGCTCCATTGAGGAAACCTTGATGGTGCTTGACAAGGGGCAGGTGGAGAAAGCGGTGACGCTGCTCTCCTTAGCTAAATGGGTGGACTGGTATGGTCTTGGGGCTTCCGGGCTGGTGTGCCAGGACGCCCAGCAGAAGTTTATGAGAATCAAAAAGCATTGTCAGGCATTGACGGACAGCCACAGTATACGGACGGCGGCGGCGATTTTAGATAAAGAGGATGTAGCTGTGCTGGTGTCTAATTCCGGAACCACAAAAGAGATACTGGATGCTTTGGAACTGGTAAAGGAGAGCGGTGCTAAAAGCATAGCCATTACGCGCTACAGCAAAAGCGAGCTGGCCTTAGGGGCGGATGTGATATTAAACATCTCCACGCCGGAAGTTACGTTTCGAAGCGGGGCTATGGGCTCCAGGATTGCAATGCTGAATGTAGTCGATGTGTTATTTTCAGCGGTGGCCAGTAAAGAATATGATTCGGTGAAGGAATATCTGGACAGAACGAGAGGGGCTTTAAATTCCAGATAGCATTTATGCCCTCAGTGGACAAACTTGTTTGAGTTAAAACCGTGGATAGGAATATCTGCGGTTTTTTATTGCATTTCTTAAGCGGGCCAGTACCTTTCGTTTCGCTTGTCTATATTTCCGTCCGCCATGTTGAATTTTATCGATGATACTGTCAGTATCGCCTCATTCAGCTGTCTTGCATATGAAAATTTATCCCGGGTGAAGCGTAAATTTATTTTATGTCGAATATATTGGTTTTTGTGAAGAATAATTTTGAAAAAAAATTGCAAAAAGAAAAATAATTACGAAAAATATTGACAACATGAAAAGCGTATGGTATTTTGTACATAGACCAAAAGAAAAAAGTATTCTTTTTGGAGAAAAATACCAAAAAATTAAAAAGGAGGAGCATTTTGTATGAAAAGACATTGTCAACTTTTGGGTATGGGGCTTTCAGTGGTATTCTTTGCAGGGCTTTTAACCGGATGTGGTGGCAAGAGCGAGTCTGCATCTACAGCTTCGGAGACTGTCGCGGCAGTGGAGAGCCAGGAAAAGAGCCAGGAAGAAAGCCGGGAAACAGAAACAAGTGGACAGACGGCAGAAAAGGAGGCAGAAAAAGTCAGCTATTGGTACTTCCATAAGGGGGATGAGGGCGAGATTATGGAACGGGTGATTGAGCGTTTCAATGCGTCCCAGTCTGAATATATTGTAGAAGGGTTCAGTGTTCCGGATAAGCAGAAATATATTGTAGCTATGTCCAGTGATGAGGCTCCGGATGTGATTGAGCTTTCCAATGCGGAAATCGTTTCTTATCAGGCAAGCGGGCTTTTAGAGAACATGACTGCCATGGGGACGGCCAAAGGCTATGATTTCAGTATTTATGACATGCCGGCTGTTGATAATAACAGTGTAGACGGGCAGATGTACGGATTTCCCATTACTTCTGTTATCATCCAGATGTTTTATAATAAAGATCTCCTGGTGGAAATCGGGGAAACAGAGCCTCCTAAGACCATGGAAGAGCTTTACGATATGGCAGTGCGGGCCACCACACTGGATGCAGACGGAAATATTGATATTTTAGGCTATCCTTTGTTCCCGCTGGCCTCTGCAAGACAGGAACTGATTTACGCTTTTGGCGGAACATGGACAGACGAAGATGGTGTGACTCCCACCGCTGACAGCCAGGGGGTTTTGGACAGCCTTAACATGAATGTCAAATATCGCAATTTGTATGGCATAGATAAAGTACAGAAATTTGTTGCCACCGGAAACACCAACCGGTATACCCCCCAGGATATTTTCTTTGCAGGCAAGCAGCTTTTCCGTTTTGACGGCCCCTGGCTGGCCAACCAGATCAGAGACAATAACCCGGATATAAGCTTTGATGTGGCTATGATTCCCGGAACGGAAGCAAATCCCGGACTTCGCGGTGTCAGCCGTTACGAGAATACTTCTCTGGCAATTCCTGCAGGCGCTAAGGAAAAAGACGGGGCATATGCATTTATTTCCTGGTTTACCACAGAGGGAGCAAAGGATTTCCTGTTGGAGATTGGTTCCCTGCCTGCCAACAACACCCTGTTTGACGACCCAGATCTTATGGCCTGCAATGATGTATTCCCTTCTTTTATGGAAGCGTTAAAAACCGGCAATGGCGTAGCCGCGCCCAAGATGGCAGATGCTGCCCAGTATACCTCTTTTATTGAGGAGTATCTGGACTATGTCTATAATGGAAGCAAGGCTCCGGAAAAAGCCATGGATGAATTGCAGAAAATGGCGGAATCTTTAAAATAAACCTTGCACTTGCCATAATTTTCAACAAGGAGGTGATTGCCATTGAAAACCAAACTTAAGATTACCCGTGACGACAGAAACGGTTTTCTGTTTGCCTTGCCCTGGATTCTGGGATTTTGCTTCTCAGTGTTTATCCCCTTGTCATGTCCTTATATTACAGCTTTACAGAATTCAATCCTATTACCGCTCCCAGATGGGTAGGGATGGAAAATTATAAAAGTCTGTTTCAGGATCCCAGATTTTATAAGAGCCTTGGAAATACATGCTTCTATGCATTTGTTGCTACGCCTGTCAACCTTCTGACAGCGTTGCTGCTGGCCAGTATTGTCAGTAAGAATTTTAAAGCCAGGGGCATGGTGAGAACCATTTTTTTCCTTCCCTCGGTTATTCCTATGGTGGCAGCCACCATGGTGTGGATCTGGATGTTTGATCCTACCTATGGATTTATAAATAACTTTTTAAAGCTATTTGGAATTGAAGGGCCGGCGTGGTTGATCAATCCGGATACAACCATGTGGGCCCTGATTATGATGGGTACATGGTGTACGGGGACTACCATGCTTGTGTGCCTGGCAGCGCTGCAGGATGTGCCGAGAAGCTATTATGAGTCCGCAGAGCTTGACGGCGCCAATGCCATACAGCGGTTTATTTTTATTACCCTTCCCTGTACGGCCCATGTGATTGTATACCAGGCAATCCTTAACCTGATCAATGCGTTTCAGTATTTTACACAGGTATACGTGATTACCACGGCCTCCGGCGGCAATACCTCCGGCGCCTCCGGAGGGCCGGAAAACTCGATTCTCATGTATCCGCTGTACCTGTTTCATAATGCCTTTATCTACCAGAAGATGGGAAAGGCATCTGCCATGGCCTGGATTCTGCTTTTAATGGTAGGTGCGTTGACTGCGGTTATGGTGAAGCTTTCCAACAAGGCAGTCAGCAATGCAGGAGGTGAATAATATGCATCCGATGAAAAGGAGAATGAAAAATTGGGCTTTTGCATTGGCAGTGCTGGCTTTGAGCGCCGTGTTCTTATCGCCGTTTCTGGTTATGCTGACCACATCCTTCAAGACCATGGAAGATGCGTTTATGATTCCTGTAAAAATACTTCCAAGAGAGTTTACTATTAAAAACTACAGCGCGGCGGTGAATAAGATTCCCTATTTTCAGTATATGGGAAATACGGCGCTGATAACAGTCTTAAGCCTGGCCGGAGAGCTTCTGGTGGTTCCCATGGTGGCCTATTCCCTTGCAAGAATAAAATGGAAGGGCGCAAAGCTTATATCAGGGCTTTTAATGGCCACCATGATGATTCCCTACACGGTGACCATGATTCCCCTCTACCGTACGTGGCACGCTCTGGGACTAACAAAAACATACGTTCCCTTAATTGCGCCTCATTTTGCAGGGCATGCTTATTATATTATTATCCTGCGCCAATTTATGGCAGGCCTTCCCAATTCCCTGTTTGAAGCAGCTAAAATTGACGGGGCCAATGAAGTGCAGAGGTATCTGAACCTGGCCCTTCCTCTGTGCAAGCCTGCCCTTACCACAGTAGGGATCTATACATTTATTGCGGCATGGTCTGACTATCTGGGGCCGTTGATTTATATCAACAGGAAGGAACGGATGACGCTGTCCCTGGGGCTTCAGCAGTTTTTAAATGAATTTACAGTGGACTGGACCCTTCTCATGGCTGCAGCAATGATTTTTGTTATTCCGGTGGTACTTTTATTCTTTATTTTCCAGAGAAATTTTGTGGAAGGCGTATCCACAGCCGGATTAAAGGCGTAAAAAGGGTTTACAGGAAATCACCGGGCAGATGTAATCCGGAAAAAATAAAAAGAGAGAGGGAACTGATTATGGATGTATATAAGAGACTAAAAGAGCTTGGGCTTACGTTACCGCCGCCTCCGGCAAGGGGCGGGCTGTACACTCCCTGCAAATGTTTTGGCAACAATTTGTATTATGTTTCCGGCTGTGGTCCGGCAATGGGAGACCATACGTATATTGGAAAATTAGGCCGGGAAATCAGCCTGGAGGAGGGGCAGAAAGCGGCCAGAGACTGTATGCTGAATGTGCTTTCAGTTCTTCAGGCGTCCATTGGCGATTTAAACCGGGTAAAAAATGCGCTTCCCGGCAATATCCCGGTGGAAACGGAAGCGATATTTGAAGTAGAATCATAAATTGGAGGAACACCATGGAAGAGCGGAAAACCGAAGGCCGGAATCCGGCTACATCAAATATTGATACATTGCCCACCATAGAGATGATGTGGGTTATCAACCGGGAAGATCATAAGGTGGCGGCTGCGGTGGAATCCCAGATTCCGGAGATTGCGAAAACTGTAGATGAGGTGTATAAGCGGCTGAAGGCGGGGGGAAGATTATTTTACTGCGGTGCAGGAACCTCCGGGAGAATCGGAATTCTGGATGCGTCGGAGTGTGTTCCCACGTATAATGTACCGCCTACCCTGGTGCAGGGGCTGATCGCCGGCGGAAACAAGGCGGTGTTTAAAGCGGTGGAGGGTGCGGAGGATGATGTGGAGGCCTGCGAGAAGGAATTAAAGGAGCGGAGGTTCACAAAAAGGGACGTTCTGGTGGGAATCGCCGCCAGCGGTACAACCCCTTATGTGCTGGGAGGTCTTAAGTATGCCAGGAGCATAGGAGCGCTGACGGTTGGGATTGCCTGCAATGAGAACCCTCCCCTGGCCAGGTTTTGCCAGATAAATATTACCCCGGTGGTGGGGCCGGAGGTTATCACAGGCTCTACCCGCATGAAGGCGGGAACCGCCCAGAAGCTGGTGCTCAATATGATTTCCACCGGAGTTATGATACGGCTGGGAAAGGTATATGGGAATCTTATGGTAGATTTGCAGATCAGCAATGCAAAGCTGGCAGACAGGGCGTGCCGCATTGTGGAGGAGGTAGCTAATGTGGATTACAATACAGCTTCCAAAGCCCTGGAGATATGCAACGGGGAATTAAAGACTGCCATCGTGTATCTCTGTACCAAGCTGGATACCAATGATGCCAGACACCGGCTGGAAGACTGCGGCGGGAGCCGCAGGAATACGGGGAGCCGGACTGGAGGAGGAAGTCCGAAGACGGCTAAAAGAGCGGTATGGATGCAGGGCAAAAGCCTGTGACGACGGTGTCATGGCTTTGTATGCAAAGCTGCAGGGACAGGACGGACTTATGGTGATTGCCGGGACCGGTTCTGTGGCCTATGGAAAAGCCGGAAACCAAGTGGTAAGCTGCGGCGGATGGGGAATGCTTCTGGATGATCGGGGAAGCGGCACGGCCATCGTCCTGGACGCATTCCGGAGCATGGTGTCTGGCTATGATGAGGGCAGAAGCGTAACGGTGACGGAAGCGGAGCTGCTGAAAAAAATCCGATGTACTTCTCCTAAGCATGTGCCCC
>CAJUEJ010000005.1:35594-43595 GCA_910585435.1 uncultured Hungatella sp. | reverse complement strand
TGTGCCCCGCTTTCTTTATCAGGCCTCAAAAAGGGAGATAGCCGCCTTGATGCCGGTTATTGCAGAGAATGGAGAAAAAGGGGAGGCAGATGCGGTAAAAATTTTGGAATGCGCCGGGAGACAGCTGGCCCAAATGGCGATGGGGGCTGTAAAACGCCTGGAATTAAAAGAACCGCCAGTGGCAGTTTCCGGCAGCATTCTGGAAAGATGCGGCATTGTCCTGGATACGTTTTGGGAAACCTGGACAGAGGCATATCCGGGATCAAAACGGATTTCAGGCAAAGAACGGGTTGAGAAAGGGGCCCTCTGGTTTTACCGGGAACAAAAAAGGGATGAAAGAGCAAATACGTATTGAGGTATTTTCCAGGCAGGATGTGGAAAGGGCTGTAAGCCTTTGGAATCAGTGCGCCAAGGGGGGAGATATGGTTTATGCTCCGCTGACGGAGGCGCAGTTCAGGGAAATATTTTTTGAATCTGTTCATTATTCGGAAGAATATATGCTGGCCGCCTATGACGGACAGGGTGGGCTGGCGGGATTTACAGCCGGTCTTGTGAAGAGGAAATACCTGCAGGGAGAAACATTTTTCAACACCCCGGGTTATGTGACCATGGTTCTGGTATCTCCGGCGTGGAGACGCATGGGGGTCGGGACAAAGCTTTTAGAGGAACTGGAAAGGCGGTTTCATGCTATAGGGAAAAGCCGCGTGATGGTTACCTACAGAAACCCTATGGCTCTTACCTGGCAGATCCCGGAGGGAGGCGGCGCCAGGCATAACAATGCACCGGGGGTAGTCCTGGATAGTCCGGCATATAGGTTATTTGTGAAAAAGGGTTATGAGACAAAAGCGGTGGAGGATGGGATGTATCTTCCGCTTCATCATTTCACTGTGGGGGAGAAGGCGCTGCAAAAGCAGAAGAGGCTTATGAAAGACGGGATAGTGGTGGAGCTTTATGATCGTGAAAAACATGAAGGGTTTGAGGAGCTTTTTGATGCCCTGCACGGAGAGGTATGGAGAGAAACCATCCGGGACAATGAGAGAAGGAAAAAGCCTTTGCCGGTGTTAATCGCAGCCGAAGGCAGAAAAATCATAGGTTTTGCAGGCCCTGTTGATAAGGAGAAAAATGGCAGAGGCTGGTTTAACGGAATTGCCACGCATCCGGAATACGAAAGACGGGGGATCGCCACCGTGTTATTTCACCGTCTGATGGAACAGTTTTCCTTGATAGGTGCAGAGTACAGCACTTTGTTTACAGATGAAGGAAATCCGGCGCTTACATTATATGAATCCGTGGGATTTAAGGTTGTCGGCAGATTTGCCGTGATGGAAAAGGAGCTGTGAGTATGGCAGTGATTTTAGCGATTGGAGCCCATATTGGAGATATGGAGCTGACCTGCGGAGGCGTGCTGGCCACCCATGCCTTAAAGGGGGATAAGATTGTGACTGTTGCGCTGACAGCAGGGGAAAAAGGAAATCCGCCGTTTATGAGTGTGGAAAATTACCGGATGCAGAAAGTGGAGGAAGCAAAAGGGTTCGCACAGGCTTTAGGCGGAGAAGCGGTAGTACTTAATAACCCTGACGGGCTTTTGAAAGCTGACGAGGATATTGTCTGGAAGGTCAGCGATCTGATTCGCAGCTACAGGCCGGATGTTTTGATAACCCATTGGAGAGAAAGTGTTCATAAAGATCATGCCAATGCCTGTAAAATTGTATCGGAAGCCAGATATTATGCGGGAAATGCCGGATTTGACCGGGAACTGCCGGCCCATCCCTGTCCCAGGCTTTATTTTGCGGAGAACTGGGAGGACGCCAGGGATTTTAAGCCTTACTTATATGTGGACATGACAGCCGGCTATGAGCTGTGGTACCGGGAAGTGAAGAAGCACTGGTTTGTGACCCACAGCGCTGATTACCGCTATCTGGAATATTATGATGCCTTAAGTATCTGCCGGGGATGTGAGAGCGGATTCGGACGGGCCCAGGCATTTATGGTGCGGGAGCAGTTTGCGAAGGCAAAATGCGGATTCATAACGGATTTTCAGTGAGGGGAGTGTCAGGAAATGAAAAAGCCTTTGGTGCGATGCGGCGCGGACCGGATTGATGAGTATGAAAGTTTATTTTATGGGCGGAAGCTGGGGCTGGTGACTAATCCCTCCGGGGTACTGGCAGATTTGACCTCCACTGCGGATAAATTTGCCCGGGATTATAATCTCTGTGCTTTCTATGCGCCGGAGCATGGGGTTCGGGGAGACAGGCAGGACGGGCAGGCCGTGAGTTCCTATATAGATGAAGCCACAGGTGTCCCTGTTCACAGTATCTATGGGGAGAGGCGGATACCTTCCCAGGAAGCTTTAAAAGAGATTGATATGATGGTATTTGATATTCAGGATGTGGGCTCCCGCTATTACACCTTTCTTTATTCTATGACGAACTGTATGATTGCCTGTGCCCGGAAGGGAATTCCTTTTGTAGTTTTGGATCGTCCCAATATGATCAGCGGGTTGATGCCGGAAGGCACGCCTATGGAGCCGGAATGTACATCCTTTATCGGAATGTATGATTTTCCCCAGCGATACGCGTTAACCTGCGGGGAATTGGCGATGATGGCCAATGAGGCCTTTCACATCGGTGCAGAGCTGACAGTGGTTTCCATGGAAGGCTGGAAACGGGACATGTACTGGGAGGACACGGGGCTTGCCTGGATCAACCCAAGCCCTAATATAGCCAGCGTGGATGCGGCGGTTCTTTATAACGGAACCTGTATGTTTGAGGGAACTACCCTGTCAGAGGGGCGCGGAACCACCAGGCCTTTTGAACTTATCGGGGCTCCCTGGATGAATGCAAGAGAGTATGGGGATGCATTAAACAGCCTTTCCTGTCCCGGTGTGTATTTCCGTCCGTCCAGCTTTACACCTATGTTTGGGAAACATGCGGGAAAGCTTTGCCATGGGGTACAGGTTCATGTAACGGACAGGACAGAGGTCAGGCCGGTGGAGCTTGGGGTTATGATGGTTCTTACTGCCAGAGATGTGGGGGGAGAGGATTTTGCATTTACACCGCCCCGTCATGAACGGGGAGACTTTACCATCGATCTGCTGTTTGGCTCGCCTCTTCTGAGAACGCCGAACATTAAGGCATCTGTTGCCTGCCAGGTGATAAAGGAAGGGACTTTAAAATATATCCCGCGGTGGGAACGGAGTTTGCTTTATAAATAGGTATGGGGTGTCCGGTCAGTCTGACAAAATCCCAAAAATATAGCTGGTTAAAAAATCCTTATATTGTCTGAAAATAGAGACTTTATGAGGATTTTTGTTATGCTCTTTGAATCAGCGTTTTTTCTTAAAAAATCAGCGCAAAAAAATTCTTTAAAAAAAATATAAAAAAGCACTTGAAATATACCTATAGGGGGTATATAATATGGGGGAAGATGTAAAAAATAGTACTGAATCATAGCTGTACTCCGGAAGCTTTCGCGTACTTGCTTTCATGTACTGGTATAGCCGGTGTGAAAGGGAAAGATATTTTGTGCGGCCTGTACCGGGCAGAAGCAGGTATAAGGAAGAGGAGAGGGTACAGGATAAAAACCAGGAGGGTTTCAGATGAAGGAAGAGAACAGCTGCTGTCATAAGACCAAAGAGCGCTCTGAGAAGGAATATCAGGATTTGATACACCGCTTAAACCGCATCGAAGGGCAGGTGCGGGGGATTAAAGGGATGGTGGAGAAGAATGTGTACTGTACGGAAATCCTGGTTCAGGTTGCGGCGGTGAACGCGGCTTTAAATAGTTTCAACAAAGTGCTTCTGGCCAATCATATCCGGATCTGTGTGGCGGAGGATATCCGGCAGGGGAAGGAAGAGACCATCGACGAGCTGGTTGCGGTGCTGCAGAAGGTGATGAAGTGAGACTGAAGCTGAGACGGAGATTGAACTGAAACAGGTACAGGAACAGATTCATGCACAGCGGCACAGAAAGGCTTTGGAGTGTATGTAAAAAGACAGGAGGTAATATATGGAGCAATATATTGTGACAGGCATGAGCTGCGCGGCCTGCAGCGCCCGGGTGGAGAAGGCGGTTTCCAAGCTGGAGGGCGTGGACGCATGCTCTGTCAGTCTGCTGACCAACACCATGGGCGTGGAGGGAACGGTATCGGCCGAGGCTGTCATACAGGCGGTGGAGCAGGCCGGATACGGCGCGTCAAAGAAGGAAAAGGGCAGGACAGCCGGGGGAAGCGCCGGGGACGGCGTCAGGATTGCATCCACGGAAGGCGGCACGGCAGCCGGAGAGGAGATGCTTAAGGACAGGGAGACTCCTGTTTTGAAAAAGCGGCTTTGGGCGTCCCTGGGATTTCTCATTGTGCTGATGTATTTTTCCATGGGGCATATGATGTGGAACTGGCCCATACCCCGGGTGCTGGAGGGAAACCATGTGGCCATGGGACTTTTACAGCTGATTCTGTCCGCCATTATTATGGTTATCAATCAGAAATTTTTTATCAGCGGTTTTAAAAGCCTGTGGCACAGGGCGCCTAATATGGATACCCTGGTGGCCTTAGGATCCATGGCGTCCTTTGTATACAGCACCTACGCCCTGTTTGCCATGACCGACGCACAGATGCGTGGGGATATGGCCAGGGTCATGGAATATATGCATGAGTTTTATTTTGAATCCGCAGCCATGATTCTGACCCTGATTACGGTAGGAAAAATGCTGGAGGCCCGTTCCAAGGGAAAGACTACAGATGCCTTAAAAAGCCTTATGAAGCTGGCGCCCAAGACGGCGGTTTTGGTGAGGGACGGCGCGGAGGTTGTGGTTTCCATTGACCAGGTGCGAAGCGGCGACATATTTGTGGTAAGACCCGGGGAGAATATTCCTGTGGACGGTATTGTGCTGGACGGAAGCAGCGCGGTCAATGAATCGGCTCTGACAGGGGAGAGCATTCCTGTGGATAAGGAGGCGGGAAGCCATGTGTCAGCCGCCACGGTAAACCAGTCTGGTTTCCTTCGGTGCCAGGCAACCAGAGTGGGAGAGGACACCACATTATCCCAGATTATCCAGATGGTCAGCGATGCGGCGGCTACCAAGGCGCCTATTGCCAAGGTGGCTGACAAGGTGTCGGGAGTATTTGTCCCTGCGGTTATTCTCATTGCGGTGATTACTATGGCTGTGTGGCTTATTGCAGGGCAGGGAATCGGCTTTGCCCTGGCCCGGGGGATTTCCGTGCTGGTTATCAGCTGTCCATGCGCCCTGGGGCTTGCCACCCCTGTGGCTATTATGGTAGGCAACGGCATGGGGGCCAAAAATGGAATCCTGTTTAAGACTGCGGTTTCTCTGGAGGAAGCAGGAAAAGTAGAGATTGTAGCGCTGGATAAGACAGGAACCATCACCAACGGAGAGCCTAAGGTGACAGACATGATACCGGCAGATGGCATGGACCAGAACCGGCTTCTTAAGATGGCATATGCGCTGGAAAAAAGAAGCGAACACCCTCTTGCCAGGGCTGTTCTTGAGAAGGCGGAGGAGATGGGGATACAGGCACAGGAGGTCTCCGATTTCCAGGCCCTGCCGGGCAACGGGCTTACGGCAGTTCTGAATGGGAAGAAGCTTGAGGGAGGGAATCTGGCCTTTATAAGCAGGCAGTCTGAAATTCCCCAGGCCATGAGGCAGCAGGCGGAAAGACTGGCAGAACAGGGAAAGACGCCTCTGTTTTTCAGCAGTGACGGAACACTTACAGGAATTATCGCGGTGGCCGACACCATAAAGGAGGACAGTCCCCAGGCGGTGAAGGAGCTGCAGAACATGGGAATCCGTGTGGTGATGCTGACAGGAGACAATGAGAGGACCGCCCAGGCTGTGGGAGCCCAGGCCGGTGTGGACCAGGTGATTGCAGGGGTGCTGCCGGACGGGAAAGAGCAGGTAATCCGCTCCCTGAAGGAAAAAGGGAAGACAGCTATGGTGGGAGACGGAATCAACGATGCGCCGGCCCTTACCCGGGCGGACATCGGAATCGCCATCGGTGCAGGGACAGATGTGGCCATCGACGCTGCGGATGTGGTGCTGATGAAAAGCCGTCTAAGCGATGTGCCGGCGGCAATCCGCCTCAGCAGAGCCTCCCTCAGGAACATTCATGAGAATCTGTTCTGGGCGTTTTTCTATAATGTCATAGGCATTCCCCTGGCGGCCGGCCTGTGGATTCCCTTCTTTGGGTGGAAATTAAATCCCATGTTCGGCGCAGCGGCCATGAGCCTGTCCAGCTTCTGTGTGGTAACCAATGCCCTGAGGCTGAACTGGTTCGATATAAGAAGTTCCAAAAGAGATAAAAAAATAAAATCTAAAAGCAAAGAAAAGGAGACGAAGACCATGACAAAGACCATGAAGATTGAAGGAATGATGTGCGGACACTGCGAGGCAAGAGTGAAAAAATGCCTGGAGGCCCTGGCAGAGGTAAGCCAGGCGGTTGTAAGCCATGAGAATGGCACGGCAGTGGTTACGTTAAGCGGTGAGGTTTCGGAGGATGTGCTGAAAAAGGCAGTGGAAGACCAGGATTATAAGGTGGTGTCCATTCAATAGAGGTGAGGAAGAATAAACGGCCGTTCCGGTTCTTGAAGAACCGGACGGCTGTTTATTTTTGCTGTTTAAATAGTTAAATTATTGCGTGGCGTTTCAGAAACTGGTTGTCAATCTTTGAGGATTTGTTATAATAATTTTGAAATAAGAGATTTTGTACTATGATTAGGGGAATTAGAAAATGATTATTCTAGACAGAAAATATTCAATTAAGGAACTGCATGAAATAAATTCTTTTGTAAACGGATTTATAAAGGACGTTGTGGATTTGGATAAGGAGTTGGTCGCGCTGGATGCAGATATGCATTATGAATTGGCAGATTATTTAAAGGAACAGCGAGGGTCGAAGGAAATTGATATGTGGGGCTTCAATCTGTGGCTTAACAGCCAGCTGATGGATGAAATTTTGGAATATGATTCCTTTATCAATATTCATAACAATCAGCTTCATGGTTTTCTTCGGGGTGGAATGGGGATATTGGATGCAGGCATCAGGGCAAAAGCTACGGAGGTGATTTGTAAATGGATTCAGTTTTAAAGGAAAAATGGTTTAAATTATCTCTTGTACAGCAGATGGTAAATATCGGGAATGAAGTAAAAAGAGGGCTGAAATGTTCCTCAGACCCAGAGAAAAAAAGCATGTTTTTTGACAAGGCGATACGGTATACTCAGCTTTCAATGGAGGACCCACAAAATGCTCATGTGCTGCCGGAGTTATCAATCTGTAAAGAAGTGCTGGAAGATTATTGTGGTGAACATAAACTTGCCTGCACCGGAGAACAGATTAGCAGATATTATCAGGCATATCAATACCTTTTGTAGTTTTGTCATGGACCTAAGCAGTCAGGAATCAGGCATGGAGACATGATTCCTGGCTGTGATAATAGTAGGAGTGTATGATACGGTTTGCAAAAGGGAACAGGACGGTGTCGGTCTGGCCGGCGGCCATGGGAAAAAAGTCCGTTTTTTTCAAGTATTATGTCGAAATACCCCCTTTCTGTTTTGGAAGAAGAGAGTTATGATAAGGGCAGATTCCGAGAGTACATATTTACAAAAAGGGAGGTCTGACCTATTATGATGCAGGGCAAAAGGAAGTTTTTGACATTCAGCTATGACGACGGAGTGACCCAGGATAAGAGGCTGGTAAAGATTTTCAACCGATACGGGCTGAAGGCAACGTTTAACATCAATTCGGAGCTGCTGGGAACGCCGGGGTCTTTGAGACGGGAAAATATGTGGATTGGGCACAATAAGATTGAGCCGGAGGAAGCAGCGGATTTGTACAGGAACCATGAGGTGGCGGCTCATACCCTTACCCATCCCCATCTGACGGAGGCAGGGGATGAGGAGGTGGTCCGCCAGGTTGAGGAGGACAGAAAGAAGCTGGAGGAGCTTACCCATCAGGAGATTGTAGGGATGGCATATCCGGGAGGCGGAG
>CAJUEJ010000005.1:21805-35584 GCA_910585435.1 uncultured Hungatella sp. | reverse complement strand
GAGTGAATCATGATGACCGGGTGGTGGAGCTTATAAGAAAACACACGAAAATCCGGTATGCCAGAACCATTACAAGCAGCTACAGCTTCGATGTGCAGGAGGATTTGCTGCAGTTTCAGCCTACGGTGTATCATCTGGAATTTGATAAGATGATGGAGCTTGGGGAGAAGTTTATAAAGCTTAAGACAGAGGTGCCTCAGATTTATTATGTCTGGGGGCACAGCTATGAATTTGATTATTATGATACCTGGGACAGGTTTGAGGAATTCTGCAAGATGATGAGCGGCCGGGGTGATATCTATTATGGAACAAACAGGGAGGTGCTTCTCTAAAAAGTCGGATTTTTCCTGGGGCTTTGTCGGAATCGTCCATTGGGCAGAAAAATAATTTCTGATAGAATAAGGGACGAAAGAAAGTGTTGATAAAGCTTTTAGAAAAGGAGAGAGGACTATGAGAAGAAATAGGAAGCGTGCACTGGGACTGGCCGGTATCCTGATAGGGTCTCTGGCAGCCTGCGGCGGCAGCAGCGGAGATAATCAGGTGGACACAGGCAGCGACAGCAAGGCGGAGCAGACCACGGCAGCACCGGCAGACACCGCCGCGGCCGGTAAAGGTGAGGAGACAACGGCCGGAGAGGGCGCAGGGGAGCCTGTAACCCTGAAGTTTTCCTGGTGGGGCAATCAGAACCGGCATGATTATACCCAGAAGATTCTTGATAAATATACGGAACTTCATCCCAATGTGACCTTTGAGGCCATGCCTTCGGGATGGGATGGATATTTTGATAAACTGTCTACACAGGCGGCCTCAGGGTCTATGCCTGATATTGTTCAGATGGATTATCTGTACATAACAACTTATGCCAAGAATAATTCCCTTGCGGATATGCAGCCATATATTGATAATAGCACCATCGATGTGTCCGGAATGTCGGAGGCGGTACTGAATACAGGAAGAATCGATGACAAGCTGGCAGGGATTGTAGGGTCTACAGGGACACTGGCAGTGGGATACAATCCGGCGGTATTTGAGGAGGCCGGGCTGGAGATGCCCAATCAATCTGGTAATTGGACCTGGCAGGAGTTTGCGGATACGGCGAAGAAGATTAAGGAGGCTACAGGAAAGCTTGGCGTCACATCCACTGGGGTTGTGGATGATACGAACCTGTTTAATTACTGGGTGAGACAGCATGGAGAACAGCTGTTCAGCGATGATAATAAGTCTTTAGGATATAAGGATGACCAGATATTGGTTGATTATCTGAATCTGTGGAAGGATTTGATGGATGCAGGCGCTGCTGCAAATCCAGATGAGTATGCTCAGATTGTGACCCTGGGACAGGAGGCCGGGCCTGTGGTTACGGGGGATGCAGGTATGATTAATGAGAACAATAATTATGCCAGCAAAATGAGCAGCAGGAACAGTGAACTGATGATTACTACGCCTCCGGTGAATCCTGCCAATACAAAGGCTATGTGGAATAAGCCGGGATTTTTCCTCTGCATTTCCGAGACCTCCAAGGTGAAGGATGAGGCGGCAGCGTTTATTAACTGGTTTTTGAATTCGGAAGAATCTAATGATATTATGATGGCTGAACGCGGGGTTCCGTCTATGGCCAATGCCAGAGACTTTCTGGTGAATTCCGGGAAGATGGATGAAAAGCAGAAAGAGATGTTCGCCTATGCGGATACGGTGCTTGAATTCTCGGGGGAGGCTCCGGCTCCGGACCCGATTGGAATTGCGGAAGTGGGGGAGAGTTTTAAAAATTGTGCCTACAAGGCGTTTTACGGACAGATTTCTACGGAAGAGGCGGCGGCTGATTTCCGGAAGGAAGCGGATGAGATTTTAGCGCGTAATAATTAATTCTCCTGTATGGATGCCCTGAAACTATGTGAATGAAATGTTCAGATGGTTTTGGGGCATTTTGTGGCTGGGGGAATGGCGAATTATGGCAGAAAAAGAATTTGTTTTTTTAGGATAAGGCGGTGATGGTGCTGGACTATGACCGGATAAAGGCTGCAGAGGATTATCCCGGGCTGATGTTTGAGATGTATGCTGCTCTGGTGAAAATGGAGATGCGGGGCCTGTCAGAGGGCCGGATAGCGGATTCGTTCCGGTTCTTTCTGGAGGTGTTTTGCCAAAAAGCTTCTTATCAGTGGAAAGGCCGGGATATCTGGGAGATTTTTGAGGAGGTGACGGAGGTATGCGGTGCATTTCTTGGTCTGTCGCTGCCGGATACAAAGGAGGGAAGCCGCATAAAGCATATTCTTTTTTGCATTTACCGGAATATTAAGAGTCCGGAGCTGAGCCTGCAGTATCTGGCCAGGGAAGTGCTTTTTATGAACGAGGATTATTTCGGGCGCTTTTTCTACCGCTGCACCAGTGAGCGGTACTCCTCGTTTCTGGTGCGGATTCGGATGGAGCTGGCCATGCGCCTCATGGCCTTTGACCCGGATATCGGAGCTGGCGGAGCAGGCAGGCTATCCGGCAGACGGGCAGTATTTTGCCAAGGCATTTAAGAAGAGGACGGGGATGGTGCCGTCGGAATATAAAAGGACATTGACAGAAGGGGAAAGTCGGAAATTTACAGACAAGTAATCGGCTGATTCCATTCAGGGTTTTATGTTTCAGGGCTATAATGGCTTATGAAAGTGAAATAAAAACCTGACGGGAAGGAGATTGATTACGTATTATGAGGAGCAAAAAGAAAAAAGGGGCTGCCGGGCGGGCAGACAATGGGGTGGCGTACCTGCTTATGCTGCCGTGGCTGGTTGGATTTGCCGGGATGTGGCTGGTTCCTGCGGTGATATCCATCTATTATTCCTTTACGGATTTTAATCTGTTAAATAATCCGCGCATCATCGGACTGGCCAATTATGTCCGGGCCTTTACCCAGGATGATACCTTTGTCCAGGCGCTGAAGGTGACATTTTCCTATGTTTTGATTCTGGTGCCTTTAAGGCTTGCCTTTGCCCTGTTTGTGGCCATGCTTTTGAACAAGAGGCATAAGGGGCTGGGGCTTTACAGGACCCTGTATTATGTCCCTTCTATCATAGGGGGAAGCATCGCGGTTTCTGTTGTGTGGAAGCAGATTTTCGGCAATAAGGGCGTGGCTATGACGCTGCTGGAGGTGCTGGGAATCCATCAGACCACCTCGCTGCTGGGGAACCCTGGTACGTCTCTCAGCGTGATTATTCTCATGGGCGTGTGGCAGTTTGGTTCGTCCATGCTGATTTTCTTGTCTGCCTTAAAGCAGATTCCCCATGCCCTTTATGAGTCAGCCATGGTGGACGGGGCCAGGCCGTCCTATACCTTTTTTAAGATTACCCTTCCCATGCTGACGCCTACGATTTTCTTCAACCTGATTCTGCAGATTATCAACGGCTTCCGGGTGTTTACGGAAAGCTATGTCATCACCGATGGAGGGCCTCTTGACAGCACCCTGTCTTATGTGCTTTATCTGTACCGCAGGGCCTTTACTTACTTTGACATGGGCTACAGCTGTGCTCTTGCCTGGATTCTGGTTGCTATCATTGCGGTCTTTACGGTGATTATCTTCAAGACCCAGAAGAACTGGGTGTATTATGAGTCTGAGGAGGGATGAGAAGATGGGAATGCACAGAAAGAGAAAAATAAATGCTGTTTTGTTTCATGTGGGGGCCTGTGCCCTTGGGTTTTTGATGATATATCCCCTTTTGTGGCTTCTGGCCAGCTCGTTTAAGAGCAATGACACCATGTTTTTGGATACGTATTCCCTGATTCCCAAGACCTGGGATGCGAAGACCAATTACAGCAGCGGCTTTTCGGGAATCGGTGGGGTGAAGTTTGTGACGTTTTTTGTCAATTCTCTGCTGGTGACGGTTATCGGCACGGCAGGCTGCGTGCTGACTTCCCTGCTGGCGGCCTATGCTCTTTCCCGGCTTAAGTTTAAGTTCTCCGGCTTCTGGTTTGGCTGTGTGATGATGACCATGATGATTCCTCCCCAGGTTATGGTGGTGCCTCAGTATATTATCTTAAAGCAGCTGCATCTGATTGACACCAGGACGGCTCTTGTCCTACCGTGGATTTTCGGAGGGGCGTTCTTCATCTTTTTGATGGTTCAGTTTTTCCGGGGGATTCCAAGAGAGCTGGATGAGGCGGCGGAAATTGACGGGTGCGGGAAGATTAAGACTCTGTTCTTCATCCTGGTTCCGGTGGTGAAGCCGGCCATTATTACCTCCTCTATCTTTGCCTTTTACTGGATCTGGCAGGATTTCTTCCAGCCGCTGATTTTTATGAACAGTGTGAACCGCTTTACGATTCCCCTGGCACTGAATATGTACCTTGACCCTAACTCCTACAATAATTACGGCGGCCTGTTTGCCATGTCGGTGGTGTCGCTGCTGCCGGTGATTATTTTCTTTATCATCTTCCAGCGGTATTTGGTGGACGGGATTGCCATGGATGGGATTAAGGGGGAGGGTTGGGAAAGCTATGTGAGAGAGCTGCCGCTTTTGCGGCAGTTCTTGTTACTATAAAGTATCGAATCCTCATGGTAGGTCTGCGCACTTGCTGCGCTGACCGTACGACGCGCCAGAATGCGTTTTTTGCATTCTGTGTGCATCCCCCAGAGGGTTCATAGTAACCCCCCCTTCATTCATAGTGGTACCGGGAAAGCGGCATGGGGGTTACTGTGACACTTCTTTTTTCTTGAAAAAAGCTCCTTTAAATTCGGAGGGAGTGATATCCTCAAATTGTTTGAATACCTTAAAAAAATATTTTTCGTCGGAGAAGCCGCAGTAGAAGGCGATTTCCTTCAGGGTAAAGTCTGTGGTAGTCAAAAGATTCTTGGCGGACTGGATTCTCACGGAATTGATATACCGGGTTAAGGTGGTTCCGGTCAGTTTTTTATAGCTGCTGGAAAGATAATCCGGATTGTAGTGAAAAATCTCAGCGATCTGAGCGACTGTGATGGTCTGCTGGAAATTATGGCGGATCCAGTCCTGGATCCTGTAAATATGAAGAGATTCTTCCTTGGGAGCCGGATAATGGGAAGAGAATTCTCCGGCCAGCTCCAGTAAAAGAGCGGTGAGAGAATAGTGTAGCAGATACTGGGAAGCAGGCTGCTGCCGCATGGAGATGTCCAGCAGCTGTGAGAACAGCACAGGGACCCGTTTCTGGTGAATCAGGGTGCCGGTTTCGGGCAGGATATAATATGCAGGCGAAGCCTGGTTTATCTGGATGGGATACGGTTTCTGGATAATGTAGACAGGCTCTGTGGGAATATGAAAATGTACCCAGTAATAGTGAAGATATTCCGGGGATTCCTGCCATCCAAAATGCTCGGTGGATGCGTGAAGCAAGATAAACTGATTCGGACCCAGGGTGCGCCGGATGTTGTACTGGGAGATATTTAAGCTGCCCTTCAGAACATAGATCAGGACAAAAGAATCCAGCAGCCGTTTGGGATGGAGGAAATTTTTGTTTTTAACCAGCTGCCCGCAGGAAAGGAATGTAAGAGGCTGACTGCAGGGAAGTTTGAGATAATGCATAAGATACCTCCGTTCTCATAAAATCAGGTGCAACCGAAACCTGTTTACAAGTATAACAAAGGGCCTGGGAGAAATAAAGGGGGAGCCGGGAAGATATAAGATATTTACACCTTATATGGTGTAATGTCAGTTGTGCATAAAGTATACAAAATATATAATAAACCTATGAAACCTGTGCAAAACTTAAGATAAAATGTGGTTTTGCATGTGAAAAAGGTAATGTTCAAATCGCGCGGTTGGAATATTTACACCATGTTTATGCCAAAAGGAGATAATAATATGAAAAAAATGAGATGGATGTGTGCGGCAGCCGGTCTGGCTCTTTTGCTGGGAGGATGTGCAAAAGGAGCGGACTCTCCGGCCAAAGAAAGCGCCCAGACACAGGAACAGCAGGCGGTGCAGGAGGAGCAGGAAAAACAAAGTGAGCAGAAGGAGGAGCCGTCAGGAGAGAGTGTGACCCTGCGCTTCGCGTGGTGGGGAGGAGACGACCGCCATACGGCTACGCTGAAGGCTATTGAAGAATACCAGAAGCTGAATCCTCATGTAAAGATCGAGGCAGAATACCAGGGATATGACGGCTACAACGATAAGATTTTAACCCAGCTTGCAGGCGGAACCCAGCCGGATATCATGCAGACCATTGCCACGGCAGCTGCAGAGTATCAGGCAGCGTTTCCGGAATCCTTTGTGAAGCTGGATAAACAGGATACCTTTACGCTGGACGTGTTTGACCAGGGATTCCTGGACAGCTTCTGCAGGGCTCATGACGGAAGTATTGTAGCGGTACCTTCAGGCGTCAGCTCCTATAACCTGGTGGTGAACAAAACAGTGACAGATGCGGCAGGGGTGGAGCTGCCAGATAATATGACATGGGGAGGCGTTTACCATTGATTATGATCTGCCCGGGGATCTGGTGTATGGGGAGACCTGTGCGTCTGTGGGCATGGTATTTTTCGCATACAGGATGCTTAAGACAGAGCCGCGGGGAGAGTATGCAGATGTGCTGGAGCGTCTTTTATACAACGGCACCATAAGCGGCATGGCGTTGGACGGAAAAAGCTTTTTCTATGTGAACCCTCTGGAGGTGTACCCGAAAAAGGACAGGGAGGTGGAGGCCTTCCGCCATGTGAAGGTGGAGAGGCAGAAATGGTTTGCCTGCGCCTGCTGCCCTCCCAACCTGGCCCGTCTGGCAGGCTCTGTGGGCTCCTATATTTACACGCAGAGTGAGGACAGGCTCCTTGTCAATCTGTATATAGGCAGTGAGGCAAAGGCATTTTCCGGGGAAAATCAGGTGCGGATCCGTATGGAAACAGAATATCCCTGGAAGGGAAATGTACGGCTGGAGCTGACATGCGGCAGTGACAGGGAGTGGGAGCTTGGGCTGCATCTGCCTGGATGGTGCAGGAATTTCCAGGTGCTGACAGATGGAGAAGAGGCAGATTACAGGGAGAGGGAAGGCTATCTTTATCTAAAGCGCTGCTGGAAGGGAACCCATGAGATACGGTTTGAGATGGAGATAAAGCCGCGGATGGTACGTGTAAACCCTAAAGTCAGGGACAACATAGGAAAGACGGCAGTGCTTCGCGGGCCTGTGGTGTATTGTCTGGAGGAGGATAACGGCCCTGATCTGCACTGCATCCAAGTGACGGATAAGGCTGTGTTTAAGGAGGAATACAGACCGGATCTGCTGAGGGGCGTTGTGGTTTTGGAATCTGTGGGGAGGAAGCAAAAGACAGAGGAGGACAGGCCTTTGTATTCTGATAGCGTGGAAGAATGCTACGAAGAGAAGAAGCTTACATGGATTCCCTATTACGCCTGGGCCAACAGAGGACCGGGAGAAATGATGGTCTGGGTGAGGCGGTAAAACAGGAGGCGGCAGGAGGAAAGGAAGCTTTCACACCTGCCGCACTACATCCCTGTCTAAAGAGCCTTCTGCTTTTGCCTTCCGGTAAAGCTTTATGATCTCACGGATCTGGGCTGTGGTATAGGGCTTGATGATAAAACCGAAGGCCCGGATTTTCCAGGCCTCCAGGGAGAATCCGGGAATGCCCGACAGAAGGACCACCTCTGGATGCACAGGGCGGTCATAGATGGCGGATGCCAGGGTAATCCCGCTGATCTCCGGCATCACCACGTCGGAGAAAACCAGATCCAGAGGATGATCTTCTATATATTGCATGGCAGCTACGGCATCGTCAAAGCTTCCGCACACGGTGATACCGTCCATGCTGTTTAAGATTCTTGTCAGCCTTTCTTTTAAATCTGCAGAATTATCCACTACAATCACGTTCAGATTCATATCGATTTCTCCAAAGTATTATTAAATCGTTAATCATCATAGCATAGGAAGAAAATTCTTTCAAGAGGGGAGTCTTTTTGTGCCTGATTGGAAAGTCACAAATTATTGCGGCAGCTCTGCATACTTGCTGTGTCTGAATATATAATCCGATTCTGAAGGATAAAATACGGTAAAGCACTTGACCGTTGACGGTAATAAAAGTATAATAATAAAAAAGACAGAATACATAAGAGGGGAGGCAAAAAGACATGATGAACCTGGAGAAGATGAAGGAGAGAAAAAAAGAGATGCATCTGACCAATCAGGAGCTGGCGGAGCGGTCAGGGGTACCTCTGGGGACGGTCAACAAGATATTCAGCGGAGCAACCAAATCGCCTAAGTACAGCACTTTGCTGGCTCTGGAGACTGTGCTGGGAATGTATTTTTACAGTGACGGGGACGGGCCCTATGTCAGTATGGCTCAGGAAGAGGCCAGAAGCTATGGGGAGGAGTATACCATAGAGGATTATTACGCCCTTCCGGAGAAGGTGAGGGCGGAGCTGATTGACGGACAGTTTTACTACATGGCGGCGCCGGGGCGCATCCACCAGGAGATTGTAGGGGAGCTTCACTATTATGTGAAGGACTATATCCGAAAGAAGAAGGGAAAGTGCCGGGTCTATGTGGCTCCCTTTGACGTGCGCCTGGATGAGGACGGGAAGACCGTGGTTCAGCCAGATTTATCTATCGTGTGCAGGACGGAGCTTCTGGACGAGAGAGGGATGAGAGGAGCACCGGATTTTGTGGCTGAGGTGATTTCCGGGAGTACGGGGAAGAAGGATTATACGCTGAAGGTCAGGAAGTACTGGAATGCGGGGGTGAGGGAATACTGGGTGATTGACCCTCTGAAGAAGAAAATCATCACCTACCAGTTTCAGGGGGAGGACGTGGATATCAAGCTTTACGGGTTTATGGATAAAGTGCCTGTGGGGATTTATGAGGATTTCGTCATTGACTTTGGGGCCTTTGAACTGTGAGAGGACAGGCTGCGCTGCCATGGGAATTCAGGGGAGACGGGGGCTGACCGGCCTTATGAGAGTATATTCTTTAAGATATGGTGGAAAAGAAAGGAAACTTATGGTAGAATGTCCAGGTAAGTGAACCAGAGGCGGTAAAAGGAGGGTTTTAAATGGAGACCATAAAAATCAAATATTTTTCTGATAAAATTGAGAGGCTGGCATATATAGGAGGGAAATCCGACTGGATTGACCTGCGCGCGGCGGAGGATGTAAGCTTAAAGGCCGGGGAGTTTAAACTGATTCCCCTGGGAGTGGCGATGAAGCTGCCTGCAGGCTATGAGGCCCATATTGTGCCCAGAAGCTCCACCTTTAAAAATTTCGGCATTATACAGACCAACCATTACGGGGTGATTGACGAGACCTACTGCGGAGATAAGGACCAGTGGTTTTTCCCTGCCTATGCCCTTAGGGATACGGAGATTAAGGTCAATGACAGGATCTGCCAGTTCCGGATCATGGAGCATCAGCCGGCTCTTGCTTTTGAGGAGGTGCCCCGTCTTCTGGATGCGGATCGGGGCGGGCTGGGAAGCACAGGGATTCAGTAGACGTCTGTATGTGTCATGCCGGCATGGGAGTACGAGAGTACTCTCGAAACTTTATGAATGAAATGAGGAAAGAAAATGAAGAAAATACCCTCCGGGCTGGCAGCACTTGTTCTGTCAGTGCTTTTATTGATTTCAGGATGCGCAGGCTCTTCCAAGGAAAAATATACCTTCAGGGACACAGGGATTGAACAGCTCAATGCCGGCGCGTACGAAGCTGCCATCCAGTCCTTTGACCGTTCGCTGGAAAAGTCCAGTAAGCTGGTGGGAATCTTTGAGCTGGATGTGCTTAAGTACCGGGCAGAGGCGGAGGCCGGGGCAGGGGATTATGGGGCGGCAGCCCACACCTATGAGGTTCTGTGCCAGGTGGATGAAGAGAGAACCGAATATCTGTACCGGATGAGTATGCTTCATGGCAGGATGGGAAAGCTTACAGAGGCACTGGATGAATATAAAAGGGCATATGAAAAGGAGCCGGAGGATCCTCAGGCCCAGAAGGCTGTTTTGATTGTGGGACAGGCCCTGACGGACGCAGAACGTTTTGAGGAGGCTATGGAGCTTTATACCCAGGCTATGAATGGAGGGGCTGCAAGCGGAGAATTATATAACCGTATGGGAGTCTGCCAGCTGGATGGGGGGAATTACGATGAGGCTCTGGAATACTTTGAGAAAGGGATGCTGCTGGGAGATAAAAACTGCAGGGGAGAGCTTTTGTACCACCAGGCGCTGGTGTATGAGAAAAAGCTGGATTTTGCCAGGGCGTTAGAATATCTGGAGACTTATGCCGCCGAGTTTGGAGCCACTCCGGAGATAGAGAAGGAGATAGCATTTTTAAAAACCAGGTAAGTAAAAGGAGAAGTAAGTGGCAGATTTAATTGAACTGAAACAGATAGAGGAACGGGTGATTCTCATAGGGGTGCAGACCAGCCAGGAGGATGACACAGAAGCCTGCCTGGATGAGCTGGAGGAGCTGGTGGAGACCGCCGGGGGCATCTCGGTTGGGAAGATCATCCAGAAAAGGGAGAATATACACCCTGGAACGTATCTGGGCAAAGGAAAGATTGACGAGGTAAAGGAGAAGCTTTGGGAGCTGGAGGCCACAGGTGTTGTCTGCGACGATGAACTTTCCCCGGCTCAGCTGCGCAATCTTGAGGATGCCCTGGATACAAAGGTTATGGACCGCACCATGGTAATTTTGGATATATTTGCGGCCAGGGCCAACACAAAAGAAGGAAAAATCCAGGTTGAGCTGGCACAGCTAAAATACCGGGCAGCCCGCCTGGTGGGACTTCGCAATTCCCTGTCCAGGCTTGGCGGCGGCATCGGCACCAGAGGCCCGGGAGAGAAGAAGCTGGAGATGGATCGCCGTCTGATCCATGAGCGTATCGGGCAGCTGAAGGAAGAGCTGAGGGACGTGGAGCGGCACAGGGAGGTTTTGCGTCAGCAGAGAGAACGGACCCATGTGCAGGTGGCGGCGATTGTGGGATATACCAACGCGGGAAAGTCCACCTTATTAAATTATCTGACAGATGCAGGGATTCTGGCGGAGGACAAACTGTTTGCCACCCTGGACTCTACAACCAGAAAGCTGGAGCTTCCAGGCGGGCAGCAGGTGCTTCTGACAGATACGGTGGGATTTATCAGGAAGCTGCCCCACCATCTCATCGATGCGTTTAAGAGCACCCTGGAGGAAGCCTGCTACTGCGACATCGTCCTTCATGTGGTGGACAGCTCCAACCCTCAGATGGATATGCAGATGCACATTGTATATGAGACCTTAAAGCAGCTGAAGGTTACGGACAAGATTGTGGTGACTGTGTTTAACAAGATAGATAAGCTGGATCATGAAGTGATTCTGAAAGATCTGTCGGCGGATTATCAGGTAAAGCTATCTGCATTGTCCGGAGACGGGGTGGATACCCTTTTGGACACGCTGGAGACGATTCTGAGAAATCAGAAGGTTTATCTGGAGAAGGTGTATTCTTATGAGGAGGCAGGACGGATCCAGCAGATCCGAAGGTTCGGAGAGCTTCTGGAGGAGGAGTACAGGGAGGATGGGATACGGGTGAGGGCCTATGTCCCGGCAGAGCTCTATGGCGTGCTGGTATAGAAGAATGCCCTATATCTTGTGCTTTTATAAAAATACAAAAACTATATCTTGCGTTTCCTGGAAGGTTCTGCTATAATAACCCTCGTAGCGCTCCGGTTCGTCCCAAAGCGGCGGATCGGAGGATTTTTATTTATCAGGAATATGTATGACTGGAATTGAAAGGGGACTGGAAGATGATTCATGTAGTAAAGCGGGACGGAGAGGTGGCTGAGTTTGGCTTAAGTAAGATAACCGAAGCGATTAAAAAGGCTTTTAAGGCCACAGGGAATGATTACAGCAATGAGATCCTGGAGCTTTTATCTCTGCGGGTAACCGCCGATTTTCAAAAGAAGCTGAAGGACGGCCATATTACTGTGGAGGAGATTCAGGACAGCGTGGAGCATGTGCTGGAGCAGGCAGGATATACGGAAGTGGCAAAGGCCTATATATTATACAGGAAGCAGCGGGAGAAGATCCGCAATATGAACAACACCATCTTAAACTATAAAGAGGTGGTGGACAGCTATGTGAAGGTGGAGGACTGGAGGGTGAAGGAGAACGCTACGGTGACCTATTCCGTGGGCGGACTTATCTTAAGCAACTCCGGCGCCGTGACGGCCAACTACTGGCTGTCTGAGGTGTATGACCAGGAGATCGCAGATGCCCACCGCAATGCGGACATTCACCTTCACGACCTGTCCATGCTGACCGGATACTGTGCAGGATGGTCCTTAAAGCAGCTTCTGCTGGAGGGATTGGGAGGAATCCCGGGAAAGATTACCTCTTCCCCGGCCAAGCATCTGTCTGTTCTGTGCAACCAGATGGTAAACTTCCTTGGGATCATGCAGAATGAGTGGGCAGGAGCCCAGGCTTTTTCCTCCTTTGATACATACCTGGCGCCCTTTGTGAAGGCGGACGGACTGGCCTATCCGGAGGTGAAGAAATGTATTGAGTCCTTTATTTACGGTGTGAACACTCCCAGCCGCTGGGGAACCCAGTCACCGTTTTCCAACATTACCCTGGACTGGACCGTGCCCGATGACATGGCGGAGCTGCCTGCCATCGTAGGCGGAAAGCAGATGGATTTTAAGTACAAGGACTGTAAAAAAGAGATGGATATGGTGAATAAAGCCTTTATCGAGACTATGATTGAAGGGGATGCCAACGGGAGAGGCTTCCAGTACCCTATCCCCACCTATTCCATCACCAAGGATTTTGACTGGTCTGAGACAGAGAACAACAGGCTGCTGTTTGAGATGACGGCCAAGTACGGGACGCCTTATTTTTCCAATTATATTAACAGCGATATGCAGCCAAGCGATGTGCGCAGCATGTGCTGCCGCCTCCGCCTGGACTTAAGGGAGCTTCGGAGAAAAACCGGCGGGTTCTTCGGATCCGGGGAAAGCACCGGCTCTGTAGGCGTGGTGACCATCAATATGCCCAGGCTTGCCTATCTGTCCAGGGATGAGAAGGATTTTTATAGACGGCTGGATCATATGATGGATCTTTCCGCCCGCTCTTTAAAGACCAAGAGGGAAGTGATTTCCAAGCTGATGGAAGGCGGGCTGTATCCTTATACCAAGCGGTATCTGGGGAATTTTGACAATCATTTTTCCACCATCGGCCTGGTAGGCATGAATGAGGCAGGGCTGAACGCAAAGTGGCTTAAAAAGGATATGACTCATAAAGAGACCCAGGAGTTTACGAAACATGTGCTGAACCACATGCGGGAAAGGCTGGCCGATTATCAGGAGATGTACGGGGATCTGTACAACCTGGAGGCAACACCGGCAGAGTCTACCACCTATCGCTTTGCAAAGCATGACAAGGAGAGGTACCCGGATATTATCACTGCAGGGGGAGAGTGCGGGACACCCTATTATACCAACAGCTCCCATCTGCCTGTGGATTATACCTCTGACATCTTTGATGCCCTGGATATACAGGATGATTTGCAGACTCTGTATACCTCAGGAACTGTATTTCATGCATTTTTGGGAGAGAAGCTGCCTGACTGGAGGGCGGCGGCCAAGCTGGTACGCTCCATTGCGGAAAATTACAAGCTGCCCTATTATACCATGTCCCCTATTTACTCTATCTGCAAGGAACACGGGTATCTGGTGGGAGAGCATTTTACCTGCCCGGTATGCGGACAGGAGGCAGAGGTTTACAGCCGGATTACCGGGTATTACCGCCCGGTGAAGAACTGGAATGCAGGCAAGACCCAGGAGTATAAGAACCGCATGTCCTATGATGTGGC
>CAJUEJ010000005.1:0-21795 GCA_910585435.1 uncultured Hungatella sp. | reverse complement strand
AGACGTGTGCTCTTCCGATCTTCCGCCCTGAAGAAGGGGGAGAAAGCGGCTGCCAGGATCGTGGCGGCTGTGGAGAAGAAAAATGAGGAGTATGCGCCGGGAACGTATCTGTTTACCACCAAGACCTGCCCTAACTGTAAGATTGCAAAGGAATTCTTAAAGGGGATGGATTATCAGGCTGTGGATGCGGAGGAGAACCAGCAGCTGACGGAGCAGTTTGGAGTGATGCAGGCGCCTACCCTGGTGGTGGTGAAGGACGGCACTGTGCAAAGGTATGTGAATGCAGGCAACATTAAAAAATATGTAGATTTTAATGCTTCTAAATAAAGATGATTTGAAAGAGGCAAAAAAGCATTTGACAAATTCTGCCTGACCGGCTATGATATCATACATAGGCAAAGGCTGGGAAGAAGAGGAGTACACTTTAAACCCTGACAGAGAGAGCCGTCCACCGGTTGAGAGGCGGCTTAAGGAAGTGAAGGTGGAAGGTAGCTTCGGAGCCGGGATGGTGAAAATGCCATGAAGGCAGAACTAGTATAGTAGTCATCCACGTCTGGTCAGCGTTATGGGACTTAAGAGATATGTGGCAGGAGCTGTATGTCACATAAAAAAGGTGGTACCGCGGATTTGTTCGCCCTTTTCATGAGAGATCATGGAAAGGGCTTTTCTTTTACCTGGCTTTGTGGCTGATTTTTCGTCCTATGCATCTAAATTTATGCACAGCTGACAAAAATCATCTCACGAAATCAGGCACAAAGAGACTCCGAGAGTACATTATGAGGAAAAGGAGATAGCGATGAAAGAGCTGGAAAAGAATTATAATCCTTCGGAGATCGAGGGGAAACTGTATCAGAAGTGGCTGGATAAGAAATATTTCCGGGCCAGGAAAAACCCGGATAAGAAACCATTTACCATTGTGATGCCGCCGCCTAACATTACGGGGCAGCTTCATATGGGGCACGCCCTGGACAATACCATGCAGGATATTCTGACACGGTATAAAAGGATGCAGGGGTATGAGGCACTGTGGCAGCCGGGGACAGACCATGCGGCTATTGCCACAGAGGTGAAAGTCATCGAGAGCCTGAAGAAGCAGGGGATCGACAAGGAAGATCTGGGAAGAGAAGGATTTCTGGAAAAGTGCTGGGACTGGAGAAAGGAGTACGGAGGACGGATTATCAATCAGCTTTACCGGTTAGGCTCTTCGGCCGACTGGGACAGAGAGCGCTTTACCATGGATAAGGGCTGCTCCGATGCGGTACTGGAAGTGTTTGTGAAGCTGTATGAGAAGGGCTATATCTACAAAGGGTCCCGGATTGTCAACTGGTGCCCGGTGTGCCAGACCTCCATCTCAGACGCAGAGGTGGAGCATGAGGATCAGAACGGGTTTTTCTGGCACATTAATTATCCCATCGCCGGGGAGGAAGGCCGGTTTGTGGAGATTGCCACCACCAGGCCGGAGACTCTTTTAGGGGATACGGCGGTGGCTGTGAACCCGGAGGATGAGCGGTATCAGGATCTGGTGGGGAAGATGTTAAAACTGCCTTTGACAGACCGGGAGATTCCGGTGATCGCCGACAGCTATGTGGATAAGGAGTTTGGGACAGGATGTGTGAAGATTACCCCGGCCCATGACCCCAATGACTTTGAGGTAGGGAAGCGCCACAGCCTGCCGGAGATTAATATTTTAAATGACGACGCTACTATAAATCTGCCGGGAAGCAAGTACCACGGCATGGAGCGGTATGAGGCCAGGAAGGCCATGGTGGCGGATCTGGAGGCCCTGGGGCTTTTGGTGAAGGTGGTGCCTCACACTCATGCCGTGGGAATCCATGACCGGTGCAGCACAACCGTGGAGCCTATGGTGAAGCAGCAGTGGTTTGTGAAGATGGAGGAGATGATCAAGCCGGCGGTTGAGGGCGTGAAGAACGGGGAGATTAAGCTGATTCCCCCCCGTATGGATAAGTCATATTTTAACTGGACAGACAACATCCGGGACTGGTGTATCTCCAGGCAGCTGTGGTGGGGCCACAGGATTCCGGCCTACTACTGCCAGGACTGTAATGAAGTGGTGGTGGCTAAGGAGGCGCCGTCGGTCTGTCCCAAGTGCGGCGGCAGCCATTTTAAGCAGGATGAGGACACGCTGGATACCTGGTTTTCCTCTGCCCTGTGGCCGTTTTCCACATTGGGATGGCCAGAGAAGACAGAGGATCTGGAGTATTTTTATCCCACGGACGTGCTGGTGACAGGGTATGACATTATTTTCTTTTGGGTTATCCGCATGATCTTTTCCGGGTATGAGCAGATGGGCAAGGCGCCCTTCCACACCGTGCTGTTCCACGGGCTGATCCGGGATTCTGAAGGGAGAAAGATGAGCAAATCCCTTGGAAACGGAATCGATCCTCTGGAGGTGATTGACAAATACGGTGCGGATGCCCTGCGTATGACCCTGGTTACGGGAAATGCTCCGGGCAATGACATGCGGTTTTACTGGGAGAAGGTGGAGAACAGCCGGAATTTTGCCAACAAGATCTGGAATGCCTCCCGTTTCATCATGATGAATATGGAGAAGGCGGACAAGGCCCAGATGGAATATTATGATATGGTATACGGCCTGAAAGGGGCAGAGGACAGGCAGCAGGTCGAAGCCTTAGGGCAGCAGGCGCCGCTTACCATGGCGGACAAATGGATTCTGTCCAAGGCCAATGCCCTGGCAAAGGAAGTGACAGAGAATCTGGATAAGTTTGAGCTGGGGATCGCCCTTCAGAAGGTATATGATTTTGTCTGGGAGGAGTTCTGTGACTGGTATATCGAGATGGTGAAGCCAAGGCTGTGGAAGGATGAGGATTTTACCAAGGCGGCGGCTGTCTGGACGCTGAAAACCGTGCTGATTCAGTCATTGAAGCTTCTGCATCCCTATATTCCGTTTGTTACGGAGGAGATTTTCTGCAACCTGCAGGATGAGGAGGAATCTATCATGATCTCTTCCTGGCCGGTGTACAGGAAGGAGTGGGAGTTTAAGACAGAGGAGACATCTGTAGAGACGATTAAGGAGGCAGTTCGGGCCATCCGCACGGTCCGCACTTCCATGAATGTACCGCCCAGCAAGAAGGCCAAGGTATACGTGGTTTCTGAAAATGAAAAGCTTTTGGAAATTTTTGAACACAGCAAGGTGTTCTTTGCAACTTTGGGATATGCCAGCCAGGTATATTTACAGAAGGACAAAGAAGGAATCGGAGAGGACGCGGTGTCGGCTGTGATCCCTCAGGCGGCTATCTATATGCCATTTGCGGAGCTGGTGGATATTTCCAGGGAAATAGAGCGGCTTGAGAAGGAAGAGGAACGTCTGACGAAAGAACTGGCCCGTGTAAACGGGATGTTAAAGAATGAGAAGTTTGTAAGCAAGGCTCCGGCTGCTAAGATTGCAGAGGAGAGGGAGAAGCAGGAGAAATACAGCCAGATGATGGAGCAGGTGAAGGAGAGGCTGGCGCAGCTTCGGTAAATAAGACGGTTTCAGAATAGGTATGTACTCTCGGTGCATCTGACAAAAATCGTCTCACAAAATCAGGCACAGAGGGATTCCGGGAGTGCATATGGATGGGAAAGCAGGGAATGGCCTGCTTTCCCATCTGCTGCTAAACAGATGTGTTTTTTATGGTATCCCAATGGATTTTTCTGTCCTTGAAATAGTACTCTCTATCATGTTCGCTTATTTCACGCAGTACCTTGCAGGGATTGCCCACGGCCACAACATCAGAGGGCAAATCCTTTGTCACAATACTGCCTGCACCTACTACCGTATTATCCCCGATGGTAATGCCAGGCAAGATAATCGCTCCGGCTCCGATCCAGCAGTTTCTGCCAATCCGGACAGGCATATTATATTGATACGATTTTTCCCGAAGCTGGGGCAAAACAGGATGTCCGGCGGTGGCAATGGTAACATTGGGGCCGAACATGGTATAATCGCCTACGTAGATATGGGTATCGTCTACACAGATTAAATTGAAGTTGGCATAGATGTTTTTGCCGAAATGAATATGCCTGCCGCCGAAATTAGCGTGAAAAGGCGGTTCAATGTAGCAATTTTCACCGATTTCTGCGAACATTTCTTTCAGCATGGCCTGCCGTTTTTCAGATTCTGTGGGACGGGTCATGTTAAAATCATATAGATGGTCAAGGCATTTTGTCTGCCATTCCATGATCTCGTCATCGCCGGGAAGATATAATTCACCGGTATGCATTCTTTTTTTCATTATATTCATGGCTTTATACTCCTTGCAGTCAGGTTTTGGAATTTTAATGGGAGTTTACCGTATAAATCAGAATAAATCAAGAATAAAATTCTGTCGTTTTCCGCGAAAAAAATGGGTTGCATAATGCGGCAGTTATATTATAATATTAGATATCTGCGGAGGCATGCCGCAGAGCTGCTTTGGCGTATGAATTGATATGGAAAGGACGCTTAAAGTGATGAATGCCAGGGAGTATTTGGAGCGGATTCCTTTGTGGGCGGATAAGAAGAACAGTCTGGATTCTATCCGTGATTTTTTAAGCCAGATGGGAAATCCTGAGGAAAAAATGAGGATCATCCATGTGGCGGGAACCAACGGGAAAGGATCTGTGTGTCAGTATATGACATCGGTGCTGTGTCAGGCTGGGTTTCGGGTGGGAACTTTTGTTTCCCCTCATCTGGAGGATGTGACAGAAAGGTTTCTTCTTTGCGGGAATCCTGTGGAACAGGAAGAGTTTGAGAGGGCTTTTGGGCAGATGAGGCAGCTGGCTGAGGCCATGGCCGGAAGAGGATATGCGCCGCCTACATATTTTGAATTTTTGTTTTATATGTTTATGGCTATGATGAAGGAGTATAAGCCGGATTTCGTGGTTCTGGAGACAGGGCTTGGAGGAAGGCTGGATACTACCAATGCGGTGAGAAGGCCTGTGCTTACGGTGCTTACCTCTGTCAGTATGGACCATATGCAGTATCTGGGGAATACAATAGAGGAAATAGCGGCGGAGAAGGCAGGGATTTTAAAGGGGAACGTACCTGTGGTTTACGATGCTTCCTGTCCTGAGAGCCGGAAGGTGATAGAAGAAAGGGCCGGGATGCTGGGGTGCCTCCAGGTTCCTGTAAGCCAGGAGGATTATACATTTATAAGCAGAGACAAAGCGGGAATCCAGATAAAGACAGAGACCGAAAACTGGGGAGAGTTATGGATCCCCATTCCCTCCCAGGCTGAATACCAGATGATGAATGCGGCGGTGGCGGTTCGGGCTTTGGATGTGCTGGCGGGAGAGCTGCAGAGGGAGGAGGCCAGGGCGATGCCGGAAGGCAGCGGCCGGCCGGATACCATGGAGGCGCCGGAAGGGAGCCAGTGGCCGGATGCTGTAGAGGCGCCGGAAGACAGCAGATGCCTGGAGAACAGGAAAGTGCCGGAAAGAGGCTGGCCGGATAACGTGGAAACGTGGAAAAGTCATGTTCAGCCGGATTTCGGCAGTTTACTGAGAAACTGGAAAATGGATGGAGGGGACTCCATCATCCGGGGAATCAGCAGCAGCTACTGGCCCGGAAGGATGGAACAGGTTCTGGAGGGCGTATATCTGGACGGAGCTCACAATGCCGGAGGTGTGGAAGCTCTGAACAAAACAATGAGAAGGATGCAGCGGGAAACCGGGAGGCAGGTGTCTGTGATGTTCGGGGCTGTGTCGGATAAGGATCACCGCCGGATGATTGAGGAATTATGTGATGGCGTGGAGATTTCCCAGGTAACCATCGCTCATATGGATACTAAGAGGAGTGCAGCCTGCACGGAACTGGAACAGGAGTTTAAGCAGGTGATCAACTGCCCTATTAAAGTTTTTCCCACTGTGGGACAGGCATGGGAGTATTTTCTGGAAACCAGGGGAGACGAGCTGGCATTCTGTGCAGGATCTCTGTATCTGGTGGGGGAAGTGAAAGCGCTTCTTGGCAGGGATAGTCATACAGGCTGAAACGAAAGATGCCATACAGGCAGAAACAGGAATGGCTGACAGGCCGAAACGAAAGGCGCCATACAGGCTGAAGCAGGGATAGCCAAGGGGTCGAAACAGGGATGGACGACAGGCCGAAACGAAAGACGCAAGACGCAAGACCGGCAGAAACAGAAGCGGGTTAAACGGGCCGAAGGAAATGAAGCTGCCGGGAGGCGGCTGTTTAAGGAGGAATTGGATGATTGATTTTGAGGAAGAGTTAAAACGCTTTAAGCCCAGTCTTGAGATTGAGGAGGCGGAGGACGCCATTGTAAAAAGTGATTTGACAGACATGACAGATATTATGATGGAGCTGATTAAAGAGAGAAAAGAGTAAAGTATGGATTACGCAAAACAATGCCGCCTGATTTCCAACAGCTTTTACAATATTGGCCTGGAGAAAGCCAATATCCGCGATTTAAGCGGGGCGGCGGATTGTCTGAAGAAAAGTATTCATTTTAATAAATACCATATAGAGGCGAGAAACCTTCTTGGGCTTGTCTACTATGAGCTGGGAGAGACAGCGGAGGCCCTGGTGCAGTGGGTGATCAGCAGCAACCTGCAGCCGGAGAAGAACCGGGCGGTTCACTATCTTCATGAGATTCAGGGAAGGCCCGGAAGGCTGGAAGCGGAAGGAATCAATATAAAAAAATATAACCAGGCCCTGGCGTATGCCCAGAGCGGCAGCGACGACCTGGCGATTTTGCAGCTGAGCCGGGTGGTGGAGCATAACCCTCATTTCGTGAAGGCACATATGGTGCTGGCGCTTCTGTATATGAGCCGCAGCGATTATACCAAGGCGGGGAAATCTCTGTACAAGGTGCTGCAGATTGATAAGAATAATCCCAAGGCCCTGTGGTACATGTCCATTGTGAAGGCCAATACAGGCAGGGCAGAGGTTGAACATAGAAAGTTCACCAAGGCATTTTCCCACAGGCAGATGCAGGATGACGATGTGATTATGCCGCCTACCTACAAGGAAAACACAGGGTGGCAGACTATCATCAATATTATTGTGGGGCTGGTGATGGGGGCGGTGGCCGTATTTTTCCTGGTGATGCCGACCATGCAGCAGTCTCTTAATCAGGCGCACAACCAGGAGATGACGTCGGTGCTGGAGCAGGTGAACCAGAAGAACCAGGAGGCAGATGGGCTGCGGGCGCAGATTCAGCAGCTGGAGGCAGAGCGGGGAGAGGCCCAGGCCCAGCTTCAGACCATTGACGGGGAGAACCAGGGCGTGTTAAGCCAGTATCAGGGTCTGATAAAGGTTTTGCAGGCTTACCGGGCAGATGATTTTACGGAGGCGGTGAGACTGTATTCGGATCTGGATTTGGGAGTGATTGAAGATCCGGAGATGCAGGAGATCATCGCTCAGATACGGCAGGACATGGAGACCAACGGTTACCAGGTTCTGGCTGCGCTGGGAAACACAGCCAAAGCAGAAGGGCATGCAGAGGCGGCTTTTGATTATTACCAGAAAAGCTTAAATCTCCATGGGGACAATCCTCAGGTGCTGTATGATATGGCTGAGCTGTGCCATTCGGCAGGGGATGAGGAGAGAGCCAGAGAGCTGTGGGGCCAGGTGATTATGAATTATCCCAATACAGAGCTGGCGGCCCAGGCGAAGACGGCCAGGGGATACTGACAGGCCGGAAATGTAACAGCTGCGATAGGAAGCAGAAACAAAGGAAAAGATAATGTTTGGAAGACACTACAGAAGACAGGTGATTTTGTAGTGTCTTTTTTTGCTTTATAGGAACAGGAAAGAGAGGAATCATATATGGCGGACGCATCTTTTACATATGAGGCAAAGGGGCAGGTGCTGGTAATTCATTTGCCCAGGGAACTGGATCATCATAATTGCAGGAATTTACTGAACGAGACGGACCTGCTGCTCTCTGAAAATTACGTGGCCAGGCTGGTGTTTGATTTTGGCAGGACTACATTTATGGACTCATCCGGAATCGGGATTTTGCTAAACCGGTACAAGCAGATGAGCCGAAGTGGCGGCACCATGACGTATTACGGGGCAAGCAGGCAGATTGTCAGGATTCTGCATATCGGAGGGGTGGCAAAGCTGATACGGGGCTTTGAATCAAAGGAAGCAGCTATGAAGGGCTGAGAAGGAACCAGTGGGATGGCCTGGCAGATGGCAGGTGCCCATACAAAACAGGCGGGAGGAAATAAGATGGATCGTAAAAATGAAAATGAAACGGCACAGAATATGCAGAGAGCAGAGGAAAAGAACCGGTTTTATATGGAGGTGGAAAGCAGATCCCAGAATGAGGAGTTCGCCAGAGTGGTGGTGGCAGTATTTATGAGCCGTATGGATCCGACCCTGGAGGAGGTGGATGATGTAAAGACTGCGGTGTCAGAGGCGGTAACCAACGCGGTGATTCACGGATACAGAAACGGCAGCGGAATCATCTACATAGAATCAGAGATTGAAGGAAAGGAGCTGACGGTGTCTGTAAAGGATACAGGGGCAGGGATTCCTGATATCGAAAAAGCCATGGAGCCTATGTATACCACGGACACCACAGGGGAGCGGTCCGGCATGGGATTTTCCTTCATGGAGGCATTTATGGATCAGGTACAGGTACAGTCCAGGCCGGGAGAAGGAACTGTGGTGATTATGAAAAAGCAGATCGGCAGGTGACAGCCATGGAAGAAATGATGGAACTTATCAGAAAGGCTCACCAGGGAGATAAAGAGGCCAGAGACCAGATGGTGCTTGACAATGTAGGGCTTGTATGGAGCATTGTCAGACGGTTTCAGGGCCGGGGGTACGAGATGGAGGATTTGTTCCAGATTGGAAGCATCGGGCTTTTGAAGGCTGTTGATAAATTTGATTTGTCCTATGAGGTGCGTTTTTCAACTTACGCAGTGCCAATGATAGCCGGAGAGATCAAACGGTTTCTCAGGGATGACGGCATGATTAAGGTCAGCCGCTCTGTCAAGGAGATGTCCCTGCGGGTAAAGAGCGTAAGGGAGGCGCTGTGCTTTTCCATGGGCCGGGAGCCTACCATTGAGGAGATTGCGGCGGAGGTGGGAGCCAGCAAGGAGGAGGTGGCAGCATCCATCGAGGCGGGAGCAGAGGTGGAATCCCTTTATAAAACGGTGAACCAGAATGATGAGAACAGCCTGTGCCTCATGGATAAAATCGAAGATCAGGATGAAAGCCAGGAGAAGCTTTTAAACCACATGGTTCTGGAAAAGCTTATCGGGCAGCTGGGGGAGAAGGAGAAGGAGATCATACTGCGCAGATATTATAAAAATGAGACCCAGACCCAGGTAGCCAAAGCCCTGGACATTTCCCAGGTTCAGGTGTCCAGGCTGGAAAAGAAAATTTTAAAACAGATGAGAGAACAATTTTAGAATGAGAAAAAAGGGGCATACTATGGATACCTGATTTGACAGGAATATAAATGACAGGATGTGAGAAAATGGAATTTTTAAAGCACAACTGGGGATATCTGCTTTTGATTGCAGTGGTTTTAATTACAGCGGCAGTGGTGGGATATCTGCTGTTTTTGACAGGAAACCGGAATCCTTATGCAGGAGGGCTGCTGGTCCGTGAAATCTTAAGCCTGAAGGAGATGCTGGCATGACAGACAAGACCGCTTATCTGAAAATAAATCAGATTTCCGAAGTTCACGAAAAAAGCGTGTTTTTAAAGGATGTGGGGGAGATATACTGCGATGACAGGCCTACCTTAAACCGGCTGAAAGCCCTGAAGATAAAGACCATCCATCAGGAGAAAAACAAGCGGTATGTGGAAAATGTTCTGGATGTGATTCAGAAAATCCATGAGATGGATTCTTCCATCCAGGTGAATAATCTGGGTGAGGTGGATTTTATCATTGATTACCAGAAGCCCAAAGCTCCCAGGCTGGCCTGGGCGTGGGCCAAGACGGTTTTTGTATGTCTTATGTGTTTTTGCGGCGCCGCCTTTGCCATCATGACCTTTAATAATGATGCCAGCGTAAGCGATGTGTTCCAGGAGCTTTACCGCCTGATTCTGGGGCCTGAGGCAGAAAATTATATGGTTTTGGAACTGTCTTACTCTGTGGGGCTGGCTGTGGGGGTGATTCTGTTTTTTAATCATTTCTGCGCCTGGAAGCTTAACACGGATCCCACGCCTCTGGAGGTGGAGATGAGGCTTTATGAGGATAATATTTCTAAAACACTGATTCAGAACAAGGGAAGAAAGGAGCCCGGGATCGATGTTCATTAAAATGGCTATACTGGTATTTATCGGGCTCTGTGCCGGAGGCATTATCGCTGCCGGCATTTTTGCATTCCTGGCAATCATCGGAGTCTTTCCCAGGATTATCGGGAAATCCGGAATGAAAAAACATATTTTATTGTATGAGACACTGATTATTCTGGGAGGCAGCCTGGGAAATGCCCTAGATTTGTTTGAATTTCCCATTTGGATGGGAGGGGTGTGGACGCTGGCGGTATTTGGCGGGGCAGTGGGGATTTTTGTGGGATGCCTGGCCATGTCTCTGGCGGAAACGCTGAAAACGCTGCCGGTGATGAACCGGAGGATTCATCTGGCAGTGGGGATTCAGTATGTGATATTGGCCATCGGGGTAGGGAAGCTGGCGGGGGCGCTGGTTTATTTTTCCAGGGGAATGGGGAATTGAATGGACTTTGAGGGATGATTATGATATACTAAAACCATCTGAAAATGTAGATTAGTTTTGTTATTGGAGGTGGTACGGTGCCAAATACCAATTTGGAAATTATGCAGAAGGCTATGGAGGATTTTATAAAAATTCAGAGACATATGGTGATAGCACGTAAGGAGAATGCGGCGGAAACATATGCCAGTCTGAAGAAGGAATATCTGTATTTGAAAAGCTTTCTTAATGTGGCAGGGGTTAATCTTACGGATATTGATGAGATTAAGGAATAGAGGATTGTCAGGGCAAGATGGTTGGAGAAATATAGGGGATACAAAGCATGAGGCATACACCTTTATGGACGTAGAAGGGGTGCCTCATTTTTTTGTGATTATGATTGTATGAATGGCTCATTTTTTGTGATTATACTTGTATAACTGGCTCATTTTTTGTATATTATAGGTGACAGAGAGGAGTAATGCATATGGAAGGGATCTATTTGGAGAGAAGAATTGACGCATATTTGCTTTTTCCGGAAAATCCAATGTACATCATAAATGGTGAATAGTATTTTTTGATGGAATGTTTTATACAAGGAGTCAATATATTTTTAAAAACCAGTGTTAATATGACTAAATTTATAAAAAATTTATGGATCATTTTCCTATGCTTTGCTATAATAATTTTAAGTCTAAGGAAATCAGAAATTCTATATTCACGCAGCTCTGCGGTATTATTCCAAGACAAAAATATTTCATAAAATTATGGAGGTATTGCTTATGGGAAAAGATAACTATACAGAATGGGATAATGCAACAGCTATATCAGCTAGCGTAATACCATTTTCTAACCGTGAGGTAAAATCCAGCGCTTTTACACAGCTGTTCAGAGAGCCGGAAAATGCGGCACAGCTTTATACAGCACTGGAGGGAAAGGAGGCTTCAAAAATGACATGGCCTTTACGATTAATAACCGAGTGTTGGTTATAAGTGAGCACTAGTCTACACTAAATCAGAACATGCCGCTTCGGAGTGTCATCTATTATGGCCGTACGATAGAGCGCCTGGTGGAGAAAAGAGCTCTTTACCGGAAACGCCTGATTCCGATTCCCACACCAGAATTTTATATGTATTTTACAATGGAACGGCCCCGTATCCATTGGAAAAAACCTTAAGGTTATCAGATTCATATATTGAAAAAACGGATTCACCTATGTTAGAATAGCAGTGAAGGGAATCAACATTAATCTGCTGGAGAACCTATATAGTTTGTGCAGGCATGTTTTGTAAAATAGAGCATTTTAAAGAAGAGGAGGAACGAAAGTGAGAAAGAATTTTGGAGCGAAGCCGTGGACGTATCCGCAGCCGGTATTTATTATTGCCACCTACGGGGAGGACGGGATACCGGACGCCATGAATGCAGCCTGGGGAGGAATCAGTGATGACACCCAGATTTCCATGTGCCTTTCCGCAGGTCATAAGACAGTGGCGAATATCCTGGCACGGGGTGCTTTTACGGTCAGTATGGCGGATGGTGCCCATGTGGCGGAATGCGATTATGTGGGGATTGAATCTGGCAACAAGGTGGCTGACAAGGTGGCGAAAGCAGGGTTCCATACGGAGAAGGCGGAATTTGTGGATGCTCCCGTTATACTGGAGCTGCCCATGACAGTGGAATGCAGCCTGATAAGCTATGATCCAGAGACCTGCAGGCTGACAGGGGAAATCGTCAATGTGTCTGCAGATGAGAGGATTCTGGATGGAGACGGAAAGATTGACCCTGCAAAGCTGGATCCCATCGTGTTTGATCCGGTGAACAATGTATATTTGAAGCTGGGAGAAAAGGCGGGGAATGCTTTTAAGGATGGAATGAAATTTATGTGATTTGAGCCAAAAGTTTGGGCAAAAGTTTGTAAAGAAAAAACACTTGACACCCGCTCTCTTTTCGTGTATGATAGCACAGGTGATGACATGGAGAAGATTGTAGAACAGGGAATGCTGTATGATTTTTACGGAGAGCTGCTGACGCCTCATCAGCGCAGGATTTATGAGGATGTGGTAGTCAACGACATGTCTTTAAGTGAGATTGCCCAGGAGCAGGGGATCAGCCGGCAGGGTGTTCACGATCTGGTCCGGCGCTGTGACAGGACCCTTGGAGAGTATGAAAAAAAGCTTAAGCTGGTTGAGAAATTCCACGAGACCAGGAAGAAGGCCCAGGAGATACGTCAGGCAGTGAGAGCATACGGGGAAAGCCAGGATGCCGGACTGCTTTTGCAGATAGAACAGATTGCAGAAGAGATTATGGAATTATAGGACGGGAGCAGAGGCGTCAGAATTACTGCAAGAAGGAGGACTTCCATGGCTTTTGAAAGTTTGTCAGATAAACTGCAGAATGTATTTAAAAACCTGCGGGGGAAAGGCCGTCTCTCGGAGGCGGATGTAAAAGCCGCCTTAAGGGAAGTAAAGATGGCTCTTCTGGAAGCAGACGTAAGCTTTAAGGTGGTTAAGCAGTTTGTAAACTCCGTGCAGGAGAGGGCCGTGGGCCAGGATGTATTAAACAGCCTGACTCCGGGGCAGATGGTTATCAAGATTGTTCACGAGGAACTGATTGCCCTCATGGGTTCCGAGACCACAGAGATTTCTCTGAAGCCAGGCAGTGAGATAACGGTGATTCTGATGGCCGGCCTTCAGGGCGCAGGCAAGACCACTACCACGGCAAAGATCGCCGGAAAGCTGAAGGCAAAAGGGCGCAAGCCCCTTCTGGCAGCCTGTGACGTGTACCGCCCGGCCGCTATCGAACAGCTTCAGATCAACGGCGAGAAGCAGGGTGTCCCTGTGTTTTCCATGGGAGATAATCAGAACCCTGTAAACATAGCAAAAGCAGCTGTGGAGCATGCCCAGAAAAACGGTTTTAATGTGGTGATTCTGGATACTGCAGGCCGTCTTCACATAGATGAAACTATGATGGGAGAGCTTCAGGCCATCAAGGAGGCTGTGGAGGTTCACCAGACCCTGTTGATTGTAGATGCCATGACCGGACAGGATGCGGTGAATGTGGCGGAAAGCTTTCAGAATAAAATCGGTATCGACGGAGTCATCCTGACAAAATTAGACGGCGATACCAGAGGCGGTGCTGCCCTTTCCATCAAGGCAGTGACCGGAAAACCCATTTTATATATTGGCATGGGTGAAAAATTGTCGGATCTGGAACAGTTTTATCCGGATCGCATGGCATCCCGGATTCTTGGCATGGGGGATATCCTTTCCCTGATTGAGAAGGCCGAGCTGGAAGTGGACGAGGCCAAGGCAAGAGAACTGAGCCAGAAACTGAAGAAGGCAGAATTTGATTTCAACGATTTCCTGGAGCAGATGCGCCAGATTAAAAAGATGGGAGGCGTATCCAGCATTATGAGCATGATGCCGGGGATGCCCCAGTTAAAAGGCGATGCAGAGGTAGATGATTCTGCTATGGATAGAGTGGAGGCTATCATTCTCTCCATGACAAAGGAGGAGCGTTCCAACCCATCCATTTTAAACCCATCCAGAAAGCAGAGGATAGCCAGAGGCGCAGGTGTGGAGATCAGCGAGGTCAACCGTATTGTAAAGCAGTTTGACCAGATGAAAAAGATGATGAAGCAGCTTCCCGGCATGATGGGAGGCAAGCGCAAAGGCGGCTTGGGCGGACTTGGGGGAATGATGGGCAAGTTTAAGATGCCGTTTTAGAAAAGGGGCAGGCAGGCGCTGTGAAACAGTTAGCAAGGCATTTGGCGATATTTTTATGAGAGCAGCCCAGGCGGCTTTGGCAATATCCCATATGCATTTGTCTATAGAGGCCATGTGACAAGGGCTCTGTCCTGGCAGTCACAGGCAATTTATGATAATCATGATAAGGAGGTGAAAAAGCATGGCAGTAAAGATGAGATTGAGAAGAATGGGCCAGAAGAAGGCACCTTTCTATAGAATTGTTGTTGCAGATTCCAGAGCACCAAGAGACGGAAGGTTTATCGAAGAAGTTGGTTACTATGATCCCAAGCAGGATCCAAGCGTAATCAAATTTAACGAGGAAGCAGCAAAGAAGTGGCTGGCAACAGGCGCTCAGCCGACTGAGACCGTCAGCAAGCTGTTAAAAATCGCCGGTATCCAGTAATCTGAGGTGATGAATATGAAAGAGTTAGTTGAAGTTATGGCGAAAGCTCTTGTGGAGCATCCGGAAGAGGTTTCTGTTACCGAAACTGAGAAAAACGGGGAGATCATCGTGGAACTGAAGGTGGATCCGTCCGATATGGGAAAGGTGATCGGAAAACAGGGCAGAATCGCCAAAGCAATTCGCTCTGTTGTGAAAGCAGCAGCCTCGAAAGAAGAGAAAAAAGTTACTGTGGAGATTCAATAAGGATAAGACCGCCAGCCAGCTATGGGCAGACGGTCTTCTTGCTTGCAAAGGACAACCAGGCAGAGAGAGGGGTAACAGATGGAGCAGATGCTGCGGGTCGGCGTCATAACGTCGACACATGGGGTCAGGGGAGAAGTAAAGGTGTTCCCTACCACAGATGACAGAATGCGGTTTAAAAAGCTGAAGGAAGTTATTTTAGATACAGGAAAAGAACGAAAGCCCATGGAAGTTGAGCATGTGAAATTTTTTAAGAACATGGTGATCCTGAAATTTAAGGGCTTTGATACTATAAATGATATTGAGATCTATAAGGGAAAGGATCTTCTGGTAACCAGGGAGAATGCGGTGGAATTAGGCCCGGATGAGAATTTTATCGTGGATCTGATTGGGCTTTCGGTGGTTACGGATGAGGGAGAAGAGCTGGGAACCTTAAAGGATGTGATGCAGACCGGGGCCAATGACGTGTATGTGGTGGAGAGGAAGGACGGGAAGGAGATTCTCCTGCCAGCTATTAAGCAGTGCATTCTGGATGTGGATCTGGAGGCAGAGAAGATAACGGTACACGTGATGGAGGGGCTGCTGGATTTGTAGGAAACGGTAGTTGCCGGAGATTTTAAATGAGCAGAAGCAGTTGGAGCACAAGTAAACCTGTATGCGCCCGGCAACAGACTTTTAACGTATGTGCTACCAGGATTCCAGGCAGACTCCGAGAGTACATAAAAGCAGAAGGAGAGGAAAGAGATGAAGTATTATATACTTACCTTATTTCCGGAGATGGTTTTGCAGGGACTGAACACCAGTATTATCGGGCGTGCAGTGGATAAAGGGCTGATTTCCATGGAGGCGGTGAATATCAGGGATTATTCGAAGGACAAGCATAATCATGTGGACGATGCGCCTTACGGCGGCGGCGCCGGGATGGTGATGCAGCCGGGGCCGGTATGCGATTCTTATGAAGCCTTATGCCAGAGGATCGGAAAAAGGCCCAGAGTCCTCTACATGACGCCTCAGGGAAAGGTGTTTAACCAGTCCGTGGCACAGGAGCTGGCAGGGGAGGAGGAGCTGGTGTTCCTGTGCGGCCACTATGAGGGGATCGATGAGCGGGCGCTGGAACGGATCGTGACAGATTATCTGTCTATTGGAGACTATGTGCTGACTGGCGGAGAGCTTCCGGCCATGGTGATGATTGACTGCATCTCCCGCCTGGTGCCGGGAGTCCTGAATAACCATGTGTCTGCAGAGATAGAATCCTTTCACGATAATCTGCTAGAGTATCCTCAGTATACCAGGCCGGAGATTTATGAGGGAAAACAGGTGCCGGAGGTGCTTTTGTCGGGACATCACAAAAAGATTGAAGAGTGGCGGCGGCAGCAGTCTATCAGGCGGACGCTGGAGCGGCGGCCTGATTTGCTGGCAGAGGCAGTTTTGACGAAAAAAGAGGAGATGTATCTGGAGACGTTAAAAGCGGAGAGGGGCGGGGAAGAAGAATAGATTATCTGTGTCTGCCGCAGAATAAAAGCTTTACATCCAAGGCTTCTTTCATTAAAAAGAGTAAAGTAAAGAGTAAAAAGTACTTGCATTTTCCTCTTTCCCATGATAAAATTGGTACTTGTGAAAATAAGAGATGGTCCTCTGTTACAATCCATGTATTAAGAACATCAAATATATCAAAGGAGGTTCCTAAGTGAACGAGATTATTAAGAAGATTGAGGCAACTCAGTTAAAGGAAACAGTTCCGGAATTTCATGTTGGCGATACCGTAAAGGTATACAACAAGATCAAAGAGGGAAACAGAGAGAGAATTCAGGTATTTGAGGGAACGGTAATTAAGAGACAGAACGGCGGCTCCAGAGAGACATTCACCGTGAGAAAGAACTCAGGCGGCATCGGTGTCGAGAAGACATGGCCGGTACACTCACCGTTCGTTGACAATATTGAGGTAGTAAGAAGAGGTAAAGTGAGAAGAGCAAAACTGTACTACTTAAGAAAGAGAGTAGGAAAGGCTGCGAAGGTAAAAGAATTAGTAAAATAATTCAATTTATTTCACATGGCAAAAGGGGACAATAAGATTATTTATTGTCCCTTTCTTATCCTGTAGAGCAGGATTCTTATGGAAGGCAGGAGTGTTGTAAGTGGAGCTTTACCAGATTGAGGAAACCAACAGACTGCGCAGAATCATAAACTGGATAGTGGATCTTGTGGTAGTGCTTTCCCTGGCATGGCTTGTGGTGTATGAATTCGGCGCCCAGATTCAGATCGTGGGGCAGTCCATGACACCGGAGCTGCGGGGCGGGGATGTGGTTTTGATGGACCGGCTGACATATGATTTTGAAGAACCCCAGAGATTTGACGTGGTGGTATTTGAACGGGAAGACCATAAGGACAATGTGAAAAGGATTATCGGACTTCCCGGCGAGACCGTGCAGATTCAGAGCGGATACATTTACATTGACGGACAGTATCTGGAGGCAGACAGGGAGCTGAATCAGGTATCCTTGGCAGGAATGGCCCAGAGTCCCATAACACTGGCTGAGGATGAATATTTTCTTCTGGGCGACAACAGGGACGGAAGCGAGGACAGCCGGTTTGCCAATATCGGCAATGTAAAGAGAGAGCAGATACGGGGAAAGGTGTGGCTGCGCCTTGTACCGGTGATTGAGATAAAGCTGATAGAATAGGAGTTTTTATGAATATACAGTGGTATCCTGGGCATATGACAAAGGCAAAGCGTGCCATGCAGGAGGACTTGAAGCTGATTGATTTGATTATAGAGATTGTAGATGCGCGGATTCCTTATTCCAGCAGAAACCCGGATATTGATGAGCTGGGGAAGAATAAGGCCCGCCTGATTCTTTTAAATAAATCGGATCTGGCCAGTGAGACCTGGAATGAGGCTTGGGCTAAGTGGTTTTTACAGCAGGGATTTTATGTGGTAAAGGTAAATTCCAAAAGCGGAGCCGGGTTAAAACAGATCCACAGTGTGGTTCAGGAAGCATGCAAGGAGAAAATTGAGCGGGACAGAAAAAGAGGGATTATAAACCGTCCGGTCAGAGCGATGGTGGTGGGCATCCCCAATGTGGGGAAGTCTACCTTTATCAACTCCTTTGCGGGAAAGGCCTGCACAAAGACAGGCAACAAGCCGGGAGTCACCAAGGGTAATCAGTGGATCCGCCTGAATAAATCCCTGGAGCTTCTGGATACGCCTGGGATTTTATGGCCCAGGTTTGAGAACCAGGAGGTGGGGAAGAGGCTGGCTTTTATCGGATCCATCAATGATGAGATTCTCAATAAAGAAGAGCTGGCTCTGGATCTTTTAAAGTTTATGATGGCACAGTATCCCCAGGTTTTAAAGGAGCGTTATGGGATCCTGGAAGGCTCTGAGGGGACACAGGAGCAGGTTCTGGCAAAGGGGATGGAGCAGATCGCAAAAAGCCGTCAGTGCCTCTTAAAGGGCAATGAATATGACTATAAAAAGGCGGCAAACCTGTTTATCGACGATTACCGCAGCGGGAGGCTGGGGCGGATTACGCTGGAGTTTCCAAAAGAAAAGGATGAGGCATGATCAGGGAGATCTGGAACGGGGAAATCAAAAAGATGGTTTTGTGGTGGATACGGACCCTTCTTCTCGTGAGCATTACAGCATATTTGCTGGTGCGGTATGTGGTTCAGAGAGTGGATGTGTACGGTGATTCCATGAGCCCGGTGCTGGAGGCAGGCGATGTGCTGCTGGTAGAGAAGCTGACACCCAGGCTGGGAGAACTGAAACGGTTTGATCTGGTGGTGTTCCGGTATCAGTATCGGGATAATCTGTACTATATCAAAAGGATTGTAGGCCTTCCAGGTGAGACCATCCAGATCGTGGACGGTGGGATCCTGATTGACGGTTCTGTCTTAGAGGAAGATTTCGGGACAGAACCTATAGAGAAGGGAAAACGGGCGGAGGAGCCTGTTGTCCTGGGAGAGGATGAGTATTTTGTGCTGGGCGACAACCGGAACCACAGTTCAGACAGCAGGGATTCGGATATCGGGAATCTGAATAAGGATCAGATCATCGGAAGAGCTGTCATACGGATTTGGCCTGTGACGAGGATGGGATTTTTAGATGGGAATCATGGAGGGGAGCCTTCTTTGGAGAGCACGTCCGACTGAGAAGGAGGCCTTGCCAGGGAGATTAGGGAAACACATGAGGAGAAAAGCTGCTATGAAAGAATTGACAGGAGAGAAGCTGGAGAAGGAGCTGGAGAGGCTTAAGCAGATGCGGTCCTATGAGGATACATATCCTGGCATGGTTGTCTGCGGGATCGACGAGGCCGGGAGAGGGCCTCTGGCCGGGCCGGTGGTGGCCGGAGCCGTGATCCTTCCGGCGGACTGTCAGATACTGTACTTAAATGACTCCAAAAAGCTGTCGGAGAAAAAGAGGGAGCTTTTGTTCCATGAGATAAAGGAAAAGGCGGTTTCCTACGGCATAGGAATCGTGGGGCCCGGACAGATCGATGAGATAAACATTCTGCAGGCAACCTATGAGGCCATGAGGCAGGCCATCGGGCAGCTGAAGGTAAAGCCGCAGATCCTTCTCAATGACGCGGTGACCATTCCCCTGGCAGAGGGAATACAGGTTCCCATCGTGAAGGGAGACGCCAAAAGCGTGTCCATTGCAGCAGCCAGCATTTTAGCCAAGGTAACCAGGGATCAGATGATGACAGAGTATGACACCCTTTTTCCGGAATACGGGTTTGGAAAACACAAAGGGTACGGGACAGCCGCCCATATCCAGGCGCTGAAGGACCACGGGCCCTGTCCCATTCACAGGAGGAGCTTTATTAAAAATTTTGTGGAGAGCAAAAATTAGTGTGCTGACAGGCGCCGGGAGCTTTGGGAAAATGGAAAAGATGCCGGCGGGCATCAAAGGAGCTTGGGTGGAAAATAAGAGAGCTGTAGGCAGCCGTTACGAAGCAGAAGCGGCTGTCTTTTTGGAAAAATTAGGATATAAGATTCTGGAGCAGAATTACAGAGATCGGCTGGGAGAGATTGATATTGTGGCGCGGGAAGGGGCCTATCTGGTGTTTGTGGAGGTGAAATACCGCAAAGACGGCAGGTGCGGGCACCCGGAGGAGGCGGTGGCAGGGAGAAAGCAGCAGAGAATCCGCCATACGGCCCGGTACTACCTGTACAGCCATCAGTATGGGGAGGATACGGCCTGCCGGTTTGATGTGGTCAGCATTGACGGGGATCGGATCCGCGTGGTCAGGGATGCATTTTGAGATGAAAGCTTTTAAAGAAATATCCGGCAAAAGAGAGGGAGCAGCATGGATAATGAAAAAGAACAGAAAGACAGAGAGACAAGGTTAACTCTGGGGAATGATTCGGAAAAGCTCTTATGGAGGAGAAAACCAGGGAAGGAAGTGATGGAGGAGAGGATCGCAGACGGTGTTCATTTGCTGCAGTTTCCGCTTCTCTGTCAGACCGGCCTGGTGGCCCATGGCTTTTCCACCAGGCTTGGAGGTGTCAGCCAGGGAAAATATGCCACCATGAACTTTACCTTTACCAGGGGCGACAACCCGGATCATGTGATGGAGAATTACCGGAGAGTGGCTAAAGTGCTGGGGGTGGAGAGGGAGAGAATGGTTCTTTCCTATCAGACCCACACGGTCAATGTGCGCAGGGTGACAGAGGAAGATGCGGGAAAAGGGATCACAAAAGAGAGGGACTACCGGGATGTGGACGGGCTGATCACCGATGTGCCGGGAATTACCCTGGTGACATTCTATGCAGACTGCGTTCCCCTGTATTTTCTGGATCCGGTTAAGAGGGCCATAGGCTTAAGCCATTCCGGGTGGAGAGGGACGGTAAAGCGCATGGGCAAGGTAACCCTGGATGCCATGGAGAAAGAGTTTGGAACAAAACCGGAGGATGTACTCTGCTGTATCGGCCCCAGCATCTGCCAGGATTGCTTTGAGGTAGGCGTGGAGGTGGTGGAAGCCTTTCAGAAGGAGTTTGGGGAAGAGTACTGGCCAGAGCTTTTTTATAAGAAGGAGAATGGTAAATACCAGCTGGATCTGTGGAGGGCCAACCAGATTGTTCTGGAGGAAGCAGGAGTTTTGAAAGAACACATACAGATTACCGATATCTGTACCCACTGCAATCCAGAGTATCTGTTTTCCCACCGAACCTGCCAAAATGAGCGGGGAAATCTGGCGGCATTCTTAAGCCTTCAAAGCGCTGTTGCAAAATAGAGTTTCATGCGCACGGAATGCAAAAAGCACATTCCGGCGCCCTATAGTCAGCGCAGGAAATGCGCAGACCTGCCATAAAGATTTGAACACTTTCAAAGCAACCCCCATGTCGCTTTTCCGGCACCACCATAAATGAGAGGGTTGCTTTAAGCCTCCGACGAGGATTTCGGATTTTCAAAACAAAAGTATTCTGCAGATTTGTATGACAGCTCTCCGAAATACAACAATATCCGGTTAAAAAATATCCTGAGGCGTCTGTTCCAGAATGAATTCCTCACCGTCCTCCAGGTACTTTTGAAGCTGGGCCTGGATCTTATAGGTGGAGGATGCCAGCGCAGTGCTGGTAGGCACGTCATGGTTCAGGGAATTGATAATAGCGGCCAGATATTTGCTCATATCTGCTTCCAGATACCAGGGCTTTGTAAGCAGCTCCACGGGACGGTGGATTAAATTGGTGGTAATTACATAATCAATGTACCCTTTTTCATAAAACAGATCGAATTTCTCCAGGCCGTGGGTGAAAAGCCCGAAGG